>NZ_JBIVZM010000014.1:0-272681 GCF_044759525.1 Streptomyces sp. NPDC101110 | reverse complement strand
CCCTAAACGCAATGGGTTTGCGTTAGCCGACCGTTGGGCCTTTGGTCGGCTAACGCAAAATTTTAGCTTTTACCCCCCCCCCCCCCCCCCCCCCCCCGGGTGATCCGTCTCGACAGCCCTCCAGCCCCTCCAGCCCCTCCAGACCCCGAGGAGAGAAGTCCGTGTCCTCCGTTGCAGTCACCCCGCCGGAAGCGGCCCGCTGGGCTGCCCGCGCCGGGCTTCCGCTGCCTGCCGACCGCCATGCTGCGGTCGCAGCCACCGCCAACCACATCCAATCCGTCGTCGCGGTCCTGCGAGAGCTGGACTTCGGGGAGACCCCGCCCGCCCCCGCCTATCGCGCGGAACAGGAGATGCACGATGCAGCCGTATGAGCTCTCCCTGAGCGCAGCCGCCGACGCGATCCGGGCCCGTCAGCTGTCCCCCGTCGAGCTGGCGGACTCCGTCCTGGAGCGCATCGAACAGGTTGAGTCTCACCTTCAGGCCTACGTCACCGTCACCGTCGAGCACACCCGCCGGGCCGCACGCGAAGCCGAGAACGACATTGCGGCCGGCCGCTACCGCGGCCCCTTGCACGGCATCCCGATGGGCCTCAAGGACCTGATCGACGTCGCCGGCGCGGCTACGTCGGCCAGCTCCCGCGTCCGAGCCGACCACCGAGCGCAGGCGAGCAGCACCGTTGCCGCCCGTCTGTCGGCAGCCGGGGCCATCCTGGTCGGCAAGACCCACACGCACGAGTTCGCCTATGGGCTGACCACGCCGCAGACCAGCAACGCCTGGGACACGGGCCGGATCGCCGGCGGCTCCAGCGGCGGATCCGCCGTCGCGGTCGCCGCGGGCACCGCTACCTTCACCCTGGGCACCGACACTGGCGGATCGATCCGGGTGCCCGCCGCGTTGAACGGGGTTGTCGGTCTCAAGCCGACCTACGGCCTCATCCCCCGCCACGGCGTCACGTCCCTGTCCTGGTCCCTGGACCACGTCGGCCCGATCACCCGCACCGTCGAGGACGCGGCCCTGGCCCTGACCGCCCTGGCCGGACACGACCCGCGCGACCCCGCGTCCCTTACCACTCCCGCCGTGGACTACCGGCCGGGGGCGGGCACAGACGTGACGGGGCTGCGCGTGGGCGTGCCGCGCAATTACTATTTCGACCACGTTGATGCGGAGGTGGAGACCGCCGTACGGCGCGCCATCGAGCAGCTTCAGTCCCTCGGTGCGCGCCTCGTCGAGGTCGAGATCCCGATGACCCGCTACATCCAGGCCACCCAGTGGGGCCTGATGGCGCCCGAGGCAACCGCCTACCACGAGAGCAGCGTGCGCGCGGTCCCCGAGCTCTACCAGACAGACGTCCGCGTCCTCCTTGAGGCCGGCGCACTGATGCCCGCCGCGGACTACGTGCGTGCCCAGCGCGCCCGCACCCTCATGCGGCAGGAGTGGGCGCACATGCTGCAGGAGGTCGACCTGATCGTCGCCCCCACCGTCCCGGCGACCGCGGTCAAGACCGGCCAGGAGACCATCAGCTGGGCCGACGGCACTGTCGAGGGCGTCTCCGACGCATACGTACGCCTCTCGTCCCCGGCCAACATCACCGGAGTACCGTCCTTGTCCGTCCCCGTCGGCCACGATGCGGCAGGCATGCCGATCGGCATGCAACTCCTCGGGCGACCGCTCGAAGAGAGAGTGCTCCTGCGAATCGGCCACGCCTACGAGGCAACGCAACCCGCCCGCGAGCTCGCGAGCGCAGCATGAACGCATGCTTTGGGGCCAGTCTGATCACTCCGGCCGGGCCGAAAGCGTTGTTCGGCCGCGATCGGCCAGGTGCCGCAAGGTGAAGACCGTCGCACGGAGGTGACGTGGGCAGCTCGCTAGACGCAATGATTTTGCTTTAAGGTGGGCTCCATGAGCAGGCAGATGGTGCGCCCCGGGGGGCGCAGCGCCCGGGTTCAGGCATCGGTCCACACCGCCGTACGCGAACTCGCCTCGGAAGTGGGCCGGGAGGCGCTGACCGTACCGCTGGTCGCCCAGCGTGCGGGCGTGACGCCGTCGACGATCTACCGCCGCTGGGGGGACCTGCAGGAGCTGTTGTCTGACGTAGCGGTCGAGCGTCTGCGGCCCGACGCCGCACCCAACGACCACGGTGCCGTGTCGTCCGACCTGGCGGCCTGGGCCGAGCAGTTCCTCGACGAGATGGCCTCCCCCACCGGCCGGGCCTATATCCGCGACGCACTGCTCGGTGACCCGGACGGCGGTAACGCCGGCCAGTGCTCGGCCTACGCCGCCGACCAGATCGGCCTCATCCTCGCCCGAGCAGCTGAACGTGGTGAGGAGACGCCCGGCGTCGAGGCTGTCATCGACCGCGTCGTCGCGCCCATGATGTACCGCATCCTCTTCCGCCCGGACGGACTCGACGCCGCGTACGCGCGCCGACTCGTCGCAGAGGTCCTCGGCCAGACCGGCCCGTGACCAGGTGACCGCACACGCGTGCCCCGCCGGTGTCGGCCTGCGATGCCCAGGCCCTCGAAGGCCGACGGGACCTGGCCGGTCCCCAGCCCGCCGGCGGACGGTCTCCAGGGCGTGCCCGGAGCACTTCGACGCGCTCGTCGTCCGCACTGCTGTGCACGCGACGCTGCACCTTGTCGCCCGCTGCTCCGCACACGATGCCGGTGGGCGCGCGGGAGGTTGATGCACTTCTCTCACGAACATGCCCTCGGGTGCTCACGACCGGGCGAACTTGGATGGGCGCCAGGTGGGTGGAGAGCAAAGGCCCGAACAGTCCAGAGGGCCTTGAACGCCAACTGGGTCGTGCCGAAAAGGTCGTTGGCGATCCGGACAGCGGCACGGGGCCACGACCGATTCGCCACCGCCGCCGGGCCACCGCCGAATCCGGCGATCCGCCGGCCCGCGCCGGGGTCCTGCCCCAGGAGGCCACATGCGAATCCAGGCCGCCACCTGGCGCTTGGGTTCGTGGCCGAGGAAGCCGGCACCCACCCCCTCCCGGGGCGACGGCGGATGAAGTGGTGCGTGGTTGCGGCGTTCGGGGCTCACCTGTGTCCGGCGGACTCTGCGATGTCCCGATGCAGATGCCCCATTACGCTGCCCATTTCCAGCACCGCCGACCCCGGGCCGTCCGCGTTCTCGGCGATGCCCTTGAGCCATGCTGTGGTCGCCAGGGCCAGGGCACTCGCGTCCTCTTCCCGCTGCTCCGCGAGGAGCTTCTCCAGGCGGCTGGCCAGCGTGCCCAGGGTCTCGTCGGTGGTCTGCGGCAGCAGGTAGTCGTGCAGACCCGCCGGGAAAGGGTCCTCCTCCCGGGCGGAGCGCAGGGCGTCGACCACCGTGGCGTCGTCGCTGTAGCGGTCGAGGTGGCCCATGAGGACGTACAGCCGTGCGATCATCCGCGGACGGCCCGGGTGGCGGTCCAGCCAGGCCATCAACTCCCGCTGGCCGCCCAGATGGTCGATGATCGTGGTCAGGGCCTCCCGCGACTTGGTGGGGATGTCCCAGCTGTGCGGAAGGAGTTCCGCGACCTCGTCGGCGAGTTTCGCCTCGTCCTGCGGTGCGAGCGTTCCGGCGGTGAACTGACCGGCTCTCCAGCTGTCCAGGCCGTAGCCGTCGGGCCCCGACTCGGGCTGGGGGCCCCGGGAGGCACGGTGCCGCCGGTGCAGCAGTTCACCGACGCTCCTGGTGAGCGGCATGTCGTGCACGGTGTACCTCCGAAACGCCAGTCGGGTCGTGGTGGCCGGGCGAGCCGTCGGCCGACCACCCGCCGACCGGGAGACGCGGGCCACGACACCTCCCGGGAGACGCAAGCACCATCCTGACGCCGGGCCCCGCCTCATGCGCGCCCGGCGGCGCGGACGGGCGACCCGGTCCCGGGGGCCTGCGAGCACTGCGCCGCTTCACCGCCGGGTCGCAGCACGGTCAACCGAACGTTCAGGGCCAGGTCGGTGACGCCGCCGAGCGGCGTGTCGTGCTGCACGGCGACCGAGCCGAGGCCGCCCGCGGCGCCGTGGATGAGGACACCCCGCTTGGAGGGGGTCGTGGCCGCACAGGGTCTGCCAGGTGGAGAGCCCCCAGATGGCCCTGCGTCGAGGGGATTCCTTCACGGCTCGGCGCGTCGGAACTTACGGTTTGTGGCTTACCCAGAGCAGTTCCGCCGGCCAGCGGTGTGCCCAGTCTGGTGGGTCGGTTTCGTTGTAGCCGTTGGACGTTCCGGGTTCGGGCCGCGGTTCGATGAGGTCGTCGATGATGAGGCCCGCGCCGCGCAGGACCTTGACCCAGTCGCCGTAGGTGAGCTGATAGCTGGTCGCGTCGTCGCCTTCGTCGATGTTGTTCAGCCCGAAGTAGTCTTGCTGCAGCGTCGTGGTCACGCGGCCGGCGGTTTCGTCGTAGCATGCTTCGAACCATGGGCTGGCGACGTTGAACACCAGGCGCCCGCCCCGGCCCAAGACGCGTGCGGCCTGCGGAACGGCCAGGTGCGGGGGCGCCCAGCTGAGCCCGCCGAAGTCGCAGAACACCAGGTCGAAGCTGTTGGCGGCGAAGGGGAGTTGTTCGGCGGCGCCTTGCACCAGCGGGTAGCGGGCCGCGCCCATCGCGGCGGCCGCTGCGGCGAGTTGAGCTTCGGACAGGTCGAGCCCGATCACGTTGGCGCCCTCGGCGGCGAGTGCCCTGGACCACTGGCCGGCGCCGCAGCCGAGTTCGAGGACGCGCTTGCCGTTGACGTCACCCAGGGCGCGCAGGTGCGCGTCGGGGATGGAGTACATGCCCCACAGCCGGGGTGTGGCGCCGATTTGAGGGTCGTGTTCGCGCTGGTAGGCGCTGCTGATCCGGTTCCAGAGCCGCCGGTTGGCGGGGATGCTGTCCACTCGCCGACTCCAGCACTGCCTTCCGGGGGCGGTCAACACGAATAAGGCTCTCGCAAAGTGCGGCGACTAAGAGGGGCACCCAGACGCTGATCGGGGTGCTGACACTGCACCGGAGTCTGCCCGCCCGGACGCTGCGCAACTCCGGTCATCCTGCGGGCGCAGGGCGCGGCAGCCGGCGTTCGCCTACCGGGCAGGCGTCAGGCTTTCCGCGCCATGCCGGCGGCGATGAGATGTTCCCAGACCGTGAGCTGTCGGCTTTCGCCACGGTTCCATGGGCTGTCGGACTCGTCGGGACGCCACAGGGGTGCGGGGACGATCCCGGGATCGAGGATCTCCAGGCCGTCCAGCAGGGAGGTGATCTCCGCGTCCGTGCGCCACCGGCCACGGCCGAACGTCTGCTGGAGGATCTTCTCGGCCTCCATGGTCTCCGGGTTGTTGCCGGAGCGGAAGTGGCTGATGAAGAAGTAGCTTCCGGGCGGGGCCTGGTCGCGCCAGTAGCGGACGATGCCGGCCGGGTCCTCGTCATCATTGACGTGGTGAAGGATCGCGCTGAGGATGACGGCGACGGGACGAGAGAAGTCGATGAGTTCGAGCGTGGCCGGGTGTGAGCGGATGGCTTCGGGGTTGCGCACATCGACCGCGACGACGCGGGTCCGGTCGTTGTCCTCCAGCAGTGCGCGGCCGTGGACCAACACCTGGTCGTCGATGTCGACGTAGACGACCCGGGACTCCGGAGCATGCCGTTGCGCGACCTGGTGGACGTTGTCCGCGGTCGGCAGGCCACTGCCCATGTCGATGAACTGCCGAATACCGGTGGTCTGCGCGATCTCCCTGACCGCCCGGGTCAGGGCCGCGCGGTTGGCGAAGGCGATGGCCACGGAACCGGGCAGGTCACGCTTGAAGACGTCACCCACCTCACGGTCCACGGCGTAGTTGTCCTTGCCGCCCAGCAGGTAGTCGTAGACGCGGGCAATGCTGGGCTTCGCCGGGTCGATTGAAGAGCCCTCGTAACTCATGGCGGCCATTCTTCCTGTCAACGTCCCCCGCATACTGCTCTTTTGGATACTCCAGCCCGGTGGGCGGTTGCAGTGGGGGGAGCTACCGTCCCGGCGCGCGGTTTGAGAGGGGGCGTCCCGGTGGACGAGGGATTTACCGAGGTCCGTTGCGACGGCCTCGTCGTCGTGGTGACCGGCGGGGCCGGGGATTGGCCACGGCCGGGTACGGACGGATCGTCAACACGTGCTTGGACGCCCTGTTCGGCGATACCGGGGGCCGCGTGTACGCCGCGGGCAAAGGCCGCCGTGCTGGGGCTGCCCACCTCCCCGGCGGCGAAAAGCACCGCATACGGCATCAAGGTCCACGCAGTGGTGCCCGTCGCCGCGACCCGCAGGTCCCTGGAGGAGGTTCGGGAGGACGAACGGACGACGGCGCTGCTCACCGACCTGTGCCCCGCCCGGCCCGCCCCGGTGGTGGCGTTGCCGGCCCACGAGAGCGCGCCTTGACGGCCATGAAACCGCCGTACCATTGCCGTTCCGGGAGGGGACACCTGATGATCGCTGCGGAGTACGGCTACGAGGTGCTGCCCGGAGTGGCAGTGGACACCCCGGGTGTGGAGGACGTCCTGCGGCAGCGTGAACGCGGCCTCCGCTGGGGCATCCTTGCGCTGGCCACCGAGGTGCTGCTGTTGGTGACCGTCCTCTTCCTGACGGGCCCCGGCTCCGCCCCGGGCTTGGTCACCGCCGTCTGCCTGGCCCCCGTCATCGCGGCAACGGCCGGCCTGACGCTGCTGTGGCGTCGCGCGCGACGCCGGGAGCGGTTGGTGATGTCCACCTACGGCTGGCAGGTCTGGCCCGTGCGGACACAGAACGTCCGGGTGGTCACCGCGGAGGGTGAACGGGTCCAGGGCCGCCGCTGGGGGACGGACGGGCGGGTGGTGCTGCTCCAGCCGGACGGTCAGGCACACTGCTCCTTCCCCGTCCCCGCGGACGGCTGGGACGGCCCCCGTCTGCGCGGGCCGCACACGGCGGACCGGGTGTGGTTCGCGGGCGACACCCGGTTCGGCGGCATGGTCGCCGAACCGGGTGGGCTGCCCTTCCGCTACGTCGTGCGCTCCACGCCGGGCAAGCGACGTGCCATCGGATCGGAGGACGAACTCGCACGCCGCGCAGGCCTTATGCCACGCAACCGGCGGCGATAGGGTTCCTTCCGACCTTCGAACGCATGTAGGCCCTCGGTTCGCGCAACCACCGGACCCGGGTGCGTGTCCTGCACAGCTGACACCACCCGCTCGCCTGCGGCCAACCCACGCGTCTGCATCAGGGGCAAGCGGTGCTGCGGTCGTGCGGAGCATTCGGAGGGACAAAGGGCCATGGACGACAGAAGAGGAAGTCCGCTCGGCAGCGGGCGCGCAGCAAGGACGGGTCTGAAAGGGGCAGGCCGATCCAAGCGCGCGTGCGGCAAGCTCGTACGCATCCACCGCCGCTACCACACGTGGCGCGCTCCGTTCCCACGGTGGGCCCGGATCGTGTGCGACATCCTGTTCTGGGCCGTCGCTGCCGCTGCGGCCTACGTCGCGATCGGCAGCCTGTGCGGAGCCGTCCTCATCGCGGCTCCCCTGCTCGGCTTCCTCGGGCTTGCATCGAGCAAGGAGCACGACGACGGCATCGACTGGAGCGACCACCGCATGGGAGGGCAGCCCAAGAACCCAGGCCCGAAGATCTAGAGTGCGACGGCCGCTCACACCATCAGCCTCACCTGACGGACGGTCCCGAAGCGGATCTCCTGGCCCATCTGTTCGGCATCGGGCGCAGTGCGGACACAGGTGTCACCCCGGCGAGCCCCATGTACTCTGCGTCAACCCAACAGGGTTGCCTGCCGGCACCATTCCGGAGTCCAGGACACGTCGTGCGAGCGGTTCAAGAAGGCGAGCGAGGCGGGTGGTGCCGTCGACGCCGAGCGTCTGCCACGGCGTGACCGCCGCCGCGTCCGTGTCCGCTTCCATCTGCTCGTGAGCTGCCGCTCCAGCCTCGGTGAGCCGTCCTTCCTCGTCGGTCCAGCCACGCTCGCGGAGCGTCGCCTGCGCCGAACGCCATTCCTCGACGCTCCATTGACGGATGCGTAGCTGGAACTCGGCGTCGGTCTCCCCGGTCGCGCTCTTGAGCACCAGCGCCTCGACCGGTCGTAGACGACGGCCGACCAGCACGGCGACATGTCCGTCGCCCCGGTGTTCACGCAAGGTGGTCACCGCCTGCCAGAGCCTGACATGGGGCTCGGCCGGGCGGGGCAGAGCCTGGTTGGCCGCGCCGAGCACCCGTCCCGCCGTGTCTGCCGCGAGGGCGGCCTCCCAGGCGAGGTCAGCGGCCTCGGCCAGCTCGGCGGAGGCAACGACGTCCGGACCGTAGAGATGGGTCATCGCAGCGCCAACCGCCCGCTCGCGCGCCTCGATCACCTGCTGCGGAGACGCGGCAGCCCAGGCGGCAGGCAGCGCGCTCGCCGCCCGGTCGGGGTGGAAGACGTAGAAGGAGCTGGTGACGACGGACGCGGGAACAGGGCCCAGTGGCGCCGCGCGCAGGGCGAAGTAGCCCATCCAGTAGCCGCGCAGTCCGAGCCCCTCCGCAGCTTCGCGCACCTCGGGGGTGAAGTAGACCAGTTGGTGGACCGGTTCGAACCTCTCCCACATCGCCCGTGCGACGTTTTCGCTCACTGTCAGGCCCTCCCGGCTCGTCCTGTTCGGCTGCGGCGAACACTGAGAGGCAGCATCCATCATGACGGCGGTCATAACAACCTCTCGACTCCCCTGAAGACTCATCGATTTCGGGGACGCCCGCCCACAAAATGTCCGGAGCGGCCGGGCACCAACTCCTCCGCAGTGGATTCGCGAAGACGCCTCCTGAGAACTCCTGCACCCGGGCCTCTTCACTCGGTAGCGCAACACCGCAGCCTGGCGCCTGCTGAGGCCCTCCCCGCAAATGCAGGGAGGGCAGGCGAACAACGCACCAGCTGCCCGTGTCGCAGCGCGATCATCCCTGCGGGCACGGGGAGCAGGCCCCACCGCTGACCCGACACCACGGGCGTGGACCGCGCCCGCCAAGGACGTGGACCGCGACCTCATCCACACTCCCGACCGGAGACCACGTGGTTCGGCCGAAGCGGCCGGGTGCGTCTCGTCCCGGCGGGTGTCCGAGAAGGGCACCCGCCGGGCAAAGAGATCAGGGAGGTGCCAGCGCGGCTGGGGGTCGGCTACTCCCCTTCGTAGGGGGTGCACGTCGGCCGCCGGCGGGAGCCACTGGGCGGCGTCCTGGTCGGCCTTGCAGTGGTCGGAGCGTGCGGCGACCGTGACCCGGCGATGCCTTTTCCGGCAGTCAGGAGGTCGACGATCGCCCCCCGTTCCCTATGAGCCCCCGCGTTGTGTTTGTCCCTCTGCGCGCTGATCGGCTGGAGCTGAGTCCGTGACGACGCTACCGGTTGATGGACCGCATCCCTGCCTCGTCGTACCGCTCACCGGCCGCCTCGGGCAGCTCCGCGTCGATGCGGGCCAGGTCGTCCTTCGTCAGGTCGATGCCGACGGCGGCGGCGTTCTGCTCCAGGTAGGTGCGGCGCTTGGTGCCCGGGATCGGCACCAGGTCCTCGCCCTGGGCCAGCACCCACGCGATGGCCAGCTGAGCAGGCGTCACGTCCTTCTCGGCTGCGATCTCCTTCACCTTCGCCGCCAGCCGCAGGTTCGCCTCCAGATTGGTGTCCTGGAAGCGCGGGTTCTGGCGGCGCCAGTCGTTGGCGTCCAGGTCGTCCGGCGAGGTGAACCGGCCGGCGAGGAAGCCGCGGCCGAGGGGCGAGTACGGCACGAAGCCGATGCCCAGCTCCCTGCACGTCGGCAGCACCTCGGCCTCCACGTCCCGCGACCACAGCGAGTACTCGCTCTGCACGGCCGTGACCGGGTGCACGGCGTGGGCACGCCGGATGGTCTGCGCGCTCGCCTCGCTCAGCCCGATGTAGCGCACCTTGCCCTCGGCGACCAGTTCGCCCAGCGCGCCGACCGTCTCCTCGATGGGCACGTTCGGGTCGACCCGGTGCTGGTAGTACAGGTCGATGTGGTCGGTTCCCAGACGCTTCAGGGAACCGTGAACGGAGCTGCGGACGTGTTCGGCCGAACCGTCCTGCGGGCCGACGGTGCTGATGTCGCCCGGTACAGCGTCGTCCATCCGGTAGTTGAACTTCGTCGCGATCACATACTCGTCGCGGCGCCCCCGGATCGCCTCGCCGACGAGGGACTCGTTGGTGAGCGGGCCGTACATCTGCGCGGTGTCGAGGAAGTTCACCCCGAGGTCGAGGGCGTGCCGGATCGTCGCGACGCCCTCCTCCTCGTCGGCGGTCCCGTAGAAGGCTGACATGCCCATGCACCCCAGGCCGATGGCCGATACCTGCAATTCCCGCAGACTACGCTTCTGCATGTCGTGTCCCAGCCTTCCTGCACGCTTGATCGTCCTTCGGGCGGCACGAGGTCTCCCGTCCATCCAGACACAGCTGCGACCACCCGGCATCCCAGGAGGAGCGGGCGTCACGACGGCCTCGTGCGCCGTTGTGTCTTCGACGCTATGACTTCGAGCGCACTCCATGGCAAGGGGCATGTGCGGAAGACCTGGCTCCCGGCCGGGCACCGCACCCGTGTGCCGCTCCCGGGCTGGAGGAGATGGGCCTGACCGTTCGTCCTCGCGTGCCGCCCCTCCTGCCTGCGGTATGCCGCTGGGGACACAGTGCCCGGCGGCCTGCATCTCCCGTGCGGTGTCGGGGCGAAACAGGGTGGAGAACGAGGACCGCAGGGGAGTGCGTGTGACCCACACAGGCAGGGGCCGGGGCGCGGCGCCACCGAGAAGCGTGATGTCGACCGGACAGGCCGGTGATCACCGATGACCAGATGGACGATCCGTCCCGATGGCGGACGGCCCTCGGGGAAAGCCTGCTCCCATGTCCGGACGGCGGACCCGCCTCCGCTGAGTGAGACGTGCGTGTCCTGCCAGGCGCGCGGACGCGCACCGGCCGACCTGCTGCTGTGCCTGACCTGCGGCCACGTGGGCTGCAGCGACAGCTCCCCCGGCGCTCACGCCACGGCGCACTTCGCCTCCAGCGCACACCCGGTGGC
This sequence comes from Streptomyces sp. NPDC101110, assembly GCF_044759525.1. Lineage (NCBI taxonomy): Bacteria > Bacillati > Actinomycetota > Actinomycetes > Kitasatosporales > Streptomycetaceae > Streptomyces > Streptomyces sp. NPDC101110. The sequence goes on along the minus strand of NZ_JBIVZM010000014.1, from coordinate 261,683 downwards.
ACGCACCCTGGCACGCGACCGGCCATGGGCCTGGTGCTACGAGGACGAGGTGTATCTGGACCCGCAGGAAGAGCCCTTGCCACGTTCTGGCCCGCGCACGCCCGAGTCGGTCTGGGACTACCCGCGGCCGCCCGTCATGCGGGAGGACGACCGTGACGTGCGGGTGGAGTGCGCCGGCCAGGTGGTGGCCGAGACACGCAGGGCCGTCCGGGTACTGGAGACCAGCCATCCACCCGTGTTCTACATCCCTGCGCAGGACGTCCGCACGGAACTTCTGTTCCCGGCCGCCGCGGGCCGGACCTGGTGCGAATGGAAGGGGCCTGCCCGGTACTGGGACGTCATCGTGGGAGACGACGTACGCTCTCGCGCCGCTTGGAGCTATCCCCGCCCCGAGCCCGGCTACGCCTCCCTTGCCGACTGCTTCGCCTTCTACCCGAGCCGCATGGACCGCTGCACGGTCGACGGAGAGGAGGTCACGGCGCAGGAGGGCGACTTCTACGGCGGCTGGATCACCGCGGAGGTACGGGGGCCGTTCAAGGGCGCCCCGGGAACCCAACTGTGGTGAGGCGGGGACGGCGAGAGCCGTTGATGTCTCGGGCGGGCGAGTGCATGTCAGGCATGTGAGCCGACGCCTCGGAGAAACGCGTGCGACATCCCGCTGTGGCCCCTCACCTCCGCCGCGGCCTGCGTCGTTATCGGGAGCCCGTGCACGGCCATCCTCACGGCAGCTCCCTCACTCGGCCCCTCACCCCGTATCGAGTAGGGAGCACGACAACGGCATCGGCTGGAGCCCCGCCGTGCACGGCGCCTTTGCCAGGGCCTCTCACGAGGTCTGCGGCCGGCGCTTCAGTGCCCGAATACCGCCGTCGCCACCGGTACCGCCAGCAGCAGGCTGAGCCCGACCAGGGGAACGCGGTCCAGCCACAGGACGGCTGCGAATTCGCGCAGTGTCGCGGACAGCCAGTAGGCGGGGGAGGTCGGCGCGCCCACGACATGCACGGGCACGCCGACGCGGCGGGCCAGCAGGGTCGTGCGGTACACGTGGAAGCCGCTGGTGACCACCGTGGCACGGCGGCCGGGAGTGGTGCCGTCCACGAGGGCCGCGCTGAAGCGCAGGTTCTGCCCGGTGTTGACGGAGCGGTCTTCCCGCACGATCCGGTCGGCGGGCACTCCGCGTCCGCACAGATAGTCGGCCATCGCGTCCGCCTCGGAACGGACCTCGTCCTCGCCCTGACCTCCCGAGACGACGAACACCACACAAGGCGAGCCCGGTGCGCGGGCGGCGTCGATCGCGAGGGCCCGCTCCAGCCTGCGGGTCAGCAGCGGGCCGGGCCGGTCGCCATCGAGCCCGGCGCCCAGGACGACGACATGGGTGGTTCCCGGCAAGGGCGTGCTACGGCCGCGGACGAACACGTAGCCGGCGAAGACCAGGAAGAGCAGAATGAGGTAACCCGCAGTCGCGTTCACCGCGACCACGAAACCACCGAACGCCTCGCCGCCGACCGCGTGGAAGACCGCATCGAGGCCGAGCACCCCCAGCACCGCGCAGCCGGCCGCGCCGGTCGCCAGCAGGGCTGCCTGCGGTCCGTAACGCCGGACCAGGAGAACGCCGTCGGCCAGAAGCAGCAGTCCCAGCGCGAGCGCCAGGAGCAGGGCGGTGACGGCGAGGACGGTGGCGACGGTCGGGTGGGCTGCCGCACTGCGACCGGCCACGCCGAGTCCGGCGGAGGCCACCGAGAGGCAGAACAGGACGGCGGTGGAGAACCGGTGCGGTGCCAGCAGTATGTTGACGACGCCGCCCGCGGCGAACACGACCGCGGCGAGATACTCCGGGTACTCCGGCATGTGCCGCACCGCTCCGCTCTCCGCCCGCCGGGCCGCTGCCCGTACCTGCCTTGCCGCTCCTCGCCCCCGATTCCCGGACCCCGGTACGGACGGCTGTCGGCCATCCTCCCAGACCTGCCGTGGTACGCCGAACACGGGTAGGCACCGGTACGTTCCACAGCAACGACGCGCCGTCCAGGCCCGGTACACACCCAGCCAGCACCCCACCACGACACGGCAGACCGCTCAACGAGGCACCCTCGGAGGCTGAGGTACTGCTCCCGCCCAGAGACAACCCTCACCCGCGACCCGGCTAGAACTCGGCGATCACCAGGCGGTGAGTGAATCACGACCGGCTCCACCACACCGGCTGCCACTACGCCTTCACCACGGGCATCCACTGGGGCCAACACCTATAGGTCGTGTCCGCAAAGTCAGGAGTCCGCGGGGTCGGCCCGGCTCGGTGGCGTGGTGGGGCTGCTCTGCTGTTGTCAGACCCCTCTGCCACGATCGGTGTATGGGATTCTTCGACGATCTGGTGTTACCGGAGGAACCGGCAGCCGAGCGGACGGTGTTGGTCAGGCTGGGCCCGCCGGAAGAGGACGCCGGGCGGTACGGGCCGCCGGTTGACTGGTTCGCTCCGGCGCTGCTGCCGCAGCTTGAGGTGCTCGGCGCCGGTCCGGAGACGAAGGTGCTGCTTACGGGATGGTCCGTATGGCCGCGGGCAGCCACCCTGCATCTGGCGGTCTTCCGTAGGACCCGCCAGCACAGTGCGGCCGCCGGACGGCAGTCCGGGTTGCGGGTGGGCCTGCTGTTCTCCGACGGCCGCCGGGTGACCTCGCTGGACGGCACGACAGACCGCAGAGTGGAGTTGACCGGTGCGCAGGGACGGATGACCGTGGCTTCCACACCGCAGGCGATCGGACTGATCCCGCTGGATCCCAGCTTGCACCATTCCCACAGGTCCCTCTTCAAGACCGACGTCGACCTGTATCTGGCAGAGCTGCCGACCGCCGGAGAGGCTCAACTGGTGGTGGAGTGGCCGGACGAGGGGATTGCCGAGACCCGCACCTCGGTCGACTTGGCGGCTCTCCACGCCACCTCGGCGCGGGTGCTCGAGGTCTGGCCGGGGCTCGAGCCGCCGGATCCGTCGGAGCAGCCGGGCGCCTTCGGGTACGTGGAGGTGAGCGGACCGCCTGCTTTCCTGGCGCCGCCCCTGACCGGGCACCAGCGCGAGATGCTGCGCCGCCAGGAGGAAGCTCGCAGGCGGTGCACGCCGCGGGCCGACTGGCAGCATCTGGGTTACCAGGACTGGGGGGACGCGGCCCTCATCCGTGCTCGGCTGGAGGCAGGGGCACCGCCCGACACCCGCGTCGGATGGCGTGGCACCACTCCGCTGCATCTGACAGCGGAACAAGGAGCAGTGGAAGCGGTCGCCGCGCTCTTGTCGCATCACGCGGAGGTCGACGCACGCGACGACGACGGACACACACCGCTGTGGTACGCCACCTGCAGTGTGGACGAGGGCAGCATCAAAGCACTGCTCGAGGCCGGGGCCGATGCGTGGACGCCGCAGAGCGGCCCCTGGTCCCCGGGCCGGCTGCTGCTGACCACGTCGCTCGCGCCCCTCGTCGCGGACCTACCGGGGGCCGTGGAACTGCCCGCCGAGGAAGCCGCGGCGTTCACAGCGGCGGACACGCTCATCGCCGCCTTCGGCGAGCATGAGCTGTGGACCGAAGGACTCGGCATCTGCTTCGTGCCGGGCCTCAGCGAGGACGAGGTGATCCGGCGGCTCGGCGCCGACCCCGCGCAGTGCCCGAAAGCGGACTCCGAGCATGCGCCCTTCGATCCGATGGACTACGACGAATCCCTCCACTACGTGGGCGTGACGCGGGTGCCCGGGGCCCCTGGCGGCTGCGCGATCACGCAGGACGGCTATATGCCGAGCGACGACGCCGTACTGCGGGCGATATCGGCAGGCACCACCGCCTACGGGATGTACTTCAACCCCAAGGGCGGGACATTCGGCACCCTGGCACGCGATGGCGAAGTAGTCGAGCACGAGGAGATAGGCCTCCCACCGGACGGGCCCGACCCGGCAACGCACTGGCACTTCCGCTTCTGGCAGCGCCGGTCCACCTTCCCGCACGACGCCGAGACACTCGCCTACGCCTGTGCCGCAGCAGGACTGAGGATCCACGACGGCCAGGAAGTCACGGATCGCCACGCCCAGCGCCGCTGGGTGCCGCTGCCCTCGCACCTCCGGCGCTGAGGCCCCGAGCCATGGGGCGGGGAAGCGCACATGCTCAGGAAGCGGGAGCGCCTCCCCGCGGTCCCCCGGGCACCACCTGCACAGCGAGCCGACCAGGCCCTGAGTCGCTGTAACGTTCCTGCCGAGGAAGCAGGCAGCGACAAGCGACACAGGAGCGGTAATGCCAGGTGGCATACACGGCAGCATGATGACACCGGCGGGCAGTGCGGATGAGCCGCCCGCTGAGGCCGTGACACCGTGGAAGTCGGTGCGGCGTACCGTCGCGTTGGTGATCTTCGGGTGGGCGACCGCTGTGGGCACTGCCGGCATCGCGTATCTGACGTTGGGGTCGGAGTGGATCCCCATCACAGTCGGTGTTGTGCTGTGCCTGGCGTTCGCTGTGGCCCTGCTTTTGCTCCATCGGGCCGTGTGGCTGACGGTCCTGTCCTCGGTCCCGGCGCTCTTCGTCCTCGTCGGGGCCGTGCAGTACGCGCCTGAAGCGGCACTGGAGTTGCGCGGTGTACGGGAGAACGTCGTCATCGTGGCCGACAGTGCGGCCGGAACGTCGAGTAACGATCACCGCTTCACTCTCCGGGCCAAGAACGGAACCGAGCTGGAGGAGAAGCTGGGCTACAGGGGTGACGTGTGGGTTCCCAAGGTGGGCGACCGGCTCGACGTCATTCGTGATCCGGAGAGCGAGGTGCCGATGGAGCAGGCGGATGAGGTGGACGCTGCGGAGCGGATGGGTGGCCTGATCGCCGGCACGGTGGGCTGGACCCTGATCGCGGTTCTGGCCGGCTGGCGGGGTCACGTTCGGCGCCGACGGGGCAAGGGCGAGTCCTTGCTGCTGCAACTCGCTTATTGACGGCGGGTCCCGAGTAGCCAGCATGCTGCCGACCTGTCGGACTCCCCCAGATCCACGGGATGCAGGCCGCCGCCCTCCTGTTCACCCGCGTCGACAGGGCGGGGAGGCAGGTCACGCGCCCGCATCCGGAACCGCTCGTGGACCAGGGAGTTCGCAAACCGGCGGTACGGTGGTGAGGTGGCGAACATCTTCTCTGGTGGGGGCCGGGAGCTGGATCTGTCCAATGGCGGCACCGAGGTGTTCGTCGAGGTGCTGATGCTCGCTGTGTCCGATCTTGCATACGAGGCCTGGGACTTTCGCTTCGCGGCGCTACTGACCTTGCAGGACCAGAACATGATGGGCCGTGGTGCGGTCGGCTTCCGTCTGGAGGAGGTCGACTGGGGCGCCGGCGAATGCGAGCGCGCGCGTTCCAGGGACTTCGTACTGCGCGCCACGGCCCTCGCAGCGAGCGGGCATCGCTGGAGCGAGTTGGGCTATCACCCGCCCCGCGTGCGTGACTACCTGGATCAGTTCAGGTGCATGGTGGAGCATTTCGCCCCGTCGGCGGGCAGCGGCCCTTTCCAGCACTTCCCGGGGCCGGACAGGGCGGCGACGGCGTCGTGCGCACGTCACCGCGTCCTCAGCGGGCTCCCTTACTGGGAAGGCTGCTTCCTGTGTCACCGGCCCCGGTAGCTGTGGTGTCCGGGGGAATCCGGTCAGTGGCGGACGACTCGGCGGCGCTGAGCTGACGGAATCGCGATGGCCGCGGCGCGGGATGATGTCCGCCCCCTCGTGGCTCGCGGCCGGCGCTGCTGCCGGGCACCGGCTGTGCTCACCTGACCGTGGCGGATCCAGCAGGTTCCCCCACAAACTCAGGCACGTCAGAGCCTGAGCACGTCCGCGATGAACGCGGCAACGGACAAGAAAAGCACCCCGGCTATCAGGAGGTCGACGGCGAGACGCAGTCGCCGGAACTTGCGGTGGACCATCCGCGAGAGAAAGAGAACACGATCCGGTCTGCGATCCACCCCCAAGTGAATCAAGAGGTCGTCACGGTCCAAGCGTGACCAGAGCTCCCAGCCTTCCCCGGCACGGCCGCCCAGAGCCGGTCTGACCGACGAGAGCAATATCAATATGGATGCGGTCAAAGAGGCCAGCCCAAGTGTCCCAGGCAGGCGTACGTACCAGACCAGATCCGCGCCACGAGCGGTTGCCGCGACCAGCGCCAAGATCCCTCCGTCGACCGCGATGAGCAGACCGGCTTTGGTGTCATGCCGGACGAGTTCATGGCCCAGCATGCTGTCGGCCATTTTCAGATTCTGCTCGGTGAGGTCCGGTGGCTGCTGCGACATGCCGCCTCCCCAGGGGCGAGTGCAGGTGAAGTGTTCTCCAAGACGCCCACACCGCCGTTCCGGTTCTCACAACGGCCCGCATGAGTAAGCGAGTTGCGCTCCTACAGGCACACAGCCGAACCCTCAATGCCGAGCAGGCTCAGCCGGGCGGCTTTCTGAGCGGTTGTGGCCGGAGCCTCACCTCCTGCCGACGATGCCGGCCGATCTGCTCGGCAGCGATGCCGTACAGCCAGGGCCGCACCCCAGCACGGGCCGGGTCGAACCGGCCCGTATCCGAAACGCCGCCAAAAAGGTTTCAGCGGTCACGTCATCGGCCGCGTCCCGGCCAAGCCTCAGGGCCATGTACCGGTGAATCGCCGGAGCATGGCGGTCGAAGAGCGCCTCGAAACACTCGGGATCCTCAACCGAGGCCGCGACAGCCCCGGCGTACCCGACGGCCAGATCATTCATGGACAATCCGGCCGCCGCTCGGATCGATGCACTCGATGGACTCTGAGGGTTCGATGGATGTGATGGGGTCGGTCGGGTCGGTCGGGTCGGTGGGTGTCAGGGCGATGGCGAGTGGTCACACCCCGTACTTGCCACCTCGCCACAAGCGGGTTCACACCACCCGCCGGAGGCCCAGGCCAACTAGGACCCCCGGAGCACACGCTGACCGCCCCGAATGCGGACCCTCCGCACCGTGTCATGCCGTCCCGACGCGACTGCACGACGGGTTCGTCGTACACGGGAGTGGCCGGCAGGCCGGTCACCGTGCGGGGTACAGCCGGACCACGATGGACTTGGACGTCGGTGTGTTGCTGATGTCCGCGGTGGAGTCCAGCGGAACGAGGACGTTGGTCTCGGGGAAGTAGGCGGCACAGCAGCCACGCGGGGTGGGGTAGGCGACCGTTCGGAAAGCCGGTGCCCGGCGTTCGACTCCGTCGGAGAACTCGCTGACGATGTCGACCGGTTCGCCTTCGGTCAGCCCCAGGGCTGCGAGGTCGTCCGGGTGGACGAAGAGGACTCTGCGGCCCCGGTGGATGCCGCGGTATCGGTCGTCCAGGCCGTAGACGGTGGTGTTGTACTGGTCGTGCGAGCGGATGGTCTGGAGGAGGAGCCGCCCCGGCGGGACGCGCAGGACGTCCAGCCGGTTGACGGTGAAGTGGGCAAGGCCGGTTCTCGTGGGGAAACGCCGCTCGTCGCGGGGCGGATGCGGCAGGGCGAAGCCACCCGGTGTCCGCACCCGGGTGTTGAAGTCCTCGAAGCCGGGGATGACGCGGGCAATCCTGTCCCGGATCCGGTCGTAGTCCGCGTCGAAGTCAGCCCACGGCACGGGTGGTCCGTCGCCCGCGAGGGCCTCGTCCGCCATCCGGCAGATGATCGCGACCTCACTCAGCAGGGCCTCGGAGGCGGGTGCCAGCCGACCGCGCGAGAGGTGCACCAAGCCCATGGAATCCTCCACCGTCACCCGCTGCTCTCCGGCGGGCCTCAGGTCGGCTTCGGTGCGGCCCAGGCAGGGCAGGATGAGGGCCTGGCGGCCGGTCACCGCGTGGGACCGGTTGAGCTTGGTGGAGATCTGCACCGTGAGTTCGCAGGAGCGCAGCGCGCGCTCGGTGAGTTCGGTGTCGGGGGCGGCGGAGGCGAAGTTGCCGCCGAGGGCGACGAAGACCCGCACCCGCCCGTCCCGCATGGCCCGGATGGTCGCGACCGCGTCGTGGCCATGGGAGCGCGGCGGCTCGAAACCGAACTCCGCGCCGAGCGCGTCGAGGAAGGCGGCGTCCGGCTTCTCGTGGATGCCCATCGTCCGGTCGCCCTGGACGTTGGAGTGGCCGCGCACGGGGCAGAGGCCGGCGCCGGCGCGTCCGATGTTGCCGCGCAGCAGCAGGAAGTTGACGACGTCGCGGATGGTCGGCACCGAGTGGCGGTGCTGGGTGAGGCCCATGGCCCAGCAGACGACGATCTTCCCGGCGGCGAGGATCTCCTGGAAAGCCTCCCGGATCTTCCGCGCCGGCAGGCCGGTGGCCTCCAGGACGTCGTCCCAGGAGGTCTTGCGGGCCTGGTCGGCGAAGTCCTCGAAGCCGTGGGTGTGCGCGGTGATGAAGCCGTGGTCGAGGACCTGGCCGGGGGCGTCGTCCTCCGCCTCCAGGAGCATGCGGTTGAAGGCCTGGAAGAGGGCCTGGTCACCGCCGAGTCTGATCGGCAGGAAGAGGTCGGTGAGTTGGGTGCCGCTCCCCAGGACGCCGGAGGGCCGCTGGGGGTTCTTGAAGCGCAGCAGGCCGGCTTCGGGGAGGGGGTTGACCGAGATGATCCGGGCTCCCCGGTCCTTGGCGGTTTCGAGTGCCGAGAGCATCCGGGGGTGGTTGGTGCCCGGGTTCTGCCCGACGACGAGGATCAGGTCGGCCTCGTACAGGTCCTCGAGCCGGACGCTGCCCTTGCCGATGCCGATGGTCTCGGTCAGGGCCGAACCGCTCGACTCGTGGCACATGTTGGAGCAGTCGGGCAGGTTGTTGGTGCCGAGGAGACGGACGAAGAGCTGGTAGACGAAGGCGGCCTCGTTGCTCGCCCGGCCGGAGGTGTAGAAGGCCGCCTGGTCCGGTGAGTCGAGTGCGCGCAGCTCCCGGGCGACGAGGGCGAACGCCTCGTCCCAGGAGACCGGCCGGTAGTGGTCGCTGCCGGCGGGGCGGTACATGGGGTGCGTGAGGCGGCCCTGCCGGCCGAGCCAGTAGTCACTGCGTCCGGCGAGCTCCGAGAGGCTGTGCTCGGCGAAGAAACCGGGGCCGACCCGGCGCAGGGTGGCCTCCTCGGCCACCGCCTTGGCGCCGTTCTCGCAGAACTCGGCGCGATGGCGGTGCCCGGGCTCCGGCCAGGCGCATCCGGGGCAGTCGAAGCCCGACTTCTGGTTGACGCTCAGCAAGGTGAGCAGACTGCGGCGGACGCCCATCTGCGCGTGGGCGTGGCGCAGGGAGGACGTGACCGCGGGGAGGCCCGCGGCGTGGTCCTGGGGCGGGCCGACCCGCAGACGGGAGTCATCGGGGTCATCGGCGGGTGCCTTGCGGGCCATCGGCTAGTGCTCCGCGAGGTTCGCGCGGGTTCCGAGGCGGTCCTGGACCCAGTCGTGGAACTCGCCGATGTGGTGCTCGCTGGGCACGAGGACGCCGCCCTTGGCGTACAGCCGGGAGCTCATGGCCGGCTGACAGCGCTCGCAGGCGTCGAAGTCCTGCCGGTTGACCCGGTCGAACAGCTCCACCGACCGGCTGACGTCCCGGCCGCTGTCCACCACGCCCTTGAGGTACAGCCAGTCGCACTCGACGATCGTGCGGTCGACCGCGACCGGGAACATCCGGTGGAAGATCACGTGGTCGGGGACGAGGTTGATGAACACCTGCGGGCGCACCGTGATCGCGTAGTACCGGCGGTCCTGGTCCTCGCTGACGCCCGGGATGCGGTCCAGGCCCGCCGAGCCGTCCACGGTGAAGCCCTGGACGTCGGCGCCGAACTCGGCGCCGTGCCCCACGTAGAACTGTGCGGCGTACCCGTCGGCGAACTCCGGCAGCACCTCGGTCAGTTCGGGGTGGATCGTCGCGCAGTGGTAGCACTCCATGAAGTTCTCGATGATCAGCTTCCAGTTGGCCCGGACGTCGTAGACGATCCGCCGGCCGACCTCCAGGTTTGCGACGTCGTAGCGCTCGATGGACTCGACGTCGCCGAGACGCGCGACCACGTCGGCGATCACCGACTCCTCGAACGGCGGCGGGTTCTCGGCCAGGCACACCCACACGTAGCCGAGCCACTCTCGGACCGCCACGCTCGCCAGGCCGTACTCGGTACGGCCGACGTCGGGCATCTTGGTCAGGTTCGGGGCTGCGACGAGTTTCCCGTTCAGGTCGTAGGTCCAGGCGTGGTACGGACACTGGAAGGCCCGCTTCACCTCGCCGGACTCCTGCGTGCAGAGCTTCGCGCCCCGGTGCCGGCACACGTTGAAGAAGGCCCGGACGGAGCCGTCCCGGGAGCGGGTCAGCAGGACGCTCTCCCGTCCGACGTCCACGGTCCGGAACGCACCCGGCTTCGCCAGTTCCGCCGAGCGTGCCGCACAGAACCACATGGACTCGAAGATGTGCTCCTGCTCCAGGCGGAAGATCTCCGGGTCCGTGTAGTGGTCGCCGGGAAGGGTCGCGATCAGGCTGTCCGGCAGGCCGGTCGTAGTCATGGTTCACCTCGGAGTGAAGCGCCCCGGTCGGGCGAGTGGTTGCCTCATGCGCAACGGACCTCTTGCTACGCAACTCACAGTGCAGTCCACCCGAAGCACTGTCAAGACCTTGACCACGGGCCGCCGAAGCCGGGACCATGTTGCGTATCAGTCCCACTGTTGCGCATTACGCACTTCCCTCAGGGAGGGCTCAGTGTCTCTTGGACCCACCGCCGGCCGCGAGTTCGTCCTCACCCTGTCGTGCCCCGACCGCTCCGGCCTCGTCCACGCCGTCACCGGCTTCCTCGTCCGGCACTCCGGGAACATCCAGGAGAGCCAGCAGTTCGACGACCGGCTGGAGGACCGCTTCTTCATGCGGGTGCACTTCGACGTCACGGACCCGGGCATGACGCTGGAGGACCTGAAGTCCGGCTTCGCCCCGGTGGCGGAGGCATACCGGATCTCCTGGCAGCTGTACGAGGCGTCGACCCCGACGCGCACACTGATCATGGTGTCGAAGTTCGGGCACTGCCTGAACGACCTGCTCTTCCGCTGCCGCACCGGCGCACTGAACATAGAGGTGCCGGCGATCGTCTCCAACCACCGGGACTTCGAGCCGCTCGCCGAGAGCTACGGGATCCCGTTCCACCACGTGCCGGTGACCCGGGAGACGAAGCCCGAGGCGGAGGCGCGGCTGCTGGAGCTCGTCGAGGAGCTGGACATCGACCTGGTGGTCCTCGCCCGCTACATGCAGATCCTTTCGAACGACCTGTGCAAACAGCTGGAAGGCCGGGCGATCAACATCCATCACTCGTTCCTGCCGAGCTTCAAGGGCGCCCGGCCCTACGTCCAGGCGCACGAGCGCGGCGTCAAGCTCGTCGGGGCGACGGCCCATTACGTCACCCCGGACCTCGACGAAGGGCCCATCATCGAGCAGGACGTCGTCCGGGTGAGCCACTCGCAGGGGCCGGACAGCCTGGTCGCCCTGGGGCGTGACGTCGAAGCGCAGGTCCTGGCGCGGGCGGTGGAATGGCACAGCCAGAGCCGGATCATGGTCAACGGCAACCGGACAGTCGTCTTCCGTTGAGGAAAATGGCCACCGACCCTCACACCTGTTGACCAATTCACCTAGGGTTTCGTCATGAGCAACTACGGTGCCGAGTCCGCAGGCGCTCCGAGCGGCGGAGTGCAGTCCGTTGACCGTGCTGTCGCCGTGCTGGAGATCCTGGCCCAGCACGGCGAGGCGGGCGTCAGTGAAGTGGCCGCGGCGATTGACGTCCACAAGTCCACCGCCTTCCGCCTCCTCGGCGCCCTGGAAGCGCACGGCATGGTGGAGCAGGAGAGCGAGCGCGGCAAGTACCGTCTCGGCTTCGGAGTCGTGCGCCTGGCCGGCGCGGTGACGGGCCGTATCGCCGTCACGCGGTACGGGCGGGGCATCTGCGAGCGCCTCATCGACGAGGTGGGCGAGACGATGAACATCGCCGTCCTCGAGTCCCACCACGCGATCAACCTGTACCAGGTGCGCAGCACCTCGGCCATCGCGGCGCAGAACTGGGTGGGACGGCAGACTCCGCTGCACTGCACGTCGAGCGGCAAGATCCTCCTGGCCCACCTCGACCGCAAGGACCGCGACGAGCTCCTCGCCGAGACCGGCCTGCCCCGTATGACACCGCGCACGGTGACGTCCAGGAAGCAGCTGGAGGCGGATCTCGCCGAGGCCCGCGAGCAGGGCTACGCCGTCACGGTGGAGGAATACGAGGAGGGCCTCAACGCCGTGTCCGCGCCCGTACGTTCGGACGAGGGACAGGTCGTCGCCGCTCTCAGCGCGTCGGGGCCGGCCTTCCGGATGACCGAGGAGCGGATGCACGAACTGGCACGGATGCTCGTCACAGCGGCGGACGAGCTCAGCCGTCGTCTGGGCTACACGGGCTGAGGGGCGGCCGGATCGCCGACCAGGGCAGGCCCGGCACAAGGAATGCGGCGGTCGGAGAACCGGTTCTCCGACCGCCGCTTTCGCGGTGTCCGGTCTCAGCCCGTCCACTCCACGGCGGCGTCCAGCAGCCAGTCCGTCAGGTAGCCGGCGAAGGAGGAGCGCACCAGTACCCAGAACCCGGCCCCGGGGTCGTCACGGGCCACGAGGACGACCTGGGTGCGGCCCAGGGTCGTCTGGGCGCAGCGGCCCGGGCCGAAGACGCGTGGGTGCAGGTCGAGCGAGCAGCCGTGGGCCAGCAGGTCGCGGGCGCGGGGGCCGGAGACGAGGAGCGTGGTGCGCTGAGCAGAGACGTCGACGACGGACACGGGCTCGTCACCGGCCGCCTCACGGATCCGGCTCTCCAGTCCGCGCCGGCCGCCCGGCGGGCTCACCACGAGCCACTCGTCGGGGCCGAGCCACAGCGCGGTCAGCTCTCCGGCGCGGACGACGGTGCCGGGCTCGACGGGCAGTTGCAGGCCCAGTGCCAGCCCCACGGCGTCCGCCGCCGCTCCCTTGGGGTCGAGGCGGACGTTGATCTGGGTCAGGAAGGGGAGTTCCGCCAGCCGGACGGCGCCCCCCGAGGTGCGGGTCGCGGCGGCCAGTCGGCCCGCGGCGGGCGACAGGGGGCTGCGGAGCGGAGCGGTAAGGGCGGGGTCAGCCATCACGGCGGGCTCCCTCGGGGTCGTAGAGGACGGGGCTCGCGACGGTCACCGGGACCAGCCGGTCACCGACGGGTGCGTAGAGGCGCTCACCGATGCGCTCGCGTCCGCCCTTGACCAGGGCGAGCGCGAAGGTCCGGCCGAGTGCCGCGCTGCGGTAGCTGGACGTGACGTGGCCGAGCATCGGAACGGGGGGCGCGGGCAGCACGCTGTCGGCGACCAGCTGCGTGCCCTCGGGGAGGAACGTGCCCGGGTCCTCCGGGAGCAGGCCGACCAGGTGCTTGCGGTCGGGGCGGGCGGTGTCGGCGCGGGCGAAGGAACGCTTGCCGATGAAGTCGGGCTTCTTCTTCGACACCGCCCAGCTCATGCCGAGATCCTGCGGCGTCACCGTGCCGTCGGTGTCCTGGCCGACGATCGGGTAGCCCTTCTCCGCGCGCAGGACGTGCATGGTCTCCGTGCCGTAGGGCGTGATGCCGTACGGGGCGCCCGCCGCGTACAGCGCCTCCCACAGGGCGAGGGCCTCCCACGGCGACACGTTGATCTCGTAGGCCAGTTCGCCGGAGAAGCTGATCCGGCACACCCGGGCCTCGATGCCCGCGACCGTCGTGTCCCGCCACGCCATGAACGGGAAGTCGTCATGGGCGACAGCCAGTTGCGGTGCGAGCGAGCCGAGGACCTCGCGGGACCTCGGACCGACCAGGGCGACGGTGGCCCACTGTTCGGTCACGGAGGTGCAGTGGACCTTCAGCTCGGGCCACTCGGTCTGGAGCCACTCCTCCATCCAGTCCAGCACGGTGGCGGCGTTGCCCGTCGTGGTGGTGACCAGGTAGCGGTCCTGGCCGAGGCGGATGACGGTGCCGTCGTCGAAGACCATCCCGTCCGGGCGGCACATCACGCCGTAGCGGATCATGCCGACCTTCAGCGTGCTCATCATGTTGGTGTAGAGCAGGTCGAGGAAGGCGGCGGCGTCCGGGCCCTGGACGTCGATCTTGCCGAGGGTGGAGGCGTCCATGAAGGCGACGCCCTCGCGGGCGGCGGCGCATTCGCGCAGCACCGCCGTCTCCATGTCCTCGCCGTCCTGCGGGTAGTACCAGGGCCGCTTCCACTGGCCGACGTTCTCGAACAGAGCGCCGTGCCCGGCGTGCCACTCGTGCAGGGCGGTCGTGCGGACCGGGTCGCTCAGCACGCCGCGGTCGCGGCCCGCGAGGGCGGCGAAGGAGACGGGGGTGTACGGGGGCCGGAAGGTGGTCGTGCCGAGCGCCGAGATGTCCACGCCGAGCAGTTCGGCGACGACACCACTGGCCAGGACGCCGGAGGTCTTGCCCTGGTCGTTGGCGGTGCCGGCCGTGGTGTAGCGCTTGGTGTGCTCCACCGAGCGCATTCCGGCGCCGGTCGCCCGGGCGAGGTCGTCGACGGTGACGTCGCGCTGGAGGTCGACGAAACGCGGGGCGCCTTCCCGGCCGGGGACGGTGAAGACCCGCATGGGCGGTGTCTGCGGCAGTGCCGCCACCTGCGGCAGACGGGGCGCCTCGGAGGTGTAGCCCTCGGCCTCGACCGCCCGGGCCCCGGCGGCCGCTCCCTGTGCGAGGACCCGGGCGAGGTCGAGGACACCGCTCGCGGCACCGGCGACTTCGACGGCCTGACGGACGGTGTCGGGGACGAAGCTGCCGAGCTCCTCGTCGAGGCGGAGCTTGCCGCCCGCCTGGCTGAAGAGGTGCGCGACCGGGTTCCAGCCGCCGGAGACCAGGAGCAGGTCGGCGGCGAACTCCCGTCGCCCTGTGGTCTCGCCGTAGGGGGCGACGGTCACGGCGGTGAGGCGCGGGGCGCCGTCCGTGGCGGTGACGGCATGGCCCGTCAGCACCTCGATGCCGGCCCGGCGGGTGCGCTCGGCCCACTCCCCCGGCTCGGGGCGGGTGTCGACCACGGCCTCGATGGCGACGCCTGCCGCGGCGAGGTCCAGCGCGACCGCGTACGCGCTGTCGTTGGTGGTGAAGACGACCGCGTGGCGGCCGGGCAGGACGCCGTGGCGGTTGACGTGGGCGCGGGCCGAAGCGGCCAGCATCACGCCGGGCCGGTCGTTGTCCGCGAAGGCCAGCGAGCGTTCGTGGGCGCCGGTGGCGAGGACGACGTGGCGGGCCCGGATGCGGTGGACCCGCTCCCGGGAGACCTTCTCGGGAGCGGCGGCGCCGAGGTGGTTGGTGCGGCGCTCGACGGCGAGCAGGTGGTTGTCGTCGTAGTAGCCGAAGACCGTGGTGCGGCGCAGGACGCGTACGTCGGGGGCGGCGTCGAGCAGGGCGGTCGTCTCGGCCACCCAGTCGAGGAGTTCGCCGGTGCCGAGGAGGCTGCCGCCGGGCTCCGGCTGGTCGTCGGCGAGGATGACCCGGGCGCCCGAGCGGGCGGCGGCCGCCGCCGCGGCGAGGCCGGCCGGGCCGGCGCCGACGACCAGGAGGTCGCAGTGGGTGTGCACGGCGTCGTAGCGGGCCGGGTCCGGTTCGGTGGCGAGGCGGCCCTGGCCGGGGAGGCCGGTCGCGACGAGGCCGTCGTAGAGCTCGACAACGGTGGCGGGGAGCATGGGCTCGGGGAACGGTTCCTCGATCTGGACGACCGCGTTGGGTTCCTCGACGCCGGCCGAGAAGATGCCGCGGGGGCGGCCCAGTTTGATGCTGGTGCCGGTCTGGACGACGCCGTTGGCGAGGAGGGCGGAGGCGAGGGTGTCGCCTCTGTACCCCTGGTACTCCGTGCCGTCGAAGGTGAAGGTGAGGGGCTCGTCGCGGTGGATGCGGCCCCGGGTGGGGTGGCGGAAGGGCTGGTTGTCCTCCCCCGCCCCGCCCCTTCTGGAAACCAGGGGCTCTGCCCCCGGGCCCCGCTGGGGGCTCTGCCCCCAGAGCCCCGTATCGGCCTGAACGGCCTCGTCCTCAAGCGCCGGGCAGGCTGCCTGCGCCGCACGTGCCTCGAACACGACCGGGCGCTCCTCCCCCGCCCGGTACACCGTCAGGATCTCGTTCGTCGACGTGTCCCGGACGGCGTTGAACCAACGGCGGCAGCCCGCGGCGTGGCTCCAGCGCTCGGCGAAGGGTCCCCTGGGGTTGTCGCGGAAGAAGAGGTAGCGGGCCCACTCCTCGTCGGTGAGGGACGCCGGGGCCTCCGGGTACGGCACATGGGCCTGGCCGCCGTAGTGGAACTCGGCCTCGTCGCGAGGTCCGCACCACGGGCAGGGGATCAGCAGCATGGATCGGCTCCCAAAGCTTCCAGTGGTCCTAGTGGGCCACCGCGGCCGCGCCGTGCTCGTCGACGAGCGCGCCGGTGGTGAAACGGTCGAGCGAGAAGGGGGCGTTCAGCGGGTGCGGGGTGTCGTGGGCGATGGTGTGGGCGTACACCCAGCCGACACCGGGGGTGGCCTTGAAACCGCCGGTGCCCCAGCCGCAGTTGAGGTAGAGGTTTTCCACCGGGCTGAGGCCGATGATCGGTGAGGCGTCGGGGCTGACGTCGACGATGCCGCCCCAGGTGCGCAGTACGTGGGCGCGGGCGAAGACCGGGAAGAGTTCCAGGGCCGCCGCCATCTGCTCCTCGATGATGTGGAAGGCGCCGCGCTGGGTGTAGGAGTTGTAGGCGTCGATGCCCGCCCCCATCACCAGCTCGCCCTTGTGCGCCTGGCTGACGTACACGTGGACGGCGTTGGACATGACGACGGTCGGGTGGACCGGTTCCAGCAGCTCCGACACGAGGGCCTGCAAGGGGTGGCTCTGGACGGGAAGTTCGATCCCCGCCATGGCCGCCAGGACCGAGGTGTGGCCCGCCGAGCAGAGCGCGACCTTCCCCGCGGCGATCGGGCCCCGGGTGGTCCGGACTCCGACCACCCGGTTGCCGGCCACGTCGAGGCCGGTGACCTCGCAGTTCTGGATGATGTCGATGCCGGCGGCGTCGGCGGAGCGGGCCAGGCCCCAGGCGACGTGGTCGTGTTTGGCGATGCCCGCGCGCGGCTGGTAGGTGGCGCCCAGAACGGGGTAGCGCACGTCCGGGGAGATGTTGACGATCGGGCAGACGTCCTTGACTCCGTCCGCGTCGAGCCATTCGGCGTCCACACCGTTGAGCCGGTTGGCCTCGACGCGGCGCACGCTGTCACGGACGTCCTGGAGGCTGTGGGCGAGGTTCAGTACGCCGCGCTGGGAGAAGAGGATCGGGTAGTCGAGTTCGTCCGCCAGGCCCTCCCACAGCTTGAGGGCGTGCTCGTAGATTCCGGCGCTCTCGTCCCAGAGGTAGTTGGAGCGGATGATCGTGGTGTTGCGGGCCATGTTGCCGCCCGCCAGCCAGCCCTTCTCCAGCACCGCGACGTTGGTGATGCCGTGGTTCTTAGCCAGGTAGTGGGCGGTGGCCAGGCCGTGTCCGCCGCCGCCCACGACGACGACGTCGTACGAGCGCTTCGGCTCGGGGTTGCGCCACAGCCAGTCGGGGTGTTCCGGGAGTTCGGCGCCGGGGGTGCGGGGGCTCATCGGGCGTCTCCGTTGTCGGACAGGTGCGGGTAGAGCGGGTGCTTGGCTGCCAGTGCCTCGGTGCGGGCACCCAGGGCTGCCACGTCCGGCTCCGGCTGGAGGGCGAGGGCGATGACGTCCGCGGCCTCGGCGAAGTCCTCCTCGGAGAAGCCCCGGGTGGCCAGGGCGGGGGTGCCGATGCGCAGGCCCGAGGTGACCATGGGCGGACGCGGGTCGAAGGGCACGGCGTTGCGGTTGACGGTGATGCCGATCTCGTGGAGCAGGTCCTCGGCCTGACGGCCGTCCAGTTCGGAGTCGCGCAGGTCGACCAGGACGAGGTGGACGTCCGTGCCGCCGGTCAGCACCTTCACTCCGGCGGCTGCCGCGTCCGCCCGGGTCAGGCGTTCGGCGAGGGTGCGGGAGCCGGCGAGCGTGCGGGCCTGGCGTTCGGCGAACTCCGGTGACGCGGCGACCTTGAACGACACCGCCTTCGCGGCGATGACGTGCTCCAGGGGGCCGCCCTGCATTCCGGGGAAGACCGCCGAGTTGATTTTCTTGGCCAGGTCGGCCTCGTTGGTGAGGATGACGCCGCCGCGCGGACCGCCGAGGGTCTTGTGCGTCGTCGTGGTCGTGACGTGGGCGTACGGCACGGGGCTCGGGTGCAGCCCGGCCGCCACCAGCCCGGCGAAGTGCGCCATGTCGACCATCAACAGGGCGCCCACCTCGTCGGCGATCCTGCGGAAGGCCGCGAAGTCCAGCTGCCTGGGGTACGCCGACCAGCCCGCGATGATCATCTTGGGGCGGTGCTCCTTGGCGAGCCGCTCGACCTCGTCCATGTCGACGAGGTTGTCCGACTCGGACACGTGGTAGGGCACGACGTTGAGCATCTTGCCGCTGTAGTTGATGCGCATGCCGTGGGTGAGGTGCCCGCCGTGCGCGAGGTCGAGGCCGAGGACGGTGTCGCCGGGGCGGAGCAGGGCGAAGAAGACGGCGGTGTTCGCCTGGGCGCCCGAGTGCGGCTGGACGTTGGCGAAGTCGGCGCCGAACAGGGACTTGACGCGTTCGATGGCCAGCCGCTCGGTGACGTCGACGTGTTCGCAGCCACCGTAGTAACGGCGGCCGGGGTAGCCCTCGGCGTACTTGTTGGTCGCGACCGAACCCTGGGCCTCCATCACGGCGGAGGGCGCGAAGTTCTCGGAGGCGATCATCTCCAGGGTGGACTGCTGGCGGTGCAGCTCGGCGCGGAGCGCGGCGTGGACCTCGGGGTCCAGCTCCGCCAGGGGGGTGTTCAGCGCGTTCATACGGCGTTCGCGTTCCTCTCGGCGGCCTCGACGACATTGGCGAGCAACATGGCGCGGGTCATGGGGCCCACACCTCCGGGCATCGGCGCGAGCCGGCCGGCGACCTGGGCGGCGTCCGGATGGATGTCTCCGACGAGGCCCTGGTCGGTGCGGGTGATGCCGACGTCCAGGACGGCCGCGCCGGGGCGCAGCATGTCCTTGGTGATCAGCCCGGGTGAGCCCGCGGCCGCGACGACGACGTCCGCCTCGCGTGTGTGCCAGGCCAGGCCCTTGGTTCCGGTGTGGCAGAGGGTCACGGTGGCGTTCTCGGAGCGGCGGGTGAGGAGGAGGCCGATGGGCCGTCCGACCGTGATGCCCCGCCCGATGACGCACACGCGCGCTCCGGCGAGCGGCACGTCGTGGCGGCGGAGCAGTTCGACGATGCCGCGTGGGGTGCACGGCAGCGGTGCCTCGGCGCCGAGGACGAGCCGGCCGAGGTTGACGGGGTGCAGTCCGTCGGCGTCCTTGGCCGGGTCCATGCGCTCCAGCACGGCGCCCGCGTCCAGGTGGCGGGGCAGCGGGAGCTGGACGATGTACCCGGTGCAGGAGGGGTCGGCGTTGAGCTCGTCGATCGTCTCCTCGACCTGCTGCTGAGAGGCGTCGGAGGACAGTTCCCGGCGGATCGAGGCGATCCCCACCTGGGCGCAGTCCCGGTGCTTGCCCGCGACGTAGGCGTGACTGCCGGGGTCGTCACCGACCAGGACGGTGCCGAGGCCGGGCACCCGGCCGGTGGTCGCGCTCAGCTTGGCGACACGCTCGGCGAGTTCCTGCCGGATTGCGGCGGCGGTGGCCTTGCCGTCGAGGAGTTGTGCGGTCACTTGGGGAGTTCCTTCCAACAAGGCTGTGGCTGAACGCCCATCAGGGGCGCGGGGAACTGCGCGACAAGCCACGACGGACCCGCAGACCGGGACTCAGCCACGAAGCCGGGACATGGCCGGATCGAACAACGGCTCTTCAGCCACCACGGCCTCGACAGACTGGTCGAAGTACCCGATGTGCAGAACGGTCCCCGGATCGGCCAGCTCCACCGGCAGCCACGCATAGGCGATGCCCTTGCCGATCGTGTATCCGTACGCGGCGCTGGTGACGTACCCGACCGCTCGGCCCCCGTCGTACACCGGCTCCTTGCCCATGACCACGGCCTTCGGGTCGTCGATCGTGAGACAGGTCAGCTTCCGCCGGACGTCGGCCTTGCGCCGCTCCAGCGCGGCCTTCCCGACGAAGTCGTCCTTGTCCAGCTTCACGGCGAAGCCGACACCGGCCTCGTACGGGTCGTGTTCGTAGGTCATGTCCGTGCCGAAGGAGCGGTAGCCCTTCTCCAGGCGGAGACTGTTGAAGGCACCGCGCCCGGCCGCGATGCCGCCCAGCGGCTCGGCCGCCCGCCACAGCGTGTCCCACAGCTTCTGCCCCAGATCGGCGGTGGTGTACAGCTCCCAGCCGAGCTCGCCCACGTACGACAGGCGCATCGCGGTGACGGGCACGGAGCCGATGTGGGCGCGCTTGGCTCGGAAGTACTTCAGGCCGGTCGCCGAGAAGTCGGCGTCGGTCAGGGGCTGGAGGACGTCGCGGGCGCGCGGTCCCCACAGGCCGATGCAGCAGGTGCCGGGGGTGATGTCGCGGACCTGGACGGTGCCGTCGCCGGGGAGGTGGCGGGTGAACCAGTCGAGGTCCAGGTTGCCGTTGGCGCCGACCTGGAAGAGGTCGGGGGCCAGCCGGGCGACGGTGACGTCGCTGCGGATGCCGCCGTCGTGGTCGAGGAGCAGCGTGTACGTCACCGAGCCGACGGACTTGGCGACCTTGCCGGTGCACAGCCGCTCCAGGAAGTCGCTGGCGCCGCGCCCGCTGACCTCCAGCCGCTTGAGGGCCGTCATGTCGTACATGGCGACTGTCTCGCGGGTGGTCTGGGCCTCGGCGGCGACGATCGGCGACCAGTACCGCGCTGCCCAGTCGTTGGGGGTGACGATGGAACGTCCCTCGACCAGGCCCGCGTTGGCCTCGTACCACTGCGGGCGCTCCCAGCCGTTCGCCTCCAGGAAGAAGGCACCCAGCTCCTGCTGGCGGGTGTGGAACGGGCTGGTGCGGATCGGGCGCGGCTCCCCCGGCGGCTGGAGGGGGTGCAGGATGTCGTAGACCTCGACGAAGTTCCGGCAGTCGCGGGCCAGTACGTACTCCGGTGAGAGCTGGTGCGGTTCAAAGCGGTTGACGTCGCACTCGTGCAGGTCGAAGGAGGAGCAGTAGCCGTCGACCAGCCACTCGGCCATGGCCTTGCCGACGCCCGCGGAGTGCGTGACCCAGACGGCCTCGGCGACCCAGAAGCCCTTGACGTCCGGGGACTCGCCGAGCAGGGGCAGGCCGTCGGTGGTGAAGGAGAACAGGCCGTTGATGCCCTCCTCCACCTTGGCGTCTTTCGTCGCGGGAAGCAGTGACCGGGTCTCGCTCCAGGCCTCCTCGAAGTCCTCCTCGGTGAACTTCAGGACGGATGGCATCTCATCGGACTCGTCCACGGAGAGGATGTCGTCGGCGGAGATGGGCATGGGGCGGTGGCCGTAGTAGCCGATGCCCAGGCCGTCGAAGCGGTCGCGGTAGTAGAGGTCGGCGTCCTGGTGGCGCAGGATCGGTCGGACCGCCTCCTGCGTCTGCCCCGCCAGGGCCGGGACCGGCCCCGTCCAGGCGAGCTGGTGGGCGAGCGGGGTGAGCGGGAGGTTCATGCCGGCCATGCGGGCGATCTTCGGGCCCCAGATGCCGGCGCAGCACACGACGATGTCGGCCGGGATCTCGCCCTGGTCGGTCAGGACGCCGGTCACCTCGCCCTCGGCCTGGCGGACGTCGAGGACTTCGTGGCGGGCGAGGAAGCGGACGCCGCGCTCGGTGGCCCGGCGGATCTGCGCCTCGACGGCGAGGACCGCCTTGGCGAGGCCGTCCGTCGGTACGTGGAGGCCGGCGAGGACCTTGTCCGGGTTGACGAGCGGGTGCTGTGCGACGCACTCCTCGGTCGTCAGCAGCCGGGACTCGATGCCCCAGGAGGCGAGCCAGCCGTGTCGCCGCTGGAGTTCGGCGGTGCGCTCCGGGCTGGTGGCCACCTCGAGGCCGCCGACCTGGAGGAAGCAGGGCTGCCCGTCGACGTCGAGGGAGCAGAGCTTCTCGACGGTGTAACGGGCCATCTCGGTCATGGTCTTGGAGGGGTTGGTCTGGAAGACCAGGCCGGGGGCGTGCGACGACGAGCCCCCGGTGGCAGGCAGTGGGCCCTGGTCGACCACGGTCACTTCGGTCCAGCCGCGCGCGGAGATCTCGTCGGCGAGCGCTGCCCCCACGACGCCCGCTCCGATGATGACCACCCGGGGTCCCGCCATCGCCGCACCTCCGACGTTGAAAGCGATCCAGTTGCTTTGTGCGCAACAGGGTTCAGGTTGCGCAACTCAATGTGCCCGCCGTGCATCGGCGTGTCAAGGGGTCCGCGACGCCGGAAAAACACCCGGGCGCGACGGGGAGGTATCACCGCAAAACGACGAGGCCCGGCAGGCTGACGACACAGCCTGCCGGGCCTCTCCGGCCGGACTCACACGGGCGTCCCCGCGCCCTACTTGATCCAGGCGTCGACCTTGTCGCGGTTGGCCTCGACCCACTTCTTCGCAGCGGCCTCGGGCGCCATCTTGTCCACCGCGATGTACTTGGCCACGGTGTTCTGGTCGTCGTTCGTCCAGCTGAAGTTCTTCACCAGGTCGTAGGCCGGGCTGCCCGACTTGGCGAACTTCGCACTGACGATCTTGTCGAGTTCGTACACGGGGTAGTCGCAGGCGACCTTTTCCGCGTCGGCGTCGCAGCCCGCCTTGTACTCGGGAAGACCGACCTTCTTCAGCGGCACCTCGGACAGGAACCACTGGGGCTCGTAGAAGTAGCCGATCACCCATTGCTTGTTCTTCTCGGCGTTGCGGTACGCCTGGATGAGCGCGGTCTCGCTGCCGGCGTACACCACCTTGAAGTCCAGCTTGAGGTTCTTCACCAGCGCCTCGTCGTTGGTGACGTACGAGGGGTCGCCGTCGAGGAGCTGGCCCTTGCCCCCCGACTCCGAGGTCTTGAACTTCGACGCGTACCTGTTGAGGTTCTTCCAGTCGGTGATGTCGGGGTGCGCCTTCGCCAGCCACGGCGGCACGTACCAGCCGATGAGACCCTTGTTGCCGGTCGGGCCGGCCTCGACGGCCGTCTTCTGATCGGTGATGTACTTCTTCTTCAGGTCGTCGTGGCCCCAGTTCTCCACGACGGCGTCGACCTCGCCCGTCCCGAAGCCCTGCCAGGCGATCTCCTCCTTGAGGTCCTTCTGCTCGACCTTGCAGCCCAGGTCGTGCTCGGCGACGTAGGCGAGGACGGCCGCGTTCGCCTCGTAGCCCACCCACGGGTTGATCGCGAGGTTGAAGGTGCCGCACTTGCCCGAGCTGCCCGAGCCGGCCGCGCTGTCGTCGCCGACCTTCGCGCCCCCACAGGCCGTGAGGGTGAGGCCGAGGACGGCCAGGCCGGCCGCGCCGGCTCTGAAGTGTCGTGCCATGGTGAGGTGCTCCTTATGCGCCGGCGCGGCGAGCCGCTGCCTGAGTGATCCGGTCGAACATGACTCCGAGCAGGACGATGGCGAGTCCGGCCGCCAGTCCCTTCCCGTACAACTGGCCCTGCGAGAACCCGGCCACGACGTCGTAGCCGAGGGCGCCCGCTCCCACCAGGCCGCCCACCACGACCATCGACAGCACGTAGATCAGGCCCTGGTTGGTCGCGAGGGTCAGGGCTCCGCGTGACATCGGCAGCTGGACCTTGGTGATGATCTGCCAGGTGTTGCATCCG
Source organism: Streptomyces sp. NPDC101110 (assembly GCF_044759525.1). NCBI lineage: Bacteria > Bacillati > Actinomycetota > Actinomycetes > Kitasatosporales > Streptomycetaceae > Streptomyces > Streptomyces sp. NPDC101110. Next base: position 237,977 of record NZ_JBIVZM010000014.1, on the reverse strand, counting down.
GTGGACATCGCCGCTTCGACGGTGGTCCCGGGCACGGCCCGCACACCATCGGCGATGATCTTGATGGCGACGGGTGCCGCGTAGACGATCGCGGCGACGATCGCCGTGAACCGTGTCGCGCCGAACAGCGCGAGGAACGGCACGAGATAGACGAACGGCGGCATGACCTGAGCCGCGTCCAGGGAAGGCCGGAGCAGCCGGTCGACGAGCGCGCTGCGGCCCATCCACACCCCGAGGACGACGCCGAGCAGCATCACGAGCACGGTCGCCACCGCGGTGGACGCCAGGGTCGTCATGGCGTCCGACCACACACCGGTGCCGATGAGCAGGCCCGCGCACACGGCGGTGGTGGCCCCGGCGCGCCATCCGCCGAGCACCGTGCCGAGCGCGACGAGGGCGGCGCCCACGAGCCACCACGGGGAGTCGGTCAGCAGGGTCTGGAAGGGGTTGAGGAGGCCATTGGTGAGGAGGTCGCGGAAGGCGTTGGTCAGGCCGGAGAGGTTGTCCTGTGCCCAGGTGGTCACGTCGGTCGCCGCTCTGGCGATGGTGCTTCCGGTGCTGCCCTCGCCGGGGAACTCGGCCGCCCACAGGTACGTGTGCGACAGGTACACCAGCACCAGGGCGGCCACTGCGCCGGCCACCAGCAGGTGCCGCCGCCATCTGAGGAAGGGACTGTCCGAGCCCCGGGCCGAGTCGGCCCGTGCGCTGGCGGCGGTGGTGACCCGGTCCAGAACGATGGCCATCACGACGATCGCCAGTCCCGCGTTGAAGGCGGTGCCGACGTCCAGCGACTGCAGGGCCTGGACCACGGTCGCGCCGAGGCCGGGCGCGTTGATCAGGGCCGCGATGGTCACCATGGCCAGGGCGGCCATGATGGTCTGGTTGACGCCCATCACCACGGTCCGTTTGGACATCGGCAGCAGGACCTTCAACAGCGCCTGGCGCCGTGTCGCGCCCATCGAGTCCGCCGCTTCGACGGTGGTCTCGGGAACCGAGCGGATGGCGTGGGCGGTGATGCGGATCGCGGGTGGTGCAGCGTAGATCGCCGTCGCGATGGTGGCGGAGGCCGGGCCGATCAGGAAGAACAGGGTCAGGGGCGCGAGGTAGACGAAGGTGGGCATCGTCTGCATGAAGTCGAGGAACGGCGTCACGATCCGGTTGAACCGGTCGGACAGCCCGGCCCACACCCCGAGGGGAAGGGCGAACAGCAGCGCCACGAAGACCGCGGAGAGCGTCAGCGCCAGCGTGTCCATGCTCTCCTGCCAGAGCCCCTGCAGGCCGAGGAAGGTGAAGCCGGCGACGGCGAGCAGTGCGACGCGCCAGTTGCCCACGGCCCACGAGACGTAGCCGACGACGCCCACGACACCGAGCCAGCCGATCTGCGGAACCGGGCGGCCCGCGGTCGGCTGCGAGATCAGCTCCTGGACGAAGGTCACCAGGGAGTCGATGACCAGGCGGATCTCGTTGAAGAAGTAGAGGAAGAGCGGGTTGGAGTTGCGGTTCGCGCCGATGGAGTCGTTGACGTCGTTGAACCACCGGTGCAGGTCGGTCAGATCGGCCGCGGCGAGGGACAGGGTCTGTCTGCCCCGCAGCACGGCGAAGAGGACGAGCCAGACGACCAGGACCGCGACGACGACCGTCGAACGGCTCACCGTGCGCGCGCGCCGGGTGGGAGCGGGCGGCTCCTCGCTCCCGGTTCGCTGCGGCCGCTCCGTCTTCTGTACGGCGACGGTCATCACGCGTCGCCTTCCTGCCCTGCGACCACCGCGAGGATCTCGTCGTCACCCACGATGCCGAGCAGCTTGCCGTTCTCGACGACCTTGGCCGGCTTGTCGGCCGCGAGCACCGCCCGCGTGGCCTCCTTCACCACGACGTCCGGGCCCAGCTCCGGGCCGTCCAGGGGGTCGTCCGGCTCCACCGGGCGCATGATCCACCGCAGGGTCAGCACGTCACCGCGGGGGACGTCCCTGACGAAGTCGCGCACGTAGTCGTCCGCCGGGGCGCCGACCAGTTCGTCGCCGGTGCCGCACTGGACCATCCTGCCGTCCCGCATGATCAGGATGCGGTCGCCCAGCCTCAGCGCCTCGGACAGGTCGTGGGTGATGAACACCATCGTCTTGCCGACCTCGTGATGCAGACGGACGACCTCGTTCTGCATGTCCCGGCGGATCAGCGGGTCGAGTGCGGAGAACGGCTCGTCGAACAGGAGGACGTCGGGGTCGCCGGCCAGGGCGCGGGCGAGTCCCACGCGCTGCTGCATGCCACCGGAGAGCTGGTCGGGGTAGGAACTCTCGTAGCCCGAGAGGCCGACGAGTTCGACGACCTCCAGGGCGCGCTTGGTGCGCTCGGCTCTGCTCATGCCGCGGATCTCCAGGCCGAAGGCCACGTTGTCGACGACCCGGCGGTGCGGCAGCAGCCCGAAGTGCTGGAAGACCATGGAGAACTTGCTGCGGCGCAGCTCGCGCAGGCGGCTCGCGTCCGCGTCTCGGATGTCCTCGCCCTCGAAGAGGATCTCGCCGGCGGTGGGCTCGATGAGCCGGGTCAGACAGCGCACCAGGGTGGACTTGCCGGAGCCGGACAGGCCCATCACGACGAACACCTCGCCGGGCGCGACATCGAAGTTCACGTCGCGCACGGCGGCCGTGCACCCGGTGCGGTCCATCAGTTCGCGGCGGGTGAGTCCGCGCAGTTCCTCGCTGCCGGGCACCTGGGCCGCCTTCGGCCCGAACACCTTCCACAGCTCGCGTACGGAGATGACGGGAGTGGGCGCCGAGTCCTGGGGGGTGTCGCGCCGCCGCGGCGCCTCGTTCGTTGCTGGGGTCATGTTCGACCTCTTTTCGGCGTTCAGCCGCGGAACCAGTGCTGCGGCCGGGGTTGGATGTTCTGCCAGATGTGTTTGGGCTCCCGGTACTCGTCCAGGCCCGTCGGTCCCAGCTCCCGGCCTACGCCGGAGTGCCCGAACCCACCCCATTCCGCCTGCGGCACATAGGGGTGGTAGTCGTTGATCCACACCGTGCCGTGGCGCAGCCGGCGGGCGACCCGCTGGGCCTTGCCGGCGTCCTGCGTCCAGACGGCGCCTGCGAGTCCGTAGTCGGTGTCGTTGGCGATGCGTACCGCGTCGTCCTCGCCGGTGAAGCGCTCCACGGTGAGGACGGGCCCGAAGGACTCCTCGTGCACCACGCGCATGTCCTGACCGCACGCGTCGAGCACGGTCGGCGGGTAGTAGTGGCCACCGGCCAGGGCCGGGTCGTCGGGGCGTGTGCCGCCGCAGCGCAGGACGGCGCCCTCCGCGAGTCCGGAGGCGACGTACGCCTCGACCTTCGCCAGGTGCTGGGCGGAGATCAGCGCGCCGGTGTCGGCGTGCGGGTCGAAGGGGCCGCCGAGGCGGATCCGCCGGGCGCGGCGGACCACCTCGTCGACGAACCGGTCGTGCAGCGCGTCCTCGACGATCAGCCGTGCACCGGCCGAGCAGACCTGGCCCGAATGCAGGAAGACGGCCGTGAGTGCGAAGTCCACGGCCGTCTCGAAGTCGGCGTCGGCGAAGACGACGTTGGGGTTCTTGCCGCCGAGCTCCAGCGCGACCTTCTTCACCGTCGCGGCGGCGGTGGCCATGATGCGTCTGCCGGTGTCCAGGCCGCCGGTGAAGGACACCATGTCGACGGCCGGGTCCTCGGCCAGCGGCGCCCCCACCTCGGGCCCGGTGCCCAGGACGAGGTTGGCTGCGCCGTCCGGAAGTCCTGCCTCCGCGAGGGCCTTCATCAGCAGGATCGAAGTGGAGGGCGTGAGTTCGCTGGGCTTGAGGACGATGGTGTTGCCCGCGAGGAGTGCCGGGGCGACCTTCCAGCTCGCCTGCAGCAGCGGGTAGTTCCAGGGGGTGATCAGTGCGCACACGCCGATGGGCTCGTACACGACGCGGCTGACGGCGTCGTCACGGCCGGTGTCGATCACCCGGCCGGAGTCGCTGCCGCCGAGCCCTCCATAGTAGCGGAAGCAGGAGACGACGTCGGCGATGTCGTACTCGCTCTCCACGAGCCGCTTGCCGGTGTCCAGCGATTCGGCGCGGGCGAACGCGTCGGCGTCGCGTTCGAGGATGTCGGCGGTGCGCAGCAGGAGCGCGCCGCGCTCGCGCTCGGGAGTGCGCGGCCAGGGGCCTTCGTCGAAGGCCCGGCGGGCCGCGGCGATGGCCGCCTCGGTGTCGGGGCGGGTGCCTTCGGACACGGTCACGGAGAGTGTGCCGTCGGCGGGGCAGCGGATGTCCCGGTGGCCTCCGGCCACGGGAGCCCGCCATCTGCCGTCCACGTACAGGTCTGCCACGTCGAGGCCCTTCGAGCGAATCGCGTTGCGCATCACGCACCGCATTGCTTGTGGTGGAACACTCTGGAGAAGGCGGGAACGCACGTCAAGGGGTAGGCCGATGACGGTTCCGCCAAGGAGCCAACCGTGAGAACCCGACGCCGAGGGGCCCGGAACGCCGGGACTCCGGGCCGGTCGGCTGCCTGAAATCTGCTGGTTACGCGGGTGCTTCGCGGTGCCGGTAGTACGCTGCGCCGGACGGCGGCAGCGGTTCCTTGCCGAGGATGAGGTCGGCGGCCTTCTCCGCGATCATCATCACCGGCGCGTAGATGTTGCCGTTGGTGATGTAGGGCATCACGGACGCGTCGACGACCCGCAGCCCCTCCACACCGTGCACACGCAGGTCGGCCGGGTCGACGACGGCCATGTCGTCGGTGCCCATCTTGCAGGTGCAGGACGGGTGCAGCGCGGTCTCACCGTCCTTGGCCACCCAGGCGAGGATCTCCTCGTCACTCTCCACGGACGGGCCGGGCGAGATCTCCCCGGCGTTGTACGGGGCCATGGCGGGCTGGTTGAGCAGCCTGCGAGCGACTCTGACGGCCTCGACCCACTCACGGCGGTCCTGCTCGGTGGAGAGGTAGTTGAAGCGCAGCGCGGGGTGCTCGGCGGGATCCTTGCTCTTGATCTTCACCGAGCCGATGGCGTCGGAGTACATGGGTCCGACGTGCACCTGGTAGCCGTGTCCGCCGGCGGGCACCGATCCGTCGTAGCGGACCGCGATGGGCAGGAAGTGGAACATCAGGTTGGGGTAGTCCACGTCGTCGTTGCCGCGGACGAAGCCTCCCGCCTCGAAGTGGTTGGTCGCGGCCGGGCCCGTGCGGAAGAGCCACTGCAGGCCGATGAAGGGAGCACGCCACTTGGCCAGGTACGGCTGCATGGAGACGGGCTGCTTGCAGGCGTACTGGATGTACACCTCCAGGTGGTCCTGGAGATTCTCGCCGACGCCGGGCAGATCGTGTACGACGTCCACGCCGAGCGCCGCGAGCTCCTCGGCGTTGCCGACACCGGAGAGCTGGAGGAGCTGCGGAGAGTTGATCGCGCCTCCGCAGAGGATGACCTCACCGGCCCTCACCTGCTGCGGCCTGCCACGGCCGCGCCGGTACTCGACACCGACGGCCCGCTTGCCCTCGAAGAGGACGCGGGTGACCAGGGCGCGCGTGGTGACGGTGAGGTTGGGCCGCTTCCGCACGGGCTTGAGGTAGGCCTGCGCGGCCGACAGCCGGCGCCCGCGGTGGACGTTGCGGTCGAACCTGGCGAAACCTTCCTGTCGATAGCCGTTCACGTCGCTGGTGGGGGCGTGCCCCGCTTCCTCGGTGGCCTTGAGGAAGGCTTCGAAGAGCGGGTTGGTCCCCGGACCCCGTTCGAGGACGAGGGGGCCGTCGTGACCGCGGAACTCGTCCTCCGGGTCGGCGGCCAGGCAGTTCTCCATCCGCCGGAAGTACGGCAGGCAGTGCGCGTAGTCCCAGCTCTCCATTCCGGGGTCGGCCGCCCAGCGCTCGTAGTCCATGGGGTTGCCGCGCTGGAAGATCATGCCGTTGATGCTGCTGGAACCGCCCAGGACCTTGCCGCGCGCGTGGTAGACGCGCCGGCCGCCCATGTGGGGCTCGGGTTCGGACTCGTACTTCCAGTCGTAGAAGCGGCTGCCGATCGGGTAGGTCAGCGCCGCGGGCATGTGGATGAAGACGTCCCAGGGGTAGTCGGGTCTGCCCGCCTCCAGGACCAGTACCCGATTGCCGGGATCCGCGGAGAGCCGGTTGGCCAGTGCACAGCCGGCCGATCCACCACCGACGATGACGAAGTCGTACTGCAAGTGAGCCATGAGGCCTCGTCTCGCTCGCGCCGTAGGGAATGCGCGGCATGCTAGTACCGGCATCTCTATGCGCACCAGGTTGCGGACAGCGCAACTTCAGATTTTCTGGTCCGGGCCGGTGACCTGCATCGCTGGCAGCTATGTTAATCACCCGTATAGTTGCGTTGTGAGCAACTACCATCCAGATACCGAAACGACAAGTGCGCCGACCGGTGGGGTGCAGTCGGTCGACCGGGCCATCACCGTGCTGGAGATCCTGGCCCGGCGCGGCGAGGCCGGCGTCAGCGAGGTGGCCGCCGAGATCGACGTCCACAAGTCGACCGCGTTCCGGTTGCTGGGCGCCCTGGAAGCGCGCGGCCTGGTGGAACAGGCGGGCGAGCGCGGCAAGTACCGCCTCGGTTTCGGCATCGTCCGTCTCGCCGGCGCGGTCACCGGACGCATCGACATCACGCAGCAGAGCCGCCCGGTCTGCGAGCGTCTCGCCGAGGAGATCGGTGAGACGGTGAACCTCGCCGTGATGCAGGAGAAGTACGCGATCAACCTGTACCAGGTGCGCGGACCGGGTGCCGTCACGGCGTTCAACTGGGTGGGCCAGCTGACGCCGCTGCACGCCACGTCCAGTGGCAAGATCCTGCTGGCCCACATGCCGGCGAAGGAGCGTGCCGCGCTGCTGTCGGACGCGGGCCTGAAGAAGATGACGCCGCGCACCCTGACCGCGAAGACGAAGCTGGAGAAGAACCTCGCCGAGGCGCTGGAGCGCGGCTACTCCTGGACACTGGAGGAGTTCGAGGCGGGATTGCACGCCATGGCCGCCCCGGTCCGCAATCGGGACGGAGAGGTCATCGCGGCGCTCAGCGCCTCAGGACCGGCGTACCGGCTCACCGAGGAGAGAATTCACGATCTCGCTCCGGTACTGGTCAAGGGCGCGGACGAAATCAGCCACCGGATGGGTTACCTGGGCTGAGCCCGCCCCTGCGCGCGCGACTTCGGGAGGGCCCGAGGACCCGCGCCGTCCGCCCCGAACGCCCCCTGCACGGGGGCCGGGCCGCCGGGAACGCCGTCATCGTGGTCGCCCCGCGCCCAGACGCTCCTGGACGAAGGCGTGGAACTCGCCGATGTGGTGCTCGCTGGGCACGAGGACGCCGCCCTTGGCGTACAGCCGGGAGCTCATGGCCGGCTGACAGCGCTCGCAGGCGTCGAAGTCCTGCCGGTTGACCCGGTCGAACAGTTCCACCGACCGGCTGACGTCCTTGCCGCTCTCGACGACGTGCTTGAGGTAGAGCCAGTCGCACTCGACGATCGTGCGGTCCGCGGCGACCGGGAACATCCGGTGGAAGATCACGTGGTCGGGGACGAGGTTGATGAACACCTGCGGCCGGACCGTGATTGCGTAGTACCGGCGGTCCTGGTCCTCGGTGATGCCCGGGATGCGCTCGAGGCCCTCCGAGCCGTCGACGGTGAAGCCCTTGACGTCCGTGCCGAACTCGGCGCCGTGTCCCACGTAGTACTGGGCGGCGTAGCCGTCGGCGAACTCGGGCAGCACCTCGGTCAGTTCGGGGTGGATGGTCGCGCAGTGGTAGCACTCCATGAAGTTCTCGACAATGAGCTTCCAGTTGGCCCGGACGTCGTAGACGATCCGTCTGCCGACCTCGAGGTCCTCGATGCCGTAATGCTCGATCGACTCCGTGTCGCCGAGACGCGCGACCACGTCCTGCACCACCTCGTCGAAGGGGGGCGGGTTCTCGGCGAGGCACACCCACACGTAGCCGAGCCATTCGCGCGTCGCCACGGCCGCCAGGCCGTACTCGGTGCGGCCGACGTCGGGCATCTTGGTGAGGTTGGGCGCAGCGACGAGTTTGCCCGTCAGGTCGTACGTCCAGGCGTGGTAGGGGCATTGGAAGGCGCGCTTGACCTCGCCGCTCTCCGCCGTGCAGAGCCTCGCCCCCCGGTGCCGGCAGACGTTGAAGAAGGCGCGTACGGACTGGTCGCGGGCGCGGGTGATGAGGATGCTCTCGCGGCCGACCTGGACGGTCCTGAACGCCCCGGTGCCGGCGAGGTCGGCGGAGCGTACGGCGCAGAACCACATCTTCTCAAATATGTGCTCCTGCTCCTGGGCGAAGGCCCCGGGGTCCGTGTAGGCGGAGCCGGGCAGGGTGGCGATGAGACTTTCCGGCAGGCCGGTCGAGGTCACGGTGCACTCCTCGGGGAAACGTCATGGATCGGGTATGCACGCGCCGGGACGGGCTACACCGGACGTCGTCGATCAAGGAGCAGCGTCCTTCTCAGGACGTGCGGGCGGCGAGCTGCTTGCGCCAGCGCATGAACAGCCGGGGCTGGTTCATTCCGAGGACGGCGACCGGGTGCCCGGCACGCCGGTAGACGGCCAGGACGTTACGGTCGTCCGCGGCGCCTTCCTCGATCGTGACGCTGTCGGCACGGGACGCGTTGCCGGCGAACTGGATCTTCACGCCGTACTGGTCGGACCAGAAGTACGCAGGCCTGGGCACCCCCGGTTCGGACTCGCCCCAGGAGAGCAGGGCGGTGACCGCCGCGTCGGGGCGTTCCCGGGCTCCGGTCCAGTGCTCGACGCGGCGGTGGGCGCCCGCGCGCGGGTCGTACCAGGAGGCGCAGTCGCCGACCGCGACCACCCCGGCCATGCTGGTACGGCCGTCCGCGCCGCACTTGACGCCGTCGTCGAGTGCGACGCCGGAGCCTGCCAGCCAGTCGACGCAGGGGCGGGCCCCGACACCCACGACGACGATGTCGGCGGGGATGCTGCGGCCGTCCTCCATCAGGACGGCGTCGACGCGGGTCTCGCCGCTCAGCCCCTTGACGCCGACCCCGCACAACAGGCGTACGCCGTGGTCGGCATGGAGTGCGGAGACGATGCCGCCCATGGTGGTGCCGAGCGGTCCGACCAGTGGTGTGGACGCCGCCTCGACGATGGTCACGTCGAGGCCGAGGGCATAGGCGGTCGAGGCGACCTCGGCGCCGATGAAGCCGCCACCGATCACCACCAGACGTCCGCCCCGGGCCAGTTCGTCCCGCAGGGCGCGGGCGTCGTCCAAGGTGCGCAGGGTGTGCACACCGGCCAGGCCGTCCATGCCGGGCAGGGTGCGGGCGGCGGCGCCGGTGGCGATGACGATGCCGTCGGCTCTCACCTCGCGGCCGTCGGTGAGACGCACGGCGCGGGGGGTGGTGCCGAGTCCGGCGGCGCGGGCTCCGAGCAGCCACTCCGCCTGAAGGTCCTCGTCGTCCGGCTCCAGGGCGAGCTCGGCCTCGCCGATGCCGCCGGCCAGGAACTCCTTGGACAGCGGCGGCCTGTCGTACGGGCGGTGGAGCTCGTCGCCTATGACGACCAGCCGTCCGTCGTACCCCTGCTTTCGCAAGGAACGCGCCGCTGACAGACCGGCCAGCGACGCGCCCACCACGGCAACCGTCCTCACGCGACGCCCCCGGCGAGCCGGGCGGTTATGCAGGGAGGCAGGTTGGGGGCTGCCGTGGACAGCCGGACGTAGATCATGCCGTCCTCGACGAAGACCTCGTGCGTGCGCACCGGGAGCTTGGCCGGCGGGGCGTCGACGGCTCCGGTCTTGAGGTTGAACTTCGAGGCGTGCAGCGGGCATTCGACCTCGCAGCCCTCCAGCCAGCCGTCGGCGAGCGAGGCGTCCTGGTGGGTGCATGTGTCGTCGATGGCGAAGAGTTCGCCGTCGTCGGTGTGGAACACCGAGACCGGCGGGTCGATGTCGAGCCTGTGGGCCTCGCCTCGGGGCAGATCCACGAGACGGCACGCGGGAATCATCATGACACCTCGGTGCGTATAGCGAAACGGATTGCGGTGAACGCAACGTCAGTTTGAGGTCGCCCACAAACCCTTGTCAAGGAGTTCACGGGTCGCTCGCCACCCCGATTTTGCGTTGCGCGATACGAAACACCCTGCACCATAGGAAACCCAGGTCAGAGCTGGTCGCCCCTCAGAAACGGGGTGGCGGTGACGGTGTCGCGCGCCTTCTCGAGCCGCCAGCGGGCGGCCACCCGCACCGCGTCGGCCGTCGAGGCGACGTCGTGGACGCGGACACACCAGACTCCCTGCGCGGCGGCCAGCACCGACACGGCGGAGGTGGCCGCGTCCCGCAGGTGCGCCGGGCGGGGTCGTCCCGTCTCCGGGTCCCTCAGAAGGTGACCCAGAAACGCCTTCCGCGCCGCGCCCACCAGAACCGGACGGCCGAGTGCGGTGGCGACCTCCGGGAGGTGGCCGAGGAGCCGCCAGTTGTGCTCGGTGTGCATGGCGAACCCCAGCCCCGGGTCGACGATGAGACAGTCCGGCGGGATTCCGGCGTTCAGGGCCGCGTCGACTCTCGTCCGCAACTCGTCGACGACGTCGGTGACGACGTCGTCGTAGACGGCGTGTGCCTGCATGCCGGCGGAGTGTCCGCGCCAGTGCATCACCACGTAGGGCACGCCGGCCCGCGCCATCAGTGGCAGCATCGCCGGGTCGGCGAGTCCGCCGGAGACGTCATTGACCAGAGCGGCGCCGGCCTCGACGGCGCGGGCGGCGACCTCGGCCCGCATGGTGTCGATACTGACCTTGGCGCCGGCGGCGGCCAGTGCGCGGACGACCGGCAGCACACGCCGCAGTTCCTCCTCCCCCGTCGGGCGAGAGGCGCCCGGACGGGTCGACTCGCCGCCGACGTCCAGGATGTCCGCGCCCTCGTCCAGCAGCGCGAGTCCGTGTGCGACGGCCCGGTCCGGTTCGAACCACCGCCCGCCGTCGGAGAACGAGTCGGGCGTGACGTTCACGACGCCCATCACCAGGGTCCGGTCCAGCCGGGGAAGACCTCGTGGACGAAGGGCGGGAGCGGCCCGGGCGACGGTGCTCACGCGGCACCGGGCGGGTCGGCAGGGGGACGCAGGAAAGTCTTCATGGGCTGCTCGACCTCGTTGCACATAGAGGAACAAAGTGCGATTTGAGCAACGAGTGTGGAGACGGGGCGCGGCACTGTCAAGCAGGTGGAATCCCCGGTCTCGTGACGGGGCCCGAACGCCGGCGCGACCGGCCGGGACGACTTCGGCTCGGCCTCGTCGCACTCCCGGTCCGGATCGGACCCCAAGTGGCCGGCGCCCGTATCGAAGTGCAGCACCGGCCTCGCGCCCATGGCGGGCGGCCCGGCCGGTGCCCGTGTCACCAGCCGCGGGCGGCCCACTCCTCCAGGTGCGGGGCCTCCGCCTCGATGGTGGTCGTGTCGCCGTGCCCGGTGTGCACGACCGTCTCGCCGGGGAGCGTCAACAGCCGGTCGCCGATGGAGGCGAGGATCGTGCCGAAGTCGCTGTACGAGCGTCCCGTCGCGCCCGGTCCTCCCGCGAACAGCGTGTCGCCGCTGAACAGCGCACCGAGGTCGGGGGCGTACAGGCACACCGCCCCGGGTGCGTGTCCGGGCGTATGGAGCACGCGCAGCCCGATGCCCGCCACGACGAGTTCGTCGCCGTCGGCGAGGGGGCCGTCGGGGTGCCGGTTCGGGTGCACCGTCTTCCACAGCACCTGGTCGTCGGGGTGCAGCAGGACGCGCGCGCCGCCGGCGAGAGCGAGGTCCGGTGCGGCGCGCACATGGTCGTCGTGGGCGTGGGTGCACACGACGGCCGACAGACGGCGGTCACCGACGGCCTCCAGGACGGCGTCGGAGTCGTGCGCCGCGTCGATGACGAGGACCTCGTCGTCGTCACCGACGATCCAGACGTTGTTGTCGACGTCCCAGGTGCCGCCGTCGAGACTGAACGTGCCACTCGTGACGAGGTGTTCGATGCGGGGTGCGCCGGCCATCACAGCACCACCACGGAGCGCAGCACGTCGCCGCCGTGCATCTTCTCGAAAGCCTCCTCCACGTCACCGAGCCCGATGGTCTCGGTGACGAAAGCGTCCAGGTCGAACCGGCCGCCCAGGTAAAGGTCGACGAGGGCCGGGAAGTCGCGCGAGGGCAGGCAGTCTCCGTACCAGCTGGACTTCAGCGCGCCGCCGCGACCGAAGACGTCGAGCAGCGGCAGTTCCACCTTCATCTCCGGGGTGGGCACACCGACCAGCACGACCGTGCCCGCCAGGTCCCGCGCGTAGAAGGCCTGCCGGTACGTCTCCGGGCGGCCGACCGCCTCGACGACGACGTCCGCTCCGAATCCACCGGTGAGTTCGCGCACCGCCTCCACCACGTCGCCCTTGGCGGCGTCGACCGTATGGGTGGCCCCCATGGTCATGGCACGGTCCAGCTTGCGCCGGTCGATGTCGACGGCGATCACCTTGGACGCGCCCGCCAGCCGGGCACCCGCGACGGCGGCCATGCCGACACCGCCGCAGCCGATGACGGCGACGGAGTCCCCCCGCCCGACGGCACCGGTGTTGACCGCGGCACCGAAACCCGCCATGACACCGCATCCGAGCAGCCCGGCCGCCGCGGCCGGGGCGGCCGGGTCCACCTTCGTGCACTGCCCCGCGGCCACCAGCGTCTTCTCCGCGAAGGCGCCGATGCCGAGCGCGGGCGAGAGCGGGGTGCCGTCGAGCAGTGTCATCGGCTGCGTGGCGTTGTGGGTGGCGAAGCAGTACCAGGGCTTGCCCTTGCTGCAGGCCCGGCACTGGCCGCACACCGCACGCCAGTTGAGGATGACGAAGTCCCCGGGCTGCACGCCGGTGACCCCCTCCCCCACCGCCTCGACGCGACCGGCCGCCTCGTGTCCCAGAAGAAAGGGGAACTCGTCGTTGATCCCGCCCTCGCGGTAGTGGAGGTCGGTGTGGCAGACGCCGCACGCCTCGACCTTGACCAGTGCCTCACCCGGACCGGGATCGGGGACGACGATCGTCTCGACGGAAACCGGTGCGCCCTTCTTCCGGGCGACGACGGCACGTACCTCGTGAGCCATGAGCTGCTCCTCAGACGGGAAGACTCGAGCCGGGTGCGCTGCTTCCTGAGTTGCCTCATCAGGTACACGCACCGCCATACGCAACCGAGCATCGGGGAGGAGGAGACCGGGGGTCAAGGGGTCGACCGGAAAACCGGACCGGCCGGCGGTTCGTTCGGGAGCGAGGCTCGCAGGCGGCGCCGGCGGCTGCGGGCCGGTTCGAGCACGCCAGGTGGTCCTGTGCGGTTTCGTGATCTACCCGGCGGGCCCGTCGGCGGACCTTCGCAGGGAGTGGCTGCGACGGGCCGTGGCTTCTCGTGCAGCGTCCCGGACAGCCCTGATCGTGGGTTCGGATCGTCTGCGCCGCAGCCAGGCGAGAGCGGACGTGGAGGGCGGGACGTCGACCACCTCGATGTATCTGACGCCCGGGCGCGGGAAATACTCACCGGCAGCAGCCGGGAGGAAACACATCGCCTCCCCGGTGGCCACCGTGTGCAGCAGCGATTCCATGTCGGTGACCACCGGCCCATAGCGAACACGACTGCCGTCAGGGCGCGGGTCGACCGCCCAGAAGTCCCACCACGGCCGCGGGACCCGCTCAGGTACGTCGACCACCGGGACGCCGGAAAGCTGGGCCAGCGTGAGCCGGGGAAAAGCTGCCAGGGGGTGGTCGGCCGCAAGGCAGGCCACTCGCGGTTCGGTGGCCAGGTGGCGCGTTTCTATGTCGTCGGTCACCGGAGGGCGGAGGAACACCACATCGACCTCCTGGCGTGCCAGCGCGGCCATGTGATCGCTCAAGGTGAGGTTCACCAGCCGGGGGGTCAAGTTCGGATGGCGATCTCTGAGCAGGCCGAGCACGGCGCGGGTGTGGGCCATTGCGGCCTCGGCTCCGATGGTTCCCACGACGAGCCGCCCGGAGATCTGGCGCAGCTGAGCGTCGGCGACACTCTTGAGCCGGTCGACCGCTGCGACAGCCGCCCGGGCTTCGGGGAGCAGGGCCCGCCCTTCCTCGGTCAGGGTGACAGCCCGGCCCGTACGCTCCAGCAGCCGTACGCCCAAGCGTTTCTCCAATTCTCTGATCTGCTGACTCAACGCGGGCTGAGTGATGAACAATCGCGCGGCGGCATGCCCGAAGTGGAGCTCCTCGCTCAGGACGAGATACAGCCGGAGCTGATGAATACTCGGTTCCCTTGATATGGACGCTGCCATTCCCATGAGCCCCTTCTCCGGTCCGACTTGCGGCCATAACCGATGCCTTATCGATCAGCAGAAATCACGTGCTCCGGGCTTCGGTGACACACCTGCCTCGGCCGTGTGACAGTCAATGAGCCGTCACTTGATCGAACTGACGGTCGCACACGGTGGACAGCGCTCTGTCATCGGTCAAGAGACGGTTGCGGGGGCATTACCGGTTCCCCTGTGAAGCGAGTGTCCCCAGCGAACCGGGGATGGTGACACAAGGGGGGACCACCACGCATGCCCGCACCCTTTCGCCTGCACGATGTCTTTGACCGCACGGCTCGGCAGGCTGTCGGTAAGAGGAACACCACCTCGCGCCCCGATCGCCGCCGGCACTCCCGCCGGGTGGCGCTCGGCCGGATCCTTTCCGTTCTCCTTTCTGTGGCGGCCGCGTGGACCACGGCCTGCGCGCCGAGCGGCTCACCGGCAGATCAGCGGCAGCCGGTGCCACGAGAGCTCACGGCGGCGGAACGAAAGGTCCTCGCCCAGGCGGAGAAGATTCTCACCCGTGACTGCATGCGGAAAGAGGGTTTCTCTTTCTGGGTCACCCCGGAACTCCCCGAGCCTGTGGAGCGCTTGTTCCCGTACGTCATCGACGACGAGCAGTGGGCCGCCGCGAACGGCTACGGCCGGGGTCTACGGGAACGCCGCGCTGCATTGGCCCGCGACGACCCCAACCGTCGCTACTTCGCGCGGCTCAGCACCGACCGCAAGGCGGCGGCGATCACTGCACTCGACGGGCCGACCGCGGAGGGGCTGGAAGCGAACGTTCCCGGGATGGGCAAGGTCCGGCACAGCGACAGGGGATGCGCCTCCGACGCCCAGCGCGTGCTCTACACCGATCTGCGCGGCTGGTACCGGGCCAAGAAGGTCACCGACGCCCTTGCCCGGTCGGTCACGGTGGCGGTCGCGCGTGACCCCGGGCTCGTTCCCAGCACCCGGCAGTGGGCCACCTGCATGCGTGAACGAGGACACCCGTACGACGGGCCTCAGGAGACACGGGACCGCTTCGCGCACCGCCGCGAGGCCGGTGAGTTCACCACGGCTCAGGCCGAGGCCACATGCGCGCAATCATCCGGCCTGGCCTCGAAGGTCCAGGAGCTGAGCCGTGCACATCGCCAGAAGCTCGGCTCCCCGCATCGCAAGGAGGTCGAGGACCGCGCCGTGCTCGAGCACGCGGCGCTCAGCCGTGCCCGCGACATCGTCCGCGGCGGCTGATCAACCCGAGGACGGACAACGAAAGGAACAAGACATGAGCAAGCTCGCTTCACTCGCCGGCGCGGTAGCCCTGGTGGCCGTCGCGCTCACCGCTCCCACGGCTCAGGCCGCCGAGCCGAAACCGGCGGAACCCCGCTCGATGGCCGCGGCAGCGCCCGACGGCAAGCTCCATGCCTGGGAGCACCCCTATCGAGAAGGCGGCCACTGCGCCTGGAGCGGAGCCAACCGCAACTGGGACTATCCGGGCCCGGGGTGCCCGCCGCTGCGCAACCTCGCCTCCTCGGTGGAGAACCGGGGCTACGCCGGCAGCTACGACGACGTCAATCTGTACTACGGCGAGGACCAGAGTGCTGCGTACGCCTGCCTCGGCCGAGGGGACATGTGGCTGGACCTGACGCTCGGATGGGAGACCTTCAGCCACGGCTGGCCCTGGTGGGACGGCTACGGCGAGTCGGTGAACGACAACATCGCATCCCACAGCTGGACGGACAGTTGCTGACCGGCCACACACAATAACCGGAGGGCCTCTGGAGGGCCCCTCCGGTGTTCCAGAGGCCCTCCGGTGCTCCACGCACCCGCACCCGCACCCGCACCCGCACCCGCACCCGCACCCGCACATCATGCGCAGCAGGCAGAGGGGCGCGCATTGACGCGGCATCCCCGCACCGGAACTAGGGCAGGGCCTGCTCCGCCCAGATCACCTTGCCCTGTGGGGTGTACCGGGTGCCCCAGCGCTCAGCCATCTGCGACACCAGGAACAGGCCCCGGCCGCCCTCGTCCGTCGTCGCGGCGTAGCGCAGGTGCGGTGAGGTGCTGCTGCCGTCGGCCACCTCACAGACCAGCGTGCGGTCGCGGATCAGCCGCACGTGGATCGGCCCGGAACCGTAGCGGATGGCGTTGGTGATCAGCTCGCTCAGGATGAGTTCCATGGTGAAGCCGATCTCCGACAGGTCCCATTCCTCGAGTTTCCGGGACACGGCGTCCCGCATGCCCGATACGGCGGCGGGGTCCGGTGGTACGTCCCAGTCGGCGACCCGGTCGGACGGCAGTTGCCGCGTCCGGGCGACGAGCAGGGCGACGTCGTCCTTGGGACGGCCGGGAAGCACGCTCTCCAGCACGTCCTGGCAGGTCTGTTCGGGTGGCCGGCCGGGGTTGCCGGTGAGTGCCTCGCGCAGCAGCTCCATCCCCACGTCCAGGTCGCGCCTGCGGTCCTCGATGAGGCCGTCGGTGTACAGGACGAGCTGGGTGCCCTCGGCGAGGCACAGCTCCGCGGTCTGGAACGGCATACCGCCGAGGCCCAGCGGTGGACCGGCGGGCACGTCCGGGAAGGTGACGGTTCCGTCGGGGTGTACCAGCGCGGGCGCCAGATGCCCCGCTCGCGCCATCACGTAGCGGCGCGTCACGGGGTCGTAGATCCCGTACAGGCAGGTGGCGCCCACGACACCGGCCGCGCTCTCCGCCGTCTCGCTCTGGTCGATGCTTCCGACCAGGTCGTCCAGATGGCTCAGCAGCTCGTCGGGGGGCAGATCGAGGGCGGAGAAGTTGTGCACCGCCGTACGCAGACGTCCCATCGTGGCGGCGGCGTGGAGACCGTGGCCGACCACGTCGCCGACGGCCAGTGCCACCCGGCTGCCCGGCATGGGAATCACGTCGAACCAGTCCCCGCCGACGCCCGACTGGGCGGGGAGGTAGCGGTAGGCGATGTCGAGGGCGCTCTGCTCGGGCACGGCCTGCGGCAGCAGGCTGCGCTGGAGGGTGACCGCCAGGGCGTGCTCGCGGGTGTAGCGGCGGGCGTTGTCGATGCTGATCGCGGCACGGGCCACCAACTCCTCCGCCAGCGAGACATCCTCCTCGTTGAAGCATTCGTGCTGCTGCGTGCGCCAGAAAGTGGCCATGCCCAGCACGACACCCCTCGCCTGGATGGGCGCGGTGATGAGGGAGCGGATGCCGTAGTCGATGACCGCTTTGGCCCGCTCCGGGTCCTGAAGGCGCCAGCCCGTGGCGGTCGGCAGATCTCTCACCAGCTGGGAACGGCCGCTGCCGTAGCCGCGCGCCTGCGGCGTGGAGGGAACATAGTTGAAGAGCCGGCCCTGCTCGGTGAGCGGATGGTCGTCCACGATGCCGGACACGGCCGCACGTCGCATGGCCGGTGCGGTGGGGGCCGGCTCCTCACCGTGCAGGACGGCGTCGGCCAGGTCCACGGTGACGAAGTCCGCGAAGCGGGGGATGGGGACCCGCGCCAGCTCGTCGGCGGTGCGCAGCACGTCCAGACTGGTGCCGATGTGGAGTCCGGCGTCGTACAGCAGCCGGAGCCGCTCCCGTGCCACCTCCGCCCTGCCTGTCACCGCCTGCAGCTCGGTGGAGTCGCGGAGTGTCACCACCGTCTCCCTGGGGCCTCCCTCGCGGCCGGTGGGCCGCTGGTTGACCGCGATCAGCCGCTCTCCCGCGAGATGCACCTCGTCGGTCGCCTCGCGCCCGGAGGCGAGCAGCTCCTTCGTCTCGGGGTCGAGGCCGGGCAGGTCTGAGACGAGCCGCCCCTCGATGTCCGGGGGCAGCTCCAGCAGCCGCCTGGCCTCGTCGTTCGCCAGCATCAGCCGCCCGTCGGCGTCCACGATGAGCACTCCTTCCCTGACGGAGTGGAGCACTGTGTCGTGGTGCTCGTACATCAGGGCCATCTCGTCCGGGGCGAGGCTGTGTGTCTGGCGGCGCAGCCGCCTGCCCACCAGTACCGTCACGCCCCCCGACAGCGCGAGGGCTCCGGCCCCCGCGCCCAGGATGATCGGCAGTTGCCTGTTCAACTGGCTTTCGACGTTCTTGACCTTCATCCCGGCGGATACCAGAGCCACCACTTGGTCGTCGGCGTTCTTGATCGGGACCGTGGACTGCACCTCGCGACCGAGTGGGCCGTCGACGCTCTCCACGTAGACCTTGCCTTCCAGCGACGGCCCGATCTCGCCCACGAACTGTTTTCCGATGCGGTCCGGCAAGGGATGTGTGTAGCGGATGCCCGTGGTGCTCATGACCACGATGAAGTCGACGTCGGCTGCCCGGCGTGCCGCCTCGGTGAGCGGCTGGAGGACCTTGCTGGGGTCCGGGGTCTGCAGCGCCGCCAGGACTCCCGGGGAGTGCGCGAAGGTCTGCGCCACGGCCGTGGAGCGGCGCCTGGCCTCGGCGCTGCTGTCCCGCTCCGACTGCAGGATGAGAGCGAAGACGCCGCAGGCCACGAGCAGCACGACCAGAGCCACCTGGAAAACCAACACCTGCCCGGCTACAGTCCGCGTGCTCTTGCTGATCAGACGCTTGACCGACAGGTGTCGAAAACGGGCGAAAGGACTCGCCATGCGACCTTTCTAACATCAGTGATCCCAAGTGGCCAGGGCGCGCCCGACCCTCGTTCGGTCTGCCTCGGGGGTCCGCGCGGCCGCACGACCGTACTCCACGGGGGTCTCGCCCCTCGGAATCCGGCCACATGCAGCACATTCTCGTGCGCGCACGTCCCATCCCCGCCCCGTGTCCAATTAGACCGATAAGATGCTTTTGTGATCACGTCTGCGCGGTCGTGGCGCCATCGCCTCGCCTACAGCGGCCGATGGGAAGCTGCCCGGCTGTCGCCACTCGTCGTCACCGTTCTCATCGCCGCCCTGGCATTCTCCACCCCCAGGGAGATCGCCTTCAGCCGCCTCCTGCCCGCCGCGCCCG
The DNA here is from genome assembly GCF_044759525.1 of Streptomyces sp. NPDC101110. NCBI lineage: Bacteria > Bacillati > Actinomycetota > Actinomycetes > Kitasatosporales > Streptomycetaceae > Streptomyces > Streptomyces sp. NPDC101110. Next base: position 218,776 of record NZ_JBIVZM010000014.1, on the reverse strand, counting down.
CCCTTGCGGCCGCGATGTGGCCCGTCCTCCCCACGATGCTGCTGGGGGCGTTCTGTCTCGCACTCATGCTCGTCCTCAGCCTCTTCCACACCGATCTGGGGACCCCGTACACCTCGGGTGCGATCATCGCGGTCACCCTGGCGGCCGCATACGGCAGTCACGTCCGGCTTCAGCGGGAGGAGATGCTCTTCCAGGTCCGGCTCGTGGCGGACGCGGCGCAGAAAGTGCTGCTTCGGCCACTGCCGCGCCACATCGGGGGCGTCGAGATCGAGTCGCTGTATCTGGCAGCCCAAGAGCAGGCCCGGATCGGCGGCGACTTCTACGAGGCGATCGGTACGCCGTACGGGGTCAGGCTGCTCATCGGCGACGTGCGGGGCAAGGGCCTGTCCGCCGTCGGGGCGGCGTCGGCGGTGATCAGCTGCTTCCGGGAGGCCGCCTACGACGAGGCCGACCTGCAAGGGATCGTCCACCGCCTCGAGACCACCGTCACGCGCCACAGCGCCGCGTTTCCCGTCCAGGACCAGCCCGAGCACTTCGCCACTGCTCTCCTGGCCGAGATCCCGCACGGCGGCGGCCGGATACGCCTTCTCAACTGCGGGCATCCCCCGCCGCTGATCGCCCACTGCGGGAAGGTCCGGGTCCTGGAGCCCTCCGTCCCCTCCCCGCCCCTCAACCTCGCGGGCCTCATCGGTGACCGCTACTGGGTCGACGTCGTCGCCTTCGCCCCGGGTGAGCAGCTGCTGCTCTACACGGACGGCGTATCGGAGACCCGGGACCCCACGGGCCGGTTCTTCCCGCTGCCGGACTGGATGGGGCGACAGGACCCCGAGCATCCCCGAGAGCTGCTGGACCAGCTCCACCGGGATCTGCTCCGGCACAGCGGCGGACGGCTCGACGACGACATCGCGGCTCTCGCGCTGAGGCGCAGCACCGCACAGGATCGGGGAGCCGTGGGCACGGGGGGCGGAGTGGTCGGGGGCTGAACCTGCGGGGCGGCCCGGCGGGGCTGGACCGACGGGGCGGAACCGGGGGCTGGACCGACGAGGCGGAACCGTTCGGCTGGACCGACGGGGCTGGACCGACGGGGGCGCGGCCTCGGGTCGGCAGCCGGGTCCTGGTGAGTGACGCGGTCGCGAACTGGGACGCTTCTCGCGCGGTGCCCCGTGCGGCCGAGTGGCCGGGTCACCGGGTCACCGGGTGGCCGGGTCACCGGGTCACCGCTTGGGAATGCTGGGCCGCCGAGGCTCGGCCGGCCGACCGGCCACGGAATCGACTCACGCGCCATGGGTACCCCGCTTCCCGACCCAACACTTCCAAGCTGCTCTCGGAGAGTCATGACGCAGGGGAACGAGAACGAGAAGGGCAATCGGTTCTGCAAGGCGTGCGGCACGCCGGCCGAAGACGGGAAGCTGTGCAGCCACTGCGGCGCGGTTCTGGACTTCCCCTCTGGGGGCGGGCTGGTCGAAGACGAAGGTGCGGCGGTACGGCGGGACTTCGAGGGGCGGTCCGCGCGCGATTGAACAGGTGAGCCGCCCGGGGCAACGGCTCCGGGCGGCTCTCCACCCGTTCAGTCGGCAGACGCGTCATCGCCAGGTGCGGACCGGTGAACTCCCGCTCCGTGTCCGCCAGTTGCGTATCCCGTCCCGCAAGAGGAGCTACCGGACCGAGCCCCGCCGCGAGGGCGAGGCCCCGACCTGCCGCCGTGTGCCCCTTCGAGTCGAACCCGTCTCAGCCGAGACCGCGATGGGCGGCCCACAACGCCCCCGCACGGCCGGCCGCGTCGACCACCAGAGCCGCCAGTTCTGGTTCGTCGGGCACCGGGAACGAGACATATGCGCCCCGACCACCGCCGACCGGTCGGCCATAGGCTTTCGCGGCGAGGTGACCGTCCGGGAGAAGCCGGATGTTCAGTGTGGTCAGTTGGAACTCTTCACCACGTCGGGTGTCCGTCCAGCGGAGCGCCTGCGGGATCGTGACGTTGATCGCCAGAGCACTCACTTCCAGGTCGCTGCTCATGCACGGATGATCTCATGCGGGCCGCACGGGCGACGGAAGAAGTGGGCAAGCCCTCGATCCCGCGCTGGAGGTGCTTGTGACTCACAGCGCGCCGTCGTTCAACGTGGTCTCCCTCAGCGCCAGTCGTCGATCACATAGGCGTCCGGGTGGCTGTAGCCGGGTTCGTTGGGCTTGTGCATGGTCACGCCTTGCAGCTGGGTGCGGAAGCCCCGGTCCACCATGCGCCGGTAGGCGTCCTGGCGGGCCAGGTTCGTTCCGGCGTCCAGTTGCCCCAGTTGCTTCTCGGCGGCCAACTGCTCGCATGCGTCCAGCAGTCGTTCGAACCGGTCCGCGGCGTCCCGGCCAGGGCGTACGGCGCCGAACTTGACGAAGCACACGTCCGCACCGGCCTCCGACCCCGCTCCGCAGTGGCAGACGGCCAGACCGTCGAGGCGGGAGTCGGCGCCCTCGAGGAGGACGGTGTCACCGAGGCCCTGCGTCTGTGTCGCCATGATCTCGCGCTCCAGGCTCAGGCCCTCGTAGACAGCCTCCGTCAGTGCGCGACTGAGGCCCAGCGCCTCGGACCGTTCAGCAACGGTCAGCTCGCCGTAGAGCACTCGGCCGGGGACTGCCGCACGTGCGGAGACCTGCTTCTTCATGATGGCTGTGAGGAATCGGGGCCAGAAACCGTACCGGCGGTAGAGCTCGAGGTGCTTGGGGCTGTGCGAGAACGTGAACAGGCCGAGATGGCGGTTCTCCCAGGTGTCGAAGCAGGCCAGGACCGGTTCCATGAGGCGCCTGCCGATGCCTTGGTCCCACAGGTCCGGCCGTATGGTCAGCGGGCCGAAGAACCCGACGCTGCCCCAGTGGGCGGCGAAGTTCGACCCGACGACCTCACCCTCGAGGGTCGCCGCGAAGGCGGCGTGCGGGTCTGCCGCCCAGCGGGTGCGGACGTAGTCGACGGTCCCGAAGAACGTCTCCGGCTCAGGGGCCCCGAGGAACGTCCCGAAGGCGATCCTGAAGATCTCGTCCGCACGATCCAGATCCGGCTCGGTCAGCGGGCGGACCGACACAGGGGCGGCGGCACTCGTTCGCTTCGCTGCGGGCATGATCGCTCTCCTTCCGCCCCCGGTTCCATCGCACCACAGTCGTGCGGCACGGGCGAAGCGACGGGGTCGGCGGTGCCTCAGTACAGAAAAGTGAGGCCTCTCCCCCACCACCTGCTCCGTCAGCACGGCGCCGGCCCAGGGGTACCCGGGCCGAATCGGAGAGCGCCAAGTGTCAAGATGGGGACATGACTATCAAGGTATTTTTTGACATCACCATCGACGACGTCCCCGCCGGCCGGATCAACCTGGACCTGTTCGACGACGTCGCCCCCAAGACCGTGGAGAACTTCCGCGCGCTGGCGACCGGCGAGAAGGGCTTCGGCTACAAGGGCTCGTCCTTCCACCGCGTCATCCCGGAGTTCATGCTCCAGGGCGGCGACTTCACCCGTGGCGACGGCACGGGCGGCAAGAGCATCTACGGCGAGAAGTTCGCCGACGAGAACTTCACGCTCAAGCACACCAAGCCGGGCCAGCTCTCCATGGCCAACGCCGGCCCGAACACGAACGGCTCGCAGTTCTTCATCACCACGATCGTGACGTCGTGGCTCGACGGCAAGCACGTCGTGTTCGGTGAGGTCGCCGACGAGAGCAGCATGGAGGTCGTGCGGAAGATCGAGAGCTACGGCTCCCGGTCGGGCCGCACCTCGGCCACCATCACCATCGCCGACTGCGGCGCTCTCTGACCTCAACGGCAGAGGCGGCATCCGCTGTGGTGCTGCGGGGGTCTTTCGAGGTGTCGGGAGCAATGCGGTTCCCGGCACCCGCCCCCACCAACCGGCGCCGCACGGGCAGCAGGGGCGGAACTCGTCGACCACCGGCTCCGTGTACAGCATGTAGCGGCGTAGAGCCGACGGTCACCGGTTGTCAGGCCGAGTTCAGCCGCCCCGGGTTCCCGCGCCGAACAGCGGCCGGAGGCTACGCCCCGCTGTGACACACGGCACGGATGCGGTGCGGGAACGATGGAATGCGGATGAGCGGGCAGATGGTTGGTATATACATCTGACTCTGAGCCTGTGAGGTACCCGTGAAGCACGCCGCCCCTGAGCAGCCCGCCGACGTCGTCGCCCGCCTGCGCGCCACCTTCCGCACCGGCCGGACCAAGCCCGCCGAATGGCGCGTGGCCCAGCTGCGCCGGCTGCGTGACATGCTCACCGAGAACGGCACGGACCTGGCCGCGGCCCTCCACGCCGACCTGGGCAAGAGCGCCACGGAAGCCTTTCGCACCGAGATCGACTTCACCGTCCGCGAGATCGACCACACCCTCGATCACCTCGCCGACTGGCTGCGACCCGAGCCCGCCCCGAGCCCGGCCCACCTCGGCACCGACGTGACGGTCTGGACGCAGTACGACCCGTTGGGCGTGGTCCTCGTCATCGCGCCCTGGAACTACCCGGCGCAGCTCCTGCTGGCCCCCGTGGTCGGCGCCCTGGCCGCCGGCAACGCGGTGGTCGCGAAGCCGAGCGAACTGGCCCCCGCCACCTCCGCGATCCTAGCCCGGCTGCTGCCGGCGTATCTCGACACCGACGCGGTCGCCGTGGTGGAGGGCGGGGTTCCCGAGACCACGGCCCTGCTCGCAGAACGCTTCGACCACATCTTCTACACCGGCAACGGCGCAGTGGGCCGGATCGTGCTGCGTGCGGCCGCCGAGCACCTCACCCCGGTCACCCTCGAACTGGGCGGCAAGTCACCGGCGTTCGTCGACCGCGACACCGACCTGACCGTCGTCGCGGACCGGTTGACCCGCGGCAAGTTCCTCAACGCCGGACAGACCTGCGTCGCCCCCGACTACGTCCTGGCCGATCCTGAGACCGCGGCAGCTCTGGAGCCGCTGCTCGCGAACGCCGTGAAGGCGCTGTACGGCAGCGACCCGGCCGCGTCCGGCGAGTACGGTCGGATCGTCAACGAACGGCACTTCGACCGGCTCACCGGCCTGCTCGACTCCGGCCGCACCGTGGTGGGCGGCACGGGCGACCGTACGGCGAAGTACATCGCGCCCACCGTCCTGGCGGACGTCGCCCCTGACGCGCCCGTCATGCGCGAGGAGATCTTCGGCCCCATCCTCCCGATCGTCACCGTCCCCGGCCTCGACGAGGCGATCGGCTTCATCAACGACCGGGACAAGCCGCTCGCCCTGTACGTCTTCACCGAGTCCGACGAGACGCGGCGCCGGTTCGCCGAGGAGACCTCCTCGGGCGGTCTGGGGCACGGCCTGCCGCTCGCTCATCTCACCGTCTCCGACCTCCCGTTCGGCGGGGTGGGGGAAAGCGGCATGGGCAACTACCACGGCCGCTACTCCATCGAGACCTTCAGCCACCGCAAGGCGGTCCTGAACAAGCCGCTGCACTGACACCCGCGGCCGGAATCCCACGCGGCCTCAGCCCACCATCTCCTTGTCGTGCGACTCCCGACCGAATGCGGCCGTGGTCGAGGGTCTCCGCGACATGCAGGTGGTGGGCTGAGTCGTGTCATCCGCAACACGCGCGTCCAGTGGAAGATCGCCGCCGCCCGCCCACCGTGTGCGCCGAGCCGACCGGGGGCGACGCCCCGGTGAGAGCTCAGGCCGCAAGCGCCCGTCCGGGCTCGAGGTGCCGGATTCCCCATGCCGGGCCGGGGGTTCGAAGTGCACGCCCTTCCTCTCTCCGGCCCGACCCCAGCCGTGCGCGGCAGCGACCGCGCGCGTCTCCCCGGACACACACGGTCATTGTTCGGCAGTGATGTCAACCGGCCCCGCCTTGCTGTGCGTACGGAAGGTGACAGCACAGCTCGAGGAGATCAGCCGTTGACCGACGAGGAGTATGCGGAGTTCTACGTGTCCTGCGGCAAACGCCTGGTCGGACAGGTGTATCTGCTGACGGGGGACCTGCCGGAAGCGGAGGACGTCGTCCAGGACGCGTTCGTCCGCTGCTGGCAGCGCAGGCGCTCCATCGCCATGGACGGCGCGCCCGAGGCATGGGTGCGGACCGTCGCCTTCCGGCTCGCCGTCAGCCGGTTCCGCCGCACACGCCGGGGCCGGGAGGCATGGCGGCGTGAGAGCGCCGGCCGGCCCACCGAAGTGGCCGGGCCGGACGAGCAGAGCATGGCGCTGGCCCAGGCACTGGGTCGGCTCCCTCGGCGGCAGCGCCTTGCCATGGTCATGTTCTACCTCTGTGACATGACGGTCGAGCAGATCGCCGCGGCGGCCGGACTCAGCGCCGCACCGTGAAGACGCACCTCTCCAGAGGCCGGGCCGCGATGGCCGGACTGCTGCACGACGCCGAGGAAGGCGTACACGATGTCTGACCGCTCGCTCGAATTCCCCGCCGAATCCGGGCCCGACGCGCAGTTGCGCAGGCTTTTCGACTCAGCCGCGAACGCTGCCGCCGGAGCCGCGCTGCCGCCGGACGGCGTCCGCATCGGGGCTCTGGGGGCAGCGCGGCGCCGTCGCCGACTGGCCTTGTGGGCCGCCACCGCGGTGATCGTCACCGCCGGTGCGGTCGCCGCCGCCGTCTCCGCCCAGACTCCTGCGCCCGTTCCTCCGACCGCCCCTCCTCGTCATCTCTCTCCCCCGCCGACGACGGCGCCCCCCTCGTCCCAGTTTCCCTCGATCGTCGACCCCGGGATCACCCCATGACAACAGCGGACCTGCGCACTCATCACACCGCCACCGGCACTGCTTCGGCCGAGCCCGCCTCCCCCACGTCTCCGCAGACCCCGGCGTGCCCCGAGTCTGCGCCGAGAGGCTTGCGGCGCCGGTCCGGGCGCGCCGACGGCGCCGCGCTCGCTGCCGTCTTCGCCGTGCTGTACACGGTCCTGTCGGTGTCGAGGTGGGCGCGCTACGAGACGATGTCCTGGGACCTGGGAATCTTCGTGCAGGTCGTCGACTCCTATGCTCACGTGCGAACGCCCGAGTCGGACCTGAAGGGACCGGGCTTCGACATCCTCGGCGACCATTTCAGTCCCGTCCTTGCGCTGCTCGCACCGCTCTACCGGCTGTGGCCGAGCCCGGTCACGCTGCTGATCGCACAGTCGGTCCTGCTGGGCTGGTCCGTGCACCCCGTCACCGGCGCTGCCGGCCGGTTGCTCGGCAGGCGCACCGGTCTGTTGATCGGCGCCGCCTACGGCATGTCCTGGGGTCTGCAGAAGGCAGCGGACTTCGACTTCCATGAGATCGCCTTCGCCGTTCCCCTCATTGCTGCCTCCCTCGCCGCGACCGTGACGGAGCGCTGGCGTGCCGCCCTGCTGTGGGCGCTGCCGCTCGTCCTCGTCAAGGAAGACCTCGGGCTGACCTGTGCCGCCCTCGCCGCGGTGGTCGCCTGGCGCTGCCGCCGCGCCGGTCCGCGCCATGTGCTGCCGGCGGTCGCGACAGCCTGCGCCGGGGTCCTCTTCTGCCTGGTTGTCATGACCATCGTCATCCCTGCCGTCAATCCGCAGGGCTACGACTATTGGAACAAAATAGGCACTGGCTCGGGGACCCTGAGCGAAACCCTCCTCCACGGGGCCGACGAGAAACTGCGCACGCTGTTGTGGACGCTGGTGCCCACACCGGTCTGGCCGCCCTGCGCTCGCCTCTGCTCTTTGCCGCATTGCCCACGCTGGCCTGGCGGATGTTCTCCAACGACGAGCACTACTGGAGCACGGACTGGCACTACAGCGCCGTCCTCATGCCCGTCGCCGCACTCGCCCTCACCGACGCCTTGCCCCGTCTGCGCGCGGCCCGCCGCCCCGCCGTCCGCGCCTACGCCCACCATCTGCCGGCTGCCGCAGCGGCCGCCGCCCTCGCGCTGGGCACCTCCCTGCCGTTCGCCACCCTCACCGAACCCGGCACCTACCGCACCGGCGCACACGCCGCAGCCGGTGACCGAGCCCTGGCCGTCGTCCCGGACGGCGCCAGCGTGGAGGCCGACATCGTCCCCAGTGCCCATCTCGCGGACCGTTGCCGCCTGTTCTGGGTCGGCAACACCCGCGGCATCGTGCCCGACTTCATCGCCCTCCATGATCCCGGCCGCGACCACGAGGCTGTGCTCGCCTATGCGAAGAAGCTCCATCCCGACGCCCGCTACACGGTCGCCTCCGCCATGTCCGGCTTCTGGGTCCTTCGGCGCACATCCGTGTGACGGCATGTGGGGATGCGGCGCCCGAGGGCGGCGCGCGGGTGGCCGCGGAGGTCGGCCGGGTGCGCGCCCAGGGCGGCGGGCGGCAGCGCTCGTGACGGCTACGCCCCTCTCGCAGACGGGCAGCCCGGGCCCGGAGACATCGGGGTGACTCGAAGTGGCCGATGTGGGAACCGGTAGAGCAGCCCTGGCGTACGAGGCGGGCCGGATGCCCGGGTGCCGGCCCCTTCACCGAGAAGAGACCACGATGGCGCACGAAGAAGACAGCCGGCAGGCCGTGCCGAAGACACGGGGAATGCGCGCTGACGGCGACGGCGGCACGCGCCGCCGTCCCTTGCGGGAGCGGCACGTCGAGGAGACGGTAGAGGTCGCCGTGCCGGTACGGACGGCGTACAACCAGTGGACGCAGTTCAAGGCCTTCCCACGCTTCTCGACCGTTGTGCACGGCGTCGAGCAGGTCAGGCCCACCGTGACCGTCTGGACCCTCGGTTACGGGCCCCTGCGTCGCCGCTTCCCGGTCGAGATCCTGGAACAGGACCCCGACGCCTACCTGGCCTGGCGCGGTCTTGAGCAGCACCCCTCCCACCAGGGCGACGTCGAGTTCACTCCGACGGAGTCCGGCGGCACCGCGATCACGGTCCGGATGCTTCTGGAGCCGCGGGGAGCGGCGAGGATGCTCACCCGCTCGTCCACGGCCGTCCGGCTGGCCACCCGATCGACCGCCCGGCTGGTGCACGGCGAACTGGTGAACTTCAAGATGTTCATCGAGGGACTGGGGCAGGAGGGCGGGGCCTGGCGCGGCACCATCCGCAACGGCCGAGTGCAGCACGATCACCCCGAACCGCCCAGGAGCCGCGTGGCCCAGTGGCCCGTCGGATGACCGGCCGCCGGAGAGGGCAGGAGAGGTGACCGGCCGACGGACACGGCAAGAGAAAGGCGAATCGATGCAGAACCCGCCCGGCGAGGAGCCGGAGACCACCCTCTCCGTGACCCCGCCGAAGAAGTGGGCGGCCGGAGTCCCCGCCGTCGTGCACGCGCTGGAGTACTCCCTGGAGCAGACCTCCCCGCGCAAGACCGGGGTGGACCTGCTGGCCATGAACCAGGTGGGTGGTATCGACTGCCCCGGCTGCGCGTGGGCGGACCCGGCCCCGGGCCGGCGCCATCGCAACGAGTACTGCGAGAACGGCGCCAAGCACATCAACGACGAGGCCACCACACGCCGGATCACGGCCGACTTCTTCCGTGAGCACAGCGTCTTTGACCTTGCCGGACGCTCCGACATGTGGCTCAACCAGCAGGGCCGGCTCACCGAGCCGATGATCAAGCGGCCCGGCTCCGAGCACTACGAGCCCATCGGCTGGGACGACGCCCTGGGCGTCCTCGCGCAGGAACTGACGGCACTGGCCTCCCCCGACGAGGCCGTCTTCTACACGTCCGGGCGTGCCAGCAACGAAGCCGCCTTCGTCCTGCAGCTCTTCGCCCGCGCCTTCGGCACCAACAATCTGCCCGACTGCAGCAACATGTGCCACGAGTCCAGCGGCTTCGCCCTGAGCGAGACCCTGGGCACCGGCAAGGGGACCGTCGGCCTCAAGGACCTTCACCACGCCGACCTCATCTTCCTGGTCGGGCAGAACCCGGGTAGCAACCACCCCCGTCAGCTCTCCGCGCTGGAGGAGGCCAAGCGGGGCGGCGGCCGGATCGTGGCGGTCAATCCGCTGCCGGAGGCCGGGCTGCGGCGTTTCAAGAACCCTCAGAAGCCGAGCGGGGTCGTCGGGCGCGGCACGCAGATCGCCGACCGCTTCCTGCACATCAAGCCCGGCGGCGACCTCGCCCTGTTCCAGGCCCTCAACCGCCTCCTGCTGGAGGCCGAGGACGCCCGGCCCGGCACCGTCCTGGACCACGACTTCATCGACGCCCACACGACCGGCTTCGAAAAGTTCGCCCAGCATGCCCGCACCCTGGACTGGGAGGATGTGCGCACGGCGACCGGACTGACCCGCGAGGAGATCGAGAAGGTCCGCGACGAGGTCCTCAACAGCGAACGCGTCATCGTCTGCTGGGCGATGGGCATCACCCAGCACAAACACGGTGTGCCCACCGTCCGGGAGATCGTCAACTTCCTGATGCTGCGCGGCAATCTGGGGCGCGCCGGCACCGGCGCCTGCCCGGTGCGCGGCCACAGCAACGTCCAGGGCGACCGCACCATGGGCATCTGGGAGCAGATGCCTGACACCTTCCTCGACGCCCTGCAAAAGGAGTTCGGTTTCGACCCGCCGCGCCCGCACGGCCTGGACTCGGTGAACTCGATCAAGGCGATGCGCGAGGGCCGCGTCAAGGTCTTCCTCGCCCTCGCGGGCAACTTCGTCCGCGCCGCTCCCGACAGCGAGGTCACCGAGGAGGCACTGCGCTCGTGCCGGCTGACCGCCCACATCTCCACCAAGCTGAACCGCTCGCACACCGTCTGCGGCGACACCGCGCTGATCCTGCCGACCCTGGGCCGCACCGAGCGTGACGTCCAGGCCGACGGGGAGCAGTTCGTCACCGTCGAGAACTCCATGAGCGAGGTGCACACCTCCCAGGGCCGACTCGAACCGGCTTCCCGTCTGCTGCTCAGCGAAGTCGCCATCCTGTGCCGGCTCGCCCGCCGCACCCTGGACGGCAGGACGGACATCCCCTGGACCACGTTCGAGGGTGACTACGGCACCATCCGCGACCGCATCTCCCGCGTCGTGCCGGGCTTCCACGACTTCAACGCCCGGGTGACCCGCCCCGGGGGCTTCCAACTGCCCAACCCGGTCAACGAGGGCGTGTTCAACAACAAGGTCGGCCAGGCCCTGTTCACCTGCAACGAGCGCGTGGTCCCGCAGGCGCCGGAGGGTCATCTGCTGCTGCAGACGCTGCGCTCGCACGACCAGTGGAACACCGTCCCCTACAGCAACAACGACCGCTATCGCGGCATCCACGGCAGCCGCCACGTCGTGCTCGTCAATCCGGCCGACCTGAGCGAACTCGGGCTCGCGCAAGGCGATCACGTGGACCTGGTGAGCGTGTGGGCGGACGGCTCCGAGCGCCGGGCCGAGAACTTCGAGATCGTGTCCTACCCGGCCGCCAAGGGGTCGGCCGCCGCCTACTACCCGGAGACGAACGTCCTGGTGCCGCTGGACAGCGTCGCCGACATCAGCAACCAGCCCACGTCCAAGGGAATCGTCGTACGCCTCGAACCCGCCCTGGACGGAGCACGGCAGGCGACCGCGTGACCGACGGCACGATCCGGGTGGGGCGCCGAGCGGCGTCTCGCCGGCCGGCGCCGCTCCATCCATGACGAGGGGCCCGGCAGCAGCCGGGCCCCTCGTTCGCGTAGCGGAGACACAGGTCGTGGATCTACGCCTCCGGCTCATCAGCCCAGAGGGCTACCGAGCTGCTCCGCCCCCACTGGTACGGCCGCCGTGGACAGCGGCTCAGCCGAGGGCGGTACGCATGGTCCCTCGTCAGCCGCGCACGATGTTCTCGGCCTGGGGGCCCTTCTGCCCCTGCGTCACGTCGAAGGTGACCGGTTCGCCCTCGATCAGTTCCCGGTAGCCGTTGCCGGTGATGTTGGAGTAGTGGGCGAAGACGTCCGGGCCTCCGCCGTCCTGGGCGATGAATCCGAAGCCCTTTTCGGCGTTGAACCACTTAACGGTGCCGCTGGCCATGCTGCTTGTCCTTCGATATCGCCGAGAGGTCCCGGCTGGTCCATGAGAGGTGCCGTCCGGAACGTGGAAGACACCGCATACCGTTCTACCCCCTCAGCCGCCGATCATCCGACCTTTCCGCCAAACGTGGGGGTGTGCCGCACGGCGCGGGTCGGCACAGTGCCGGTCAACAGGACGATCACGGCGGTGCGGGAACGTTCCCGGCTCGCCTTCACACAGCACGACAGCGGCAGTCCTGCGCCGCCTCCGCCCGCTCCAGCGCCCGCTGGACGGCCGACTCGGGGGCGACGCCCTCCGGGTGGGCGGGTCGTGCTTCGCGGTACGCGGTGAGGTTCCCCCGCTTCTCCGTGAGGAAGCCCACCGTGCGTCCTGCCTGATCAATGTGGGGCAAAGCAACCCGTCGGTGAGGTGTGCACACCAGACAGGCATTAGCTTTGCGGCTTCTGCATCACTCACTGACCATCTGACCAAGGGTCGAATGCACACCATGCACATATCACCGACCGTTCCGGGGGAACGGGACACTTCGGCGCTCAGACGTCCTGCCGACGCACGGCAGCTCCAGCGGGACCTGTCTCACGGCTGCCCTCCTGCGGTAGCGCGGCGAGCCCCGCTGCATCGGGCGGTGGCCACCCTCCGTCCGAAGGGAAGGCCTTGACCATGGCCGGGAGGACAGGGCTCACCCGTTCGGCACTGGCCGCCGTCGTCGCGGGCGGACTTCTGACGGGCTGCACGTCGGACGACAAGTCACTGACGTATCAGACGGACTACGGCAATCACCGGCCGCTGCGGGTCGTCGGTTACCCCTCCACGGGAAGTCTCGAGACGGTGCAGAAGGCCGTGTGGCGACTGGCGGACGGCGACACGGACGGGCTGGCCGCGCTCGCGGTCGACGACAAGCGCGCCGACGCCACGGCCCGCAACTGGGTGAAGGCCTTCGGCGCCGCCGCCAGGGAGGACGTGACGGCGGACTTCTACGACGAGGGTTCCGTACGGCAGGTCGTGGTCCTGTACTTCACCAAGGGCGGCCGGATCAAGGAGATCGAGGCCCGCATCGGCGAGGACGGCTCCTGGCGACTCACGCTCGACGAGCCCGATCCGGCCGAGGCGACGGCCAAGCCGGACTGGGCCCCGCCGAAGCCGGGCGGCACCGGTTCCCGTACCTCCGGCTCCCCGTCCGAGGCCGGCGGTCAGCCCACCGCCGACGCCCCGCCCGAACGCTAGCGGCCCGCCGCCCCGCACGGCCCATGGAGGACCGCGCTGCGCACGACCGGGGTGCGGTCCACCGACACGCGTGCGCCCCATGCGCCCTCCGCCGCCCCTTCGCACCCCGCGGCATCGGGAACCGTAGGCCGGCGCACGTCTTCCTATGGGCATGGTCCTGATGCGGCGGACGCCGTTCGTCATCGTGCTCCGGGCGAACCTGCGGCGCCAGGCGGGCCCGTTGGTCGCGCTCCTGCTGGCCGGTGCGCTCGTGGCGGTGGCCTGGGACAAGCTGTACGCGCGGGGCAGATGGGGGGACACCGGCTGGGTCTGGATCGGTGAGATGTGCGGACTGGCGGCGCGTACCGTCGGAGTGGGATGTGCGGTGCTGCTCGCCGGGTGGCAGGGCGGGGCGGAGGCACGCGATGACGCAGGCTGGGGCGCGACGACATCGGCCCGCGGCGGAGTGACCTACCAGTTGATCGGGCTGGCCTCGGGAATCGTGTGGCCACTCACCGGCTATGTGGTGGCCATGACCGTCATGGTGACGTGGCCCTACCCGCGGGAGCCCGTGGGCCGGCCGCCGCTCGACATGATGGCGATCGACGCGATGATGCTCACGGCGTTCTCCTGCATGGCGTATCTGGTAGGGCGGACAGTGCCGCTGCAAGGAGTGTCGGTGCCCCTGGCCGCGGCCGCCGTGGCGCTGTCCGCCTCGCCCTGGAGCGAGCCGCTGTTGGGCCCCCTGACCGATCTGCGGTTCACGTATGGCGGGGACACGGTCCCGGGAGGCGTCGAGCTGGGAGCGCCGCCCCGACCGGCCGTCTGGCTGCCCTGGTGCAAAGCCGCTGTGCTCGCGGGAGTGGCGGCGATCGCCGTCCTGCTGTGCGCCCGTCGCTGGAAGACATCGGGTGCCCTGGCCGTCGTCCTGAGCGCGGCCCTCACCCTCCTGACCCCGTGGCCGCAGGGCCCGGCCTCCGGATCGGTGGTCAACTCCAGGGAACTGCGCTGCAGCGGGCACCATCCCGCGGTCTGTGTCTCGTCCGCCTACGAGTCACGACGACAACCTCTGGCACGCCTCGCCGAACGCCTGTCCCGGCGGTTGGAAGGAGCCGGCCCTACGCACTACCTCCTGACCGAGGACAGTGGGCACACATGCCAGGACAGAGACGGAGTCGAGAACGCATGGACGGTCGGCATCTCCGCTCACGAGACCATCAGCATGCAGAACCTCGCCGATTGTCTCACCGGGGCTTCCACGTCGGCTCAGGCCCGCGCGGTGTACGGGTGGCTCACACAGGAGACGAACTCCCACGATTCCACGGCCCTTTCGGGCACCGGTGGGCCGGCCCGCCTGCCCGCGCCGGAGCGTGCGCCATGGATCGGCCGGTACATAGCAGCAGTCGCACACGGCAGCCGCCCACCCCGCATTCCCGGCCCCGACGGAGAGAAGCCGTGATGATGCCCCTCCCCCAGCCACCGCCGTGGCTGCGAGCCGTGCCCGGACTGCGCTGGCCGTGGCTGCTCGCCGTCTCCGGGGTCTGCTCCGCGGCCGCCTGGCTCGCCGCGGCAGCCGGCGAGGAGGACTCCCTCCCCTTCCTGCTGCTGTTCGCACCGCTGCTGCCTCTCCTCTGGGTAGCGGTCAGCTACGGGGGCAGAGCCGATCCTTTCGCACCCGTGATCCGCAGCACCCCGGCCGGTGGGCTGCGCCTGCTGATGCTGCGCACGGGTGTCGTTCTCGGTGTGTGCTGCCCCCTGCTCCTGGTCGCTGCGCTGGCGGGTGTCGGAGTGTCGCCGTGGGCGGCAGCCTGGCTGGTGCCAAGCCTGGCGCTGACGCTCGTCACACTGGTCCTGGGCTCGTACATCGGGTGCACGCTCGGCGCGGTCTCGACCAGTGGTACGTGGCTGCTGGTGATCGCCGCCCTCGCCCGCCTGTCCATGCGCCAGGACGGCAAGGTCAGCTCCTACCATGCGGTCCTGCTCAACGTGCTCAAGAACCTGCTGGACGGCGGTTCCCAGTTCGTGTGGGGGGTCGCGTCCGGTGTGCTGGGTGCCCTGCTCGTTCTTCGCCGGCACTCCTTCAACGATCTGAGGTCCTGGTGATCAGCGCCACCCGGCTGACCGTTCGACACCGCCGCACCACCGCCGTGGACAGTCTCGATCTGGAGCTGGGACACGGTGTCCACGCCCTGCTCGGCCCCAACGGAGCCGGCAAGAGCTCCTTGCTGCGCGTCCTGGCGACGGCGGCGGCAGCGGCGGAAGGCGAGCTGAAGCTGCTCGGGCGCGATCCGCGGCGTCCCGCCGAACGCCTGGAGATCCGCCGCCGACTCGGCTACCTGCCGCAGACGTTCGGGATGTTCCGGGGCTTCACGGTACGGGAGTGCGTCAGCTACGCCGCCTGGCTGAAGGACATGCCGAACCGGGGTGCCCTCGACGCGGTGGAACGCGCCGTGGACCAGGTCGGCCTGTCCTCACGCATGGACACCAAGTACCGCGCCCTCTCCGGCGGAATGCGACGCCGGGTGGGGATCGCGCAAGCCCTGGTGAACGAGCCCCGGTTGCTGCTGCTCGACGAACCGACGACCGGCCTCGACCCGGCCGAGCGGGACCGGTTCCACGCCCTGCTGCGGCAGTTGAGCACCAGCACGACCGTGGTCCTGGCCACGCATCTCATGGAGGACGTACACGCCTGCTGCGACAGCGCACTCGTCCTCTCCTCGTCCCGCGCGGTGTTCCTCGGATCCACACAGGCACTCCAGGAGGCGGGCGGCTACAGCCGGGTCGTCACAGGCAACACGCCTGTCAACCGGGCTCGTTGAGAAACGGAGCCCGATACGTCGATTCAGTCGGTGTGCTGCCGGTCCCTCCGGATCCTTCCGGCGCTCTGGGTCGGCGGCACCTCCGGTGTGGCTGTACAGCGGTGGCCAGGAGCCCGAGGGAAGCAGTTGAACAGTGGTTGGTCGGCAATCCGGCCGCGGGCTACGCTGCGCTGGCTCCGCCCGGTTGATGCCGGTGACCACGAAGGCGGTCGGACGGCATGGGCTGTGTCCGTTGAGGATGTTTACTCCTTCAGCGCTGTGAAGCGCTGCTCATTCGGAACGGTTCCTGATAACCGCCCGTGTGTGCATGACTCGACTCTTGTCCCGGACTGTCAGGAAGGAAAGCGACCATGAAGCGATCGACTCGTGTGAAGGCGTTAGCGGCGCTCTCGGCGGCGACGGCGTGCCTCGCGGTGGCGCCGACGGCCTCTGCCGCGTCCGCCGGCACTGCCGCGCCCGCCTGCGTCACCGACAGCGCGACGAAGGCCTTCGGCCGTGGCGAGATCAGCATCTGCATCGAGAACGGCCGGGCGCACGTGACCGGATGGGTGGAGGACCTGAAGCCGGGCGGTTGGGTGGACGGGGAGTGTGTGGCCTGGTACATGACCTGGCAGACCGCCGCCGGAGACAAGTGGAGTTTCGCGCCCGTGGCCTGCGGTCATGCGGGCGGCGCCTACGAGACCTTCGATTACGACCCGTCGGACTGGTCCGGGGGCCCGCAGGGCATCACGGGCGTGAAGAACGTGTCGTTGGGCCTGTTCGACGCCTGACCACGGCTGACACACGTGGGTGGATCGGCGCCGATTCCTCTGCCCGAGGCTGAAGTTGCCCGTTCGGTCCGGTAAGAGGGCGGTGTCCTGGCCGGCAGGATGCCGACGCCTGCCCCACCAGTGTGCACGCAAGGCCGAGCACCCCCTCCCTGGGCTTCGTCGGCATCGCCGCAGCCCCTGCCGGCCTACCGCCGGTTCCCCACCCGAACGACGTCTTGGAGGACGACCGGCAGAGGCCGCGCATCCGCCCGGTGCTCTCCGGCGTCGATCCGCCATTCGGCCTGCCCCGTTCTCGGCTGTCCCTGCCGCGGGGTGGAGCCACGTTTTGATCCGCCCGTGAGATCCACGGCGAGCACATCGATGTGTATGGAGGACACCCGGATGCGTCGCGCCTCTCTCTTCCTCGCAGGTGCCATAGCGTCACTCCCCCTCGTCCTGGTTCCCGCCGCGTCCGCTTCGGCGGCTCCGGCGGACAAGCCCCAGGTGCTCAGCTCCTGGACGCAAACCAGTGCTTCCAGCTACAACGCATGGGCCGCCGCCCGCCAGAACCAGGGCGCATGGGCCTCGTACGGCTTCGACTGGTCGACGGACTACTGCACCACCTCGCCCGACAACCCGTTCGGCTTCCCCTTCCAGAACGCCTGCGCCCGCCACGACTTCGGCTATCGGAACTACGAGGCGGCGGGTACGTTCTCCGCCAACAAGGACCGTCTCGACTCGGCGTTCTACGAGGATCTCAAGCGCGTCTGCGGCGCGTACTCCGGCGCCGGCCGGACCGCCTGCAACAGCACGGCATGGACGTACTACCAAGCGGTCAGAGTCTTCGGCGTGCCGTCAGTCGACGGAGGCGCGGCGAAGGTTCCGGCCGGAGTGCAGCCCGCCCGCTCCTGACGGCGGCGACGGGCCCCGGCCCGGGGAGGTGCCTCCCCGGGCCGGGGCCTTGCTGTCAGTTACCGGTGCGCGGCAGCAGGGACACCATGGTGCTGCCGTTCCGGGCGATGAGCGCGTCCCCGTAGAGCAGGAGTTGGGGCGAGCCCCCGTATCCGGGCCTCGTCTGGCCGGTGTCGACGTGGCCGCGCCAGACCTGTGCCCCCGTGTACAGGTCGAGTCCGGACAGGTCTCCGGTCGGGTCGAGGAAGTACACGACTTGCTGCCGCGTCGACACCACCGGTGAGGCGAGGCCCTGCATCGTGTCCTCGCCGGGCATCTTGACGCCCACCGGTCGGGCCCACAAGGTCCTGCCCGTGGTCAGCGAGTGGGCCGAGGCCTCGCCCTGCCGGGAGACGGTGATCAAACGGTCACCGACGACATCGGAGCCGGCCAGGGTCCCCTTGATCCGGTAGGGGTGTGAGGCGTGCTCCCCCGAGCCGTTGACGGTGGTCAGCTGCAGGTTTCTCCGGCCGTCGTCCCGCGCTGCGATCAGGACCATCCGGTCCCTGGAGGTTCCGATGAGCTGCTGCATGCCGGGAAGGGTCGTGACCTTCGTGGCGCTTCCGGTGGCGGGATCGAGACGGAGGACATCGGTGCCGTCCGGCTTCTCGACGTCCTGCGCGCACAGGAGGTAGGGCACGCCGCTCAGCACGGCGCGCTGACACACGATGCCCTTGTCCCAGGTGTGGCGCCACTTCTCCTTGCCGGTCAGCGGGTCGAGGGCCGACATGGTGCGCACCGTAGGCGTGTTCGCCAGCACCGCGCCGTCGATGGGCATGGCGGCCTGGTCCGTGCGGTCGTCCTGCGGCATCTGCACCGTCCACAGCACCTTGCCCGTGCCGGCGTTCACCGCCATCAGGTCGGTGCCGCCGAAGTAGTCCCCGTCCGGCAGGTTCCGGGCCGTGTGATTGCGGTAGGCGTACACCACCCCGTCGCGCACGGCGAACGGGTGGTCGATGCCGTCACCTTCACGATTGACCTCGACGCCCCACAACCGCTTGCCCGTCTTGGCGTCGAACTTCGCGACGTCGTACTCGGACCCGCTGCAGTACAGCGCGGAACCGTCCACCAGGCATCCACGCTCGCCGGCGCCGGCATCGCTGCTCCGCCACGGTTTCCAGCCCTCCGGCGGGGTCGCCGGTGACGCCGCCGGGCGGACGGGGCGTTCATGGCGTGCCGATCCGCCGTCGCCGAAGCCGAACACCGCGCCCACACTGATCGCGGCAACCGCGACAGCCGTCCCCGAGGCCTGTGAAAAGCGCCGCCTGCTGCGGCGCCGCACCACCTTCTCCACCAGGTCCCCGGGCGCCCGCACCCGGTCCAGGGCGACCGCGTGCAGCGTGTCCCGGACCTTCTCCTCCACGCGTTCCGTCGTCATCGCTGAACCTCCTTGGGCGTGTAGCCGAGCGACTGGATCCGTTCCGCGGGCCGTTCGGGGCCGAGTTCCGGTACGAGCTGCCGTAGCTTGGCGAGTGACCGGTGGGCCGTGCTGCGGACCGTGCCGACCGGGCATCCCAGCAGTGCCGCGACCTCGGCCTCGGGCAGGTCCTCGAAGTAGCGCAGCACGACCACGGCCCGCTGCCTGTTCGACAGACGGCCGAGCGCCGCCCACAGAGCGATGCGCAGGTCGGAGTCCGGTCCGGCCGCGGTGTCCCCCGCGGCATCCGGCAGTACGGGCACCGTCGTCTCCGCGTGGTGTCTTCGCAACCGCCAGCGGTTCACCTGCTGGCGGTACATCACCTGCCGGACGTAGGCCTCGTGCTGCTCGATGCGCGACCAGCGCCCGTAGGCCTTCATCAGTGCGATCTGCAGCAGGTCCTCCGCGGCGTGCCGGTCCCCGCCGGTGAGCAGCACCGCGAGCCGCAGCAGCGCGGTGGAGCGCATCTCCACGAACTCCCGGAACTCGTCATGACTCGAGGCCTCCATCGACCCTCCCCTTCTCGAACCATCACGACGTGGTGGACCGCCCCCGGCTATCCCTCTTCGTCGAAAATGTGTGTTCGCATTGTGAGTTCGCATGGGCGCGGTGCCGCCGAGCACCGGCACCCGAACGGGGGACGCTCTGCGGTCGACCGCATCCGGCACCGCTCCGGTGGGCGAATTCTGCACCGTCCATACGCGTGCGCCCCCGACGGAAGGACTGCCATGCCCGCTCCGCACTGGCTCTTCGGTGATCAGCTGGGCCCGCATTTCCTGACCCCCGCCCGTGAACAAGGTCCCAGCCGCGGAGCACCCGTGGTGATGATCGAGGCGAAGTCGGTCTTCCGGCGCAGGCGCTTTCACCGCGCCAAGGCCCATCTGGTGCTGTCGGCGATGCGGCACCGCGCGGCGGAGCTGGGCGAGCGGGTGACGTACGTGCGGGCGGAGACCTATCGCGAGGGTCTGCGCCGCGCGGTGGGCGACGCACCGGTGACGGTGTGCCACCCCACGTCGTACGCGGCGCTGCGGCTGGTGCGTTCGATGCCTCAGGTGCGGGTGCTGCCCGCCCGCGGCTTCCTGGTCACGCACGAGGAGTTCGCCGGCTGGGCCGCAGGGCTCGGCGGGCGGCGGCTGCTCCAGGAGAGCTTTTACCACTGGGTGCGTGAGCGGCACGACCTGCTGATGGACGCCGGCCGCCCGGCCGGGGGCCGGTTCAACCACGACCACGCCAACCGTGAGCCTCCGCCGCGCGGCGCCCGCACCCTGGACGTGCCGGGGCCGTACCGGCCGAGGGAGGACGACATCGACGCCGGGGTGCGCGAGGACCTCGACCGGTGGGAGCGCGAGGACGGGGTGCGGTTCGTCGGCCGGGACGGCCCCCGCGGCTTCCCGGCCACCCGGCGCGAGGCCCTGTCGGCGCTGCGCCGTTTCGTGGCGCACCGGCTGTCCTCCTTCGGGCCGTACGAGGACGCGATGCTGGCCGGTGATCCGGTGATGGCGCACAGTCTGCTGTCGTCCTCGATGAACCTGGGGCTGCTGGACCCCGCCGAGTGTGTGGAGCATGCCGAGCGGGCATGGCGGGAGGGCGGTGTCCCGGTGAACAGCGCCGAGGGTTTCGTCCGGCAGGTCGCGGGGTGGCGGGAGTACGTCTGGCAGCTGTACTGGCATTTCGGTGAGGACTACCGGCACCGCAACGCGCTCGGGCACACACGGGAGCTGCCTGCCTACTTCAGCGAACTCGACGCGGACGCGGTCACCGCGCGCTGCCTGGCCGGCGCGCTGGCCCAGGTGCGTGACACCGGATGGACGCACCACATCCCCCGCCTGATGGTGCTGGGCAGTCACGCCCTGCAGCGCGGCTGGGACCCGGCGGCCGTCACCGACTGGTTCCACCGCTGTTTCGTCGACGGGTACGACTGGGTGATGGTGCCGAACGTGATCGGCATGTCCCAGTACGCGGACGGCGGCCGGATGACCACCAAGCCGTACACCTCCGGGGGCGCCTACATCCACCGCATGAGCGACCTGTGCGGGGGCTGTTCCCACCGGCCGGCCGACCGCACCGGTCCGCACGCCTGCCCGTTCACCTCCGGCTACTGGGCCTTTCTCCACCGGCACCGTGACAGGCTGTCCGGCAACCCTCGCATGCGGCGCCCGGTGCAGGGTCTGGACCGGCTCGGCGACCTGGGCGACGTGCTGCGCGAGGAGCGGCGCCGAGCGGACGAGGCGCCGTGACCGTCGGCGTCGTGTCGCAGCCCGGTGCCCCTGGGACGACGTGCCGGTCGCCTCGCGGGACGCCGGGCGCTCCCGTATGGTCTCGATGCCGACACGGCAGGACACACTGACGGCCCTTCACGACCGCGCGGACCCAGTGACCGAGGAGCTCGCATGTCAGGACAGTTCGAGGCGACCACCGAGATCGACCGGCCCGTCGAGACGGTGTTCGACTACCTCGCCGACGGGCGCAACGATCCGCAGTTCAGTCCCCGCGTGCAGAGGATCGACCGGGTTCCCGAGACGCCGACCGCCGTGGGGACGGTGTTCCGCAGCACGGTCAAGGACGCCGGGGTGAAGACGGCGCGGGAGTTCCGGATCACCGAACTCGAGGCCCCGACGCGGATCCGGTGGACCGAGGTGTCGAAGAACAGCGTGTCGGTGGCTGAAGGCGGCTACGACCTGGAAGCGCTGGCCGACGGCAGGACGCGGGTCCGCCTCCACAACGTCCTGGAGGGTCACGGGCTCGGCAGGCTGCTCGTCGGCCTGGCCCTCACGGCCGCCCGCAAGGATGCTCCCGCCTTCGGGGCCAGGATCAAGGCAGCGGCCGAGGCGGCGATCCCGCCGCGTTGACCTTCCGGAGCCACGGTGCCCGTGTCACGGCCGCCGGGCGGGGCAGCTGGTGCCTCGTGGTGGGACGGTCAGGTCGGTGAGGTAGCCGTCCACGGCGTCCTGCATGCACGGGCCGCTGGTGACGCTGCCGTGGCCGTGCCCCTCATAGGTGAGGAGCACGCCGCTGCGGCCGAGCTGCCGCGCCACCGAGACGGCCCACGGATGGCCGGTGGCGGGGTCGTGCAGCGCGTTGGACACCAGAATCGGTGGGGCTCCGTGTGCGTCCAGGCGGTGCTGCGGGTTGGCGGTCGGCGCGCCCAGACACGCCGCCACCATGTGCACCGGCAGCAGATAGGGCAGGTCGGGTGCGGTCTTGTGCATCATGGCGACGAGCGATGCGTACGTCTTGAAGTCGCGCACCGGCAGGTGCCAGTCCGAGCAGAAGACCGGGGTGGCCGGAGGCAGTGGCGCCGGCGAGGTGGGCGTGGCGGGCACGGGCTCGCTCGCGTGCATCGTGGCGATCACCGTGGCGAGGCCCGCGTAGTCGGCCTCGTAGAACTTCCGGAAGGCGATCTTGTTGACCAGATCCGGCGACGACAGCGCTCTGCCCGGGCTCGCCGGGTCCTCCAACTCGCCTTGCCGGGCTCGGTCCAGCAGTCCCCGCCAGACGGTGCGTACGTCGCGGCCGTGCAGTGCGCAGTCAGCGGTGCGGTCGCACCACTGCACGAACTCCTGGAAGGAGTCCTCAGCCGAAGCCGCCTCGGCCCGCAGGAAGTCATGGGTGGCCGCGACACTGTGGTCCATGACGCTCTCCAGAACCATCGCGCGCACGCGACGCGGATGGGTCTCTGCGTACTGCGCCCCGAGCAGCGTGCCGTAGGAGCTGCCGTGGAAGGTCAGTTTCCGTTCGCCGAGGGCGGCGCGGAGGGCGTCCACGTCCTGGACCGTCTGAGCGGTGTCGAGGTGGTCGAACACCGGGCCGGTGCGGGCTCGGCAGTCGGCACGGAGCTGCTTGTTGTAGGCCATGGTGGCGTCGAAGTCCGCCTGGCTCTTGAGCTGCGGCGACGGCCGCTCGGCCAGCAGCTCGGCGGAGCAGGTCACCGGGTTGCTGCCGCCCACGCCGCGCGGGTCGAAGCTGACGATGTCGAACCTGCGGCGGACCTCGGGGCTGAACCGGCTGACACGGTCCACCACCATCGTCACACCCGAGTCGCCCGGCCCGCCCGGGCCGAACACCATCCAGCCGACGCGTGCGCCGGGGTCGGTGGCCTTGCGGCGCGCCACGGCCAGTTCGAGTCTCGGCCCGCGCGGGTCGGCCCAGTCGACCGGCACCGAAAAGGTGGAGCATTCGGCTCCGGGCTGCGTCGAACCCGCACACGGCCCCCACCGCAGGGAGCCCGTGGCGGGCGGCGGCGCATGGACCGCGGGAGCGGCGGCGAGGCCCGTGACGACCGCCATGGCCGCTCCCACGACCGTGGCTGTGCGGCGCAACGCTGTGCGGCGCAACGCTTTTGTGCCCCTTGACGGCATGGCTCCTCCTCGTGGAGCTCGTGGAGAGAGTGCTCGTGTCGTACGTGCGGACCCGGCCGGGGCACCGTCGTTCACGGTAGATGCCCCGTCGCCCGTGCGGAGGCCCGGTCAGGGTCTTCTCCGGGGCAGGTCCGGGACGGCTCAGGGGCGGGGCGAGCGGCGCGCGGGGTCACACTCGCGCCGGCTGCGCCGCATCGGCGGATTCGGCCGCGTGCCCGGACCGGGTGGGGTCCGCCGTGAAGGACGTCTCCTCCTGAGTGTCCGGAGGATGCGTTCGCCGGGCCTGAGTCACGCTCCCGGGCCCGGACCGGCGATCCCCGTGGGGGCCGGATCGACGTCGCTGGTCAAGGGTGCGTCGTCGCGACCTTCAGCCCGAACCCGATCAGGACGACGCCCGTGACGCGGTCCATGGCCCGGCGCACGGCGGGCTTCTGGAAGAAGACGCGCGCCTTGGCCAGCAGCATCACGTAGCCGCCGAGCCATACGGCGGTCAACGCCGCGTGGATGAGGACCAGCAGTGCCATGCCGGTGTGCGGGGAGAGCCCCGTCGGGGTCAGCGTGGGGAGCAGACCGGTGTAGAAGACAGCGATCTTGGGGTTGAGGACGTTGGTGACGAGGCCGGTCCGCCAGGGGTTGCCCGCGGGGGCGTCGGGGAGGACGTCATGGGCCCGCGCCCGGGGGCGTCGGCTGTTCTGCAGCGCCTGGACGCCGAGGAGGACCAGATAGGCGGCCCCCGCGAGTTTGATCACCGTGTAGCCGGTGGCTGAGGCGGCCAGTACCGCGGCGAGGCCGACGACCGTGAGAAGGCCCCAGATCAGCAGCCCCGCGGTGATGCCTCCGGCCGTCCGCAGCCCGTCCTGCCAGCCGGAAGCGACCGCCCGCTTCGTCACGACGGCCATGTCCGGCCCGGGCACCATGGTCAGCACGGCGAGCACGCCGGCCGCCGTGAGGAATTGAATGAGCATGCCTTGAGTCTCACATTCCGTCGCCTGCGGCCGGATCCCCTCCGTGGAAGTGGTGTCCCCGGGGAGTGCGAGCGCCTGAGTACGCGTACTCAGACCGTCCGAGCTGTCCGCCCCTCCTCCCACAGGCTGCTCGTAGCCACACTGGACCGCCCTGGTCTCCCTACGAAGAGGTTGCGATGGCCCGCGCGCTCAGCCTGCGTTCCGCCACTGCCGGCGACATGTCCTGGATTCATGAACTGCGGCACCGCGTCTACGCGGAGGAGTTGGGCCAGCACGCGCCCAATGCGGAAGGCCGGCTGGTCGACGGTCTGGACGGCGACAACACCTACCTGGTCGCGGCGCGGGGTGCGGAGCCCCGCGGGTTCGTGAGCGTCACGCCCCCGTGGGTCGGCCGCTACGGGCTGGACAAGTATCTGACCCGCGCGGAGCTGCCGCTCCTCGACGAGGCCGGCGTCTTCGAGGTCCGCCTGCTCACCGTCGAACCCGGCGCCCGGAACGGAGCCGCGGGCGCGCTCCTGATGTACGCGGCGCTGCGCTGGATCGCGTCCCGGGGCGGGCGGCGGGTGGTGGCGATGGGCCGCGCCGATCTGATCGGCATGTACCGGGCGGCCGGTCTGCGTCCCGTCGGCCGTACCGTCCGCAGCGGGGCGGTCGATTTCGAGGTGCTCACCGGGGACGTGGCGGAGCTGTCGCGGAACGCGGCGGGGCGGCACGCGACGACCGTGGCCCGGCTGGCGGCCGGGGTGGACTGGCGGCTGGACGTGCCGTTCGCGGCCCGGCCGGACGGCTGCGAGCACGGTGGGGCCTCGTTCACCGCGATCGGCACGGACTTCCGCACGCTGGCGCGGCGTCACGAAGTGGTCGCGGCCGATGTGCTCGACGCCTGGTTCCCACCGGCCCCCGGGGCACGCGCGGTGCTCGCCGAGGACGCAGGGTGGGTCGCCCGCACCTCACCGCCGACCGGCGCGGAGGGTTTGCTGGCGGAGCTCGCGGCGGTCCGCGGCCTGCCCCCGGAGACGCTGGCGGTCGGCGCCGGCTCCTCCGACCTGATCTTCCGGGCCTTCGGCCGGTGGCTGACTCCGGCGAGCCGGGTCCTGCTGCTGGACCCGGGGTACGGCGAGTACGCCCACGTCACGGAAGGGGTGATCGGCTGCCGTGTGGACCGGTTCCGGCTGCGGCGCGAGGAGGACTGGCGCATCGACCCGGCCCGATTGTCGGCGGTGGTGGCCGGTGGGTCGTACGACCTGGTGGTCGTGGTCAACCCGAACAATCCGACCGGCCGTCACGCACCGGCCGCGGAGCTGCGCGCGGTCATCAGCGCGGCACCGGCCCGGACCCGATGGTGGATCGACGAGGCGTACCTCGGCTACGTCGATTCCGCCGAGTCGCTCGCGCCGTTCGCCGCGGGGGACCCGCGCGTGGTGGTCTGCACCTCGATGTCGAAGACGTATGCCCTGTCCGGCGTGCGGGCCGCGTACCTGGTCGCCGAGGCGGAGACGGCTGCGGAGCTGCGCCGGTGGACCCCGCCCTGGGCGGTCGGGCTGCCCGCTCAACTCGCGGCCGTGGCGGCCTTGCGCGACCCGGCGTACTACACCGGCGTGCTGCGGCGTACGCACGAGCTCCGGCGTGGGCTCGGCGCCGGCCTGGCCGCTGTGGACGTCTCGGTCGCGGTCGAGGAGTCGGTGGCCAACTTCCTGACGCTGACCCTGCCGCGGGGCGGGCCCAGCGCCGCGTCCCTGGTCGCGGAGTGCCGGCGTCACGGTGTGTTCCTGCGGGACCTGTCGCCGTTGTCGTCGTCGTACGAGGGCCGCACCGTGCGCGTGGCCGTCCGTGACGCCGTCGAGAACTCCCGCATCGTGCACGCCTACCGGGCCGCCCTCGGTGAACTGCGGACGGCTTCCTCTGCTTTGTCGGATGCCGGGGCGGCACGGTGACCTCGGTGGCCGCGCTGGCGCCGTGGCTGGGCGGTGCGTTGCTGGCGAGTGGTGTGCTGGTGGGGGCTTCGCGGCGACGGGAGCTGGTCGTCCGGTGGTGTGCGTGGGCGGTGGGTGTGCCGGTGGTGACGGTCGCGTTCTGGTGGGGGCGGCCCGGGATCGCCCTGCTCGCCGCGGCTGTCGCGGTGGTGGCGGTGTGGGAGTTCGGCGCCCTGACCCGGCTGCCCCGGGGCGACCGGGCGGTGCTCGCCGCAGCTGTGACGGGGTTGATCGTCGCCGCCGTGGCGATGCCGGACCAGCTCTGGCGGGTGGGTGCTGTCGGGGCCTTCGCGCTGGTCGCCGTCCCGCTGCTGGGCGGCGATGCCGAGGACGGCTTGCGGCGGCTCGGCACCTGTCTGCTCGGCTTGGTGTGGCTGGGTGTGCTGGCCGGGCTGGCGCAGCTGGGGACGCTCGGCCTGGCGCTGTTCGCAGCGGTGTCGATCGCTGACGTGGTGGCGTACTTCGCCGGACCTCGCCTGGGCGGGCCCCGGCTGTCGCCGCTGTCCCCGGCCAAGCGGTGGAGCGGAGCGCTGTGCGGCGCGGCGGCGGGTCTGGCCGTCCTCGCGCTGCTGTCGGCGTGGAGCTGGCCTGCGGCGGCCGCGGTGGCCGTCGGCGGGCCGGTGGGCGACTTGGTGGAGTCGCTGGTCAAACGCGGCGCCGGGGCCAAGGACTCGGGCCGGTGGCTCGCGGGGGCCGGGGGGCTGCTGGACCGGATCGACTCACTCGTGGGGGCGTTGGCGGTGGTCGTGGTTCTGGGGTGAGCGGCCGGCGCGTGCGGACTGGGCCGTGCGTCCGCCGCGGACCGGATCCGGGCTGCTGCCCTGTGGTTTCCCGGATTCACGCCGCTTCGGCGTTGTCCAGCCGAAGTGCCGCGCGCAGCCAGTCGTCCGCGGAGCCCGGGGTCGGCCGGGGGCGGCTGCCCGGCGGGGTCAGGACGAGGGCGGCGAGTTCCCAGTACTGGTCCAGGCGCGCTTCGGCCGCGAGACGGGCGGCCAGCGAGCGGCGGAACTCGTGGGTGTCGCGGCTGCGGTACGCGCTCGCATACGCCGCGACGTAGGCGTCCAGGGCCTCGCCCGGTTGCGGGGCGCGTGCCCGGCGCACGTGGGGGGCTGCGAGTTCGAAGGCTTCGGTGAGGCCCGCGTACAGCAGGACGGCGCCGTCGGCGCCCGCCGCGCGGTGCACGTCCGGTTGGGGTTGCCGGCCGGCCGGGCAGGGGGCCGTCGTCATCGCGTGCAGCCGGGCGAAGGCCAGTACTTGGGAGGGGTGCGGTTCGTCCGGCGGCTGGGGGACGGCCGCTTCCAGGAATGCCGCGACCGCCCGGCGTGGCATGCGTGGTGGCAGCCAGGCGCGCCAGAACCTGGCCAGTGGTGCGGTGCTCGGCGGGGTGTTCAGCGCGCCGAGCAGCCTCAGCCGGCCGGCGCGCTGACCCGGCGGGCACTCGCGCACCAGGTGGAGGGCCGCCTCGCGCCAGCGCAGGGCCTTCAGCTCGCTGCCGAGTTCGCTCAGACGGCTGTCGAGGGCGCTCTCCAGTGCACGGCCGGCTGCCTCTTCGTCCTCCAGGACGCGGCGTATCTCGGGCAGGGGCAGGTCGAGGGTGCGCAGGGAGCGGATCAGCTGCAGGCGTTCCAGGGCCGGTGGGCCGTAGCGGCGGTGACCGCCGCTGCTGCGGGCGGCTTCAGGGAGCAGGCCCTGGTCGGAGTAGAAGCGGACGGTCTTCACGGTGGCACCGGCGCGCTCGGCGAGCTCCCCGATGCTCCACAACAGCTCGTGCGTAGCGGACAGTTGAACCTCCCTTTAGGGGAGTTCCTACGGTACCGGTGCGCGGGCCGGGCAGACGCCGTGGTCCGCGGACGATGACGTACGCGACCGGCGCGGCGTCACAATCCCGGTCCAGGGAGGACTTTGTGCACGTGTTCATCATGGTGGCGGGTGCGTTCACCGGGACCCATGTCTGGCAGGAGACCGCCGCTCGGCTGGTCGCGGCGGGAGGCACCGCACACGCGGTGCCGTTGACGGGCATGGACCCGGACCGGCCCGCGACCGCGTCGCCCGTCGCTCTGGAGACGCACATCGAGGACGTGCTCGCGACGATCGACGCGGTGGACGCTGCCGGGCGGCGGATCGTGCTCGTCGGTCACGACTACGGGATCCACCCGGCGCTCGGCGCCGCCGACCGGCGTGCGGAGCGCATCGCGCGGGTCGTCCACCTGGACAGCGGGATGCCGCAGAACGGTGTTCCCGCGCTGGCCGCCGTACCGGACCAAGTGCTGCGCGCACAGCTCGCCGAACGCGCCGAGGCAGGCGAGCGTGAGGGTGTACTGGCGCCACCGGCCCGCCGTGAGGAATGGGAACGCTGGGGCAGTACCGACGGCGTCGGCGAGGCGGACCTGGAGCGGCTGACCGCGCTGGCGGTCCCACAACCGCTGGGCACCCTGACGCAGCCCTTGCGGCTGACCGGAGCGGTGGCGGCGGTTCCCGTCACCGGCGTGCTGTGCGCGCGCAACGGTGTCGGCATCGACATGGTGCAGAGGCTCGTCGACTTCGGCGACCCCGCACTGGCCGCCCTGACGCAACCTCAGGTCACCTTCTTCGAGTTGCCCACCGGGCACTGGCCGATGCTGTCCTGTCCTGCCGCCCTGGCGGACGTGCTGCTGCAGGCCGCCGCCGGTGAGGGGCACCGCCTGCGGCCGGCCGGCGGTGGGACGTCGGCGCCCGCCCACCTGCGCCCGTTCCCCGTGGACGTCCCCGAGCTGCCTCGCGACCGTCAGGGTCCGGTCGATCTGTACGTCCCTGAGGGCGAGGGCCCACGCCCCGCTGTGGTGTTCGTGCACGGCGGGCCGGTGCCGGCCGGGGCGCAGCCTCGCCCGCGTGAGTGGCCGACCCTGGTGGGATACGCCCGGTGGGCCGCCGCCCAGGGCGTGGTCGGCGCGAGCCTTGAGCACCGGCTCCATGACGTCGCGGACTACGACCGAGCCGCCGCGGACATCGCCGACGGGGTGGAAAGGGTGCGGTCCGACCCGCGGGTGGACGCCGACCGGGTCGCCCTGTGGTTCTTCTCCGGCAGCGGGCCCCTCACCACGGACTGGCTGGCACAGCCGCCCGCCTGGCTGCGCTGTCTGGCCGCCTCCTATCCCGTCCTGGCTCCCCTTCCCGCGTGGGGCCTGGCGGGCAGCCGCTTCCACCCTGCCAGGGCGGTCCGGCAGGCGGGGTCACTGCCCGTCGTCCTCCTTCGTGCCGGGCGGGAGTCAGCCGAGATCGCCGCGACCGTCGACGCGTTCGTGACCGCGGCCGACGACTCTGCAGCGCGACTCGAACTGGTCGATGTCCCCACCGGCCGCCACGGGTTCGAGGCGATCGACCCCCCGGAGGAGACACTCCCGGCCATGCGCCGGGCGATGCGCTCCGTGGTCACCCATCTGACCAGGTGACTCCCCCGGCCACAGCGACGGGCTCAGCGCGCTGACGGACGGCGATCGCTTGGCTTGCTGCGGTCTTCCCCCCGCAACCGTGGTGGCGCTGGCACCACCTCACGCAGGGGGTGGACACCATTCTGCCGTCGATGAATGACTTCGATACTGAGCCCATGACCAATTCACTGGCGCTTCCGGCAGGCCCGCCCACGCGCGGAGAACGGCACAGGAAGAACAAGGGGAGCGATTTCGCTGAATTGTCGCGGCGCATAGCCGAGGCCGGGCTTCTCCGGCGCCGCCCTGTGTATTACACGGTCCGTTTCGGACTGGTCGCCCTCGCGCTCGCCGGGTGCGTCGGCGCGTTCATCGCGCTGGGGGACAGCTGGGGCCAGCTGTTCGTCGCCGTCGCCCTGGCCGTGGTCTTCGGACAGCTCGGCCTGGCCGCCCACGACCTCGCTCACCGGCAGGTCTTCTCCGGTCGGCGGCCCAGTGAGGCGGGGGGCCTGCTGGTCGCCGACCTGTTGCTGGGCATGAGCTACGGGTGGTGGATGAACAAGCACACCCGGCATCACGCGAACCCCAACCACGAGGGAAAGGACCCGGACGTCTCACCGGACATTCTGGTCTGGTCGCGTCGGCAGGCCTGCACCGCCCGGGGTTTGCCGCGTTTGATCGGAAAACACCAAGCCGTCCTCTTCTTCCCGCTGCTGACCCTGGAAGGGCTGAACCTGAGTTTCAGCAGCTTCCGGGCCCTGAGAAGTCCGTCGATGAAAAGGCCGGTGCTGGAAGGCACGCTGTTGGTGGCGCATTTCGTGGTCTACTTCGGCGGACTGTTCACCGTCCTCTCCCCCGCCAAGGCGCTCCTCTTCCTCGCTGTCCACCAGGGCCTGTTCGGGATCTACCTCGGTTCGGTGTTCGCGCCCAACCACAAAGGGATGCCGATGGTCGAAGAGGGGACCTCGCTGGACTTCCTGCGCCGCCAGGTCCTCACCTCACGCAACGTTCGGGGCGGCGCACTGATCGACGCCTTCATGGGCGGACTCAACTACCAGATCGAGCATCACCTCTTCCCCAGCATGCCGACTCCCGCACTCGCCAGGGCCCAGGTCATCACCGAGCGGTACTGCGCGGAGTTGGGCGTCCCTTACCACCGGACCGGACTGATCGCCTCACACCGGGAGGCGCTGCGCCACCTCAGGAGCGTCGGCGAGCCGCTGCGCGCTCCGGCCGTGGGCTGACCCGGCTTCCCGGCCGCAGGGCAGGAGACACCAGGGGGTGCGTTCGACTCCCGGTGTCACTCCGCCTCACCCCGGCGACGGGCCCGCGCCCGTTCGCCCGCCCTCTGCGCCTTGCCCATGAGCCGGTCCCGGCCCCATGACAGCAGGAAGGCCAGAGGGGTGACGAGGAGACCGAAGAACAGTGCCCGGTCCCAGTCCATGCCGTCTCCCCGGTAGCGCAGCAGCAACACGATGAGGGTGTAGGCCAGCACGACGAACAGGGCGTTCTTCAGCGGTTCGGGCAGTGTCATGAGCCCTCAAGTGCCCTGAATCCTCAGGGACACGGCGGAACCTCTCTCCTCACTTCTCCTCGGATCCGTCGCCGGCCGGGGCCGGCTGTCACACCGGGCGGATCGCGCCCTTGATCGCCGACTGGCCGGCGAAGAACACCGACTCCTCACGGATGAGCGCTCCGGGTCCCGGGGCGTGGATCATCATGCCGTCGCCGCTCCAGATGCCGACGTGGCTGAGGTCGTCGTGGAAGAAGACCAGGTCTCCGACCTGGACATCAGCGAGGGAGACCTGCGCTCCGGCCCCCCACTGGGCCTGGGTGCTCCGGGGGAGCATGACACCGACAGCCTTCCACGCGGCCTGTGTGAGACCGGAGGCGTCGTACGAGCCCGGTCCGACCGCGCCCCACACGCAGGGCCGACCGATCTGAGCGCGAGCGAAGACGATGACCCGCTCGGCCTGGGTGCTGTGGCCGCCGGCCGGCATCGGCCAGGAGCCGGCGTAGTCGCCCGGCGTGTGGGTGAGGGAGGGAGGCCGGTACGCCGCGAGGGGGTCCGGGTCCGACGGGGCAGGGTCAGCCGTCAGTGCCACGGGGGCGGATGCGGTGACCGGCTCGGTGGCCACCCCCGCCAGGGCGGGAGACGCAAGCGCAGGCGCCGGGATGTCCAGGAGGCCGAAGTCACGGTACGGGGCGGTTGCTTCGGCTGGCGGACCGGAGCTGTGGTACGCGGTGGGATCGAGCGACGCAGGGGCGGCGTACGGCGCGGTGGGATCGAGCGACGCAGGCGTGGCGTACGGCGCGGTGGGATCGAGTGACCCAGGGGCGGCATACGACGCGGTGGCACCGGTCGCCCGATCGGCACCGTACGTCTCCGTCCCGCCCGTCGGCAGGTCCATCGGGCGAGCGCCCGCCGCGAGGGCCGGGACAGCCGACAGGGCCGCCATGGTCTGCGGGCCGGACTCCAGGGCAGGCGGGGATGCGGGTGCGGGCGCTGCCGGTACGGGCACTGGCGCGGGCTCATACGGTGACCACGGCGCCATGTCGCGCCCGAAGGCCGACGGTGCACCGCCCTTCGGGGCGCCTGCGTCCGGAAGGGTCTCGCCTGCCGCAGGCTGTGCGCCACGCGGGCCGGGAAGCTCCGGGAGGAGGTCAGTGGCCGGTGCCGGGGCTGATCCGGCGGTCAGCTCCCGCGCACCACCGGTGGACGCCCGGGGCGCTTCGAGGGCGCGGAGTTCCGCAGGACGTTCCGCGGGGCGCGCGGGTCGTGTTTCCCGGGGCGCGCTGTCGGGCCGGGCCGGCGCCTTGCGCTGCGCGTGCCATGCCGGCACGGACGGGCCCAGTTTGGCGCGGGCGGCGTCGAACCACTGACGGGCGAGGCTTCCGACCGCCGGCTCCATGTCGTCCTCGGACCGGCCTCGGACGGCCGCGTCCCGCTGACGCGGGATCGAAGCGGCACGGGTCGCGTTGAAGGTGCCTGTGTCGCTCTCGGCGCGGTCGTAGAGTCGGTCGATCCGCCGCCGGACCTCCTCGGGGCTCGGCCCCTCGCTCTCACTCGCCAACGCGGGCACCAGCCAAGTCGGTCACTCCGGGGAGCGGGGTTCGTTCCAGCGCCATGGAAAGGCACTCCTTCCGTCCAAGAGCGCACGAAATCCACCTGTCCATCGGCAGAAGTCGTGCACGCGGTAACCAACTTAACCAACTTGTGAGTCTTCCGTGAAGATCGAAGTTGCGAATTGCCCTCTATGCCGCTGTGACTTTCACCCCTCCCACCGCACAACCGAGAGCATCCGCACCCGTCTCGGGGCCCGTGTGTGATGCCCGGTTGCACCATCAGCACCCGCCGAAGGCCGTCAACGTCACTTCACCATCGGGGCGTTGCGGCAACCGGTGACGGTCGGCGCCGACCTCACTCACCGGAGGGCGGATGGTCCGCCTTCCAGCCAGATGTTCAGGTGGGACGGGTGCCGTGCGTCCATGTGGACCGTGTTCGCGGCTACGGCCGTGCGGCGGGCCGTCGCCTCCGGCTCGCCCGTGTTGGTGTTGACGTCGAAGCGGGGGAAGTTGCTGGAGGAGACGTCCAGGCGGATGCGGTGTCCCGCCGCGAAGAGGTTGGCCGTGTCGGGGGCCGTCACTTCGATCTCGTACACCTCACCCGGCGTGAGCAACTCCGGGTGCTCCCGGGAGCGATGGAACCGGCAGCGCACGATGCCGTCCGTGAGGTTCATCGCGAAGCCGTGCGGATAGTCCGCGTTGGGCGGGTGGAGGTCGATCAGCTTGATGGTGAAGTCGGTGTCCGGTGCCGAGGTGGAGATGTGCAGCGTTGCCGAGACCGGGCCGGCGAGGACCACGTCCCGCTCCAGTGGTGGCGTGGTCAGACTGATCACGTCCGGGCGGGAGTCCAGCGGGAGGTAGGGCTCCCCGGCACCGTGGACCCGGGCGTCCGGGGCGTTCTGGTCGTAGGCGCCGCCCGACATCACCGGTTCACCGGAGGTGACTTGGCCTCCCATGGTGGGGACCGGGCTGCGTGGATCGAAGTCGTAGGTCACGGAGGCGTCGGGTGCGGTGGGTGGGCTGGTGGACAGGACACCGTCGGTGGTGAGGTAGAGGGTTACCGGGGCGGTCGACGCCGGCGGCCAGTGCGTGTCAGCCCGCCATGCGCCGCCGTGGCGCATCCTGCCCGCCGCGTTCCGTCTGCCGTCACCTCCGCCCATGAGGAAGTACCGCACGGCCGGCGGAGCGTCCCCGGGCTTCGTCTCCCGGCCCAGGGCGCGGTCGAACCAGCGGCGGCGGAATTCCAGGTACGAGGGCGCCAGGTTGCCGTCGAGGCTCGCCATCGGGCCGAAGTCCACGTCCCCCGCGTGCGTCTCGCAGCGGTGGCCGTGTGTCCAGGGGCCCATGACCAGGTACGAGGGTGCCGTCTTCTGCTCGCGCAGAGCGGTGAAGTTCTCGATCGTGGAGCGGACGTAGGGGTCGTACCAGCTGCCCAGATGCAGGCTGGGCGCGTCCGGGAAGCGGTGGTAGAAGCCTCGGCCGTATATCGCCGGGGTGCGGTAGTAGTCGCCGAAGGCGTCCTGGCGCCACTGTTCCAGGAGATAGTCCTCGTACGCGGGCAGATGCCGCAGGGGTGTGCAGCCGGGGCGCCACGGCATCGCGCCGAACCAGCCTGTCACGTCCACCCGCAGCAGCGCCGAGGACAGCACCGGGTCCGCCGCCGCCTCCGGACTGCGCAGCGCCTGGCGCAACGCCCAGGTCACCTGCTTCAGCTCGAAGGCACCCCCCATCCGCAGCCCCGCGTCATAGGCGCAGGAGAGGCCGCCCGAGTCCTGGAACATGGCCGCCAGGCCGTCGGGCCCCTCGGCTGCCGCGGCGGACTGGCAGTGCGCCGAGTAGGAGACACCGGTCATCACCACCCTGCCGTCGCACCAAGGCCGGCGCCTGAGCCAGTCGATGGTGTCGGCGCCGTCCGGGCCCTCCCGCAGGTACTTCACGAACGTTCCCCCGGAATCGCCGCGCCCCCGGCAGTCCTGCCGTACCACGTGGTAGCCGGCGTCGGTGAAGTGGCGGGCGATGTCCTCCGGACGCGGGAGCGGAGCGCCGGAGCGGTCCTGGTCCGAGCCTCGCTGGGCGCGCCTGCCGTAGGGGGTGCGTTCAAGGAGCACCGGGAGCGCGGTGGCCTCCGGCGTGGGTGAGGCCGAGTACAGGTCGGCTGCGAGGCCGATCCCGTCCCGCATGGGGACGCGCAGGGTACGACGCCACAGGGCGCCGTCCTGGAGGGGCTCCGGCCGTTCGGCGCGAGCGGCGGTGTCCTGGGGCATGTCGTACGAGGTCACGTCCAGGACGCTAGACAGGCGCGGCGCTCAGGGGCGATCACTTGACGTCATGAGGTCAACTGTCGCTCCGGACGGTGACGGGAACGTGCGGGGGACCTACTGTGCAGCGCAAGCAGGACTCCCCGTCCCGCTTTCCACCTTTCCGCCCTTCTTGTCTTCCCAGCCCCCTGCCTTCCCTTGTCTTTCCCCCCGTACGTTCCCTCCCCCGCCCTCACAGGAGGCCGCCATGAGCACACCCGTCCACCGCACCCAGGAGGTGCAGGGCCCCGAGCCCGGCGAGGAGGGGCGCGGTTCCCGGCTTCTCGACCTGGTGGAGCGGGCGGGGAACGCCCTGCCGCATCCGTTCTGGCTGTTCTGGATCCTGTGCGCGGGCGTCGCCGTCCTCAGCTGGGCGTTGCACGTGTCCGGACTGCGGGTCGAGGATCCGTCCTCGGGTGATCCGGTGGGCGTGCGCAGCGCCCTGTCGGCGGACGCCGTGCGGGACCTGGTCACCGGCGCCGAGGAATCCTTCGTCACGTTCGGTCCGCTCGGCGTCGTGCTGATGGTGATGCTCGGCGTCGCGGTCGCCGAGCGCTCGGGGCTCTTCGAGGCGCTTGCCCGCCGCATGCTGTCGGGGCTCTCCCCGCGCTCGGTCGTCCTGGGGGTGGCGCTGGGCGGTGTGCTGGGGAAGTTCCTGTCGGACTCCGCCTATGTGGTGCTCATTCCGCTCGGGGCCGTGGCCTTCCGTGCCGTGGGCCGCTCCCCCATGCTCGGCATGATCGTCGCGTTCGTCTCCATCAACGCCGCGGGTGACGCCAACCCGCTGATCGCCCCGGGGGACGCGCTGTTCGCCTCGGTGGCAACGGAGGCCGCGCAACTCGTCGACAGGGACGTGGTGGTCCGTGCGACGGACAACATGTACTTCACCACCGTCTCGGCGTTCGTGCTGGCCGGCACCATCGCCCTGGTCGTGGACCGGATCCTCGCCAAACGCGAGCACCGTCTGGTCCCGGACGCGGAACTGGAGGCGGCCGCGGCCGGTGAGGTCGTCGTGATCAGAACCGACGACGCCACCGAGCGCAGGGCGCTGAAGCTGACCGGTGTGGCTGTGCTCGGCTACGCGGCGTTGATCGTGCTGGCGATGCTGCCGCAGTCGTCGCCGCTCCGCGGCGAGGGCGGAGCCATCGTGGAGTCCACCTTCATGAACGCCATCGCCGTCTTCCTCACCGTCTTCTTCCTGCTCGTCGGCACCGTCTACGGGATGCTCACCGGACGGATCAAGGGGAGCCGCGCGATACCGGAGTTCATGGCGGACGGCGTGCGCTCCATCGCGCCCCTGCTGGTGCTCTTCTTCGCCGTGTCCCAGTTCCTCGCCCTGTTCAAGTGGACCAACATCGCCACGGTCGTCGCGGTCGAGGGCGCCGACTTCCTCAGAGGGCTCGGGGCGCCGACGCTGCTGCTGTTCACGCTGCTGATCGTCGTGGTCGCGCTGATGAACCTGCTCATCACGTCCGGCTCCGCCCTGTGGACGCTGGTGGCGCCCGCGCTGGTGCCCATGCTGATGCTGCTCGGCACCAACCCGGCCACGACCATGGCGCTCTACCGCATCGCCGACTCCTGCACGAACTCCATCACCCCGATGAGCACTTCGTTCATGCTGTGTGTCGGCTACCTGCAGACACTGCGCCGCACAGCGGGCATCGGCACTCTGATCTCCTTCACCCTGCCCCTCGCCATGGTCATGCTGGCGGTCTGGGTTCTGTTGTTCTTCGTCTGGTACCTGCTGGGCATTCCGCTCGGCCCGGGGGCGCCGGTGCGGTAGTTCCGCCGTACGGTGACAGCGTGAGCATCGTCCTCGACCTCGGGGGACTCGGCCCCGCGGACATCGCGGCCGGGTCCTCCGCGTTGTCGGAGCTGATGGCCGGCCTGCACGTGCTCGCCGAACCCGAGCACCACCCGGAGGCCGCCGACTGGGCGGCCCGCGTCACCTCGGCGGACCCGGGTCTGCACGACGAGCTTCTCTTCTTCACCCCGCTGTGGGCCCGCTTCCGCTGCCGCCTGTTCTTCCCTCGCACCCTGCCGCTCACGGCGGACCTGGACGAGGAACTGGCCGCGATCGCGACGCTGCCGGCCGACGCATTCCTGGAACTGGTGGCCCCCGGAGTGCTCGGAACCACGGCGCTGCCCGTACCGCCCGCCCGCGAGCTACGGGCCGGAACCTCCGCTGCCGAGGACTACACGCGCCGCTGTCTGCGCCGCTCGTACGCCCGCGGGGAACTGGCGCGCCAGCTGGTGGCGGCCCCGCTGGAGCTGCGGGACCGGCTCCTGACGGTGCTGCGGGCCGCCGACACCGCGTTCTTCGCCGGGGACTGGCAGCGGCTGCGGCCGGTCCTGGAGGACCACGCCCGGGAAGTGCGCCGCAGGCTGGCAGTGCGGTCGCCCGCCGATGTGCTCAGCGAGCTGCTGCCGACCGCGGTACGTGTCGGGCCGGGGGAACGTGTCCGGCTGGACAAGCTGCAGACCGACGAGGTGAAGGTCGCCCCGCGGCCCCTCGTCCTCGTCCCGTCCGCCCGGGTGTGGCCGCATCTGACGGTCAAGCACGAGCACGCCTCCTGCGTGACGGTGCAGTACCCGGTGCCTGCCGCGACCCCGGGCGGTCAGCTCACCGTGCGGGATCTGCACGACCGGCTGATGGCGCTGACCTCACCCGCCCGGATGGAGTTGTGCCGTCATCTGCTCGGTGAGCCCATCACCACCTCGGAGCTCGCCGCCCGGCTCGGCTCCAGCGAACCGCAGGTCTCCCGCGCCCTGCGGACCCTGCGCGATGCGGGCCTCGTGCGCTCGACCCGGGAAGGGAAGCTGGTGCGTCACCGGCTCGCCACCGATGTCATCCGCCGGCTCGGGCACGACGTACTGGCGACCGTGGCACGCTGAGCCGTTCCGGCCGGTGTCACTGCCCCACGTCATTCGCGTACGACGCACAGCGCCCAGATGACGAAGGCGTACAGGGCGATCAGGACGAGGGACCACACGGGGTAGTACGGGATCGACAGGAAGTTGGCGACGATGAGCAGTCCGGCGATGGCGACGCCGACCACCCTGGCCCACAGCGCGCGCGAGAAGAGGCCGGCGCTCACGCCCAGCGCGATCACGCCGAGCACCAGCTGGATCCAGCCCCAGCTGGTCAGGTCGAACTTGAAGATGTAGTTGGGTGTGGAGACGTAGACGTCGTCGTCGGCGATGGCCATGATGCCCCGGAAGAGGTCCAGGATGCCTGCGACGAACAGCAGGACGGCGGCGAACGTCACCAGCCCTCCGGCGGCCGCCTCGGACCCCCGCGAGCGATGATGGGCAGTTGTTGTCATGTCCGCTTCCTCACTTCCGCGTCGTGCAGCTTCCGCGTCGTAGAGCTTCCGCGCCGTACAGCGAGTCGTACTGCCCTTCCGATCATGGGGGGCGGCCCGCGCCCGGTGCTCACCCGTGACGGGTGAGGTTCATGAGGCCGGCCGCCTCCCGCCCCGCGGTGCCTCGTGCACGTGTCCTGCCCGTGAGGGGCGTGCTGGGCGTGATTGTTTGAGGACATGATCAGCAAGCTTCGCGCGCACGTTCTGCCGGTCTCCCAGCGCCGCTCGCTGGACGAACTGACCCAGGATCTCGATCTGTCGTCCGGGGACACCATGTCCAAGCGCTCGGCCTTCTGGACCATGCTGGCGCTGTCGTCGGTCATCGCGGCCGGTGGAGTGCTCACCGACTCGACGGCGACGGTGATCGGCGCCATGATCATCGCGCCGCTCTCCACACCGATCATGGGCATCGCCCTCGGCTCGGTGCAGCGCCGTCGCACCGGTTCGGTCCTGATCGTCCTTCTCGCATGCCTTCTGGTGATCGCGGTCGGGATGGTCATGTCGCTGGCTCTGCCCGGTGACTACGACCTGCTGTCCAACAGGCAGATCTCGTCCCGTACGTCGCCGGGACTGATGGACCTGATCGCCGCCCTGGCCACCGGCTTGGCCGGTGCGGTGGCGCTGGCCCGGCGGGACGTCGCCGCCGTGCTGCCCGGAGTCGCGATCGCCATCTCCCTCGTCCCGCCCCTGGTGGTGGTCGGAGTGTGCCTGGGGAAGCTGTCGGGGTGGCTGGCGCTGGGCGCACTGGCCCTGTTCGTGTCGAACCTCTTCGCCCTGGTCTTCGCGGGCATGGTCGTCTTCGCGTCGCTCGGTTACGCCACACAGGCCGACGCGGCGGCCGGCCGTCCGGCACGCAGCGCGTACGCGGCGATGGGCCTGCTCTTCGTCGTCGTGCTCGTGCCCCTGACGGCCAACACCGCGCTCACGCTGCTGCTCAACGTGTGGACCAGCCGGACCAAGGACGCGGCGCAGCAGTGGCTCGCCGACGAGCCGGGCGCGGACGTCACGAGTGTCGACACGAAGGCCAGAACGATGTACATCCACGTGCGCACTCCGGAGGAACTGCCGCCGGTGCGGTCCCTGCTCGACCGGCTCGAGGGACGGATCCCGGACGGCATCCCCGTCGTGGTGGACGCCTCGCGTGGCCGGCGCATCGACGCCGGAACGGTCGGTGACTGACCGACCGCCCCGCACCCGGGCAGCGGGGCTCGCCGGGTGCCTCACGCACGGGTGTCCGCTCCCCTGTCCGGCCCGGGCGCCGGAGCGGTCCCGGCATGGAACAGTGGAGACGAGGAGACACGGCGCCCTCGATGTGCGGTCCGGACGAAGGAGGCCTGGATGCGTCCCCCTGTTCTGGCGGGCATCGACGGATCCGAGTGCGCGGCGGCGGCGGCCGACTGGGCGGCGCGGGAGGCGGCTCGGCGCGGCACCGCGCTGCGGCTGCTGCATGTGTCCCCGGAGCTCGCCGGGCCGCCCACCGCGGCGGGCCCGGCGCTGGAACGCCTGCACGCGATGGGCGCCCGGCTGGTCCAGCGGACGGCAGAACGCCTCACCGCCCGCCATCCGGACCTCGACGTGGAGGGCGAGCAGGCGGACGAGCCTCCTGTCCTCGCTCTCCTCGGCGCGGCACGCGCGGCCGGCCTGCTCGTCGTGGGGTCACGCGGCACGGGCGGTTTCCGGGATCTGGTGGTCGGCTCGGTCGCCTTGCGGGTGGCGGCTGCGGCCTCTTGCCCCGTCGTGGTCGTCCCGCTCCCGGCCGGCACCTTTGCCGACGGTACGGCTCCGCCGCGCGACACCGGCCGCATCGTGCTGGGCTTCGATGCCCACCGGCCGTCCGGCGAAGCGGCGGACTTCGCCTTCCGGAGCGCCGACGCCCGCACGGCAGGCCTGCACGTGGTGCAGGCCTGGGCCCTACCCGCCGAATCCGTCTCCCCCCGCACCTTCGTGGTGACCGAGGAGGACCGTGCCACCTGGGAGGACCAGGAGGTTCTGGGGCTCTCCGACGCACTGCGGCCGTGGCAGGAGAAGTATCCGCGTGTGAGGGTAGCGACCGATCTCATGCTGCTCCATGCCGCGGAGGCCCTCGTGAACGCCTCCCGGGACGCGGACCTGCTCGTCGTGGGGCGCCGCACCGACCCCGGGGCAGCCGAGGGCCGGCTGGGTCCCGTCACGCATGCCGTGCTGCACCATGCCCGCTGCCCGGTCGCGGTCGTACCGCACGGCGCATGACCGGTCGCGGTCGTACCGCGCGGCGCATGACCGGTCGCGGTCGTACCGCGCGGCGCATGACCGGTCGCGGTCGTACCGCGCGGCGCATGACGGCTCAGCCGAAGAAGACCTCGAACTCGTCGTACAGCGACGGATCCACCAGCTTGTTCTCCGCCGTGGCGGCCGCCAGCGGCAGGCGGACGATGCGGGTGCCGTCGAGGGCGACCATGCAGCCGAAGTCCCCGTCCTTCACGGCCTCGATCGCGTGCAGCCCGAAGCGGGTGGCCAGCCACCGGTCGAAGGCACTCGGAGTACCACCGCGCTGGATGTGCCCGAGCACGGTGGTGCGGGCGTCCTTCTCGGTGCGTGCCGAGATCTCCTGGGCCAGCCATTCGCCGATGCCGGACAGCCGTACGTGTCCGAACTCGTCCACCGACTGGTCCTTGAGGATCATCTGCCCTTCCTTGGGGACGGCTCCCTCGGCCACGACGACGATCGGGGCGTAGTTGATCTGGAACCGGCTCTTCACCTGTTCACAGACCTGTTCGATGTCGAAGGGCCGCTCCGGGATGAGGATCACGTTGGCGCCGCCCGCGACGCCGGCGTGCAGGGCGATCCAGCCGGAGTGGCGCCCCATCACTTCCACGACCAGGGCTCGCATGTGGGATTCGGCGGTGGTGTGGAGGCGGTCGATGGCCTCGGTCGCGATACCCACGGCGGTGTCGAAGCCGAAGGTGTAGTCGGTCCCGGTGACGTCGTTGTCGATGGTCTTGGGCACGCCGACCAGGTTGATCCCCCGGCGGCTGAGTTCCGTGGCCGCCCCCAGGGTGTCCTCCCCGCCGATGACGACGAGCGCGTCCACCTCGTGCGCGGCGAGGGTCTCGCGTACACGTTCCAGGCCGTTCTCGTGCTTGAACGGGTTCGTACGGGACGACCCGAGGATGGTCCCGCCCCGGGGGAGGATCCCGCGCACGCCGGCGATGTCCAGGGGGACGACATCGTTCTTGAGCAGACCCAGCCAGCCGTCGCGCACGCCGACGAAGTCGAACGAGTACTCCTGGACGCCCTTGCGGACGACACTGCGGATCACGGCGTTGAGGCCGGGACAGTCACCGCCACCGGTCAGCACTCCCACCTTCATGGGCCCTCTCCCGTTCGCCGCACACTCCGTCCGACGGCGGACCTCGTGACAACCGTGGCACGCAGCCGGGAGGCAGGAACCGCCGCCTCGCTTACAGCCTCCCTCGCTTCCGTCCGCGGTGGCCACTCGAAGGACGCCGACCCGGACCTCGACCGGCCCGTCCCACGGGCGACCCCGTCGTCCGTCGTGCGGGCGTGCCCGCGCGCCAGTACGGTGCCTGCACGGCGTCCCGAGGAATCCCGGAGCGGGAGACGGCATGACGGACAGCAAGTCGGCGAAGCTGCCGCGCAAGGTGTACGAGAAGGAACTGCTGCGTCTGCAGACGGAGTTGGTGAAGCTCCAGGAGTGGGTGCGGGCGGAAGGAGCCCGTCTGGTCATCGTGTTCGAGGGGCGTGACGCAGCCGGCAAGGGCGGGACCATCAAGCGGGTCACCGAGCACCTCA
Source organism: Streptomyces sp. NPDC101110 (assembly GCF_044759525.1). Classification (NCBI taxonomy): domain Bacteria; kingdom Bacillati; phylum Actinomycetota; class Actinomycetes; order Kitasatosporales; family Streptomycetaceae; genus Streptomyces; species Streptomyces sp. NPDC101110. Next base: position 176,531 of record NZ_JBIVZM010000014.1, on the reverse strand, counting down.
ATCCGCGCATCGCCCGGATCGTGGCGCTGCCCAAGCCCACCGAGCGCGAACGCACCCAGTGGTATTTCCAGCGGTACGTCGAGCACCTGCCGGCCGCCGGGGAGATCGTGCTGTTCGACCGGTCCTGGTACAACCGGGCCGGCGTCGAGCACGTGATGGGGTTCTGCGCCAAGGAGGAGTACCAGCTCTTCCTCCGCCAGTGCCCGATCTTCGAGCGGATGCTCGTGGAGGACGGCATCCTGCTGCGCAAGTACTGGTTCTCGGTCAGCGACACCGAGCAGCAGGAGCGCTTCCGCAAGCGCCTGGAGGACCCGCTGCGCCACTGGAAGCTGTCACCGATGGACCTGGAGTCGATCACCCGCTGGGAGGCGTACTCGCGCGCCAAGGACGAGATGCAGGTGCACACCGATGTCGCCGAGGCGCCGTGGTACGTCGTCGAGAGCGACGACAAGCGCCGCGCCCGGCTGAACATGATCGCCCATCTGCTGGGATCCGTGCCCTACCACGAGGTGCCCCCGCCGGTGCTGGAGCTGCCCGACCGACCGCCCTCGACCGGCTATCAGCGCCCGCCGCGCGATCTGCAGACCTACGTTCCCGACCACGCCGCGGGGCTGTGATCGTCCCGGACCGGCGGCCCGGCATGCACGCCGGATGCCCCACGTTCACTCGTACGGGTCAAATATGGCCTCCGTGGGGGATCGGGCGCATGCCGGGCCGCCGGACGGTGAGACATTCGCTATGACCGAACCCTTACCGGCCGGCTCGCTTCCGGCCCCCGGCCGTTCGCTGTCCACACCGGTCGTCTTCACAGCCGACTTCACCTCCACCACCCAATGGGTGGCGGGCCGTTCCTGGGCCTATCCCGGCGGAGGCCCGGTCAACCCGGACGATGACAAGCTCGACCACCTCGTGGCCGACGCCGACTACAGCCGTTCCGGCGTCTTTCGCGCGAGACGGCGGCAAGACGGCCGGTGGAACACCGGGCTGCTCACCACGGAAGGAAGCCAGGAGGGATTCACCGTCCGCGCCGGGGACGTGCTGGAAGCGCGCGTTCGGCTGCCGAAGGAGATCGGTGCCTGGCCGGCGATCTGGACCTGGCGCGACGGCGACCAGGAGATCGACGTCTTCGAATACCACCCGGACAACCCCGATCTCCTGGAGTTCACCAACCATGTACGGGGCACCAATCGCTACCACCGCGACAAGGCGGTCCGGCCGGACGCCTGGGTGAACCTGCGCACCGTGTTCGGCGTCCGCTCAGTCGACTGGTGGCTCAACGACAGACACGTCTTCAGCGACGGGCGCGGCGTGGGCCGGAGCTGGCACGCCTACCTCATCGTCAACCTCTCCGTCTGTGCCGGGAGATACCACCCCCCACCTCGGCCGGGAACCACCGAGATGTCGTACGAGGTGAGTCAGCTGCTCGTACGCCGGCCCGTCTCGGTCAGCACCCCGGCTGACGCCATGTGCGATGCCGGTGAGAGGGAAGCGCCCGCCGCCACCGGCGGCGAACAGCCGACGCACACGCCTCGGGAGGACTCCGCCTCACCCTGAGCCGGAGAGGGGCCGACTCGAGACAACGCGCCAGGCTGTCTGATCACCCCTCCTCGCGCCACCACGCGGGAGACAAGCTGAGGCTCCACACCTCGCCCGCCCGCCCCTGGGCGCCCACGTCCCCACGGACGAAGATCCTCACACCGGACCCCGGCACGCGGTAACGGTGGATGTCCCCGGTCGTGCCGTCCCCGTCCGGTTCGAGTTCGACCGAACCGCCGAGCCCGGTGATCGCTGCGGTCAAGCACTCGAAACGCGTCGCGGCAGCGAAGGTGCCGTAGGCCTCGCGCAGAACAGCCGGTACGGACGTCTCGGTCCCCCCTCGCAGACGGCGCACCTGCACGCTCACCCCGAAGCAGGGCCAGGCGCCCTCTTCCTCTTGGAACGACAGCTCCACAAGCCCGTAGTCCCGGCGCAGCAGGCCCCCGTCCCGCGCGTCGAGGAAATCGGAGCCGAGTACGGCCTCCCACTCGGCGGGCTGCGCGCCGATGCCCACGCCCAGCACGTCCCCGCGGGTGGCGACGTGGGCGTAGAGGTCGAGGCCGGACATCCGCACCTCCCCTTCCCCCTGCCCAGCTCGCCGGTCCACGGGCGACACCGGAAGATTACCGAGCGGTAGCTTACTCGGGCCGCGAGGAGTCGCGACGCGGCAAGGGACGTGCTGTGCTGGGATGAGACGCAGGGAGTGCATGGATGCGGCAATTCCGGGGTTCCGTCCTCGTCTCCGCCCGGTCGCCCGCCCCGACCGGAGCGGGAGGGGGGTTGCTGCCGGCGCGGGAGCTCGTGGTCGCCTGGTCGCTGGTCGTCCTGATCGCCGTGCCCGCCTGGGTGCTGACCCTCGGGCAGGCCCGGGACATGGGCGTCGAGCCCGGCACCATGGGTCTGGCACTGCCGCTGTTCCTGTTGCTCTGGGTGACGATGATGGCGGCCATGATGCTGCCGTCCATGGCACCGGTGGCCCTCACCTGGGTGAAGGGGCTCGGGCGCCGGTCGTCCGGGTGGAGCCGGGCGGGGCACACCGTGGAGTTCGTGGGCGGGTACCTGCTGGTATGGACGGCCTTCGGGCTGCTCGCCTATGTCGCTCTGGACTTCACCGGTGACCTGGTGGCCGATCATCCTACGGCGGGACGCTGGATCGGGGCGGTGGCCTTCCTGCTGGCGGGCCTCTACCAGCTGGGCCCTCTCAAGAACGTCTGCCTGCGGCACTGCCGCGACCCCATGAGCCAACTGGTGCGCTACGCCGGGTTCCGGCGGCCGGCCCGCGATCTGCGGGTGGGCCTCCACCACGGCGGCTACTGCGTCGGCTGCTGCGCGGGACTGATGGTCGTCCTCGTGCCGCTCGGGGTCATGAACGTCGCGGCGATGGCCGGGCTGGCGGCGGTGATCTTCGTGGAGAAGCTGTGGTCACGGGGGCCGCTGCTGGCCGGAGCAGTGGGGGTCGTCTTCCTGGTCCTCGCCGTGCTGGCGCCGTTCCAGGACTGGCTGCTGCCCGGACTGCAGGAATCGGCGCCTTCGATGAGCGACATGTGACGAACTGCGGGAGGCTGGAAGGGAGGCCGCCTCGCGATCCGCGTGCGGCTCGGGACGTGCGGTCTCGCCACTCCGAACGAGCCCCCTCGGGCTCGACGGGAGGGATGCGAGATGACGGAACAGGACAGCGCAGGGACCAGCTGGCATCTGGCGGGTGACTGGTTCGACGTGTGCAAGTGCGCCATACCGTGCCCTTGCACGTTCGCGCAGCCGCCGACCTACGGTGATTGCGAGGGCGTGCTGGTCTGGCACATCCGTGAGGGCAACTACGGCGATGTACGCCTCGACGGTCTCAACGTCCTGATGCTGGGCGCCTTCGTGGGCAACGTCTGGGCCGGCGAGCACAGTGACGCGTACGCCGCGGTCTTCCTGGACGAGCGCGCCGACGACGGGCAGCGAGCCGCGCTCGGGGCCGTCTTCGGCGGTGAGGCGGGAGGCTGGCCGGCACGGTTCGGCGAGATGCTCCGGCCCGAGATGCGCGGCATGGAGTTCGCGCCGATCCGAGTGGAGATCGACGAGGACCTCGCCACCTGGAGGGCCGAGGTCCCCGGCCGGGTCACGGCCACAGCCGAGGCGCTCACCGGTCCGACAACACCGGAGGGTGCCCGCGTCCAGGTCCACAACGCCCCGGGCGCCGAGGTGGGACCGGGTCAGGTCGCCACCTGGGGACGGGCCACCGCGGACCGCGCCGACGCCTTCGGCTTCGCCTGGGAACGCTCGGGGAAGTCGAGCAAACACTTCCCCTTCGACTGGTCAGGACCCGACTGAGCAGGCGTCGCAGGGGTCCGAAGGGCGTGCCAGGCCCTTCAGGGCCCGGACGGAGGGACGGTGTCCGCGTGGGCGGTCAAGGGGCAGGTCTCGAGGATTGCCGCCGGGTCCGCTTCGGAAGGTAGCGGCACCGTGCGCGAGGCGGGCGGACGGTACCCCGGTCGGCTGAGCCAGTGCTCCAGGGCCGTGAAGGCGGTGCGGTGGCACGGCGTGAGCGGGCGCAGGCGGTCCGGGTAGGTGTCGACGAGGGCGTCCGTGTGGGTGCCTCCCTCGATGCGGTAGTAGCGGTGCAGCGGGCCCCGATCGGCCTGGCGCACCATCCGGGCGTAGACGTCGGAGTCCTGGGAGACCGGCAGCAGGACGTCCAGGGTGCCGTGCACGGTGATCAGCGGTTTGCCGATCCGGCCGGTCAGCTCGATCTTCTGCACGGCTCTGCGGACCTCGCCGGGCCGGGCGGCGTAGTCGTAGTCGGCGTCGCAGGCCGGTGTGCCCGGCGCACAGAAGGGTGTTCCCGCCTGCGTCGGGCCGTCGAACCCGGGGTCCAGTTCCTCACGGTAGAGACGCTGGGTCAGATCCCAGTAGACCTTGTGGTGGTACGGCCAGAGGAACTCGGAACCGGCCGGGAAGCCGGCGGCGTGCAGGGCCCTGCGCGCCGCGTCGGCGTCCTCGCCCCCGTCGGCGTACCCGGGGTACGTGCGGAGCGCCTTCGGCAGGAAGTTCAGCAGGGTGGGGCCGTCGGAGCGCCACAGGGTGCCCTCCCAGTCGACTCCCCCGTCGTAGAGGCCGGGGTGATTCTCCAACTGCCAGCGCACGAGGTAGCCGCCGTTGGACATGCCGGTGACCAGGGTGCGCGACGGCGGACGGCGGTAGTGCCGGGCGACCGTGGCACGAGCGGCTCGGGTGAGCTGGGTGAGCCGGCTGTTCCATTCCACGATGGCGTCGCCCGGCTCCTTGCCGTCCCGGTAGAAGGCCGGGCCGGTGTTGCCCTTGTCGGTGGCGGCGTAGGCGTAGCCGCGGGAGAGCACCCAGTCGGCGATGGCCCGGTCGTTGGCGTACTGCTCACGGTTGCCGGGGGTGCCGGCGACCACCAGGCCGCCGTTCCACCGGTCAGGCAGTCGGATGACGAACTGGGCGTCGTGGTTCCATCCGTTGTTGGTGTTGGTGGTGGACGTGTCCGGGAAGTAGCCGTCGATCTGAACCCCGGGAACCCCACTGGGTACGGCCAGATCCCTCGGAGTGAGGCCCGCCCAGTCCGCCGGGTCGGTGTGACCCGAGGCCACGGTGCCGGCCGTCGTCAACTCGTCGAGACAGGAGGTGCGTTGATGCTTCGCCCCCGGTACCCGCACCTGGTTGATGTGCGCGCAGAGGCCACCGCCGGAGCTCACCGGCACCCCCGCGGCGGGCCCGGGAGCGAGGGTCAGGACGGCCAGCGCGAGAGCCGCCGGCCCGCCGCGTCGCCAGGATCGTGGCCCGTGCAACGAGAAGCGCATAGCGTGAACCTCCGCGGTCGCGTACAGGGGGTGCGCGGAAGGCTATGCCGCAGTTCCGCCGCGACATATGGGGTTGCCGACCATTCTCCGAAGCCGTGGAGTAGTGGTGGGCACCACCTGGCAACGGGTCGAATCAGCCCTGCCCGCGGGGGGGTTCGACCGCCGGGCTCCTCGGCCGTACACGAGCCTTCACGGGCCGGGAATGTCCCGCCGGCACACAAGTTCTCGTCGCTGGTGGCCGTCCCGTCCATGCCGCCCCCGGCAGGCGAACCCCGATGATGCTCGCCCGGCCACCGGCATGGACGGTACCGGGCTCCCCCCACATCAGGAGGCAGTCGTCATGGGACACTCGCGTCGTGCGTTCCGTTCCCCGCTGAACCTCGTCCGGGGCGTGTGCCGTTGGGCCACCGCCATCGCTGGTGCTCTGGCCCTGACCGGTGGCCTGCCGGCTGCCGGCCCACCGGCATCCGCCGCGGGTCTGACCCAGGTCACCGGCTTCGGCACCAACCCCGGCAACCTGTCGATGTTCACCTACGTGCCGGACTCGCTGCCCGCCGATGCCCCACTGGTCGTCGCCCTCCACGGCTGCACGCAGAGCGCTAACGACTACTACACGCACTCGGGCTGGCCCAAGTTCGCCGACGCATACGGCTTCGCGCTGGTCCTCCCCCAGACGAGCAGCGCCAACAACGCCAACTCCTGTTTCAACTGGTTCGAGCCGGGCGACAGCGGACGCGGTCAGGGCGAGGCGCTGTCGATCAAGCAGATGGTGGACAAGGCCGTCGCGCTGTACGGAAGCGACACCCGGCGCGTCCACATCACAGGACTGTCCGCGGGCGGGGCCATGACGGCGAACATGCTGGCCGCCTATCCCGACGTCTTCGCCGGCGGGGCCATCGACTCCGGTATGCCGGCACGTTGCGCGAGCAGCCTGATCACGGCCTACACCTGTATGTACAGCCCGCCGGACAAGAGCCCTTCACAGTGGGGGCAGTTGGTGCGTTCCGCCGCTCCGGCCGGCACGGCCTCCTGGCCACGTGTGGCGATCTGGCAGGGCACCGCCGACACGACCGTGAGGCCCGCCAACGCAACGGAACTCCGCGACCAGTGGACGAACGTCTGGGGCATCGGCCAGACGCCCTCCCGCACGGAGAACCTCGGCGGGGGCACCACGTCAAGCGTGTACGACGACGCCTCCGGCCACCCCGCCGTCGAGGTGTACTCCGTGTCCGGCATGCGGCACGGGCTGGCCGTCGACCCGGGCAGCGGCGCCGAACAGTGCGGCAGCTCCGGCACCTACTACCTCGACACCATCTGCTCCAGCTACCACACCGCCCGTTTCTGGGGACTCGACGGTGGCGAGAGCGGCGACACCCTGCACGGCTGACCGCAGAGCGTCTCGATCCCGCGCCGACGAGTGCGGCAACCCCGGACCGGTGGCGTGGGATCGTCACCAGCGGTCAGTCGAGACAGAACTCGTTGCCCTCGATGTCCCGCATGTTGATGCACGACTCGTTGTCGTCATCGGCGAGCAGTGTCTTCACATGTACGGCGCCGAGCGCGACAAGTCGTTCGCATTCGGCCTCCAGCGCGGCGAGGCGTTCGTCGCCCACGAGTCCCGTGCCGACGCGCACATCGAGATGCACTCGGTTCTTGACGACCTTGCCCTCGGGGACGCGCTGGAAGAGCAGGCGCGGGCCCTCGCCCGAGGGATCGCTGCACGCGAAGTAGACGACCTGGTCCTCCGGAGGCAGCGAGCGATGGTGGTCCTCCCACGTGGCGAACCCCTCCGGGACCGGCGGCACGACGTACCCGAGCACCTCGCACCAGAAAGCGGCGAGTCGCGCGGGTTCCGCGCAGTCGAAGGTGACTTGGAACTTCTTGATCGACGGCATCGGCGCACCATACAGGGGGCGCCCCTGACAGCACGAGCGCTTTTCGAGGGGCACGACCGACAGCTGCGGGTGTGTCCCGGGGGCTCGCGCTATGCGTCGGGGCCGCAGCCTTCCACCGGGCGATGAGCGTGGGTGACCTGCTTCCGCAGCGGCGGGTGCAAACTGTTGCTCAGCGTTTGCTCCTCCATCTCTTCCGGGGCGCTCCAGCCGTGGGCGAGGGCGCCGGTGTGCTCGCGCCGCCACTTCCGGCCCTCCGCATCGCGGAACCACAGCATCTCCGCGTCGAGCGCGGTGTCAGGTGTCCAGGCCCGGCCGATCTCCTCACGGACCACCTCGGCGGGGAGGGACACGGCGGAACAGGGCGGCAGAGCCCGAATGTTCAGCAGCGGGGGGACGTACACACGGGCGGACTTCCACTTGGAGGCCCCGGGGACGGCACTGACCTTCACGTAGACGTCGGAGATGGGAGACTGCGAGCGGTTGGTGAGGACCAGGCCGGCACCGCCGTTCTTCTCCCGCTTGAGCCAGATCGACACCCGCTCGGCCTGCCGGCTGTCCAGCTCGTAGTCGTCCTCCACCGACTGCTTCAACTGATCTCGGGCCGTCTGATAGCCGTAGTAGGTGCTGATGCCGGTGAAGAACAGGCCGGCTACGGCGGCGATGCCGGTCAGCAGCGTCGCGGTCCCGTTCCAGTCGACTGCCCGCCCACCGCGTGAGGGCGCCGCAGACACGTCCGGCTCGGGCGCCTCGCCCCTCGCCGAAGGGCGCACCCTCCTGCGCATCGGGCGGGGTCGGATGGGCCTGAGACGCACTCGTTCCCGTCGCATGCGTCTCCTCTCGCCCCCCGCGGGAACCTCGACCGCCGCAGCACATGTGTTGCATCCAGAGTGGCTCCCCGGACAAGGCAAACGGGCACGGAGTCCGGTTCTGTCCGGCGGATGACCGACTTTGCCCGGCACGCGGTCCGGGCGGGATGCGTCTTCCTCCGTACGGCCAGGAGCTTCCAAGGGCGTTGGGAACCGGGACCGATCAGCAGGGCTACCGGCGGCCTTCTCGTCCGCGCTCGCCGCGCCGCAGGGCTCGACGCTCCTTTCCCGGCAGGGTTGCGGCCAACTCTCCCACCAGGGAGACGTCGTGACCGGCTCCGTCCCGGCTCGCCGGGCACCACCACACCGGTGGGCCCGCCGCATCCGTTTCGTCCGTGCACCCGTCGTCAGCCGTCCCCGCAGAACGAGGGTGCGCCCCGATCCCGTGTTCCCGGCAGACCGGCCAGACCTGCCGCAGCAGCTCCATGATCGTCGACTGCGCGGCGTCCGCGACCACGGCCAGGACCGTCGCCGCGTCGTGCGGCTCCGGAGGGTCGCCCTCCTCGAGATCGCACGCGTTGACCGCGTTGCCGTGCCAGCGGCCGTCGGACATCGCCACGTAGACCTGGCCCCTGTCGCTCCCGCTGGCAGGCACAGGCTGCCGGGGCGGGTCCACCATCAGGATCAGCGGATCCCGGCCCGGCAGGGTCGCCTTCACGTCACGATTGACCGCAGCGAGCGCCGTCTCCAGCTTCGGCCACTGACCCGGCTCGGCTTGATTCGGCCGCGGGTCCCGCCCATCGTGTCCCGGGCCACCGCTGAGGTTCGAGAGTGTGTTCACCGGCGCATCGTCCCAGCTCCGCGCCGGCGGCACGGAGCCGGGGGCGCCGGCGCGGGGCTCTGCGACGCCCTCGCCGTGCGGCGCGGGCTGTGCCGTCGGGCTCGCCGCAGCGCGGGGGCGGTGTGTGCCCCGTACAGTTGAGTGACGGGAGACGGCCCCTCTCCCGCAATCTCATCCCCTCGCACGATCCGTACGGGAGCCCGCATGCACCACCCGTCCGGGCACCATCCGTCCGGCGGCCCGGACGACGACTCCGGCGCGCTGTTCGGGCTCGACGCCCTCTCCCCGGGCCCCGCCGCGACGGGCCGGTCCTCCTCGTTCCGCACCTCCTCGCAGGCGCGCCGGCTGCTGCCCGTGCGGGAGATCTACGCGGAGCCTGCTGCTGCCGTGTCCCCGCGTGGCAGGCAGATCCGCGCCCGGTTCCCCGACGCCCGGCTGACCATGGTCGACTCCCACTGGCGCATCCCCGGGCTGCACGGCAACCAGGGCAACATCGAGCGCTGGGTGCGCATCAAGGGGGAAACGCTGGTGCTGGGTGAGAAGAAGACCCTCACCACACGCCCCAACGGCCGGTCCGCCGACTGGATCGCTCCCGGTGCCTCCAACGGCTGCGCCATGGCCTGTGCCTACTGCTACGTGCCCCGGCGCAAGGGGTACGCCAACCCGATCACCGTCTTCACCAACACGGACCGGATCATCGCCCACCTCGCCCGGCACGTGGCAGGGCGGGGACGCAAACCCGAGCCGAACCAGTGCGACCCCGAGGCGTGGGTGTACGACATCGGGGAGAACGGCGACTGCTCGGTGGACGCGCTGATCTGCGACAACACCGCGGACCTCGTGCACGCCTTCCGGCAGTGGCCCACGGCCAAGGCCTCGTTCGCCACCAAGTTCGTCAATCCCGACCTGCTGGCCCTCGACCCGCGTGGCCGTACTCGCATCCGGTTCTCGCTGATGCCGCCGGACGACGCCCGACTGCTCGACGTGCGCACCTCCCCCGTCGCCGAGCGGATCGGTGCCGCCGCGGACTTCCTCGACGCGGGGTACGAGGTGCACTTCAACCTCTCCCCCGTGGTCGTCCGCCCCGGCTGGCAGGACGCCTGGGCGCAGCTGCTGACCCACCTCGACGACGTCCTGCCCCGGCGGGTGAAGGAGCAGGCCGCCGCGGAAGTGATCATGCTGACCCACAACCAGGAGCTGCACGAGGTCAACCTCGGCTGGCACCCCCGGGCCGAGGAGGCCCTGTGGCAGCCGGACCTCCAGCAGGCCAAGCGCTCCGAGAACGGCGCCCTGAACGTCCGCTACCGCAACGGCGTCAAGGGGGAGGCCGTACGGACCCTGCGCACCCTGATCGACCGCCACGCGCCATGGCTGCGGGTGCGATACGCCTTCTGAGCACCGGAACCGGGCCCGCCTCGCCGCCCACGGCAGGTGTGCAGCCAGGTGGTCGACGGGAGTGGGCGATCAACTTCTTCACCGCGGGGGGCAACCCGTTGCCGGAGTGGACCGCGACGAACAGCACGTCGTCGGGTGCGCCACCGACGGCGATGGCCACTTCGGGAGAGATGCCGTCCACCGCATAGGCGGTTTCCGTCGTGGACGGTTCCTCGTGCTCGTTCCCGCCGCCGGTGTCGTCGCAGGGCGGCTGGGTCGCGGCCCCCAGTCTGGTGGCGACGCGGAAATCGACGTTGGCCACATCGCGGTAGGTGCGCCCCTCGAAGGTCACCGTGTAGACGCAGGACGGCGCCGCCTCACCGCTGTCCCCCGGCTCGCAGGCGGAAACCGACGCCGCTGCGGCTGCCGTCAGCAGTGCGACCACGGATCGCTCGGCCCAGCTCATGAACCGACCTCCCGGTGGAATCCCGAACCGCCACGTCTGAGTGCGGAGGCATGTCAGGCCTCATTTGTGCCCCATCCATACCGACGGAGCGGAGGCCGGTTTCGTTCGGGTGTCCACCGGGCGCGGGCGCGCCTCGCGGGGCCGGGCCCGCACCGACGGACCCGGCCCCGCGAGGTCGGCGCTCACACGCGGTCGGCCGCGATCAGGACGTACTGGAAGGAGCCGTCCCGGTAGGACTCGATGAACGCTTCCTCGATCCCGGTGACCAGCGAGGACGTGGCCCGCAGCTCCCAGTAGGGCAGGGTGTCCGGGGTGAGGTCGACGACGGTCTGCGGCACGAGCCGGTTGTCCGCCATGGCGCGCAGGTACTCGCGGCGGGAGTGGATGTTGCACTCGAAGTGAGCGTTGATCTGGGAGACCCACTTCGACGGCTGGCCGTAGCGGGGGTTCCAGCAGCCGGTGATCGTGACGTACCGGCCGCCCACCCTGAGGAAGCGGGAGTGTTCGGCGAACAGGTCGTGCAGGTCGACGTACATGCTCGACTCGTTGTTCCACGAGGCGGCGACGCTGCCCTTGTCGAAGGGCGTGTCGAGCATGTTGCACACGCGGGAGCGGACGTGGTCGTCGATCCGCAGTTCCCGTGCGCGCCTGTTGCCGAACTCGGCCTGCGTGGCGGACAGGGTGACGCCTTCGACCTTGCACCCGAAGCGGCGGTGAGCCATGACCATGGAACCGCCGCGCCCGCAGCCGGCGTCGACGAGCGTGTCGTCGGGCCCGATCGGGCCGAGGTGGTCCATGAGGACCTCCGCCTGCGCCGACTCCAACCGGTGCAGTTCCGCGATGAGCTTCTTCTCGTACTCGCTGTCGGCCGGAGCGCCGAGCGCGGCGTGGTCGACGGCGCCGATGCCGTAGTGGTGGTGGTAGAGACCGTCCACGTCACCGAGGCGCAGGTTGACCGGCCGCGCCTCGTTGTTCCAGTACCGGGCGATGTCACCCTGGTACGGCGTCGCCGGGGCCGGGATCTTCGCGGTGGCGGCTGCGGTGGAGGTCGTTTCAGTGGTCACAGAGAGTTTTCCGTTCTCTACCAGAAGTCGGGCAGGGTGTAGCGGTAGGTGTTGGTGCGGTGCCAGTCGTGGTTGCCGTCGACCCACGCGGCCACGCCTTTGAGGAAACGCAGCACAGGGGGCAGAGGGCAGGCCTCGACGAGGTCGGCCGCGGCGTCCTCGAAGGCGTGCTGGAGTTCGTTGTGGACGTCGATGGCCTTGAGGTAGGCGTCGCGTTCGGAGAGCTGCTCGCGTTCCGCGATCACCACCGGCAGGTTCAAGTGGCGGCCGGGGCTGTTCAGTTCCTTGGTGTACGAATAGAGGTCGTTGACGATCGTGGTCGCGTTGCCGGCGAGCGCGATGACCCGCTGCATGTCCGGCCGGGCATGCAGGTCGGCGGGCAGTTCATAACCACCGACGGTGTCGGTGATCGTGGGACAGGGACGGAAGTTGTTGAACTGGCGCATCGCCAGGTACTCCCACACCTCCGGGACGTGACCGGTCTGCGCCCAGGCGGCTTCGGCGAGGTATCCCAGGTGCAGCCGGGCCATGTCGTGCCGGTAGCGGTCTGCCTGGGAAGGGGTGGCCGCGTCGGCGAAGTAGCCCATCGCGCTGTCGTACGCCCGGCGCGGGGCATCCGACGTGAGCGACTCCCGCCACGGCGGCGTGTACTCCGCCGTGGTGTGGAAATGGTCGAGCGCGGTGTGGGCGAGGAGGAGGCGCCCCCCGAGACCGACGGGTGACCCGCCGTGGTCCTCGCAGTAGCAGTCGTCCAGCGCGTTCTCCGCGACCATCAGACGTGTGGCCAGCATCAGGTGGTCGACCGTCGGGGCGTCGGGGTGGCAGGCGACCATGTACCGGCCGACGGAGAAACCGTCGAACTGGCCCTCCCACTCCTCGGGGTAGAGCTGGACCTCGTCCTCGGCCCAGCGCTTGATCCGGCGGCTGACCTCCTCGACGCGTGCGGGATCGGGTTCCGGGACGGGGTGGTGGTACAGGCCCGGGACGGCTTGCCCCGCGGCGGGACGGGCGGGTGCGGCCAAGGGCACCGGCTCCGGGAGCGTGGGCTTGTAGCCGCGCGCCACGGACAGCGAGGCCGTGCCCGGTCCGGTCGGTCCGCGCAGGGCCCGCTGGAGTGCGGAGCACCCGTCGGCCCTGTGGGGCATGTCCCGCACGGCGGAGGCGACCGCCACCTCGGCGGACACGACCTGGACGTCCGGCCCGGCCAGGGCCGCTTCGGGCATGCCCCCGACATCCGGTGCGGTCGGGGCCGTTTCGGGCAAGTCCGGTCCGGCCGCGTCTTGCGCGTCCGGTACGGCGGTGGCGGCCGTCGGTGCCGGCGGCGGGGCGGGGATCGTGACCGGTGGATGCAGCCCGGCCAGGAAGTGCGGCGCGGTGGGTGTGACCGGAGGGACGGGGAGCACCGGCGTGGGAGCGGCCGGTGCCGGGGTGGGCGGCGTCGGCCGCTGCTCGGGAAGGGATGGTCCGAGGGGCCCGGAGTCGGGCATCGGCGGCTCCTTGCTGGGTGGGATGGGCGCACCGCAGTACGGGGGCGTGACAGGCGTGCGCCTGCCGCGGCCGGCGTTTCGGCGCGGCCTTACGAGGGCGTGACGGGCCTTGATCCTGCGCGACCTGGGGTTCAGCGCGGACTTGGGGCGATCTGCACGTTCTCCATCACTCCGAGGGCGTCGGGCAGGAGCACGGCGGCGGAGTAGTAGGTGGTGACGAGGTAGGAGATGATCGCCTGTTCGTTGATGCCCATGAACCGCACGGAGAGGCCCGGTTCGTACTCGTCCGGCAGTCCGGTCTGCCGCAGGCCGATGACGCCCTGGTTCTCCTCGCCGGTGCGCATCGCGATGATGGAGCTGGTCTGCTCCTTGCTGATCGGGATTTTGTTGCAGGGCAGGATGGGAACACCGCGCCAGGCGGGAACGGACTGTCCGCCGAGGTCGACGTGGTCGGGGTAGAGGCCGCAGGCGTTGAATCCGCGTCCGATGGCGGCGATCGTCCTGGGATGGGCGAGGAACAGTCTGGTGCCGCGCCGGCGGCAGAGCAGGTCGTCCATGTCGTCCGGGGTCGGCGTACCGGAGCGGGGCCGGATGCGCTGCTTGAAGTCGGCGTTGTGCAGCAGCCCGAACTCGCGGTTGTTGATCAGCTCGTGTTCCTGCCGCTCACGCAAGGCCTCGACGGTGAGCCTGAGTTGCTCCTCGCTCTGGTTCATCGGACCGTTGTAGAGGTCGGCGACCCGCGTGTGGATCCTCAGAACGGTCTGCGCGACGGAGAGCTCGTACTCGCGCGGCTGGAGTTCGTAGTCGACGAAGGTGCCGGGCAGTTCGGCCTCGCCGACGTGGCCGGCCGACAGGGCGATCTCGGCCTCGCCGTGCTTGTTCTGCCGCTGCCGTGCGCGGGAGGTGAACTCCTCGACGTGGGCCTGGAGCTGGGGCGCGGAGGCCTGGACCGCGGCGAAGTCGGCGTGGGAGAGGGTGAGGAGGGTGCCGGCGGTCTCCGCGGTGACCGTGCACTCGTGGCGCGCCTCGGAGGCCAGCAGGGCGTGGTCCCCGAAGTGGTCGCCGTCCGCGAGCACCCCGACGGCGACCTCCTCGCCGTACCGGCCCTCGGAGCTCTGGCTGACCCGGCCGTGGGCGATCAGGTGGATCCGGTCAGCGGGGCTGCCGCGCTCGACGAGGACCTCGCCCGCCGTGAAGTCGCGCTGTGTGCAGCGGTCGGCGAGGGCGGTGAGGACGTCCGTGTCCTCGAAGCCGCGCAGCAGGGACAGTTCCCCGAGTTCCCGGGGGATCACCCGGACCGTGGCACCTTCCTGGACGAACTCGATGCGCCCGTCTCCGACGGTGTGGCGCAACCGCCGGTTGACCCGGTAGGCGCCGCCCTCGGCCTCGACCCAGGGCAGCATCCGCAGCAGCCAGCGGGAGGTGATCTCCTGCATCTGCGGGGCGGACTTGGTGGTGGTGGCGAGGTTGCGCGCGGCGGCGGTGCTCAGGGATTGCTGCGGCGGGTCGGCGGTGGTCCGGGCTTCCGGGATGCTGTCGACGGTCATCGAGGGCAGGCGCTCCTTGCATGACGGGTCGTCCGGTGCACAGGGGTGCGTCGACCGGGAGACAGGGGGGTGGACAACGAGCGGGAAGGATCACGCGGATCCGCCCACCTGCAGAAAGCTAACCGCTGAAGGGGCCGCATCGGCCACGGAGAGGAGGTGCTTACCTCGAAGCAGTGACAATCAGTTGATTGCGGTTTATCGGTTCGCTCACGTGTCATCGCCCGTACCGTAGGGTCGGACAGGTGATCGTATGGCTCAACGGCACCCATGGTGCGGGCAAGACGACGACCAGTGCGCTCGTACAGCAACTGATCCAGGGCTCGCACGTGTTCGACGCCGAGAAGGTCGGCGAGACGCTCATGGACATCACCCCGGAGCTGCCCGGACCCGGCAGGGAGAACTTCCAGCACTGGCCGCCTTGGCGTCCACTCGTGGTCGAGACGGCCCGCCGCGTACTCGACTACGCGGGAGGCACGCTGGTCATCCCCATGACGGTGCTGATCGAGCCGTACTGGCGGGAGATCAGCGAGGGGCTCGCCCAACACTCCATCGAGGTGCGGCACTTCGTCCTCCACGCCGACCAGGACACCCTCCGTGGGCGCATCGAGGGGGAACACGTCATCCCGTCCCCCTTCCGTCTCGCACACCTCGCGCCCTACGCGGAGGCGTTCCGCACGTGGCTGCACGACGCGGCCGAGGTCGTCGACACCACGCACCTCACGCCCGCCGAGGCCGCTGTGCGCATCGCCGATGCCGTCGGGCCACGGTCATGAGGCGCATGTGGATCCCGCGGGTCCTGCTGGTGCTGTGCGGTCCCCTCCTCGCGACGGGACTGATCTCCGCCGGGAGCCCGCGCACAGCGGCGGCCCTCCTGGTGGTGTTCCTGTTGCTCGCAGCCGTCAACTCGCCCCTGGTCTTCCCGAGATCGATCGACGCACTGGAGGCGCGGCGCCGCAGCGCGGTCGACGGCAGGCCGGTCGTGTTCTGGCGGCCGGGCTGCGCGTACTGTCTGCGTCTGCGCATCCGGCTGGGGCACAGCGCCCGCCGGTTGCACTGGGTCGACGTCTGGCGGGACCCGGCCGGGTCGGCGGCGGTCAGGGAAGTCAACGACGGCGACGAGACCGTGCCCACCGTCGTCGTGGACGGCCGGCCGCACACCAACCCCGATCCGTCATGGGTACGCGCCCAACTCTGAACCTCCCGTGGCCGAGCGGGCCGCAGCCCGGCCACCGCAGGGCACCGACAACGGCCGGGGATAGGCCTAGACCCATTCCTGATCCGGGGCTAGGCTCTGCCGGGCGTATCCGAGAGCGCTCTCAAGCTCTGCTGTTCCACCCCCACCCGCTGGAACAACGAAGGGGCATCCCTTGAGACGCACCACAAGCCTGCGCACCGGACTGTCCGCACTCCTCCTGCTCGGCACCTGGGCGACCGCGAGCGCCCTGCCGGCTTCCGCGGCGGACTCGCCCGCGCGTCCCGCCCAAGCGCCCGCCTCCCCCGAGCTCCTCTCCGCGATGCAGCGCGACTTGGGGCTCACCCGTGACGAGGCGGAAGCGCGCCTGGCCGCCGAGAGGACCGCCACAGACGTCGAACGCAGGGCACGGAAGGCCGCGGGTTCGACCTACGGCGGCTCCTGGTTCGACGCCGACCAGGGCACGATCACCGTCGCCCTCACCCGTGCCACGCGTGCCGACGCCGTACGCGCGACGGGGGCGGCCGTGCGCCTCGTGCGATACGACGCGCGGCACCTCGACGCGGTGAAGAAACGCATGGACGCTTTGAACGCGCCTGCGGGAGTCGCCGGTTGGCACGTGGACCCGAAGGCCAACAAGGTCGTCGTCAGCGTCGTCGCCGCACACCGGGACGACAACGATGTCCGGGCGTTCCTCTACCGGGCCCGTCAGGCCGGCCCGGTAACGGTACGTCAGAGCCCAGCCGCACCACGCACCTTCGCCGCCGGTACCGTGGGCGGCGACCCCTACTACACCGGCAACGTCCGCTGCTCCATCGGCTTCTCGGTGCACGGCGGCTTCGTCACCGCCGGGCACTGCGGCAGGCCGAGCGCCGCGGTGTACGGCTGGGACCGGTCCTACATCGGCAATTTCCAGGGCTCCTCCTTCCCGGGCGACGACTACGCCTGGGTGAACGTGGGCAGCGGCTGGTGGACCGTCCCGGTGGTGCTGGGCTGGGGGACGATCCCCGACCGGCTCGTACGCGGCTCCGCCGAGGCGCCGGTGGGTGCCTCCGTCTGCCGTTCCGGTTCGACCACGCACTGGCACTGCGGCACCGTGCTGGCGAAGAACGAGACGGTGAACTACAGCCAGGGCGCCGTCCATCAAATGACGAAGACGAGCGTCTGCGCCGAGCCCGGTGACTCCGGCGGCTCCTTCATCAGCGGTGACCAGGCCCAGGGCGTCACCTCCGGTGGCTGGGGCAACTGCGGCAGCGGTGGCGAGACCTGGCACCAGCCCGTCAACGAGATCCTCAACCGGTACGGGCTGACCCTGCACACGGCCTGACCTCACCCGCACCCCGGGCGGGCTCCGGCGGCGGCCTCGGCGCGCCTCGGCCACCGGAGCCCGCCCGGACCACGCCACGTCCTGCGCGCGGCGGCCGGATCCATGCCACAGCCGGCCACCGGCGCGGTCAGCACTGTCCTTGCGTCGTCCACGGCGCTGCCGCGCAGAAGTACTTATGCGCCGTCCAGGGCGATGCCCTCCAGCACCATCGACAGGTACTGGCGGGCGATCTCCTCGGGACTGTGCCGGCCGCCCGGCCGGTACCAGGACGCGGCGACCCAGACCGTGTCGCGCACGAAGCGGTAGGTCAGCGGCACATCCAGGTCCGCACGGAACACCTCGGCGGCCACACCACGCTCCAGCGTGCCCAGCCACGCCTTCTCGAACCTCTGCTGCGACTCGACGAGATACGCGAAGTGCGGCCGGTCCACGAGGTGCCCGGACTCCTTCTGGTAGATGACGACCGCGTCGAGATGCCGGTCGATCTCCCGGAAGGACTCCGTCACCAGCGCCTCCAGCGTCTCCCGGGGCCCGAGCCCGGCACCGAGCACGGCGTCGTACCGCGCCCAGAGCTCGTCCAGGAAGCCGGAGAGGATCTCGTCCAGCATCGACTCCTTGGAGTCGAAGTGGTAGTACAGGCTGCCCGCCAGCATCCCCGCCGCGTCCGCGATCTTGCGGACCGTCGTGGCGCTGTAACCCTGCTCGGCGAAGACCCGGGCCGCGATGGCCAGCAGTTCCCCGCGCCGCTCCGGCGGACTCACCGCGGACTTCTTCTGATCGCTGTCGCTGCGTTTCGGCACCGGACCATTCTCACCGCTCGGGTGCCGGCTGCTGACCGACAGGACCTCGCCGAGTGGAGAGCCCGCAGGGCGCCACGGAGGCAGAACGTCCCCGACGAGTTGAAGCGCTTCGATCGTGTCATCCCGCGCCCCCAGGGCCTTCAGTGCAGTGACTGCCGAAAGTTTCCAGACTTCCGACGCTCTTGTTTCACGCGAAGCATGTCGTTACTGTCGCCGCCGATTGAAGCGCTTCGATACTCGAAGAGAAGGGCGCTCCGTGTCCTCCTCCTCGACGAGACGTCTGCCGATGACCGACGAGAAGGAATGACCGCGTGTCAGAGAAGGCGCTCCAGCAGGCTGCCGTGACCAACCCCGTGATCCCCGGCTTCCATCCGGACCCCAGCGTGTGCCGGGTGGGCGATGACTACTACGTCGTGTGCTCCAGCTTCGAGTACTTCCCCGGCATCCCCGTGTTCCACAGCCGCGACCTGGTGCACTGGACGCAGATCGGCAACGCCCTGGACCGGCCCGGCCAGCTCCGCCTGCCCCCGGACATGGCGTCGTCGGGCGGTGTCTACGCCCCGACGCTGCGTCATCACGACGGCCGGTTCTGGCTGATCGTCACCAACGTGGCCCCGGGCGAGGGGAACCTCCTGTTCACCGCGACCGATCCGGCCGGCCCCTGGTCGGAGCCGGTGCGGCTGCCGGGGGTCGGGGGTATCGACCCGGACCTCGCCTGGGACGAGGACGGCACGTGCTGGTGCACGGTCGCCGGGGTCTCGCAGGTGTGTATCGACCCGTCCACCGGAGAGACGCTCGGTGAGCCGCAGCCGCTCTGGTCCGGCAGCCCCGGCGCCATGGCCCCGGAGGCGCCGCACCTCTACCGCATCGGCACGTACTGGTACCTGCTCATCGCCGAGGGCGGCACCGAGCGCGGCCACGGCGTCTCGATCGCCCGAGGGGCATCTCCTTCCGGCCCGTTCGAGCCGTGCCCGCACAATCCGGTCCTGACGCACCGGGGCACCGACCGCCCCGTCCAGAACACCGGGCACGCTGACCTGGTCCAGGCGCCCGACGGGTCGTGGTGGATGGTGCTGCTGGCCGTCCGGCCGCGGGGCGGCACACCGGGCTGGCACGTGCTGGGCCGCGAGACGTTCCTGGCTCCGGTGGAGTGGGTGGACGGCTGGCCCGTCGTCGGCGAGGTGCCGACCGAACTGACCGCACCGGGCTGGCCGCTCGTCCCCGCACCCGTCGAGACCGCCCGTGACGACTTCGACCTCGGTGGGCTGCGCCCGCAGTGGATCTCCGTGCGGGACCGGCCCGTGGAGTACTGCACCACCGAGGAACGCTCCGGCTGGCTGACGCTGCGCGCCCGCGGCGGGTCGCTGGACGAGCCGGACGCCGTGTTCGTCGGACGCCGCCAGCAGCACCTGACGTGCGAGGTGCGCACGCGCGTCGACCCGGCGGAGGGCCGCGGCGGCCTCGCGGTCCGCCTGGACGAGGAGCACCACTACGAGATCGAGGTGTCCGAGGGAGCGGTGCGGGTGCTTGCCCGGGTGGGGCCCCTGCGCACGGTCGTGGCCTCGCGGCCCGTACCCACCGGACCCGTCGTCCTCGGACTTCGCGTCACCCCCACGCCGCCGCGCGGCCCGCGGACCGGGCCGGACACGCTCACCTTCGGCGTCGAGGAGCCGGACGGCACGTTCACCGAGCTCGGCGCACTCGACGGCCGCTACCTGTCGACCGAGGTGGCGGGTGGTTTCACCGGCCGGGTCATCGGCATGTACGCCGCGGCCGGCACGGTCCACTTCGACTGGTTCGACTACGAGCCCACCGGCTCCTGATCCGGCGCCGGGTCGCCCCCGCCGGCGTGTCCTCGAGCACCTGAACGCACCGCTCCCCTCGGGCGCGCCGCCCGGCCGACAGGGAGCGTCAGAGATGAACGGACCGCATCACCGCACCGACCGCCGCAGCCGGGGCCGGATACTCGGCCTCCTGCTCGCGCCGGTCACCATGATCGGGACGACCGGCACCGCGGCCCGCACCGCACCCTCTCAACAGGCCTCGCTCCCGATGACGTACCGCGAGACGAAGAACGGAGGGTCGGTGACGGGGCCGTCGCGTGACCGCGCCTCGCTTCGTCATCCCAGGGGCGCCGTGCCGTCGTCGGGAACCGGTGTGTCCGGGGCCAGCAGGCCCTCGATGCGCAGCTCGTCCCAGAAGGCGGCCGGGACCGGGTGCCGCAGTAGCCGCACGGTGTCGCGCACCTCCTCGGCGGTGCGGGCCCCGGTCAGGACGCTCGCGACCGCCGGGTGGCCGTAGGGGAAGTGCAGGGCGGCGCTGCGCAGCGGCACGCCATGGCGTGCGGCGACGGCCTTCAGCCGCAGCGCGCGGTCGAGGACCGGCTCGGGGACGGGCGCGTAGTCGTACATCGCGCCGGGCTTCGGGCCGGTCAGCAGCCCCGAGTTGAACACCCCGCCGATGACGACGCTTCGGCCGCGAGCGGCGGCCTCCGGCAACACCCCGGCCGCCAGTCCGTCCTGCTCCAGCAGGGTGTAGCGGCCGGCGAGCAGGACGACGTCGACGTCGGTCTCGCGCAGGAAGCGGGCGGGCAGCGCGGACTGGTTCATCCCGAGGCCGACCGCCCCGACCCCGCCTTCGGCGCGCAGTCTCTCCAGCGCCGGGTACGCCTCGCGCAGTGCATGGTCGGCGTGGTCGTCCGGGTCGTGCAGCAGGGCCACGTCGACGCGGTCGACGCCGAGGCGTGCCAGGCTCGCCTCGAGGGAGCGCAGCACCCCGTCGGCGCTGAAGTCCCAGACACGCCGACGGGTGTCGGACACGGCGAAGCCGTGCGCCAGGTCGTCGCCCCGCCCGCCCCGCGGGTTCGGCTCCAGCAGGCGCCCCACCTTGGTGGACAGGGTGTACGCGTCCCGGGGGCGGTCACGCAGCGCAGCGCCGAGGCGGCGTTCCGACAGGCCCAGACCGTAGTGGGGCGCGGTGTCGAAGGTGCGGATGCCCGCGTCCCAGGCGGCGTCCACGGCGGCGAAGGCCGACTCGTCGTCGATCGGGCGGTAGAGGTTGCCGATGCCCGCCGCCCCGAACGACAGCCCCGTGACCCGGACACCGGTGCCGCCCAGTGTCGTCGTCCTCATGAGCCGGGCGCCGGGCGGAGCCGGAGTCCCTGCATGCCGCCGTCGACGGCGAGGGCCGTGCCGGTCACGGAGGCGGCGGCCGGAGACGCCAGGTAGACGATGGCCGCGGCGACTTCGTCCGCGGTGACCAGGCGCCCCATGGGCTGACGGGCGTTCAGGGCGGCGCGTTCCGCCCGGGGGTCGGCGGCGGCGTCCAGGAGCCGCGTCACCCAGGGGGTGTCGGCGGTGCCGGGGTTGACGCAGTTGACCCGGATGCCCTCGCGGACGTGGTCGGCGGCCATGGCGAGGGTCAGTGACAGGACCGCGCCCTTGCTCGCGGAGTACAGGGCGCGCTGCGGGAGTCCGGCGGTGGCGGCGATGGAGCAGGTGTTGACGATCGCCGCGTGCGCCGAGCGACGCAGCTGCGGCAGGGCGGCGCGGGTGGTGCGCACCATGCCGAGGAGGTTGACGTCGAGTACGCGGTGCCACTCCTCGTCGGGGTTGTCCTCGACGGTGCCGATGGCTCCGATGCCCGCGTTGTTGACGACGATGTCGAGACCGCCGAGGCGCGTGGCGGCCTCCTCCACGGCGATACGCACCGCGGTGTCGTCCCGGACGTCGGCCGTGACGGGGTGCAGCCGCTCGGGCACCCCGGACGGTTCCAGGTCGAGCACGGCCACCGCGGCGCCCCGCCCGGCCAGGGCGTGTGCGGTGGCCAGCCCGATGCCGGACGCGCCGCCGGTCACGAGGGCCTTGAGTCCTGACAGTTCGTTCATGCGTCACTCTCCTGCCGGGCGCGGTCGGCGGCCCAGAACGCCCCGTCCGGGAAGCGATAGGCGGCGATGGACTCCTCGCGCATGGTGGCGGAGAAGCCCGGATGGAGGGGAGCCGTGTAGTGCCCGTGGCGCAGCACCACGGGCACGTCGAAGTGCTGGTGGAGGTGGTCGACGTACTCGATGACCCGGTCCTCGGTGGTGCCGGACAGGGCCAGGCAGTCGAACATCGACAGGTGCTGCACCAGCTCGCACAGTCCCACGCCGCCCGCGTGCGGGCAGACCGGCACCCCGAACTTCGCGGCGAGCAGCAGGATCGCCAGGTTCTCGTTCACTCCGCCGACCCGGGTCGCGTCGATCTGCAGCACGTCGATCGCGCCGGCTTGGAGGAGCTGCTTGAAGACGACCCGGTTCTGCACGTGTTCGCCGGTGGCGACCTTGACGGGGCGGACCGCCCGGCGCACGGCGGCGTGCCCGAGGATGTCGTCGGGGCTGGTGGGTTCCTCGATCCAGTAGGGCTCGAACTCGGCGAGGGCGTTGGTCCACTCGATCGCCTCGTCCACGCCCCACCGCTGGTTGGCGTCGATGGCGATGCGGATGCCCTCGCCGACGGCCGCACGGGCGGTCCGCAGGCGCCGGATGTCGTCGCTCAGGTCGCCGCCGACCTTGAGTTTGATCTGGGTGAACCCGTCGTCGACCGCCTGCCGGGCCAGCAGGGTGAGCTTGTCGTCGGAGTATCCGAGCCAGCCCGGGGAGGTGGTGTAGCCCGGGTATCCGCGTTGCAGCAGTGTCGCTTCGCGGTCGGCGATCCCGTCACGGCCCTGGTGAAGGAGGGCGAGGGCCTCTTCGGGGGTGAGGGCGTCGGTGAGGTACCGGAAGTCGACCTGGGAGACGAGCCATTCGGGTTCGGCGTGGGCGAGCAGGCGCCACAGCGGCTGCCCGGCGCGCTTGGCGGCCAAGTCCCACACGGCGTTGACCACGGCGCCGATGGCCATGTGCATCACGCCCTTCTCGGGGCCGAGCCAGCGCAGCTGGCTGTCGCCGATCAGGTCGCGGCTGAGCGAGGCGGGGTCGTCGCAGAGTTCGGCGACGGAACGTCCGGCGACGTGGTGCCGCAGGGCGTCGATCGCGGCGACCTGCACGTCGTTGCCACGTCCGATGGTGAAGGTGAAACCGTGCCCTTCGAGTCCGTCCGCCGCGTCGGTGCGCAGCCTCACGTAGGCGGCGGAGTAGTCGGGATCCGGGTTCATCGCGTCGGAGCCGTCCAGTTCACGCGAGGTGGGGAAGCGGACGTCGTGTGTGTCGAGTGCGGTGATCCGGGCTGCGACGGCGCTCACGTGCCTGCCTTTCACACTCGGCCGAGGGCCGCCTGGCCCTCGGCCGGGTTCGTGGACGGGGAGTCCGACGGTGTCACTCGGACACGAGTCGCTCCCACCAGTCATCGGATGTATGACGACAGCGCGACTTTAAGCGCAAGGCCTTGCTACGGACAAGGAGGAGCGCCGACTCCCTTCACGTCAGAGATACATCGGAGGAAAGTTCCAGTGATGGACGTCAGTCGTCGATAGCAGCCCGCGTCACCGCTTCCGCGAGGACGTCGGCCACCTCCTCGGTGTGGGACAGGCGCGGGGAGTCCCCCGACGGGATGCGCAGACGGTGAGCGCCGCCACGCTCCCGGTCGGGGGACGCGGTATCGGCCGGGAGCAGCGCGGAGTCCGGGTAATGGGTCATGCCCCTCAGGCTGGAGACCGGGCCGATCGTGGACTATCCGGCGGAAGGCTGCCGTGTCCCTGCCGACCGGCGGGAGCCACCCCGCCGTGTGGCTGGAGCTGCAGCCCGGCGGGCCACCGGGAGCGATCGGGGCTTTAAGGTCGAGTCGGCATGGGCCGGACGGCATGAATGAAGGTGAGGCGGAACACGTGATCCGGGTAGTGGTGGTCGACGACGAGGCACTGGTCCGCTCGGGCTTCGAACTCATTCTGGGCGCGTCCGAGGACATCGAGGTCGTCGCGACCGCCGGCGGCGGCAAGGCCGTCGAGACGGTCCGCCGGGAGCGGCCCGACGTGGTGCTGCTGGACATCCGGATGCCGGACGTCGACGGGCTCACCGTCCTGCGCGAGCTGCGGAAGATGCCGGACGCTCCGGTGGTGGCGATGCTGACCACGTTCGACGCCGACGAGTACGTCCTCACCGCCCTGCACTCCGGCGCGGCCGGGTTTCTCCTCAAGGACACCGAGCCGGAACAACTCGCCCATCTGGTGCGCACCCTGGCGGCGGGCGGTGTGGTGCTCTCCCCCAAGGCGTCGCGGACACTGCTGCACAGCCACCCCCGCACCGGGACGGCCGTCGACGAGGAGGCCGCACGGGTCCGGCTGCTCACCGCACGTGAACGCGACGTCCTCGTCCTTGTCGCGGAGGGCCTGTCGAACGCCGACATCGGCGCGCGCATCCATCTGGGCGCCGGCACGGTGAAGGACCACGTCAGCGCCATCCTGACGAAGCTCCGGGTGTCGAGCCGGGTACAGGCCGCGCTGCTGGCACAGCGGGCCGGGCTCCTCGACGAGCAGGCGCAGAAGGCAGGCCGATGAGCCGCGCACGCGCCATGTGGCAGCGGCTGCCCACGCCGGTCACCGACCTCGCCCTGGTGACGGTGGCGGCCATGGACGTATGGCTGAACACGTGGGAGCACACGCCCCTCGAGCTCGCGCTGGCCGCTGTCGGCTGCACCGCGCTGGCCTTCAGGCGCCGCTTCCCACTCGGCGTGTTCCTGCTCACCCTGCCCATCGCGCTGATGCAGGATGTCGCCGTCGCCGTGCTCGCGGCGCTCTTCACCCTGGCTGGACACTCGCGCAACCGCCGTCTCCTCGCCGTGTGCGTCGCCCTGGCCGCCGTCGCGAGCAGTACTCCGTGGCCCCTGGCCGAGGTCGACCGGACCATGACACTGGTCTTCTTCGTGTACGGCCTGGCGACCGCCGCGGCCCCGGTCCTCTTCGGCCAGCTTCTCCAGGCGCAACAGGACCTGGCACGGCGACTGGCCGAGATCGAGGAGGCCAGGGAGCACGAGCGGGCCCTGCACGCCCAGGCAGTGCTCGCCCGCGAACGCGCCCAACTGGCCCGCGAGATGCACGACGTCGTCTCCCACCAGGTCAGCCTGATCGCCGTACAGGCCGGGGCGCTTCAGGTCGCCACCAAGGACGCGGACGCCAAGGAAGCCGCCCGCACGATCCGTTCCCTGAGCGTCACCACGCTCGACGAACTGCGCACCATGGTCACGTTGCTGCGGGCCTCCGGCGGCAACGCCACCGAGCTGACGCCGCAGCCCACCCTGGCCGACCTGCGCAAGCTGGTGGAAGCAGGCGGCCCTCACGTGGAGTTGTCGGGTGAGCTGCCGCCCACCGTGGGCACACCCGCGCAACGGGCCCTCTACCGCACGGTCCAGGAAGCCCTGACCAACGTCCGCAAGCACGCCCCCGGCGCCAGAGCGCGCGTCGAGCTGTGGCAGGCCGGCGACGGCATCGGAGCGACCATCACCAACACCCCGCCCACCCGGCCTTCGCTGTCCCTGCCCGGTTCACAGCAGGGCTTGGTCGGTCTGCGGGAACGGGCCGACATTCTGCACGGCACCCTGGAGGCGGGCCCGACCGCGGAGGGCGGCTACCGGGTGCGGCTGCGCATTCCCCTCAGCGCGGACTGACCGACCGGGCGGCCGGGGGGCCCAGCCGCCGCCCGGCCGTCTGCCGCGGCATGCCACCTCATGCTGTGCCGCCGGACGCTCCTGCGTGTGGTGTGTCATCACGCGGGGGCCAGGAACTGAGTGGTCGCCAGTTGCGCGTACAGCCGGTCCCGGGCCATCAGTTCCTCATGGGCGCCCACGGCCCGGACGTGTCCGCCGTCCATGACGACGATCCGGTCGGCACCCGTCACCGTCGACAGACGGTGGGCCACCACCAGCACGGTGGTCTCGCGAGCCACCTCCGCGACGACGTCCCGCAGCGCCAGCTCGTTGACGGCATCGAGCTGCGAGGTCGCCTCGTCCAACAACAGCAGGCGTGGCCTGCGCAACAGGGCGCGGGCGATGGCAATGCGCTGCCGCTCACCGCCCGACAGCTTCGAACCGCGGTGTCCGACCGGGGTGTCCAGGCCGTGGGGCAGGCGCTCGACGAGGGTGTCGAGCTTCGTGCGGGCCAGGACGTCGCGGATGTCATCGTCCGGCGCGCCGGGCGCCGCGAAGACGAGGTTCTCCCTGAGCGTGCCTGCCAGCACCGGGGCGTCCTGTTCCACGTACCCGATGGCGGACCGTAGCTCGGACAGGGACCAGTCCCGTACGTCCTTGCCGTCCACCAGTACCCGGCCGCCGGTCGCCTCGTGGAACCGCTCGATGAGCGCGAACACCGTCGACTTGCCCGCACCGGAGGGGCCCACGAAGGCAGTCGTCCCGGTGCCCGGAACCTCGAAGCTCACCTGCTGATGGACGTACGGTTGGCCCGGGCGGTAGCGGAAGGACACGTTCTCGAAGCGGACCGACGCCGGGCCCGGCACCGTTGCCCCCGGCCGGGGCAAGGCGACCGCCTGCCGGTCGGTGGGCTCCGTCGCCAGGCGTTCCACCTGCGCGATCCGGGAGAGCGCGGCCGCCCCCTCCTGGTAGGAGGATCCGGCTTCGACCAGCGTGGACACCGGCTCGATCAGATAGAAGAGGTACAGCAGGAAGGCGATGAGGGTGGACACGGGGATCTCCCCGGACGCCACGCGCGCCCCGCCGACCGCGAGCACCGCGAGGAATGCCGACTGCACCGCGAGCTCGTCGGCCGAGCCCGCCACGGCCTCCCACTTGGCGCTCTTCAGGCCGTGCCGCCAGGCCCGCCGCGCCGCCGCCTCCACCCGGGCGGTCTCCCTCCCCTCGGCACCTGACGCCTTCACCGTGCGGAACGCCCCAAGGGACCGCTCCAGCACGACGGAGATCTCCCCGACCGCTTCCTGCGCCCGCTCGGTGGCCCGCGCGATCTTCGGCATCACCAGCGCGACGGCCCCGCCGACCAGCACGACCACACCGAGCGTCACACCCAGCAGCACGACGTCCAGGAACGCCATCATCACGATCGCCGCGACGAACGACACCGCGCCGGAGGCCGCGGAGACGACCGCCTGGGTACTGACCGCCCGCAGCAGCGTCGTGTCCGAGGTGACCCGGGACATCAGGTCACCCGGCGGGATCCGCTCGAACTCCGCGATCCGCAGCCGCAGCAGCCGCCCCACGAGGGTGCGCCGCGCGGCGAGGACCACCGACTCGGCCGTCCGCTCCAGCACATACGCGCCGAACGCCTCGACCGCCGTGCCCAGCACCACCAGCACGGTGAGCCCGATCAGGATCCCGGCGATGGTCTCCCCGGAGGCGAGCCGGTCCACCAGCGCCTTGGTGGCCAACGGCTGAAGCAGTCCCCCGGCGGCCCCGACCAGGGCACACAGCAAGCCGAGGGCGACGGCCCACCGGTGCGACCGCACATACGCGTACAGCGCCCTGAGCGTCTCCCGGGCGGACAGGGCGGTCTCATGAGTCTCATCCGTCGTCGGGGCGGATGCGGTGTTCACGTGGTTCCTTTCCTCTGCGGTCCGCCCGGCACCGCGTCGGCGGCGCCGGGCTGACCGGGCGTGATCGTGTGCCGGCTCAGCGGACGAGTCCGGCTGTGCTCATCGCGAAGGCGCCCACCGACGCCTCGGGGACCTCAGGACGCACGACGAGCAGGACGAGGGCGCCCGCCGCCGGCATCAGGTCGAGGAACTCCGCAAACCCGCCCCTCGGGACGGCGCCACGGCCCGGCACGTCGGCCCATGACGCGAGAAGCACGTCGGGCTCCTTGTGTCGCGCACGATGTGTCATGCCTCCAGCCTGGAAGCCCGGCCTCCGTGCGCCCATCCGGCGACCGTCGGGTCCACCCCCGCCGAGTGGCTGAAGGAGATCGTCGTCCAGTCGCACCGGTTCGCACGGACAGGTCGGCACGGGACTCCGCCGGTCGGCAGGGCAGTACCCGCCGGTCGGCGGGGCCGTTACCGAAGCCTGCCGGATGGCTCTCCGCCCGGCGGCGACGCCAGAGTCTCCGCATGCCACAGACACCAACGACACCGCAGGGCACGTCAGCCCCGCAGGAGAACTCGCCTCCGCAGCCCCGGAGTTCCCCCAAGTCCGCTGCACCGGCCTCGCCCGGTCCCTCGACGGGACGCCTTGTCGGGGTGGACCTGGCCCGCGCCCTGGCTGTGTTCGGCATGTACGTCGTGCACATCGGCCCTCCGCTGTCCGCCACGACCGGCGTCGCCAGCTGGATCCGGTACATGGCGGACGGTCACTCCTCGGTCCTGTTCGCCACCCTCGCCGGGTTCTCACTGATGCTGATCGCCGGCCGCCTGGAGCCGAAGACCGGCCTGGCCGGCCGGCAGGCGAAGGCCCGCATCGCGATCCGCGCCGTGGTCCTGCTGGCGCTGGGCACCGTGCTGGCCATGGAGTACGGGGGAGTGATCATCCTCGGCTTCTACGGGGTCTACTTCCTGCTGGCCCTGCCCCTGGTGCGACTGGGCGCAAGGACCCTCGCGATCATCGCGGCCGCGTTCGCTCTGGTCACACCGCAGCTGGCCTTCGTCCTGACCTCACTGCTGACTCCGTCGGTCCAGGAGAGCATCAACACCTACGACCCGCTCCACCGGCTCAGCGAGGTGGGCGTCCTCGATCTGCTGCTCACCGGCTTCTACCCGGCGCTGACGTGGATGTCCTTCGTGATCGCGGGTATGGCACTGGGCCGCCTCGACCTGTCCTCCCGCACGGTCCGGCGGCGCCTGGCCGCGCTCGGTGCCGCCCTCACCGCGACCGCGTACGGCATGTCTCTGCTGCTCGCCGGGGCGGGCGCGTTGCGGAGCATGGCGGAGGACGGGTCGTCGTCAGGCAGCTCCGGTCCGATGCCCCCGGACAGCGGTTCGAAGCTCTCCGGCAGTGACTCGTTCCCCGATATGCCGGCGTCCATGCTCCTGACGGCCGGGCCGCACAGCGGCACCACGTTCGACATCATCGGCAGCGTGGGCGTCGCGATCCTCGTGATCGTGGGCGCGACGGTCGCGATGGAACGTCTGCCGCCACTGCGCCGCCTGGCCACACCGGTCGTCGCCGTGGGCACCATGTCCCTGACCGCCTACGTCGGTCACTTCCTCGCCCAGTCCGTGCTGTCCGAGCCCGGCGGGCCCAGCACCCAGCAGTCCTGGACGCCGCTGCTCATGTACGTCCTCGGAGCCATCCTGTTCGCCGCCATCTGGTCCCGCTTCTTCCGCCGCGGCCCCCTTGAGTACCTGCTCAACACCGCCACCAAGCCGGCGAAGCACATCCGATGACACCCGGCCGGGGTGGGACGTGGAGGTGTCCCACCCCGGCCGGGACCGCCCATGGATCCAGCAAACGCATGGTCCTTGCAGGCTTCACCCGTGAGCCCTGTTCGTCGCCGAAAGGTGCACCCAGGACGCGCCGATCCCTGTGCACGGCTGTCTCAGCCCACCACGCGAACCAGCGACAGCACCACGCCTGTTGCGCTGTGTCTCTCCAGCGGTGCCGGCGCAAAGCTGCATCAACGCTGGGCCGCAGTAGGCGTCGAAGACATGGACGAGCTGCATCGGGGACCTCGGCAGAACAGTGGGCGGCCGCCCGGTACGGACGCTTCGCCTGAATCAACAGTACCTGACGCGTCAGATATTTCCAGAGGGGTATGCCCTCGCGCCGTGCGGGCTCGCCACCCGCAGGGAGCGGCTGGTCCGGACCCGTCGGTCAAGATTCGGTCTCGCTCGGACGGACGCGGGACGCCGAGGTGTTACCCGCGGTACGTTCCGGCTCCCCACTCCCCGTTGTCAGGAGTCCCGGTCTCATGCGCCGACTTCTAGCCTCCATCGCGGTGGTCTCGGCCGCGATCGGAGGGTTCATCACGAACATCTCCCCCGCTGCTGCCGCCGACCCCACGTCCGGTTCCTTCAGCGTCCTCGCCTACAACGTGGCGGGCCTGCCGGAGAGCATCTCCAGCGCTCCCACCCCACGCGAGCCCGCCACCACGGAAATCGGCCGACGGATCGCGCCGTACGACATCGTCAACGTCCAGGAGGACTTCAACTACCACGCCTTCCTCTACGCCGGCGACACCGCGCACCCCCACCGGACACCCACCAGCGGCGGTGCGGGTATCGGCAGCGGTCTCAACACACTGGCGAAACTCCCCTACGACACCGACGACTTCGAGCGGGTGCGCTGGAATTCCTGCCAGTTCGACTCCGGGGACTGCCTCACGCCCAAGGGGTTCACCTTCATCCGCCAGCGCCTCGCCGAGGGCGTGTACGTGGACTTCTACAACCTGCACACCAACGCCGGGACGAACCCCGGCGACCTGGCCTCGCGGGCGGACAACCTCAACCAGCTGACGGCTTTCATCAAAAGCCATTCGGCCGGGAACGCCGTCGTCGTCATGGGCGACACCAACACCCGCTACACGCGCTCCGGCGACACCATCGCCGAGTTCGCCGCCGCGAACGGCCTGACGGATCCCTGGGTCCGGCTCATCCGCGGCGGCGTCCCGCCCGCCAAGGGCAGCGACGCCCTGGTCTGCGACCAGACAGGCCCCACCGTGCCCAACACCTGCGAGGTCGTGGACAAGGTCCTGTACCGCGGCAGCAGACTCGTCTCGCTCGACGCCACCTCGTACAACAACGAGCATTCCAGGTTCCTCACCGACGACGGGCTCATGCTGTCCGACCACGACCCGATCAAGGTGGGCTTCTCCTGGTCGCGCGCCGCGGACCTCCGGCTCAGCGAACAGTTCGGCGGGCCGCACGGCGACTACTACACCGACATCGACGCCGTACCGGCGGGCGCGCGCCCGGTCAGCGTCTCACTGCGCAGCGGCACCCGTGTCGACGGTGTCGGCCTGACGCTCGGCAACGGCAAGGTCATCAGCCACGGCGGGACCGGCGGCACCGTGTCGTCCCTGAACCTGGGCAGCGGGGAGTACCTCAGCTCCGCCCGGCTGTGCCGGGGCGAGAAAGGCGGCCGTACACGGATCTTCTCCGCCGCGTTCACCACGAACCTCGGCCGCAGTCTGTCGGGCGGGACCACCACGTCCGACTGCGTGACGCGCACGGCGCCTTCGGGATGGCAGATCGCCGGCTTCCACGGGCGCGCCGGTGACGAGGTCGACAAGCTCGGCTTCATCTACAGGGAGCGCTGACGCGCTCACCTGCCGCCCTCGGCGCCCGCCCGCCGACGGCGGTGACGGCCCCTCACCGGCTGTCGCCGCCGTCAGGGCAGGCGGGGCAGCATGTCCCGCGCCGCATGACTGAGCATGCGGAGGTTCTCGGCGAACCGCTCCCGGTCCTCGGCCGGCAGGGGCGCGAGGAAGTAGCGCTTGATGTTCTTCACGTGCGCCCGGGCCGCGGTGACCGTGATCTCCTCCCCCCGCGCGGTCAGGCGCACCAGACGCGCGCGGCGGTCACCGGGGTCCTCGACCCGTTCGACCAGTCCGGCCGCCACCATGCGGTCCACCAGCCGGGTGGCCCCTCCCGTGGTCAGCACCTGCTCCTGGGCGATGGCTCCCATCGACAGCCCCGGATCCCCCGCCCTCCCCAGGATGAGCAGCACCTCGAACGTCAGGTGGCTGATGCCGCACTCCGCCTCCAGCGCCCGGCCCAGGATGTACTCCAGCCGGTTCGCGGCCCCTTGCAGCCGGCCGAAGGCCAGAACCAGCGCGTCGTTCGCCGCTTCCTCCGGCGTCGAGATCTCCGCCTGTTCATTCACAGCCCCGGCTCCCCTTCGTTCCTTCGCGCACCCACTCTCCCGATCATGCCGCACCGTCTCCGGACGTCGCGTGCCGGCTTTGGTGCACCCGCCGGAAAGCGCCCAGTGGCATGCCCGTGTGACGGGCGAAGAACATGCCGAAGTTGGTGGGCCGGGGGAAGCCGATACAGCGCGCGATGGCCGCCACCGGCTCGTCGGTGGGGGCGAGCAGACGCCGGGCCTCCAGGGCGACTCGGCCGTCGATGACGTGCTTCACGGGCTGTCCGGTGGCGGCAGCGCAGGCGCGGATGAGGGTGTTGACGGTGTGGCCGAGACGCAGGC
Organism: Streptomyces sp. NPDC101110; assembly: GCF_044759525.1. Taxonomy (NCBI): domain Bacteria; kingdom Bacillati; phylum Actinomycetota; class Actinomycetes; order Kitasatosporales; family Streptomycetaceae; genus Streptomyces; species Streptomyces sp. NPDC101110. Next base: position 144,381 of record NZ_JBIVZM010000014.1, on the reverse strand, counting down.
GTAGTCGGCGGTACGCCGGATGCTGGTGTGGGAGCGCTCCAGCTCGGTGCGGAAGCGGGCGGACCTCCCCGCCCACGTGCGGGTCACCGGCGTCCTCAGGGCGGGGCAGCCGGTCGACCTGCAACAGCACAGGGGCCGAAAGGAGTTGCAGGATTTCCGCGGACACCGTCTGCGCAGGCCTCTCGTACTGGCATCGCATCACCCCGGTGTGCTGAACGCCGCCGGCCTCGCCCGGCCCGGGGGTGCGGTCGGCGATCGAGCCGTGACCGGTTCCGGGTGCCGGGTGCCGGGTCCATGCACCCGGGCCCCGGAAGGTGTCGAACGTGCCATTCCGTGGTGCAGTCAGGGCATGGCCCCCTCACTCACGGATGGCACGGACGACACGGATGGCCAAGAGGCTCCGGCGCCCTTCGGGCGCGAGCGTCCCTCCCGGCTGATCGACGTCGCGGTCGCCCTGCTGCTCCTGATCGCGGACGCGGTCATCCTCGTCGTGGCCGCGGTGCTGCTCCTCGCCGTCGGCATGGGCCGGGCGCACTCGCCGTACTCCTCCGAGGCGGTGCGCACCTCCGGCACTCCGGTTCTGACGTGGTTGGTCATCTGGGGTGTTCCGGCCGTGGCGGCGGCCGGGGCCGTCGTGCACGCCCGTCTGAGGATGCCCGTCACCGCCGTCGTGCAAGGCCTGTTCACGCTCGCCTGCACGGTCCTGGCCATCGCCTGGACGCGCATGCTGCTGTCCTGAGGAAGGCAGCACACCGCGGTCGCGAGTGGGTTCGGCGAGTTCGGTCGACGCGGGCCGAACCAGGCGCGGTGCGCTCGCAGTTGCCGCCGGCGCCGACCAACTCGTAGGAGGTTGTCGGTGCGGGTGTGTCTCACCAGGTCACGGGCAGCTCCAGGGGGAAGCGCCGGATGGTCCGGGTGTCCCAGCGCACGTCCTCGGCCGGTACCGCCAGGCGCAGCCCGGGGAGGCGGGTGAACAGGACCTCGATCGCCGTGCCGACTTCCGCGACGGCGAACGTGCTGGCGATGCAGTGATGGCCGCCCCAGCCGAACGTCATGTGGGGGTGCGGAGCACGGTCGACGTCGAGCACATCGGGGTCGGGGAACACCGCCGGGTCGCGGTTGGCCGCCAGATAGGAGACATGGACGAAGTCACCCGCGCGGATCAGCACTCCCTCCACTTTCACGTCCTCCAGCGCGACGCGAGGGATTCCGACGCCCTTGCGGAAGGGGATGTGCCGCAGGAGTTCCTCCAGCAGCCGGGGCAGCCGTTCGGGACGGCTCCTCAGCAGACCGAGAAGCTCGGGGCGGGTGAGCAGGGTGTAGGCGATGTTGCTGATCTGGCAGGTGGCGGTGTCATTGCCGCTGAGGATGAGGGTCAGTGCCAGGACGGCCAGCTCGTCGTCGCTCAGAGGCTCCTCCCCCGGTTCGCAGGCCGCCATGGTGTTGATGAGGTCGTCGCCTCCCTCCTTCCGGCGTTCGGCGACGAGCGCGGTGAAGTAGGCGCGCAGGTGCTGCTTGGCCGCGGCCGCCGCCTGGCGGGCTTCCGGCGCGGTGGCGAGCATCTGCTGGGTGTGGCGCAACATGAGGGGCCGGTCCGCGACGGGGACGTCCAGCAGGGCGCAGATGGTGTGGTTGGGCAGCTGCGCGGACAGGCCGAGGGCCAGGTCGGCCGGTGCGCCCTGCTCGACCATCTCGTCCACGAGACGGTGCGCCACGCTCTCGATGGCCGGCGTCATGCGTTTCACGGAGCTCTGCGTGAAGGCCCGGGCGGCGGCATGACGCAGCCGGGTGCTGCGCGGCGGATCCATGACGTTGAGCGACTCCGGGGAGACGATCGGCTCGGGAGTCATGCGCGGGTAGTCACGGCCGACGATGCCCGCCCTGCTGAATCTCGGGTCCGTCGTCACCTGACGTACCCCGTCGAAGGTGGTGACCAGCCATGCCTCGGCTTCGCCGTAGGGCAGCCGGACACGGCTGACCGGACCGTCGGCCATGAGCCGGCCGAGTGACGGGTCGAAGGCCAGTTGCTCGCTGAAGTCGAAGGGGCAGTCGGCGACGTGGGCCATGGGTACTCCTGAGCGCGTGCGGCGGTGCGGCCATGTGGGCGGAACCCGGTGGGCGCGGAGCACGGCCGCCCGACCCACGGGGGACATTTCGCATAGTGCGGCAGAGCGCCGCTCCATGCACCCAGTGCCGGGTCAAACGGCAGAAAGCAGGGAGACGTGCCCGACCCCACCCCTCAGACACCGCAGCGGCCGGCCATGGACGTGCTGGTCGTCGGCGCCGGGCCCACCGGCCTCACCCTGGCCTGCGACCTGGCCAGGCGTGGTGTGCGTACCCATGTCATCGAGGCCGGCGACCGGCTGCTCGCCGGTTCACGCGGCAAGAGCCTGCAGTCCCGCACCATGGAGGTGTTCGACGACCTGGGTGTCGTCGACGCGCTGCGGGCCAGCGGCTCCTTCTTCCCGCCCATGCAGACTTGGCGCGACGGCGAGCGGCAGGGCGAGTGGCAGCTGATCGAGCCTGACCCTCGGGCCCCGGCGTCGCGCCATCCGCGCCCATGGCTGGTACCCCAGTGGCGCACGCTGGACATCCTGCGCGAGCGGCTGCTCGACCTGGGCGGCACGCTGGAGTGCGGTGCACGGCTCACCTCTCTCACGCAGTCGGGCACGCAGGTGGCCGCGGAGGTGACGCACTCCGACGGTGCCCGTCACCTGGTGTCGGCGCGCTACCTGGTCGGCGCCGACGGCAGCCGCAGCACGGTGCGAGAATCCCTGGGCATCGCCCTGAAGGGTGAGGACGGCGGGCTGCGCTCGGCGGTGGTGGCGGACGTACGCGTGCGGGGACTGGACCGCGATCACTGGCACATCTGGCCGGACCCGGCCGGCGAACTGCTGCTGTGTCCGCTGCCCGGGACCGCCGACTTCCAGCTGAACGCCAAGATCACCGGCGAGGAGTTCACGGCGACGCCCGAGACCGTGCGCGGTCTGATCGCCGCCCGTACCCATCTGACGTCCGAAGCGGTCACGGACGTGGGATGGTTCTCGTTCTACCGCCCTCGTACCGCGATGGCCGAACGCTTCCGCCACGGGCGGGTCCTGCTCGCCGGCGACGCCGCCCATGTGCACCCGCCGGGCGGCGGCCAGGGGCTGAACATCGGCGTGCAGGATGCCTACAACCTCGGCTGGAAGCTGGGCCAGGTCGTGCGCTGCCATGCCCCGGACGCGCTGCTGGACAGTTACGAGGTCGAGCGCCGGGCCGCCGCGGCGGACACCCTGAACCTCAGTACCCGCCTGTACCGGGCTGGCCGCTCGACCCAGGACCCCTACGAGCAGGCTCGCTACCGGGGGCGGGTCTGTCACCTGCTGTCGGTGCACTACCGCGACAGTGAGCTCTCGGCGGACGCCCGGGAGAGTCGTGCTGCGGCCGGTGTCCAGGCCGGTGACCGTGTGCCCGACCTGCCGTGTGTCACCACCGAGGGTCCTTGCGGGAATCTCTTCGAGCTGTTGCGCGGCCCGGACTTCACGCTGCTCGCGGTGAACTGTGCGCCGCCCGCCGCGCCAGCGGGTCTCAGGACCCACCAGGTGACCGGCGGGCCGCTCGCTGAGGAGCTGGGCACGGGGCTGTTCCTCATCCGCCCCGACCAGCACATCGGCCTGGCCGCTGACACCGCCGAGCACCTCGACCGCTACCTGGCGCAAGTCGGCCTGGGGGGCGGCGACATGTAGCCGTCCTGTTCCCTGCCGTCCCAGCCGGTGCAGGTCCGGTGACCAGACATCACCGGACCTGCGGAGCACCGGGTCAGCGTCGGCGGGCCCAGCCGGCACCGACGCCGGCCACCTGCAGAGCCAGGCACATCAGTCCCAGCAACATGACATTCGTCGAAGAGAACACATCGTTGGTGCCGATCTCGGCCGCGTTGATCAGGAAGGCAAGGAAGAACAACACCGCCGCGACTATGCCGAGCATGACGAGCTCCTCTCAAAGGGGATGCAGCCCGTATGCCCCGCCTCCTTCTCCGCAGACACCGGAATGTTCGCCTGCCTGTGCGGGTACCGATGAAGTCTTCTGACCGCAGCGAGGTGAGCCAGGTAGTTCAACTGGGCCCGGTGCGTGCCTTGTTGGGGCCGCGCCTGGCTGATGACAAGGTGCCACCGGGCAAAAGGACGCTGCTCGACGGGATCAAGCCGCTGCTCTTGTCCGTACCATCTCCCACCAAGGCATCCTGCGGTACAGAGGAAAGGGCAGTGCCATGTCCGAGACAGCAGCTCCCGCCACCGAACTGGCTTCCCAGTACATCGCCCAGGTGACGGGCGACCTTGACGCCAATCTCAAGGAACAGGAACGCATCGACGCGGAGATCGCCTCCCTGCAGGAGCAGCTTGCCGCTCTGCAGCATGACCACGGCGTATTGGTCAGCATGCAGCAGGCACTGGGCATCACCCAGGGCAGGGGCGGGTCCGCTGCCGAGTCCAAGAGCGCCGTGGTGCCCGCGCCGCGGCGGAAGAAGGCCGCCGCGGCCGGGGGGAAGCAGAAGGCACGCAAGGCGGCTTCCGCTCCGGCGAAGAAGGCGGTCAGGAAGTCCGCGGCCAAGACGGCGAACACGCCGAAGGCGGCCGACCTGACCCTGGTGGAACTCATCCGCCGCCACCTCGCCGAACAGAAGGAGCCCCGCTCCGCCGCGGAGATCTCCACGGCGCTCGGCGGGGCCCACCCCGATCGCGACATCTCCCCCAAGGTCGTGCGCGTCACCCTCGAGGGACTCGTGGCCAAGAGCGGTGCCGAGCGCTCCAAGCAGGGCAGGTCGGTCTTCTACAGCGCGCCGGCACAGAAGGATTCGGCCGCACCCGAGGCCAAGGACCAGACCGAGCCCACCGACGGCTGAGGCGGCCGGACCTCGGCCGACCCCCGGACGGACCGACGGGGCCCCGTCAGACGGCGGGTCGTGGCTCGTGCGGTACGTTGCGCGCCATGACTGGACTCGAGCCCCTCGACTGGCCACCCGCCCCGTTACGGACCGAACGGCTCGTGCTTCGCGGCTCCGAGGCACGGGACCGTGCGGCGTTCATCGAGCTGTTCGCCTCGCCGGAGGTGGGCACCTACGTCGGTGGCGCCCGGCCGCGTGACGAGCTCGAGCATGCGGTTCCCGAGGTGCCCGGGCGTCGCCCCGGCGTGTTCGTGACCGATCTCGACGGAGCGATGATCGGCATGATCACGCTCGACCGGCGTGGTGCGGAGTGTCCGGGACACGTCCGGCCGGATGCCGAGGAGGCCGAACTCGGTTACATGCTGCTGCCGGAGGCATGGGGGCACGGCTATGCCGCCGAGGCGTGTGCGGCGGTACTCGACTGGTTCGCCGACGCGCTTCCCGGCGAGCCGGTGGTGCTGTGCACCCGGACCGCCAACGCACGAGCGATGCGCCTCGCGGCGAAACTGGGCTTCACCGAGGTGGAGCGGTTCGAGGAGTACGGCGCCGAACAGTGGCTGGGCATGCGGAAGCCGGGCAGCGCGGCCTCCGGTTGAAGGGCCCCATGCCGGCGGTCGTGGCGGTCGGGCCGGCCTGGTGCCGCCACGTTCGGCGGAGCGCCTCGCGGTCACCGCCCTCCTCTTCGCGACGACCACACCCGCCTGGTCCCTTCTGCCCTGCGGCGACTGGGAGCCGTGGCGTGCGCCGGAGAGGATGAGTTCTCGGCGGTGGGCTTGGGCCGTCACAGGCACAACGAGGCGTGGATCGCCCGACATGCAACCGCGGTGTTCTGGAGTGTGATGGCGCCTGCACCCCGTCGAACGCGGTGAGCGGCCGCGACGGCTGCTGCTGGGCCTTGACGCAAGGCGCGCGGGTGAGCAGGGACACGGCGGCCGGTGGCTGCCGGGCATGACCCGCCCCGCCCCGGACGTCAGCGCCGCGCGCCGCCGAACGTCATGGGGCGGTCGGGGCCACGCCGCCGGATGGACCAACCCGCCGACTCGGGATCATTGGGACATAACCTGCGCGATATGAGTAAATGCCATATCGCACCTCTGGCGTGCCTGGCGGCGCTGCTCGGGACGGGGCTCGGCGCCGCCCCCCACACCGCCGCCCATACGGTCCATCTGGTCAAGCCGGGAGAATCGATCCAGAAGGCGGTGGACGCGGCCCGGCCGGGCGACACCGTTCTGCTGGGGCGCGGCATCCACCGTACGAGCGTCGACATCACCACGCCCGGGCTGACCCTGCGGGGCATGGGCCGCGGCACCGTGCTCCGGCCGGCGGCGGGCACGAGCACCGCCGCCCAGAGCACGACATCACGCACCACGAAGGCCGCCGCAAGCTGTGCCGCGGCCGGCAACGGCATCTGCGTGGCGGGCACCAAGGGCCACAACATCGCCGGCGTCACCATCGCTTCCCTGACGGTGAGCGGCTTCCCCAAGACCGGCGTCTACGCCCATGAGGCCGACCGCCTGACCGTACGGAATGTCACCGCGGTCCGCAACGGGGTGTGGGGCATCGCCACGGAGCGCTCACGCCGTGGCGTGTTCCGCGGCAACGCCGCCCGCGACAACGGCGACGCGGGTCTGTTCCTCGCCAACACGGTGAAGGAGGAACAGGGCGCCTCGGACACCGGGGGAACGGTGGTGGAGCACAACCGGCTGGAGGGCAACCGGATCGGTGTCACCGTACGACGGCTGCGCAACCTCACCGTCACGGGCAACCACCTCACCGGCAACTGCGCGGCGGTCTTCGTCGTCGGCGACGAGAACAAGCCGAAGGCCGGCTTCGTGACCGTGCGCGAGAACCGCATCGTGCGCAACAACAAGTCCTGCCCGAAGACCGCCCGGCTGGACGCCCTGCAGGGATCCGGCATCGTCGTGACGGGCGCCGACGACAATCTGATCACTCGCAATGTGATCAGGGACAACGTCGGCAAGTCCCCCTTGTCGGGAGGCATCGTCGTGTTCAAGAGCTTCGTGGGCACGACCAGCGAGCGGAACCGGATCAGCGGCAACCTGCTGGAGGGCAACTCCCCGGCGGACCTGGTCAACACGGACCCCGGGAAGGGCAACACGTTCCGGGACAACTCCTGCGCGACGTCCCGGCCCGCCGGCCTGTGCTGACCGTCCGTCCCGCTCCTCGGCGCACCGGGGCCCCCCACGCACACCCGGTAACCCCCTGCTTCACGTGAACTCAGGAAGGAAGGCGGCACATGACGACCACTCAGCCCGCTCCCGTGCCCTCCATGCGGCTGCGGGAACTCGCATTCGGGGCGGCATGTGCCGCCGCCCTTCGCGCGGCCGCCCGGCTGGGCGTCGCCGACGCCCTCGGTGACGATCCCATGGCCGTGGAGGACCTCGCGGCCGCGGTGAAGGCCGAACCCCGCCCGCTGCGCCGGGTCCTGCGGGCCCTGTCCTGCTACGGCGTCTTCGCCGAGCAACCGGACGGGACCTTCGCGCACACCGACGTCTCCCGGCTGCTGCGCGAGGACGATCCCAACAGCCTGCGCGCCATCACGCTGTGGTGCACCGAGCCGTGGACCTGGGACGTCTGGCCGAAGCTGGACGAGGCCGTGCGCACCGGCCGCAACGTGGTGGAGGACCTGTACGGCAAGGAGTTCTTCCCCTACCTCAACGAGGACGCCCCGGAGTCGGCCGACGTCTTCAACCGCGCCATGACGACCTCCAGCGTCCAGTCGGCGCGCGACGTCGCGGAGTTCCTCGACCTGTCGGGGAGCGCGTCGGTCGCCGACATCGGCGGCGGCCAGGGGCACGTGGTCGCGAGCCTGCTGGACAAGTACCCCACGATGCACGGGACGCTGCTGGACCTTCCGCGGGTGGTGGAGAACGCCGTCCCGAGGCTGCGCGAGGGCGGCGACCTCGCGGACCGCGCACGCGTGGTGCCCGGCGACGTCCGGACGGCCGTCCCGGTGAAGGCCGACGTCTACGTCATCAAGAACATCCTGGAATGGGACGACGAGAGCACGGCCCGCACACTGCGCAACGTCCGCGAGGCCGGCGGCCCGGGGACGCGGGTCGTGGTCATCGAGAACCTCGTCGACGACACGCCGTCCATGCGGTTCAGCACCGCCATGGACCTGCTGCTGCTCCTCAACGTCGGCGGGGCGAAGCACACCACCCGGAGCATGGTGGACCGGCTGACCGAGGCGGGCCTGGTCATCGACGACATCAGCCCGGTCAACCCCTACCTGCACGCGTTCGACTGCCACGTTCCCGGCTGATCCGGCCGCGTACCGCGGGGCCCGGTGCACCGCGGTACCCCCGTGGACGGCCGGTCGCCGGGTCCGCAGCGTCGCGGGCCCGGCGACCGGCCGTCACCGGCGGCCGTCAGCCGGCCGGTTCGCGCTCCCAGAAGTAGAAGCGCTGTGCCATGGCGTCCTTGGGGGAACGCCAGGTCTCGGGGTCGTACGCGCTGACGTACGCGGCAAGCCGCTCGCTGACGTCCCGGAACTCGGGATGCCCGGTGACCTTGGCGATGGCCGGTCCGGGGTCGCGCTCGGCCTCGATCAGGTGCATGTACACATCGCCGAACTGGAAGAGGCTGCGCCGGGTCACCCCGACGAGCCGCGGCAGCTCTCCCCGGTCGGACTCCGCGAACACCTCGGCGATGTCGGGCGCCGACCCCGGGGCCATCCGGGCGACGATCAGAGCTTGGTGCATGGGGTCGTCCTCCGTCCGGCTCAGTCGTTCGGACCGTGCGCCGCACCGCCGTTCAGGCCGTGCGTCGCGCCGCGCTCCGCGGCGATCTTCTCGATGCGGTCCCGGATCAGGGCCATCTGCACCTTGGAGTTCCGGTTGATGTTGTCCGTCATCCACTCGTCGTCGACCGGCGCGTCCGGCTTCATCGCGAAGTCCTGCGTCCAGACCATCCGCGTGCCGGCCGGCACCTCCTCGTACCGCCAGTGGATGTCCATGTGGGCGAAGGGCCCCGTCTCGACGCGGCGGGCCTTGACGGTGAGCGTCTCGCGGTCCGGCTCGCGCTCCGAGACCCAGCTCCACACGGTGCCGTTCTCGTCGGGGTGCATGGTCAGCCGGAAGGTCGTCCTGTGCCCCTCCCGGGAGAGGATCTCGACGGAGGCGTACTCGCTGAACAGCTGAGGCCAGTTCTCCAGGTCGTTGGTCACCTCCCAGACCAGGTCCAGGGGCGCCGCGATGGTGATCTCGTTCTGCGTGTGTCCCGTCATTTCACGCTCCTGCCATGAGGGCACTGTTGACCAGGTCGAGGAACTGCCGCGGCGTCTTGCTGCGTTCGGCGTCCGGCGGCATCGGTGTGCCGTACCGGTTCTCCAGCTCGCCGACGATGCCCAGCAGGCCCAGCGAGTCGACGCCCATGGGTTCGAAGACCGCTCCGTCGCGGCGGAGTTCCTCCGGGGTGACGGTGGCACCGGCACACTTCTTCATGAGTTCGGCCAGCTCTTCCACAGTGATGCGGTCAGTCATGCCATTCCCTTTCCTTGCCTGTTCCGCGGCGCCTCACAACGAGGCGTCGGTGGCGCCGTGCCGCAGCACGAGCGCCGAGTTCGACCCCATGAGTCCCCGGCTCAGCAGCAGCGCCGTACGCACCTCGGCGGTACGGGCCCGGCCGGTCACGAGATCGAGGTCGTGGCAGATGTCGAAGACGTTGGGGGTGGGCGGGATCAGGCCGTGCTCCATCGACAGCACCGCTGTCGCGGCGTCCGTCAGCGGTGCCGCGCAGTAGGCCCTGCCGATCCCCGTCTTCGGGGCGGTGACCGGGACCCGGGTGCCGTGGGCACCGAGGGCGTCCGCGATGGCCAGGACCTCGGCGCGATCCGCCTCCGGAACGCCGAGGGCGTCGGCGAAGACCACGTCGATCTCCTCGGGGGCGCAGTCGGCCTCGGCCAGCGCTCCTCGGATGGCCTGGGCGAGGCCTTCCCGGGACTCCTCCCAGCGGGAGGCTCCGGTGAAGGTCGCCGCGTGCCCAGCCAGGTGGGCCCGCACGCGGGCACCCCGTTCCCGGGCCGTGCACTCCGCCTCCACCACGACCATGGCGCCGCCTTCCGCGGGCACGAAGCCGCAGGCCGATGACGTGAACGGGCGGTAGGCGCAGGCCGGGTCGTCGACCGTGCTGAGTTCCCGGTAGCCGAGTTGGCAGACCACCGAGTAGGGCGCGATCGGCGCCTCGGTCGCCCCGGCCACGATCACGTCCGTGCCGCGCCGCACGGCCCGCGCCGCGTGGGCGAGGGCGTCCAGGCCGCCGGCCTCGTCGGCGGCGACGACCGAGCAGGGGCCCTTGAAGCCCCGGCGGATGGAGATCTGGCCGGTGCTGGCGGCGTAGAACCAGGCGATGGACTGGTACGGGCCGACGAAGCGGCTGCCCTTGCCCCACAGTTGCTGGAGTTCGCGCTGTCCGAACTCGCCGCCGCCGGAACCGGCCGCGGTGACCACGCCCACCGAGAACGGCGCGTCGTCGGTCTCGGGCCGGTGCAACGCGGCGTCTTCCAGGGCGAGGTCGGCCGCGGCCATCGCGAAGTGGGTGAACCGGTCGGTCTGGACCAGGAAGCGTTCCTCGATCGCCGCCGACGGATCGAAGTCACGCACCTGGCCCGCCACACGCAGCGGCAGGTGTTCACAGCCGTCGCGGGTGATCCGGTCCAGGGCGCTGATGCCCTCCCTGGTGGACTTCCAGAAGGTCTCGGTACTGGCTCCGTTGGGCGCGACCACACCGATTCCCGTGACGGCCGCGCGCCGTGTCCGGGGTTCGCTCATCGTGTCTTCTCCCTCGGCCGGTTCATGACCACCGCGGACTGGAAGCCACCGAATCCGCTGCCGACCGAGAGCACGCTGGTGAGCTTGCGCTCGCGGGCGACGCGCGGGACGTAGTCCAGGTCGCACTCGGGATCGGGGGTCTCGTAGTTCGCGGTCGGCGGTACCACCTGGTGGGCCAGGGCCAGCACACAGGCCACGAGTTCGATCGCTCCGATGGCGCCCAGGGAGTGGCCCACCATCGATTTGATGGAACTCATCGGGGTCTCGTAGGCGTGGGGGCCCAGGACCCGTTTCACCGCTGCGGTCTCATGGCGGTCGTTCTGCTTGGTGCCCGACCCGTGCGCGTTGACGTAGTCGATCGCGGTGGGGTCGAGCCGTGCGCGGTCGAGGGCGTCCTCGATGGCCCGGGCCATCTCCAGGCCCTCACTGGTCAGGCCGGTCATGTGGTAGGCGTTGCCGAAGGTGGCGTACCCGCCGAGCTCGCAGTACACGCGGGCGCCACGGGCCCTGGCGTGTTCGAACTCCTCCAGGACCAGGACGGCGCCGCCCTCGCCCATGACGAATCCGTCCCGGTCGGCGTCGAAGGGACGCGAGGCGTGGGCGGGATCGTCGTTGTTCGGCGAGGTGGCCTTGATCGCGTCGAAGCAGGCCATGGTGATCGGGGAGATCGGTGAGTCCGAGGCGCCGGCTATGCACACGTCGGCCCGGCCCTCCTGGACGGTGTGGAAGGCGTACCCGACGGCGTCGAGCCCGGAGGTGCAGCCCGTGGAGACGGTCTGCACCGGGCCGCGCGCCCCGAAGCGCTCCGCGACGGTCGAGGCGAGCGTGCTGGGCGAGAACGCGCGGTGCAGGTCCGGGCCCGCCTTGCGGTGATCCACGTCCCAGTGCTGTCCGCTGCTGCTGACCAGGACGTAGTCGTTCTCCAGCCGGGTGGTGCCGCCCACCGCGGTGCCCAGCGAGACCGCGACGCGCCACGGGTCCTCGGCGTCGATGTCGAGTCCGGCGTCCCGTACCGCCTCGTCTCCCGCGACCATGGCGAACTGGATGTAGCGGTCGCATCGTTCCACGTCCCGCGCGTCCAGACCGTGGGCCGCGGGGTCGAAGTCGCACTCGGCGGCGATCCGTGAACGCAGACCGGCCGGGTCGAAGAACGTGATGGCCCGTGTCGCGGTGCGCCCGGCGGCCAGCAGGTCCCAGAACGCCGGTACGCCTATGCCGCCCGGTGCGACGATGCCTATGCCGGTGACCACCACGCGTCTCGTCATGACCGGACCTGACGTCGTGCGGCTGCCTCCGCTCCCACCACTGCGGACTCGGCGTCGGTCTCCTCGGTGTCGACGTGGCCCAGCGGCGGGCTCGGGGCCAGCGGGCCGAGGTGGAAGACCAGCCGTGCCTCGACGTCGCCGACGTTGCGGAAGCGGTGGCGCACGTTGAGGGGGATCAGCAGCCCCTGCTCGGGCCGGAGCGGGTGAGGCTCGCCGTCGAGGTCCACCTCCAGCTGCCCGCACACGACGTACACGAACTCCTCGGAGTACGGGTGGTAGTGCTCGGCGATGCGGTCGCCGGGCTCGATGAGGGCCACGCCCATGAAACCGCTGGTGGCGCCGACCGCGGCCGGGGTGAGCATGGCGCGCAGGTCACCGCCTCGCCGGCGGTTGGGCTCGACGTCGCTCATGCTCACGATTCTGGGACGAGATGTGATCACGCGTTCCTCCGTTGATGTGCTGCACCACCGTGGGAGAGACGGACACCGCCTCTCCCACGGGACGGTGAATCAGGCGTCGGGCGACCGGCGGTCGGTGACGAGATCCATGCGCGCGCGTTCGAGGAGGCGCGCCATGCCGCCGTCCCCGGGCGCGGACGCCGGTGTGCCCGCGTCGTCCAGGAGCGTCGTCAGCTCGGTCACCTGTGCCGAGTCGGTGAGGCCCAGGATGCGGACGGGGTCGGCGGCTTCGATTCCGTCGCGCACGTCGATGAGCCGAACGACGACGTCGTCGCGCTGGAAGATGGTGCTGCGCAGGACCGGGCTGTGCGGGTCGTCCGCCGCGGCCTCGTCCTGACGGGCCAGGAGTTCGGCGAGCTTCATGCCGAGGTCCGGCCGGGCCGGGTAGTACAGGGCGTACCGCTCGGCCTGGGAGTTCCGCTGCTCCGCCGTCACATGGTGGACGGCCGGCAGCGCGGCCCTGGTGAAGAACACCCGGGCGGACTCGGGGTCGTTGAGGTCCCGGTCCTGCTCCAGATGGGGGTTGATGGCCTCCTCGACGGCCCGCACCTCGGGCTGCCGGGCGACATGGCGCAGCGCGGCCAGCAGGTCGCCCCGCACCTCGATGGCCCGCACCACGCGGTTGCCGTGCATGAACAGGGAGGTGCGGCACAGCCGGGTGGTGTCGTCGACCTGCGGCTCGGGCGAGGCGTAGTCGGCGAGGATCTTGGCGACGATCTCCTCGCTGCCCGGCTTGACCGTGAAGGTGAGCGCGTGCCGGATGAGGCCGTCGCCGATCCTGGGTGCCGTCTGGAGCCGGCGCTCCTCCTGGCCTGCGTCCGCCGCCGGGCCGCCGGTCTCGCGGACGACGTGGAAGCGCAGCGAGCGGGTGTCGCGGACGCAGCTGTGCAGCGGCTCCACCATCCGCACGTGTTCCTCGCTGTTGACCCAGGCGAGGAACGGCGGGGCGCTCTCCCACTCGCTCGTGATGAGCCACTGCGAGGGGTTCTCGATCGACTGGCAGAGTTGGTCGCTGACATGTCCGGGGACGGACGCGACCTGGTTGCACAACTGTTCGTAGGCCTCGAGGAACTCCTGCTGGGCGCCGTCGTGGACGTCGACCAGGAGGACGACCCGGAGCCGGGAACCGTCGAACACGGACTGCGAGACATGGTGCGACGCCTGCCGCGTTCGCGAACCTGCAACCCGTTCGGATGTGGTGGTCATCCTGCACACATCTCCTTCGCGGAGGGGAAAGTGAACGTTGGCCGCAGTGATGCGACGTCAGCGTTCCTCGATCCTGTGCCCGTCCCCGCCGATTGCGCGACTCGGATGAAGTACGTGAGTGACAGGGACGGGGGCGTCCGGACGAGATGAGCGAGGGAGACCTTCGGCCGTCGAGGGGGCCGTCGGCCCGCCGGCCGCTGTCCTCCGCACAGGTGAGGTGCCCTGTCACGGCCTGCGCCACCGGCGCATGGCATGCCGGTGGCGCAGGCGGCCGACGCCGTCACGGCGGGCGGGTCACGCCCGGCGTCCGACGCGAGCGGAGCCGGGGTGTCTCAGCTGAAGGCCAGCCCGGTCCGCAGGACTTCGCGCAGCACCGCCTCGGCGTCCGTCTCGGGGCCCGGAGACCGCCAGGCGACGAACCCGTCGGGCCGGACGAGCACGGCACCGCCGGGTCCGGTGCCGTGGCGCTCCGCCCAGTCCACGCCGTCCTCGGGCACCAGGTCGGCGGGCGATCCGCTGCCCACCCGGTACGACGTGAGCGGGAGGGACAGCTCGTCGGCGAGACCGAGGGCGGCCTCGTGCCACCCGTTCGGCTCCGCGGCGTCACTGAGCAGCACGAGCGACCGCTCGTAGAGGTCGAGCGTCGAGATCCGCTCGTCCCCGCGCCGCACCCAGAGGTGAGGGGCCCTGCTGCCGGGCCCGCCGGTCAGGTCGAGACCCTCCGGCACGACCGGGACGGCGGGGTCGGCGCCGACGACGGCGCCCTGCGGATAGCGGTAGCCGAGGGCCACGTTGAGGATGCCCTGGCGCGGGCCACCGCCGCCCGCTCCGGGGGGCGGGGCGAATCCGGGGTGGCTGTGTTCGGCCGACCGGGCCGCGGCCCGTGCACTGGTGGCCTCGGCCACGGGACGGCGCTCGGCGTCGTAGGTGTCCAGCAGCCGCTCCCCCGCCCAGCCGTCGAGTACGGCGGCCAGCTTCCAGGCGAGGTTGTGCGCGTCCTGGATGCCGGTGTTGGACCCGAAGGCCCCGGTGGGGGACATCTCGTGGGCCGAGTCACCCGCGAGGAAGACCCGTCCCGACCGATAGCTGCGGGCGACCCTCTGGGCGGCGTGCCAGGGCGCCTTGCCGGTGATCTCCACATCGAGGTCGGGGACGCCGACCGCCCGGCGGATGTGCTCGGTGCACCACTCGTCGGTGAAGTCCTCCAGGGACTGTCCCTGCTCGGGGTGCCAGGGGGCGTGGAAGACCCAGTTCTCGCGGTTGTCCACGGGCAGCAGGGCGCCGTCGGCCTCCGGGTCGGTCAGGTAGCAGACGATGAAGTGGCGGTCGCCCACGACGTCGGCGAGACGGCGGGAGCGGAAGGTGAGGCTGACGTTGTGGAAGAGGTCGCCGGGCCCGCTCTGCTCGATGCCGAGCTGCTCACGCACGGGACTGCGGGGGCCGTCCGCGGCGACGAGGTAATCGGCGCGTACGGTGGTGTGCTCGCCGGTCTCCCGGCTCTTCACCACCGCGGTCACCCCGTCGGGGCCGCTGTCGAACGACATCAGCTCGGTGGAGAAGCGCAGGTCGCCGCCGTATCCGCGGGCGTGGTCGAGCAGGACCGGCTCGAGATCGTTCTGGCTGCACAGGCACCAGGCGCTGGGGCTGAAACGGGCCAGCCCGCCGCCCGGGTCGATGTCCTTGAACAGCCACTCACCGGCGTCCCCGACCAGGGTGGGCGCCTGCAGGATGCCGTGGTTGACGGACAGGGTGGCGGCCGCCTCGTGGATCGCTTCCTCCACACCCGCCACCCGGAACAGCTCCATGGTGCGGACGTTGTTGCCCCGGCCCCGCGGGTGGATGGAGGTGCCCGCGTGGCGCTCCACCAGCAGGTGCGGTACGCCCAGCCGTCCCAGGAACAACGAGGTTGACAGGCCGACCAGGGAGCCGCCCACGATGAGGACCGGGACGTCGATGGTCCGGGGGTCCGCCTGCCCGGCTCGTTGGTTCATCACTCTCGCCTCCAGTGCGTCGATGCCGCCGACCCAGCCGGATACGGCGGAGATCCTCATGCATGCCCCGGGACGGTGACAGCGGCTCAGGCTTCACCCGCGTGCTCGGGGGTGCGCCCCTGCGGGCGGGACCCGCGACGAGGCCTTCCCCAGGTGCTCGGGGCCGGTCCGTCACGGCGAAGACCACGGCACAGCCCGCGGACAGGGCGCTCGTGGCCCCTTCTCGCCCTCCACCGCCGAGGGATCGGTACGGCGGGCGTCCGCAACCTCGGCGCGCCGTGTGGGTGACCCGCTCACGGAGTGCGAGGCCTGGAGCCCGGTGCTGGAATGGTGGCGGGGGCGGTAGGAGAACAGCCGTGACGACCAGAGGTGACGCCGTGAGCGAGGAACGCGAAGAAGTGGGGCCCATCGACTACCTGGTCGTCGAGTTCCCCGGAAACCGCATGACCGGCGAGGGCTTCCCCCTGCTCGTCGATCTGGTGGACCGCGGTCTGATCCGGATCCTGGACCTGATGTTCGTCAGGAAGGACGAGGACGGAACCGTGACCGGCATGGAGATCGCCGACCTCACGGGTGACGGCGCGCTCGACCTGGCCGTGTTCGAGGGCGCCTCGTCGGGCCTGCTGGGCCAGGACGACATCGAGGAGGCGGCCACCGCGCTGGAACCGGGATGCTCCGCCGGCATCCTGCTCTACGAGAACGTATGGGCCGCGCCGTTCGCCGCCGCCCTGCGCCGTGGCGGGGCCAGGTTGGTCGCCTCGGGGCGCATCCCCGTCAATGCCGTCCTCTCCGCCCTCGACGAGATCGAGGCCGCCCGCTGAACGACATCCGAATGCCTCTCGCCGAACGGCATTCGACAACGCTGACGGCCGGAAGGGAACACAGCCATGCCAGGTCTGATTCGAGGGGTCGCGCGCACCGCGGTCGTCGCGGGCACCGCGACCGCCGTGTCGAACCGCGTCACACGGCGGCAGCAGGGGCGCTGGGCGGCACAGCAGGGTTACGGCGCGTACGCACCCGAGCCCCGGGCCGCCGCCGAGCCGTCGGCCCCGGACATGACGGACAAGATCGAACAACTGAAGCAGCTCGGTGAGCTCAGGACCCAAGGGGTTCTCACCGAGGCCGAGTTCGAGGAGCAGAAGCGCAGGCTCCTGCAGGCGTGATCAGAGGCGGCCCCGGGACCGCGGGCCGTGCGGAAGGCCGACCCGACGGACCGGCGGGGGGTCGCGTGAGGAGGCCGCGGGGAAAGCAGCGGGGAAAAGGGGGGAAGGGCCGCTTCGACCTCCCCAGGTGTCGCAGCCCTTCCCGTCCAGCTGCAAGCGCTTACCCCGGTATCCGGATCTCATGCCTCACTTCGTCGCGCGTGACTCCTCAGTCAGTCGCGCCGCCCTTCCAGGGCATCGATCAGCTCCCTGAGCGCCGGCAGCGCCCCCTCGATGGCCCGCCGGCTGTCGGGCGCGAGGGCGGCGAGGGCGCACCTCAGCTCCTGCGTGCTCACTCGGTCGTACCGGCCGAGCAGGTCGAGGGCATGAGGGGAGGCCACGAGCGTCACCGTACGCAGATCGGTGGACGACGGGTTGCGCTCGACGAGACCCGACGCGGTCATGACGCGGACCAGGTTGCTCACCGTCGAGGAGGCCACGCGCAGACGGGCCGCGACCTTACGCGGTGCGAGGGGCCCGGCCTCGGACAGGACTCTCAGAAGTTCGATCTGGGCCTCGGGAAGATCCGGCAGGCCTTCGGCGCGGCGCGTGCGCAGCAGCACGGCGCGCCGCAGGGGCCCGATGAGGCGGCCGAGATCAGTCGCGGTGTCCATGGATCCATGATGCCCGCGACATGGTTTTGCCACAAAATAGTTTTGTAACAAAATTGATGGCCGCACGGCGACACGACGACACAGCGAACGACAAGGAGATCGCCCTCATGGCCGGCCACGAAGCACATCGGACCACCGCTCGGAACCCCGTACCGCCGCAGGATCTCTCCGGGATCGTCGGCCACCGCTTCATCTAGAGCTACGCCAACGGCCGGCAGTACGAGATGTACGTGAAGAACGCGTCCACCGTCGACCACCGGATCCCCTCCGGCATGGTGGGCGGCCGCTGGGTCAAGGACCAGCAGGTCGACCTGGTCCTGCTGGACGACGACCACTACAAGGTGTCCTGGAACGAGCCCACCGGCACCTCGGTGTGTGTGCACGTCACGCCGGGCAAGCGCCGCCTGCACGGCGTCATCTTCTTCCCGCGCCGGGTCGAGGAGCACGGCGAGCGCACCGTCCTCTTCCAGAACGACCACCTCGACGAGATGCGCCGCTTCCGTGACGAGCGCCCGACCCACCCGGTCCACGCGGTCCCCGAGTTCGCCGAGGTCACGCTCTTCGAGTTCGTCGGACCCGACGACGACACCGTCATCGCTACGGCCCCGGGCGACCTCCCGCCGGGCTGGTCCGACCGCACCGGCGGACCACCGGGTGCCGTCCGCAGTTCTCGCTCAAGATCGATTGTCAGTGGTGGGTGAGAAGGTAGGAACATCAAGCCGGAACGAGGGGGAGCTGTGATGTCCGCAACCCAGAACTACATCAACCACGTTGCTCTGGTCCTGGATGCCAGTTCATCGATGTCGCACCTGAGCCGCAAGGTCGTCGAGGTCGCCGACCAGCAGATCGCGTACCTCGCACGCCGTTCGAGGGAGCTCGACCAGGAAACGCGCGTCACGGTGTATGTCTTCGCCGACAAGGTGGAGTGCGTCATCTACGACAAGGACGTGCTGCGCATGCCGTCGCTGAAGCAGCTGTACCGCACCGGCGGTATGACGGCCCTCCTGGCAGCCGCGCTGAAGTCACAGAGCGAGCTGGCACAGACGGCCCAACTGTACGGCGACCACAGTTTCCTGACGTTCGTCCTGACGGACGGACAGGAGAACGCGAGCCACCGCTGCCCCGACACCCCCGCCACAGATCCGCGTCAACTGGTGCAGGCGGTCGCGGAGATGATCCGGACGCAGCAGGACAACTGGACGCTGGCGGTTCTGGTGCCCGATCAGATGGGCAAGCGCGAAGCCATGCAGTGCGGCTTCCCCAAGGACAACATCGCCATATGGGACGCGACCAGCACACAGGGCCTGGAGGAGGCCGGGCAGGTCATCCGGCAGGCCACCGAGAACTTCATGATGGGCCGCACGCAGGGCATCCGGGGGTCGCGTGCGGTGTTCTCCACGGGCGCCGAAGCGGTCAACCAGGACACCATCAAGGCGGCCGGCCTCACGCCGGCCGACCCGTCGAAGTACCAGCTGATCCCGGTGGCCCGCGACGCGGCGATCAGGGAGTGGGTCATCGAATGCGGGCACACCTACCAGACCGGTGCCGCGTACTACCAGTTGAGCAAGTCGGAGAAGATCCAGGCGCAGAAGCAGATCGCGGTGCTGGAGAAGAAGACCGACCGTGTCTACACCGGTCCGCAGGCCCGGGCCCTGCTGGGGCTGCCCAACACGGAGGTGCGCGTCAAACCCGACCACAACGACCACTTCACGATCTTCGTGCAGAGCACCAGCGTCAACCGGAAGCTCGTGCCCAACACGCGTCTGTTGCTCATGCTCTGAGCTTCCGCGCCGCCGGTCGGGGGGTGCCGGGAGCCGCCTCCCGGCACTCCGTCACGGTGTTCGATGCGGGGGTTCGCTCAGCGAGGGCCCGGCGACAGGCCGAGTTCGCGTGCGCCGAGCGGGGTGAAGAAGCGCGCCACATCGGCGTCGGTGACCTCGGCGAGGGTCTTCGGCGACCAGCGCGGCGTGCGGTCCTTGTCGACGACCTGGGCACGGATGCCCTCCACCAGGTCGGAGGTGTCCAGGGCGGCGCAGGAGACGCGGTACTCCTGATCGAGGACGGGCTCCAGCCGGCCGAGCTCCCGGGCCCGGCGCAGGGAGGCCAGGGTGACCTTGAGGGCGGTCGGCGACCTGCCGAGCAGGGTCTGCGCGGCTTCCTCGGCTGCGGGTTCACCGTGTGCGAGCAGCCGACGGACGATCTCCTCGACGGTGTCGGCGGAGTAGCAGGCGTCGATCCAGTCGCGCCGGGCGGCCAGGACGCCCTCCGGGGGTGTCTGTGCGCAACCGGCCAGGGCCTGCTCCGCGGGGAGTTCGGCCAGGGCGTCGAGGAGGCCCGGCAGCGAGGCCGTCGGCACGAAGTGATCGGCGAGTCCGCACAGCATCGCGTCGGCGGCACCGATCTGAGCACCCGTCAGGGCCAGATGGGTGCCCAGCTCACCGGGGGCGACGGCGAGCAGATGGGTGCCGCCCACGTCCGGCACGAAACCGATGCCGGTCTCCGGCATGGCGACCCGGGACCGCTCGGTGACGACACGGACGTCGCCGTGCGCCGAAACTCCGACACCGCCGCCCATCACGATGCCGTCCATCACGGCGACGTACGGCTTGGGACAGCGGGCGATGCGGGCGTTGAGGCGGTACTCGTCGCGCCAGAACAGGGCCGAGGCGGTGCCGTCGCCGTCGCGCGCGTCGTCATGGATGGCACGGATGTCACCGCCGGCGCACAGGCCGCGCTCCCCCGCGCCGGTGATCACGACGGTCTCCACGGCCGGGTCCCGCTCCCACGCGCGGAGCGCCTCGTCGATACGGCGGACCATGGTGTGGGTGAGTGCGTTGAGTGCCCGCGGCCGGTTGAGCGTGATGTGGGCGGCGCGCCCGCTGGTGTGGAAGAGGACGGGTTCCGCTTCCCCGGCTCCGGCTCCGGCTCCGCTCATCGGAACGTCTCCCCCGGGTCGTGCACCACCGTGACGTGCATGTGCTGTCGATTCCTTCCCTTTGAGTGGAGGGTACTTCGTCCCCCTCGCCGGTGATCTCCCAGGGGGCGGGCACCGTCCGCCGGCCGGCAGGTGTGCGCTAGATTTTGCCTCTTCTTGACCGCGATCACTCATGATCCCTACGTTTCGGAGTTGGCATCCCCATGAGCGACATCGTCAACGGACTCGGCCGGGCCACTGCATACGGCGCTCTGGGACTGGTTCTGTTGCTCCTCGGCATCGTCCTGGTCGACGTGCTGACACCCGGGAAGCTCGGCCGGCAGATCTGGGAGGAGCGCAATCGCAACGCCGCCACGGTCCTCAGCTCCGCCCTGCTCGGCATCGGCGGCATCGTGTTCACGTCCATCTGGACGACATACGAGGACTTCGGCAAGGGGCTCGTCTCGACCGCGGCGTTCGGGGTGCTGGGTCTGGTCATGATGGCGGTGGCCTTCCTGGTGGTGGACCTGGTCACGCCGGGACGCCTGGGTGCCACGCTGGTGGAGGCGGAGCCTCATCCCGCGGTCTGGGTGACGGCGTCCTGCAACCTCGCCGTCTCCGCGCTCATTTCGGCGTCCATCGCCTGAACCGCCCTTCTCGACGGGCCCGTCAGCGGCTTGGGCGGCTTCGTGAGAACAACCTTCGCGGCCCAGTGAACGCACCGCCGCCGTCCTTCCTCTTGCAGGGCGAAACCCGCAACCGAGAGGAAACTGCTGTGCGTTCACGTAGACGTTTGCGTCCGCTCCTGCACCCGGCCGGGTCCGTGGTCCTGGCCCTGGCCGCCGCCGGATCCGTGCTGGCGGGGCCGGCCGGCTCCGCCGTCGCCGCCGGGTCGGGCGGGCGCGCCGATCTGCGGGCGGATGTGAACCGCGACGGTCGGGTCGACGTCACCACCGGCAGCGACACCAAGGGTGAGGACGGCTGGTCGGTCGAGCGCGGGGCTCTGTACCTGCCGAACATCGATGACGACGCCAGGCGGTGCCCGGTGACCGGGCCCGGCGGCGCACCCCTGTCCGACGCCAAGCTGGCCGCGTGCAACGACGGTTCCGACAAGAAGGTCAACGGCACCGCGGACGCCGCCGACCTCGCCCGGATCCGTTCCGTGCCGCTGCCGGACCTTCCCTCCGGCGCGAAGGGCAGCCTGAAGGTGGCGGCAGGGGGTGAGCACGTGCACCTCTTCCTGAAGAGGGACGGGAAGTGGGTTCTGGTGACGTCCGGGACCCGGCTGACGGCCGCCGAGTTGCGTGCCGGTGCGGAGTTCGGCGTCGAGGCGACCGACGTCGTCCGGGACCGTGCGAAGTGGGACGGCCGTGCGGTGGTCCGGCTGACCGTGACGACCGGGCAGAAGTCCACATCCGACGCGGTGACGCTGCGCGTGGCGCCCCTGCTGACACAGCATCACCTTCAGGACACCCGGCAGGTGATGGTGTCCAAGGTGCGGGGCAACGGCCCGGACAGCCGCCTGCAGCGGACGTTCGTCGCCGCCCTCGAGAAGGAGGTCCGTAAGGCCGGTATCACCACGCCGCTGGTGACCTTCCAGAAGTACGCCGACCGCTGGGCGCAGGACTTCGTCGAACCGGCCTACGTCAGCATGACCGGGCCGGACGGCCGGCGGCAGGTGATGCGTGTGATGCTGCGCTCCGCCCAGCCGGACCGGGACGCGGGCCGGGAGCTCTTCGAGAAGATACGCGGCCGGGACATCGGTGTCGTGCAGGTGACCGACCGGGCGGAGCCGGACGACTGGTCGCTCAACTCCATGGGCAACCTGGAGACCATCCCGCCCTACGCGCACGGCGGACGCTCCTTCCCGGCCGGGCGGATCATCATGGGCGAGCGCAAGGACAGCCGGGCGCGTCCGTCGAAGGTGATGCGGACGCTGCTCACGTCACAGGGGTTGCAGGACCCGTTGCTGCTGGACACCTCGTGGCTCGGGGTGGGGCACGTCGACGAGTTCGTGCAGTTCCTGCCCGCCGACACACCGCGTGGCTGGCGGATCGGCGTCGCCGACCCGCAGGCGGGACTGAAGCTGCTGCGCGACGCCCAGCGGGACGGCCACGGCGGCACGAAGATGTTCTCCGTCCCGGGCCGCAGTGACGCTCCGGCACCCAAGGAGACCATCGACAAGGCACTCGCCTCCCGTCACCTGGTGGCCGACAACAAGATGGCGGCGCGGCGCATCGCGGCGAACCTGGAGATCCTCAAGCGCGAGACGGGCGTCACGGACGCGGAGATCGTGCGGGTGCCCGCGCTGTACACCCGCGACTCGGAGGCGCTGACCGCCGAGGGCCGGGAGATCCCCGTGCCGCGCCTGACGCGCATGGGCGCCGGCTCCGACCTCGTGAACGGTCTCGGGGATCACGGCCAGCAGAAGTGGCTTGCCGGGAGTCCGGCCGCCGGACGTGCCGGGGCCGCGGCGACGGTGACGACCAGCGCGTACGTTCCCGGTGCGGTCAACGGCGTGCTGCTGACCCGTGACCGCTACCTCGCCCCGCGCCAGTGGGGCCCGGTCGTCGCGGGCAAGGACATCTTCACGCAGGCCGTCACCGCCGCCTACCGGCGGGTCGGCCTGAAGGTGTCGTACATCGACGACTGGTACACGTACCACCTCGGCATGGGCGAGGTGCACTGCGGCACCAACACCCTGCGCGACGCGGCGTCCGCGTGGTGGCGGCAGCCGTAGGCAGCGGGGGCTCAGCCCGGCCGCGGCCAGGGGCGCGGATCGATCGCCGAGGGCACCTCAGCCGATCCGCGCCCCCGGCACCGCTGCCGTCCCGGGTCCCGACTCGCCTGCGCCCCGCAGCACCGACGTTCGGGGAAGCCCGGCGAAGCGCCGCCCGGTTGACCGGCCGGAGCGGCTCCGGGGCGGGAGACGAGCGGGCCGTCGCACACTCACCCGCCTCGGGTGAGGCAGCCCGGTGCTTGCCGTGGGCACGCTGATGAGGACACCGAACGGTTCGGAGCGGGGGCCTGGACTCATGGCGTTGCCTCGCTCCTTCCGCTCCCCTGAGCATCGCAAACGAGGCGCACGATGACCGCGACAGACATGCAACCGTCACACAGGGCGAGGGACGAGTGGGCCACCGGCCTGACCGCCTTCGCGGCTGTGATGCTCTTCCTGGTCGGCCTGCTCGACATCTTCCGGGGCATCATGGCCATCGCCGAGGACGACATCTTCGTGACGACCCGCAACTATGTGTTCGAGTTCGACCTGACCGGCTGGGGCTGGGTCCACCTCGCCCTGGGCGTACTCGCCGTGATCGTCAGCCTGGGGCTGCTCAAGACGGCGATGTGGGCCCGCGTGCTGGGTGTGGCCATCGCCGGACTCGTCATCATCGCCAACTTCCTCTCCCTGCCGCAGTACCCGGTGTGGTCCGTCGTGATGATCGCTCTCTCGGGCTTCATCATCTGGGCCCTGTGCGTCGTGCCGCGAGACAACCTTCTCGAGCCGTCGGAGGAGGCTTCCTGGCGCGAGCGCGACGACGCGTACCGCCCCACGACCGCTCCGCGGCCGCCCCGCTGACGAGTGAGACCCCGCTGATCTGCCACCGAAGGTGCAGGTCAGCGGGGCGTCGGCGTGGTCTGCCGTGCGGCGTGGAGAGAACGCTGGGATGCTGAGGGTGAAGCGCTGCCCATGACGTGGCCCTGACTGACAGGGGTGATGAGCGCCGTGGCGGAAATCCATGAGAACGTCCAAGGATCGGCGGTTCACCTCGTTCCGGCACTGTCACACACCGATCCCCTGGGGGATCCGTTTCTGCGCACCCGGTTCGCCCTCCCCGCGAGGCCCCGCACCTTCCTGCGTCGTCAGCGGCTCGCCGACCACCTCGACCAGGCCCTGAGAACACCGCTCACTCTGCTCAACGGCCCCGCCGGCGCCGGGAAGACACTGCTGGCCGCGGACTGGGCCTCCGAGCTGGGGCCCCCGGTCGCCTGGCTCACCTGCGACGTGGGCGACTGCCGTCCCGGGGTTTTCTGGGCCTACGTGCTGCAGGCCCTGCGGGCCTGCGGTGCGCCGGCGTCCGAAGCCGTCGGGGTACCGGCGGACGCCGCCGGGGTGAACCACAGGCTTCTGTCGGCACTTGCCGGCGAGCTGAACGGCCGCGAGCGGCCGGTCGTCCTCGTGCTCGACGAGTACGACCGTGTGACCGGTGCGACGGTCGCCGAGCAGTTGGAGTTCGTCCTGCACCACGCCGGCCCGGGACTGCGCCTCGTGCTCGTCACCCGCACCGAACCACTGCTCCCGTTGCACCGCTACCGGGCGGCCGGTGATCTGACGGAGATCCGCTCCGCCGAGCTGGCCTTCACACCCGAAGAGGCCGCCGCACTGCTGGAACTCCACGGTCTGAGCCTCCCGGTCCAGGCCGCGCGGAGCCTGGTCGACCGCACGCAGGGCTGGGCCGCCGGCCTGAGCCTGTCCGCCCTGGCCGCCCGGGAGAGTTCCGACCCCGAGCTCTATCTGAAGGAGTTCGAGGCGGACCGCAGCACCGTCGCGGACTTCCTGCTGGCCGAGGTCCTCAAGAGGCAGACGCAGGAGACACAGGACCTTCTGCTGCGTGTCAGCGTCCTGGAGCGCTTCTGTCCCGATCTGGCCAACGCGCTGACCGACCGCGCCGACGCCGAGCCCATCCTCGCCGGGCTGCACCGGGAGAACGCGTTCGTCGAGCGTCTCGGGCACTCGTGGTATCAGCTCCACCCGCTGTTCGGGGAGATACTGCGCGCGCATCTGCGCGTTCGCCTGCCCGGGCTGGAGCCGGAACTGCACCGACGGGCCGCGCGGTGGCTGCATCGTCACGGCTTCCTGCCGGAGACACTGGCCCACAGCGCCGCCGCGGGCGACTGGGACCTCACCGCCGGTGCCCTCGTGGACGACCTCGCGATCGGGCTGCTCTTCACCGGGCCGAGCTCGGAGAACCTGGTGCGGTTGTTCTCCCGCATGGGGCCCGAGGCGAGGAGCCCGGCCACCTGTCTCGTGCGCGCCGCCCGCGACCTGTCCCGGCACGACCTCGATCACGGCCTGGCCGGTCTGCGCGACGCCGAGGAGCAGCTCGCCCACGCGGGGAACGACACCCATGAGGCGGCGGCCGCCCGGCTGAGCTGTGCGCTGCTGGAGGCCCTGGCCGCCCGCCTGAACGGGTCTCCCCCAGAGGTCGAGAAGGCCGCCGAGGCGGCCGCGGAGCTGAGGCAGGAGGTTCCGGGTCACCTGCTGGACAAGCATCCCGAACTGACCGCCCTGCTGATGACCCACGTCGGCTCCACGCTCCTGTGGGCCGGGCGCTACGAGGACGCGCGGACCGTCCTGACCGGCGTGGCCGGCGCTCCCGGCGGAACCGCCACCGCGCTGCCCCGGGAGGAGGCGATGGGGCACCTGGCCCTGCTCGACTACATGAACGGCTGGCCCGGCCGGGCCGAGCGCAAGGCACTGGCCGCGGTGTCCGAGGCGGACCGGCCCGGCGCGCCCCGGCCCTCCGGATCCGGAATCGGAAGGCTGGTCCTGGCCGCCGTCGCCGTGGACCGCGATGAACTGGGGCGGGCCCAGGCCCTCATCGACGAGGCGGCCGATCTCCCCTCCGGAACGCCTGATCCGGTGCTGGCGGCGGGGCGCGCCCTTGCCGCGGCGCGCCTGCTGATGGCCCGCGGGAAGGTGCGGGCTGCTGTCGAGGCGGCTGACCCGGCCGTCCCCGCCGCCGTGGCGTCCCCGTGGGCGAGGAGCCACGAAGCGCTCGTCACCTCGGCCGCCCATCTGGCCGAGGGACGGCCGGACGAGGCCGCCGAGGTGCTGCGGACCGTCTCCGGTGACCAGCCCGTGTGTGCCGTGGAGGCCGCGGCGATCCAGCTCGCCGCCCGGCGTCCCGCGGCGGCCTTCGACCTGCTCGACAGCGTGCACGCCGAGGGACGCACCGGCCCGGCGGTGACGGTCCGGGCAGCGCTGGTGAGAGCCCGTGCCGCCGCCGCGGCCGGCGACGGAGCCACGGCCCGCAAGCTCGTGGCACAGGCGCTGCTCGACGCCCGCCGTGAGCGGCTGCGCCGTCCGTTCCTGGACGCCGGAGCGTGGATCCGGCCCCTCATCGCCACGGCTCCGCTGCACGATCTGGCGGCAGGCTGGCTGACACCCGCCGCGCCCGCGCGGGGCGAGCGGACCCGCCCGGAGCCGCCGCCCGCACCGCTCGTGGCGGTGGAGCTGAGCGCGCGCGAGCACGACGTCCTGGACCGGGTGGCCCGGATGATGTCGACGGAGGAGATCGCCGCCGACCTCTGCCTGTCGGTGAACACGGTGAAGACGCACCTGAAGAGCGTCTACCGGAAACTGGCGGTCAACCGGCGGGGCGAAGCGGTACGCCGCGCACGCGACCTCCGGATGCTCTGAGTACGCGCCGGGCCCCCTGCCCCGCGCGGCCCGCTTTTCCCCCTTCGTGGGTGAGGCGCGCGGGGGCGAGCATCGGGTGCGATGAGGGCAGTCGGCGACGCGTACGCCGGCGCATGCCGGGCACTGTGCCGGCGTACCGGGCCGACTCGGCGAGGTGGACACCGTGAAGCGCTGGCGGGCTCTGATCGTCCTGGGTGCGGCCCAGTTCCTCATGGTGCTGGACACCTCCGTGATGAACGTGTCCATCAGCCAGCTGGTCGAGGACTTCGACACCGAGGTCACGGCCATCCAGGCCGTCATCACCTTGTACGCGCTGGTCATGGCCGCTTTCATGCTCATCGGCGGCAGGCTCGGGGACATCGTGGGGCGTCGTCGCATGTTCGTGCTCGGGATGGTCGTCTACGGCGTCGGATCGGGTCTGACGGCTCTGGCCCCCGCTCTGTGGGTCCTCATGCTGGGCTGGTCGGTCATCGAAGGGCTCGGCGCCGCCATGGTGCTGCCTGCCATGGCGGCGCTCGTCGCGGAGTCGTACCGCGGACGCGACCGGGCCATCGCCTACGCGGTCATCGGAGGGCTCGCCGGTGCGGGCATCGCGGTCGGCCCGCTGCTGGGCGGCTGGGTGACGACGTATCTGACGTGGCGGCTGGTCTTCGCCGGCGAGGTCGTGGTCGTCGTGGCGGTGCTGCTGTGCCGCCGGGTGATCGCGACGCCCCCCGCGCGCGGGCCGCGCCCCCGTCTGGACCTGGTCGGCGCGGTCCTCTCGGCGGCCGGACTCGGACTGGGTGTCCTCGGCGTCCTGCAGAGCAGTACCTGGGGATGGGTGCAGCCCCGGAACCCGCCCTTCACCGTGCTCGGCTTCGCCCCGACTCTGTTCGTCGTCGGTGCCGGGGCCGCGGTCCTGGCCGTTTTCCGCTGGTGGGAGCGGCGGCGGGAGCACCAGAGCGCCGATCCTCTCGTGCACTTGTCGCTCCTGGGCAGGCCAGTGCTGCGGTCGGGCCTGCTGACTCTGCTGAGCCAGAACCTCATCCTGCTGGGGCTGTTCTTCACCATTCCGCTGTACTTGCAGGTGGTGCAGGGGTTCGACGCATTCGAGACGGGTCTGCGTCTGCTCCCGGTGTCCGCCACCATGCTGGTGACCTCCCTGTGCGCGTCCTCGCTGGGGCGCGTGGTGGGACCGCGCCGGGTGGTGCGGCTGGCCCTGGCGACCCTCGTGGCGGCCATCGTGTGGCTGCTGGCCACGATCGACCCGGACATCGACGACGGGCAGTTCGCCGGGGCCATGGCACTGCTGGGCGTCGGGGTCGGGCTGCTCGCCTCGCAGCTGGGCAACGTGGTGCAGTCCGGGGTGGGCGAGGAGGAACGCAGCGAGGCGGGAGGGCTGCAGTTCACGGCGCAGAATCTGGGTTCGGCGCTGGGCACCGCGCTCATCGGATCCCTTCTCATCGGCGCGCTGGCGCATGCCTTCACCACCCATGTGGAGGAGGACCCGAGGCTGTCCGAAGAGACGCGCCAGCAGGTCGGTGTCGCCCTGGAGGCCGGCATCGCCTTCGTCCCCACGGATCAGGTGCGTTCGGCTGCCGAGCGCGCCGGGCTCCCGCCGTCCGAGGCCGACGCCGTCGCCGATTCGTACGCCTCCGCGCAGTTGCAGGGTCTGAAGGCGGCGATCCTGGCCACCGGTGGCGTCGCTCTGGCCAGCTTCCTCGTCACACCGCACCTGCCGGCGGCCCGCGGGAGCCGTCCGCGCGAACAGGACACCGATGCCCCGGCCGGGGCATCGGGATCGACGCACTGAGTCCGTGGGGAGTCATCCATGTCCAGGTCCACAACCGCCCCGGCCCGCCGCAGCAGGCGTCGTGCCGAGCGCCGGGCCAGCGCGGACTACACCGGCGGTGTCTACGGTTCCATGCTGGCGTCCTCCGTGGTGATCGGCGCCGGTTCCCTGGGCCAGTTCCCCCGGACCGAGTTGGTGTTGCTGCTGCTCCTCACCGGCGGGGTGTTCTGGATCGCGCACGTGCACGCCCAGTTGTTCGGGGCACGCCTGGCGCAGCAGGCTCCGGACCGCCGTCTCGTGCTGCACGTGTGCCGTGACGAGTGGCCCATCGTCAAGGCCGCGGTCCCGCCGGCCGTGGCGGTGGCGGTCAGCCCGCTCCTGGGGCTGGACGTCCGAGGTGCCCTCTGGCTGGCTCTGTGCGTCGCCGTGGTCGGCCAGATCGGCTGGTCGGTGGCCGCGGCACGCCGCGCCGGTGCCTCGCCACGGCTCATGGCCGTCACCGCGTCGGTCAACCTCTTCCTCGGCCTGCTCATCATCGCTTTCAAGATCGTGCTGAAGCACTGATCCCTGCGTCCGTCGCCCGGCGGGTCACCTGCTCCGGGTGAGGTCCGAGCCCGTTCGGAGGCGCACGATGGCGGAAAGGGCGCCGTCCGCCTGTCCCGGGCATCCGTGGGAGGACAAGCTCGTGCGCTACGAGATCCGCGTCGAGGGGCACCTGTCGGAAACGCTGGCGAAGGCCTTTCCGGAACTGGGCCATGTGGTGATGGCCGGCCAGACCGTCCTGTTCGGCCACGTCGTGGACGAAGCGCACCTGTACGGGCTGCTGGCGCGCTGCCAGTCGCTGGGACTGCGCGTCGTCGAGATGCGGCCGGTGCCGGAGTGACATGACCGGCCCGCACCCCGTCCGGTCCACCGGTGTACCGCGCGGCACCAACTCGGCTGCCGCACACCTTTGCTGATGAGCCGTCACAGCACTCGGCGCGTCCCCGTACGGCTTTTCCCGCGCCCGCCCCGCACCGGCGGATCACCCGCGGCGGGTGACCCGGCATCCGGCGGCAGGCGGGATTCTGGAGCCGGCAGAACTGCGCGACGGTCCTGCCGCACCCCGCGGGCACCGCACCGCGGCGGTCCCGAAACGACCGATCGATCACGCGAGGAGGAGCCATGAGCATGTCGCGTGGTCCGACACCGTTCTCCGGGCAGGGTCACCGGCCCGACGGCGCGGTCCCCACCCCGGCGTCCGGCACCGCGTACGGGCTGGCTCGACTGGGCCGCTCCTGGACCTGGCTCCTGGGCTCGGCCGTCGCGACCTTTGTGCCGGGCGTGCTGATCCTGGTCTGGCCGGAGGCGACCCTGCACGTCCTGGCCGTCCTCGTCGGGCTGTACCTGCTGGTGAGCGGGGCGTTCCGGCTGGTGTCCGTCTTCGGCCGGGAGGAGCACGGCGAGCGGCTGCCGGGGCTCCTGCTGGCCGTGGTGTACGTCCTGGCCGGGGTGCTGTGCCTGCGCGACCCGCTGCAGACGATCACCGTGCTGTCGCTGGTCACCGGCGTCGTCTGGCTGGTGTCCGGGATCCTCACCCTCTACACGGCCCTGGTCGCCGAGGACCTGCCGCACCGCGGCGTCGTCCTGGCTGCCGCGATGCTGGGCATCGTCGCGGGCATCGTGGTGCTCGCCCTGCCCACGGAGTCGGCCCGCGCCCTGACCCGGCTGCTCGGCCTGTGGCTCGTGCTGCTCGGCCTGGCCGAGACGGCGGTCGCTCTGGCGTGGCGGGCCGCGCTCCGCAGGACGCACACGACGGGGCCGCACGCCCCGTCCGAGGCCGCTTGAGGCACCCCGCCGACGCGACGCGGGCCGCCCGCCGCGACACCCCACCTCGGGTCGCCCCGAGCGACGACGAGCCCGGCGCCCGGGGCGGGGCGCACGGAATCACGCGGAAAGGCACACCCATGAACTCCGCCGCCGTCCCGGACCCGCCGCACAACGGCGGCTCCCCGGACACGAAGCACGTCATGACCGCCGAGGAACGGGCGGAGTACGAGCGGCTGCGCCGGCACGCGGCGGTTCGTCACCGGCGTGTGCGGCGGGCCGGATCATCGGTCCTGCTCCTGCTGGCCCTGCTCCTCGCGCCGCTGGCCGTCGTCGCGGCATGGGTCCACGACACGGTCTCCGACACCGGCAGGTACGTGGCGACCGTCGCGCCGCTGGCCTCCGCGCCACCCGTGCAGGACGTCGTGATCAACCGGCTCACGGACCGGGTGGTGGACAACGTCGACGTGCAGGCGGTGACCGACGCGCTCGTGCGCACCCTTCGGGACGCGGGGGCACCGCCGCGCGTCGTCGACGGGGCCGCGGCCCTCGAAGGTCCGCTGCGCAACGCGGTCAGGACCGTGGTGGACCGCACCGTCACTCGGGTGATCACCAGCGACACCTTCCAGCAGGTGTGGGAGGGCGCCAACCGGCGCTCACACGCCGCGGTGGTGAACATGCTCACGGGTGACCGCGAGGGCGCCGTGGGCGCCGTGAACGGCACCGTCCAGCTGGATGTGGGACAGGTCGTCGACCAGGTAAGGGAGCGGCTCGTCGACGCCGGTTTCGACAAGGCCGCCGCGACCCCGGACACGGACCGGACCATCACCCTGTTCGAGACCGAGCAACTGGGCAAGGCACAGGACGCGATGCGGCTGCTGGACGTCCTCGGCACCTGGCTGCCCGTCCTCACCGTCGTGGTGGCCGCGCTCGCCGTCTGGACCGCTCCCGCCCACCGGGTCATGCTGATGGTCACTTCCGTGGGCGTCGGCGTGATGATGGCGGGTCTGCT
This sequence comes from Streptomyces sp. NPDC101110, assembly GCF_044759525.1. NCBI lineage: Bacteria > Bacillati > Actinomycetota > Actinomycetes > Kitasatosporales > Streptomycetaceae > Streptomyces > Streptomyces sp. NPDC101110. The sequence continues at coordinate 112,999 of NZ_JBIVZM010000014.1, read as the reverse complement.
CGTGGCCCTGGCCGTGGTCCGGCGCGTCTATCTGGACTCGGTCCCGCCGACGGTGCTGCCCGGCGGCGCGGCCGCGACCATCTATGACACGTTCATCCGTTTCCTGCGCGACAGCACGCTCACCCTGCTGGTCGTGTCGGTGATCATCGCACTGGTCGCGTACCTGTACGGCCCCGGGCGCCTGGCCCGTGGCGTCCGGACGACGGCGGACCGGGGTACGACGGCCACCGGCAGGGGGCTGGAGAAGGCGGGCATGCACACCGGTGCGGTGGGACGCCGGCTGGCCGACCACCGGCAGTGGATCACCGGTGCGGTCATCGGGGCGGCGGCTCTGACGCTGGTCCTCTGGAACCACCCCACCGTCGGAGCGGTGGCGCTCGTCGTTGGTATCGCCCTGGTCGTCCTGGCCGTCCTGGCGATCCTGGCGGCCGCCGCCGGACCGGCCGGGCCGGCGGCGGCACAGGGCGAGCAGCGGGCGGTTCCGTGAGTCATGGCCTTGAAACCCGGTCTCTCCGGCAGGCCACGCGGGCACACGGCGGCGCGGCTTTCGGCCGGCCTGCGGTCCGGGGCCGCGGCCCGGCTGCTGTCCCGCCTGGCGGCGCTCAACATCGTGGAGGGCTCGGTGCGGCTGGCCGCGCAGGCGTTTCTCACCGCGCTCCCGCTGCTGATGACCGTGGCGGCGTTCGCCCCGGACTGGATGCAGGACCTGCTGGCCGACTCCGTCCGCGCGGTTCTGGGCATGCGCGGTGACACCCTGGATGAGCTGCGCCGGGTGTTCTCCGCGACGGGCACGACTCGCCACACGGCCGGAGCGGTGGGCGCGGTGGTGACCCTCGTGTCGGCCACGGCGTTCAGCCGGGCCCTGCAGGCGGTGTGCGAGCGCTGCTGGCGGTTGCCGCGCGCACCGATACGAGCGGTCTTCTGGCGCTGGCTGCTGTGGCTGCTGGTCTGGCTCGCCTACCTGTTGTTCCAGGGGCCGGTGCGCGAGGGGTTCGGCGCGGGCACCCTGACCGGGCTGGTGCTCTCCCTGCTGTCCGCGACGCTGCTGTGGTGGTGGTCCCAGCATCTGCTGCTGGGCGGCCGGATCGGCTGGCGGAGCCTGCTGCCGGGCGCGGTGCTGGCCGGCGCCGGTACGGTCCTGCTGAGCCTGGCCGCGCGCGTGCTGGTGCCCACGGCGATGCAGCGCAGCCTGGACGAGTTCGGCCCTCTCGGCCCCGTGTTCACGTTCCTGTCCTGGCTCATCGCCGTCTTCCTCGTGGCCGTGTCGGGCCTGGCCCTCGGCGAGTACGTCGCCTCCACCGCGTGGTACCGGGCCGCCGCACGCTCACCCGCGCCGGGTGAGGCCGATCGTGGCTCTCCGGACCCAAGCTGAAGGCAGCACCCGCCGGTGACCCCGGCGAGCGTCGAGACGGAGGAGAGAAATGAGCGCGCAGACATATCTGGCCTACGACTACCCCCTGTTGAGCGTCTTCTGGAGCATGCTCCTGTTCTTCCTGTGGATCATGTGGTTCATCCTGCTCTTCCGCGTGGTGGTCGACATCTTCCGTGACGACGACCTGAGCGGCTGGGCGAAGACCGGCTGGCTGGTGCTCACCGTGCTGCTGCCCTTCCTGGGCGTGTTCGTCTACGTGATCGCCCGCGGCAAGAACATGGGCCGCCGTGAGATGGCGCAGGCCCGGGCCCAGCAGGAGGCCTTCGACGCCCGCATCAGGCAGGCCGCGGGCACCGAGGGCCGGTCGAGCAGCGTCGACGAACTCGCCAGGCTGTCCGAGATCCGGCAGAGCGGGGCCATCACGGACGACGAGTACCGCAGGGCGAAGGAACTCGTGCTGACGGGACATGCCCCGGCCGGGCAGCCGGGGTTCACCCCGCCCGCTTCCGCGCGTTGACGCCGGCGCCGGGCGAACCGGCGGCGGCAGCCGGTGCGAGGGTGGCCGACGGCCCTCAGGCTGCGATCACGACCGAGCCTCGCACCCCGACGCCCCGCGGTGCCCTCGATCTGCTGCTGGCCGGTAATCGGCGGTTCGTCGCGGGTGCCCCCGAGCGCCCCGCGCAGGACGCCGCGCGCCGCGTGCCGCGCCGAGATCGCACCGGCCCAACAGCCCTTCGCCGTGCTGTTCGGGTGTTCCGACTCCCGGGTGGCCGCCGAGATCGTCTTCGACCGTGGCCTGGGCGACCTGTTCGTGGTGCGCACCGCTGGCCACGTCGCGGGGGCGGAGGTGCTGGGCAGTATCGAGTACGGCGTGGACCTGCTGGGCTGCCCGCTGGTGGTGGTGCTGGGGCACGAGTCGTGCGGCGCGGTCGGTGCGGCGTGCGCCGCGGTGGAGGACGGCGTCGCACCGGCCGGGTTCGTGCGGGACGTCGTCGAGCGGGTCACCCCCAGTGTGCCGGCGGCGCGGGCCGCCGGACGGGCCGAGCCGGAGGAGATCCTCGCCGAGCACGTGCGGAACACTGTGGACCTGCTCGTGGACCGCTCCCGGGTGCTCGCCGGGAGGGTCGGCGCGGGACAGGCCGCAGTGGTGGGTCTGCGCTATCGCCTGACCGACGGCAGCGTGCAACTCGTCACGGCCCGCGGCCTGAAGGTCGCGGACCCCGCCGAGCTCTGACGAGGTGCCGGTTGCCCGGGCCTTCCGCGGGGGCCGCGAGGAAGGCGTGTCGCGTGTACCGCACTGCGGCAGCGCGGCGGGACGCCGTACGGTCGAATCCCGTCAGCGAGGAGGACTGCCGATGCGCAGCGTGACCTATTCGATGAGCACGTCACTCGACGGCTACATCGTCGGACCGGACGGCGGCTTCAACTGGACGGTCCCCGACGAGGAGGTCTTCCGCTTCTGGATCGACGAGATCCGGGAGGTCGGCGTCCACCTGCTGGGGCGACGGCTGTACGAGACGATGCTGTACTGGGAGACCGCCGATCAGGATCCCTCGCTCGACGAGGCGCAGCGCGAGTGGACCACGCTGTGGAAGCCGCTGCCGAAGGTGGTCTTCTCCAGGACGCTGTCGACGGTGCGGGGCAACGCCCGTCTGCTGTCCGGGGGCCTGGCGGCGGAGATCGAACGGTTGCGGGCCGAGCCGACGGAGGGTGACATCGCGATCGGCGGCGCGACTCTCGCCGCCGAGGCGGCCGCGTCGGATCTGATCGACGAGTACCGCACCGTGGTCTACCCGGTGCTGATCGGCGGGGGGATCCCGTTCTTCCCGCAGCACGAACGCCGGGTCGATCTCGAACTCGTCGAGACCCGCACGTTCGGGTCGGGCGTCGTCTACCACCGCCACCGCGTGGTGCACCGGGGCTGACGACCGCCGGCCGGACCGTCCGCCCCTCGCCCGCCGCCCGGTTCACCCGAACAGCCGCCCCCGTACTGTGCCGCAGCCGCGGATGGGATGTCCTGGTCGGAGAGTCGTCCGTCCCATGGGGGAAGCATGTACGAGATGTGCACCGGCCTCGACGAGCCCGGCACGACCTTCGTCTGGCACGTGAAGGCCAAACACGGCACCGTGGCCCTCTGCGGCGTGCCCCTCGAACCGAGGGAGACCGAGCCGGTGGAGACGGATCGCCACTGCCCGTCGTGCATGACGTCGTTCGGCCGGCTCGTCGACCGGCACGGCTAGGTCGCGGACACGACCTGGGACCCTGGCTGCGTGAACTGCCGGGCGGGACCGGTGCGCCTGTCGTGGGCGCACCGCCGGACCGCCTCGTCACACCCTCTCCCTCAGCCCACCCGGTATCGTCCCGCGCGCTCTGTGTTCAGGGTCAGGCCCAGGCCCGGCTCTTCTGCGCCGCCGGGGCCGATACTGCCGCCGCGGGGGTCGAGGACGCCCTCGAACAGGAGGCGTTCGATGCGGACGTGGTCGTGGAACCACTCCAGGTGGCGCAGATTGGGCACCGCCGCGGCGGCATGGGCGTGGGCATGGGGAGCGCAGTGACCGGAGATCTCCAGGCCGCGGCCCTGAGCGAGGGCCGCGGCACGCAGCCAGACCGTGATGCCGCCGCACCGGGTGATGTCCGCCTGCAGGCAGTCGACGGCGCCGGCGGCGAGCATGTGCTCGAAGTACGGGAGGGTGTAGCCGTACTCGCCGGCGGCGACGTCGATCGTGATCTGATCGCGGATGCGGGCCAGGGTGCCCGGGTGGTCGGAGGAGACGGGCTCCTCGAACCAGGTCACGCCGTGGTCGGCCAGCGCGCCTGCGACCCGGACGGCCTGTTTGGCGTCGTAGGCCCCGTTGGCGTCCACGTACAGGGCGGTGGCGTCGCCGACGCTCGCGCGCGCCTCGGCGACCCGCCGCAGGTCACGTTCCTCCCGCCGCCCCCACGACTCACCGATCTTGATCTTGACGCGCGGAATGCCCTCTTCCTCGGTCCAGCCGCGCAGTTGGCGATCCTGCCGTGCGGCGTCGTAGGTGGTGAACCCGCCGCTGCCGTAGACCGGCACGTCCGGCCGGGCGGCGCCCAGCAGGTCGACGAGGGCCAGGTCCAGCAGGCGGGCCTTGCAGTCCCACAGCGCGATGTCGACCGCCGCGATCGCCTGGGCGGCGACGCCGGGCAGTCCCGCGTTGCGCACGGCACGGTGCATGGCCTCGTTCAGGCGCGGCACGTCGAAGACGGGGCAGCCGACGACGATGCCGCCGAGCAGGCCGTCGACGATGCGCGCCGCGGCCGCCGGGGCGTAGGTGTAGCCGGTTCCGGTGACCCGGCCGCTCCGTACGGTCGCGACGACGAGGGTGGTGCTGTCCCAGCTCAGGGTGCCGTCCGCCTCGGGGGCGTCGGTGGGCACCGTGTAGACGGCGGTGTCCAGCCGTTCCACCACCGCCGCGTCCGTCACCGGTCCTCACCCGCACCGGGCCCGTCCTCGCGGTGCCGGCCGCCGGGCAGCATTTCCTGCACCTTGGCCTTGAAGCCCTGACGGACCATCGCGGTGCGATCGCTGTCGCCCTTGAGCACGGACGCCGCCGCGGCCTCGATCTGGTCGAGCGACGCGTGCGGCGGGATGGGCGGTACGGCCGGGTCGGTGCGGAAGTCCAGCACGAAGGGCCGGTCGGATGCCAGCGCCGCCTCCCACGCGCCCTGTACGTCCTGCGGCTTCTCCACCCGCATCCCGTGCAGCCCGAGCGAGCGGGCGAAGTCGGCGTAGGCGACGTCGGGCAGGGACTGTGAGGGCAGGAACTGGGGGGCGCCGGACATGGCGCGCATCTCCCAGGTGACCTGGTTGAGGTCCTGGTTGTTGAGCACGGCCACCACCAGGCGCGGGTCTTCCCACTGCTGCCAGTACTTGGCGATCGTGATCAGCTCGGCGAGTCCGTTCATCTGCATCGCCCCGTCGCCCACGAGCGCGATGGCGGGGCGGTCCCCGTGTGCGAACTTCGCCCCGATGACGTAGGGGACGCCGGGGCCCATCGTGGCGAGGGTGCCGGAGAGCGAGCCGCGCATGCTGCCGCGCAACCGCAGATGGCGTGCGTACCAGTTGGCGGCCGAACCGGAGTCGGCGGCCAGGATGACGTCGTCGGGCAGCAGGTCGTTCAGCGTGTGGGCCACGTACTCCGGGTTGATCGGGTCGGCGTCCACCGCGGCGCGCCGTTCCATGACCTCCCACCAGCGGGCGGTGTTCTTCTCGATCTTCTTGCGCCAGCCGTCGTGCCCGGCCTGCCGCAGGTGCGGCAGGAGCCGTTGCAGCGTCGCGCGGGCGTCACCGACGAGGTTGACCTCGAACGGGTAGCGCAAGCCGACCATGTGCGGGTCGATGTCGATCTGGACGGCCCGCGCCTGGCCGAACTCGGGCATGAACTGCGTGTAGGGGAAGCTGGATCCGATGACCAGCAGGGTGTCGCAGTCCTGCATCAGCTCGTACGACGGACGGGTGCCCAGGAGCCCGATGGCGCCGGTGACGTAGGGGAGGTCGTCGTCGAGCGCGTCCTTGCCGAGGAGCGCCTTGGCCACGCCGGCGCCCAGCCGTTCGGCGACCTCCATGACCTCCTGGCGGGCGCCGCGCGCGCCCTGGCCGATGAGCAGGGCGACCTTCTCACCGGCGTTCAGCACCTCGGCGGCACGCTCGATGTCGGATTCCGCGGGCACCGGGGCGTAGTGGGACATGCCCAGGCTGGAGGGCACCATCTTGAAGGCGTGCCCGGGGGCGGAGTAGTCGAGTTCCTGCACGTCCGCCGGGATGATGACGGCCGTCACCGAGCGGCGTGCCATCGCGGTGCGCATGGCCCGGTCGAGCACGTTGGGCAGTTGCTCCGGGACGGTGACCATCTCGCAGAAGTCGGAGGCGACGTCCTTGTAGAGGCTCAGCAGGTCGACCTCCTGCTGGTAGGAGCCGCCCATCGCGCTGCGGTTGGTCTGCCCCACGATCGCGACGACGGGCACGTGGTCGAGCTTGGCGTCGTACAGGCCGTTGAGGAGGTGGATGGCGCCGGGCCCGGAGGTGGCGGCGCACACCCCGACCCGGCCGGAGAACTTCGCGTAGCCGACGGCCTGGAAGGCGGCCATCTCCTCGTGCCGGGCCTGGATGAACTCGGGCTTGTTGTCGGCCCGCCCCCAGGCGGCGAGCAGTCCGTTGATGCCGTCTCCGGGGTAGGCGAAGACGTGCTCGACCTCCCATTCGCGCAGGCGCTGCAGGACGTGGTCGGAGACCTTCGTCGACATGGTGCTGACCTTTCCGGTGGAGGTGCGTCAGGTGTTGCCGGGTGCCCGGCTAGGCCCGGCGCAGGCGTCGCGCGGCACTGCGGGCGGCCAGGGCGGCCGCTCCGGTGGTCAGGGCCGCGGCGCCCGCGGTGATCGTCCAGCGGCCCGTGCGGGACGGGCCGGGTGGCCGTTGGGCCAGGCGCTCGGGCTGCTCACCGGGCAGGTTTCCGTCCAGGCCCAGCGCCAGCGCTTCGGCGAGGTGCAGTGCCCGGCGGCCGACGTCGCTCTGCTCGATCTGGGTGCGGCAGCTGAAGCCGTCCGCGAGGAGCAGACTGCCCGGGGCGGCCGCACGCACGGCGGGCAGGACGCCCTGTTCCGCGACGGCCAGGGAGATCTCGTGGTGGCCGCGTTCGAAGCCGAAGTTGCCGGCGAGACCGCAGCAGCCCTCGTCGAGGACCTCGGCGTCGAGGTGGGCACGGCGCATCAGTTCCCGGTCGGCGTCGTCCTTGAGGACCGCGTGCTGGTGGCAGTGGGTCTGTACGAGCGCCTGCCGGGCCAGGGCGGGCGGTTGCCAGCCGTGGGGCGCGTGCCGCACGAGGTGTTCGGCGAACGTGCGGAACCGGCCGGCCAGGCGCTGCACGTCCTGGTTGTCCGGCATCAGCTCCGGCGCGTCGGCGCGGAACACGGCGGTGCAGGACGGTTCGAGCCCGATGACCGGTGTGCCGGCCTCGAGGTAGGGCCGCAGGACGTCGAGTGTGCGGCGCAAGACCCTCTTCGCGATGTCCAGTTGGCCGGTGGAGATCCAGGTGAGGCCGCAGCACACGGCGTCCGTGGGCACGGCGACTCGGAAGCCCGCGTCCTCCAGGACCCGCACGGCCGACATCGCGATCGACGGGTGGAAGTAGGTGCTGAACGTGTCGGGCCACAGGACGACGGTCCGCTCGTCGGCGGGATCCGGCTGCTCCACGTTGCGTGCCCGCCACCACTGCACGAACGACTGCGGGGCGAACACCGGTGCCCGGCGGGCGCCGTCCACCCCCGCCAGCCACTTGCCGGCGCGGGCCAGACCGGGGGCGTGCAGCACGCTGTTGACCAGCGAGGGGGCGAGACGGGACAGCCGGGCCCACACCGGCAGCCAGCCCATCGAGTAGTGCGCCGCGGGACGCGGGCGGCCGTCGTAGTGGTGGGCGAGGAATTCGGCTTTGTACGTCGCCATGTCGACGCCCGTCGGACAGTCGGACTTGCAGCCCTTGCACGCCAGGCACAGGTCGAGGGCGTCGCGCACCTCCGTGGACCGCCAGCCGTCGGTTACCGCGGAGTCCGCGTGGCCGTCGAGCATTTCGAAGAGCAGCCGGGCCCGCCCGCGTGTGGAGTGCTCCTCCTCCTGCGTCGCCCGGTACGACGGGCACATCACGCCGCCCTGGTGGCTGCGGCAGTTGCCGATGCCGACGCAGCGCATCACGGCTCGGGTGAAGGAGTGCTCGTCCTCCGGGTAACCGAAGTGCGTCTCCGTCTCGGCCGGCCGCCACCCGGGGCCGAGCCGCAGCTGCCCGTCGACCGGGTTGGGTGCGACGACCTTGCCCGGGTTCATCAGGTCGTCCGGGTCGAAGAGGGCCTTCACCTCGCCGAAGGCGGACACCAGCCGTTCCCCGAACATGCGGGTGAGCAGCTCGCCCCGGGACTGGCCGTCCCCGTGTTCCCCGGACAGGGAACCGCCGTAGGAGGTCACGAGGTCCGCGGCCCGTTCCAGGAAGCGGCGGAATCCGGCGACGCCCTCGGCGGTCTTCAGTCCGAACGGGATGCGGGTGTGCACACAGCCCTGTCCGAAGTGCCCGTACAGGGAAGGGTGGTCGTAGTCGAACTCGGCGAACAGCTTCTTGAGGTCGCGGAGATAGTCGCCCAGCCGATCGGGCGGGACGGCGGAGTCCTCCCAGCCCTCCCAGGTCTCCCGGTCGTCCGGCGGGCGCGCGGTCACTCCGAGGCCCGCCTCGCGTGCCTTGAGCATCTTCTGCTCACGTGCGGGGTCGTCGGAGAAGGCCACCGTGGCCTCGTTCTCGCTGCGGCCCAGGGCGCGCAGCAGCGCGTGCGCCTGTTCGTCGGCCTCCTCCTGGCTGTCACCCGCGAACTGCAGCATCAGCCAGCTGTCGCCGTCCGGCAGGGCATCGAGGGATTCCGGGTAGGCGTGCTCCTCGCGCATGAGCTGTGCCATCCTGCCGTCGAGGGCCTCCAACTGGCCGGGCGAACAGTGCCGCAGCAGCTCGGGCACGTCGTCGGCGGCGGCGCAGATGTCGTCGTAGCCGAGCACCAGCAGTGACTGGTGGGACGGCACCGGCACCAGGTCGAGTTCGGCGCGCAGTACCGTCACCAGGGTGCCCTCACTGCCGACCAGGGCCTTGGCCAGGTCGAAGCCGTGCTCCGGCAGCAGGGAGTCGAGGTTGTAGCCCGAGACCCGGCGCGGGATCCTCGGGTATCCCGTGCGGATGTCCGCCAGGTGCGCGGCGACGATGCGCTCCAGGCCGAGGTGGATCTCGGCTCGGCGCCCGCCCTCGGCGACGATCCGCGCCCGTTCGGCCTCCGACGTCGGCCCGACCCACATACGGGTGCCGTCGCAGGTGAGGACCTCCAGGCGGCGCACGTTGTCCACGGTCTTGCCGTACGCCTGGGCCGACGCCCCGCACGAGTTGTTGCCGATCATGCCGCCCAGCGCGCAATGGCTGTGCGTGGACGGTTTCGGCCCGAACTGGAGCCCGTGACACGATAGTTGCCGGTTGAGTTCGTCCAGGACGATGCCGGGCTCCACCACGCAGGTGCGCGCCTCGGGGTCCACCGCGACCAGCGTGTGGCAGTACTTGGTCCAGTCGATGATCACGGCGGTGTTGGTGGCCTGACCCGCCAGACTGGTCCCGCCGCCCCGGGACAGCACCGGGGCCTTGAGCCGCGCGCAGACCTCCACCGCCCGCGCCCCGGCGTCCACATTGCGGGGCACGACCACGCCGAGCGGCACCTGGCGGTAGTTGGAGCCGTCCGTGGCGTAGGCGCCCCTGCTGCCCGCGTCGAACCGGACTTCGCCGTCGACCGCCTCGCACAGCGCGGCCTCCAGCTCCGCCACGTCGACCGCCTCGGGCGACCAGCCGGTCGAGCCGCGGGTGCTGTGGCGCGATGTACGAGTCATCGGATAACCGTTCCTTCGGCGTGCCCCGCGTACGGGCCGGATCCTTGAGCGGAGGATCTCCTCGCGGTGGGACTCCGCCCGGGGCCTCCCCTTCGGCGCCGGACCGCGGAGAGCCTCCGGCGTCCGCGTACCCACCCTTGCACTCTGCAATGATGGTTTTCGCGGAACATTTCGACTGCGTCCGCCCCGGTCTCACCCTCTGCCCTTGCCTTCCGCAAAGGTTCGGCCTCGGGGGGGCGATGACAAGATCGCTGTACGGAGAGGTGGAACGGCATCATGGCGCCCTCGCACGCGGATCCGGATCAGGAGGCCGAGGAGGTCACCCTCGCCGTCATGGCGGCGTCCAGACTGCTGGTCGCCATCTCCGCACGGGCCCTGTCGTCCGCCGGCAGCGCACTCACCCTTCCCCAGCTGCGCGCCCTCGTGGTGCTGGAGACGTGCGGGCCCGTCAAGCTCGCCGCCATGGCCGCGACCCTGGGCGTCAACCCCTCGACCGCCCTGAGGATGGCCGGCAGGCTGGAGGACGCCGGCCTCATCGACCGCAGGGTCAATCCCGCCAACCGGCGAGAGGTGGTCCTGCGCCTCACCCCCGGGGGACGTGAGCTGGTGGAGCGTGTTCTCGCGCACCGGCGCACCGAGATCCGGGCCCTCGTGGAGCGACTGCCCGCCGAGGCCCGCGCCGGGCTCGTCCCCGCACTGCAGGCGCTCACCCGCGCGGCGGACGAGATGGCCGTGGACCCCGTCGACGAGGCGCGTCGCGTCGCAGGTCTTGTCGACGACCCGCTCGGCCCTGTCCCGTCCGGCGCTCCCAGAGGCGGAGCCGTCCGGCCGAAGGGCGAGACGGCCTAGACACCGGGACGGACCCGGCCGGTGTCCGCCGGGTGTCAGCCGTCGGCGGCCTCCGCGAACTGGTTGGTGTCGAAGAGCGCGTTGATGTGTCCGCCGAGTTCGGACCAGTGCTGTCCGGAGAGTTCGGCCGCGGCGCGGGCGTCTTTGGCGGCGCAGACGTCGATGAGCCGGTCGTGGTGTTCGATGGTGTTGCGGCCGCCCAGAAGCGTGGAGAACTTGCGGCGGAGGATGCGGTGCAGCTGGGGGTGGAGCTGCTCGATGATCCGGCTGAGCACGGGATTGTCCGCCGCGGAGATGGGGACCGCGTGATAGCGGTCGTCCGCGGCCAGGGCGGCCGAGGTGTCGTTGGCGGCGACGGCCCGTTCGAAGTCGCGATTGGCCTGGCGCATGTGTTGCAGGTCCTGCTCGGTCATGACCGGCACGGCCGTCTCGATGGCGAGCTGGTCGAGGGCCCGCAGAACGGAGAGGGGACACGATCCTCCGCCCCGAAGCCCTCACCCGGCCCCGCACCGAGGGCCCCGCTCCCCGCCCGCCCATCGGATCGCCCCGACCGGGTCCGGCCCAGGACAGCGTCAAGGGCTGAGATCGCCCCGCCCCTCCGGGCCCCGTGCGGGCATGCGCGATCATGGCCGGGTGGAAGCTCGTTTCGCCGGCATCGCCGAGTTGACCGACACCCCGTCCGTCGCGGTCGTCGTCGACGTCATGCGCGCCTTCACGGTGGCCGCGTGGGCCTTCGGCCGGGGGGCGGAGCGGATCGTCCTCGCCGAGTCCCTGGATCAGGCGCTGACGCTCAAGGCCCGCCACCCGGATTGGGTGGCGCTCAAGGACGGCCCGCCCGCGCCGGGGTTCGACACCGTCAACTCACCCGGCCTGCTGCGGTCTTGGGACCTCGGCGGACGCACCGTCGTGCAGAAGACCACGGCTGGGACGGTCGGCGCCCTCGCGGTGAAGGACGCTTCGCTGGTGTTGTGCGCCAGTTTCGCCGTGGCGGAGGCGACGGCTCGGCTTCTTCTGACACGCGGGAGTGAGAGCGTCACGTTCGTGGTCACCGGCGAGGGCGGGCAGGCCGACGAGGATCTGGCGTGCGCTCAGTACATCGCAAGGAGGGCTGCCGGGGCCGGGCCGGACGCGGCGGAGTACCTCCGCCGCGCAGGCGAATCGCGCGCGGCTGCCGAATTGGCGGAGGGGGTGCGGCTGGGAGCGCACCCCGATGACGTTTCCCTGTGTCTGGAGCTCGACCGGTTCCCCTTTGCCATGGTGGCGGCCATGGAGGACTCGCTGATGATCCTCAGTGCCCGGCCGCAGCCTTGACCAGGGCGACCGCCACGCCGATCGCCGCGTCCAGCAGCCCCGCCACCACCGCCGCCACCAGGCCGCCGCCCATGCGCAGCCCGCCCAGACAGCCCCACAGGAACAGCGATACGACGCCCACCCCTGCCGCCGCCAGCAACGCGGCATGCAGGCTGATCACGTCCAGCGCCGCCAGAGCGATCAGTACGGCCGGACCGGCGGCGCACGACAGCAGCGGGCTGCTGACGTACAGCATGCGGCGCAGCTCATGGCCCGTGGCGAGGCGGCGGTGGACGGTGCGGTGCGCCTGCTGGTCGGCGACGAGCGCGGCGAGCCACAGGCCCAGCGCGGTCGTCAGGACGGTGGCGACGGCGCCGAGGGAGCCCACCTCACCGAAGGACAGACCGACGACCACCGCGATCATCGTGATGGTCGCGTAGATCCGCTCCTTCAGCCGGTCCACCAGCACACCGGCCTCCCCACCGGGCGGCACCTCCACTCGACGGTCGTCCGCCACCTCGTGCCCCTCACCTGTGGTCGTCGCGGCATGCGCGTTGCGCGTACGCCGGTCACCGCCTCAGCATGCCTCCCGGAGGTGTGGGCAGGCCGCTTCCACGCCGAAGGCGCGGTTGGGGCGTTACGGCGAACCCGTGGCGGGCCGGGTGCGAGGCGGTCGTCCGCTCCGCGCTTACGGGGTGCGGGCGTCCAGGTACTGCTCGACGCCCGGCGCGGTGTGGGCCTTTTCCACGTTCACCGCGGCTCCCACCGCCTTGGCGTCCGGCTTGTGCACCCAGGTCGAGGTGCTCGCCGGGCGGGCCTTGTCGGAGAAGTCCTGGGCGGTGCCGAGTCCGACGTCGACGGCGGTCTGGGAGCGGTGGGCCTTGACGACGTCCGCGCGGGCCAGGCTGCCTCTCTCGCAGGCCTTCCGCAGGTCACGCCCCATCAGCTGAGCGGCGTTGTAGCCGGACAGGACACCTGCGTCGACGGGGGAGCCCGGGAACTTCTTCCGGTAGGAGGCGGCCATCCTGCGCACCCCGGCCAGGTCCGAACTGACCGCGGGCGCGGCGCTGACCACGTTCAGCAGGGCGGCCAGGGCGGGGGCGGCCGGTGTCTTCATGAGCTGCGGGGCGTAGCCGGGGGCACTACTGACGACCGGCACCTTCAGGCCGCGCGAGGCCGCGACCCCGACCAGTGAGGCGGTCTGGGCCGGTCCCGCGCTGATCAGGATCGCCTTGACGCCCGCCTTGCGCAGGGCCGAGACCTGTGCGGACAGGTCGGTGTCCGTCGCCTTGATCTTCTGCCCGGCGACCTTCAGGCCGGCCTTCTCGGCGGCCCACCGGGAGCCCTCCAGCGCGTTCGCGCCGTAGTCGCCCTCGAAGTAGACGTGGCCGATCGTGTCCCCCTTCGCGAGCCCCTTGGTGCGGGTGAGGAAGTCGACGGCGGCGATCATGTCGATGTCGTAGGTGGTGCCCAGGACCTGGACCGAGTCCCGGCCCAGCAGGGAGGCGGCCCAGGCCTGCGGGAAGGTGAGGATCTCGTCCCGCTCGATGTCGTCGAGCAGGGCGGCCATCACCGGCGAGCCGATGACCTGGGGCAGCGCCACGACGTCCGCGGACAGGTCGGCGTAGGCGGTGACGGCCTTCTGCACGTCGTAGCCGTGGTCCTTGACGACGATCTCCACGCGCCGGTCGCAGATGCCGCCGCGGGCGTTGACCTCGTCCGCCCACATCTGCTGGGCCTGCACGATGCTCTTCCCGAGGGTGGCGTACGGACCCGTGAGATCGGTGAGCGCGCCGAGTCTGATGCTCTTGTCGGTCACTCCGGGTCCGGTCTTGATGCCGCCGGCGCCGTCGCCGGTGGTGCCGGCGGAGTCCGCCTTGGAGCTGCATCCTGTGGTGCTCAGGAGAAGGGCCGCGAGGGCCGCGGCCAGGAGCGTGGTGGGACGTGCGCGGTGCGTGTGGTGGTGCGTGGGCTTCACGGGGTGGGCTCCTTGGCTCGTGCGGCTGAGGCGGGTGAGGGTGTCGGGGAGGTGGCGCTCGCGGGTGGTGGGGCGCCCCGGTTGCCGCCGGTGCGGGTCCGCAGGCGGCGGACCAGGCCGTGCAGGCCGTCGGGGGCGAAGAGGAGGATCAGGACGATCGCCGCGCCGTAGAGGTAGCGGGCGGCCTCGGTGGGGCCGACCGTCCCGTCGGCGGCGCCGGGGGCGGCCACCAAGGGGAGTTGGTCGGCGTAGCGGGTCATCAGCAGGGGCAGCGCCGTGACGAAGACCGCGCCCGCTGCGGCTCCGGCGACCGACCCCAGCCCGCCGATGACGATCATGGCGAGGTAGTCGACGGACAGCACGAGGCCGAAGTAGTCGGGCACCACGCGGCGGAAGGAGAGGGCGAGCAGCACCCCGGCGAGGCCCGCGTACACCGAAGAGACGACGAAGGCCGCGGAGCGGTGCCGGGAGACGTCCACGCCCATCACCGCGGCCGCGGTCTCGCTGTCGCGCAGTGCCACCAGGGCCCGTCCGGAACGGCCGCGGAGCAGCCCGCGGGCCGTGAACCAGGTGATCGCGAACACGCCGAGGCCCAGGTACCAGAGTCGTTCCTCGGCCCCGAACGGCACGCCCAGCACGGTCAGTGCGGGGTCGGCGGAGAAGGAGAGGCCGCCCAGTTCCAGCGGGGGGACCGAGCGACCGTTGAAGCCGCCGGTGACGGAGTCCGCGGTGAGCAGGACGTGGTGGCCGAGGAAGACCAGGGCCAGGGTCGCGACACCCAGGTAGATGCCGCGCACCCGCCCGGCGACGGGACTGAACAGTCCGCCGGCCGCCCCCGTGAGCAGGACCGCGAGCACCGCGGCCACACCGGTCGGCAGGCCGGGGCCGGGCTCACCGGCCAGCCATACGTAGCCGTAGGCGCCCACGGCCAGGAAGAAGGCGTGGCCGAGGGAGAGCTGGCCCGCTGTGCCGGACAGCAGGCCGAGGCCGACCGCGCCGACGGCCGCCGCCATCGAGAACAGGCCGATGCGCAGCCAGAACGCGTCGAGGTAGAAGGGCAGCGCGCACAGGACGGCGACGGCTGCGAGGGTCCGACCGGCCCGGGCCGCACGGACGTGGAAGAGCCGCTCAGACACGGACCGCCGCCTTACCGCCGAACAACCCGGTGGGCCGTACCAGCAGCACCAGCACCATCACCGCGTAGGGGGCGACCTCGCCGAACCCCTCGCCCAGGATGTGCAGTTCGGACTGGTAACCGGCGACGAGCGCCTCGGTCATGCCGATCAGCAGACTGCCCGCAAGGGCGCCGGGCGGCGAGGCCATCCCGCCGAGGACGGCGGCCGGGAACGCCTTCAGGGCGATCTGCCCCGTGGTGCGTTCCAGTCCGGGGGCGGGGAACGCGGCCAGGAAGACGGCCGCCAGCGCGGCCAGCGCGCCGGCCAGGCACCAGGCCAGCATGCGGACCCGTACCAGTCGTACGCCCATCAGGGAGGCCGCCTCGACGTCCTCGGCCGCGGCGCGCAGCGACAGCCCCCACGAGGTGTGCCGGAACAGGGCGAAGACACCGGCGATGACCACGGTGGAGACCACGATCGCGGCGATCCGGCTGTCCGCGACCGTGACCGGCCCCAGCCCGCTGACCGAATCGCCAAAGGGGTCGCCCAGCGAGAGCAGGTCGCCGCCGATGCGCCGCGACAGGTCGGTGAGGACGAGGATGTCGACGCCGATGGTGACGATGGTCTGTACGTGCGCGGTGTGCGGGTCCGTCCCGCCGGCCTGGAGCAGGAACCGGTCCATGGCTCCTGCCACGGCCGCCGTCACCAGGACGGACACCGCGAGCGCCCCGGCGAAACCGAGGTCGTCGTGGAGTACGGCGGTGAGGTAGCCGCCGAGCAGGAGCAGGGAACCGTGGGCGAAGTTCATGACGCCGGAGGCCTTGAAGATGATGACGAAGCCGAGGGCGACGAGGGCGTGGACCGCGCCGAGGGCGAAGCCGTTGAAGACGTTGTCCAGGAGGGTGGTCATGCCGCGTCCTCCTGTCCGGCGCCGGTGCCGAGGTAGGCGCGCAGCACCCCGGGGTCGCCGCGGACCTCGTCCGGGGTGCCGTGCGCGATGGCACGGCCGAAGTCGAGGACGGTGACCTCGTCGGCGAGCCGCATCACCAGACCCATGTCGTGCTCCACCAGCACGACCGACAGGCCGAGTTCGGCGCGTACGGCGTGCAGGACCTCGGCCGTCCGGGCACGCTCGGAGGCGTTCATCCCGGCGACCGGCTCGTCCAGCAGCAGCACGCTGGGCTCCAGGCAGAGGGCCCGGGCGAACTCCACGCGCTTGCGGTCACCGTAGGAGAGCGGCGCGACGGGGCTGTCGAAGTGCCGCCCCAGGCCGGTCAGTTCGGCTATCTCACGGGCCCGGGCGAGATGTTCCCGTTGTTCTCGCCGCGCGTGCGGCAGGCGCAGCGCGTCGGCGACGAACCCGGCCCGGGACAAGGCGTGGCGGCCGAGCATCAGGTTGTCGGCGACGGTGCCCCGGGTGGTGACGATGTTCTGGAAGGTGCGGGCCATGCCGAGGGCGGCGATGCGGTGTGGTGCGAGCCGGGTCAGTTCGGTCTCCCCGAGCCGAACGGTGCCCGTGGCCGGGCGGCACAGGCCCGACAGCACGTTGAAGCAGGTGGACTTGCCCGCTCCGTTGGGTCCGATGAGCGCGTGGACGGTGCCCGGCGCGACGGTGAAGGACACCGCCTCCAGGGCGGTGAGCCCCGCGAAGCGGACGGTCACGTCCGTCACGGCGAGTTCGGGTGGTGCGGTAGTGCGGGTGGTCACGCGGCTCCCTGCCCCTCGGTGGTTCCGGCGCTGAGTGCGGTCCCGTCCCGTTCCCCGGTGGTTCCGGCGCTGAGTGCGGTCCCGTCCCGTTCCTCGGTGGGCTCCCCCAGGTACAGCCGCTTCACGGCGTCCGTGCGGGCGAGTTCGTCCGCGGGTCCCGACAGCCGGACTTCGCCGACCTCCAGGACGTGGGCGGTGTCCGCGAGGGACAGCGCCATGCCCGCGTTCTGCTCGACGAGCAGGACGGCGGTGCCCTGGACGTTGATCTCGCGCACGACCTCGGCGATCCGGTACACCATTCGGGGGGCAAGGCCCAGGGAGGGCTCGTCGAGCAGGAGCAGGCGGGGCGCGGCCATGAGGGCCCGGCCGATGGCGAGCATCTGCTGCTCGCCGCCGGAGAGCAGTCCCGCTGCCTGCCGGGGGCGTTCGGCCAGACGCGGGAAGAGGGTGAAGACCCGGTCGCGGGCCTCGGCGACCTGGTCCGGGCGGCGTCGCCCGAGGCCGAGGCCGCCGGAGCGCAGGTTCTCGTCGACGGTGAGTCCGGCGAAGACCCGGCGTCCCTCGGGGACCTGGACGACTCCGGCGCGCACGGCGGCGACCGGGTCGCGTCCGTCGAGTTCCGTGGCTCCGTAGCGGATACGGCCGGCGGTGACCGCGCCGCGGTGCAGGCGCAGGGTGCCGGACACCGCCCGCAACAGGGTCGTCTTGCCCGCGCCGTTGGCGCCGAGGAGGGCGACGACCGTGCCGTGCGGGACGGTCAGGGACACGGAGCGAAGTGCGGACAGGGCACGGCCGTAGGTCACGTCGAGGCCCTCGACGTGCAGGGTGGGCTCTTCGTCCGGTGGTGCTTCGGACATCACGGCTCCTCGGTTCCGTACCGTCGGGCACGGGGGCTTCGGGGGCGGGGCAGCTCACGACAGCACGGGCCCGGGCGGGCGTACAGGAGTTCCGGCCCGGTGGCTGCGTGGTCCCAACCGGGGACGGCGGGGATTGTGCGGCTGCCCAGGCGCCGGGGGCCGGGGGCCGGGGGCCAGGGGCCGGGGGCCAGGGGCCGGGGGCCGGGGGCCGGGGGCCGGAGCAGGAGATGCCGTGCGGCGGTGAGCGACACCGCAGGAGCCCGGGCCGGTGTGGGGCGGCGCCGTGCCGGAACGGGTAGCCGCGCGGGTCGCGTCGGGGGCCGTCCCGCGGCCCGCGTCCGTGGGTCGCGCGTCAGCCGTGCAGCAGCCGGCGTGCCGTCAGGGCGAGGGCGATCTCCACCACGTCGTGCGGGCGGGCCAGTGAGCGGCCGGTGAGCTGTTCGCAGCGGCGCAGCCGGTTCAGGACGGTGTTGCGATGGCAGTACAGCCGCTCGCCGGCCCGCTGGGCGGACCCCCCGCAGGCGAACCAGGCGGACAGGGTGTCCAGAAGCACGTCCCGGTCGGCCGGTTCGAGCCGCAGCAGGGGGCCGATCGTCCGCTCGGTGAGGGCCGCGCCGAGCTCCGGGCAGGAGACGACCAGCGCCTCGGGCAGGTGGTCGGTGAGCCGGACCGTGCCGCCCTCGGCCGGGCACAGGCGCAGGGCGAGATCGGCCAGGCGCCGGGCGTCACCGACCGCGGCGAGTCCCGTCACTGCGCTGCCGACGCCGACGCGCCGTCCGGCCGGGCCGTCGGAGGCGAGGGCTGGTGTCGCGGCGGGGCCCTCGCCGTCCTCCTCGGCGATCAGGACGATGCCGTAGTCCACCTCCGCTCCCGGGTGCCAGTGGACGGTGCAGCCGGGTGGCAGCGCGGTGGCCCGGGTCCCCGAGCCGTTGTGGGGCCGGTCTCCGGTGACCGCGACGACGACGTACCGGCCGTGTTCCGGCAGGCCCAGGCTCTCGGCGGTTCCGGGCAGGTCCGCGATCCGGCTCGTGCCGTCCAGGAGGGCGGACGCCAGCAGGCGTACCCGGTTCTCGCGCCGCCAGGCGAGCTGCCGTTCGGCTTGCCGATAGGCGTCCGCGACGAGGGTGCAGTGCTCGTCGACGAAGTTCCACACGTCGGTGGCCACGTGCACGAGGAGCCGGATGTCCTCGGGTTCCGAGCGGGTGGTCTCCTCCACCAGCCGCTGCCACACCAGGGACCCGCCCAGCCGGAACGCGTGCAGCAGGGCGTCCAGCGGCAGTCCCTGCTCGGCCCGGGTGACGCCGATCCGCCAGGTGCAGCGGCGGGCGGCCTCGCGGGTGCCGCGCGGGTCGAGCAGCGAGGCCACGCTGTGCCGCAACGAGCGGTACACCTCCTGCCAGGTGGCGGTGTGATCGTTCTCCAGGGCGCTCCGGTACGCCGGTTCCTGCTCGCGCAGGACGGCCAGCAGCCGGTCGGTCAGGTCCGGCAGGTCGTCGAGCAGGACGCGGGCCGCGCGGTGCAGGACGCGCAGCGCGTCGGCGTCGATCAGCGACCGGATCCGGCGTGACCGCGGCTGCGGGATCTGCGTCGGCCCGGTGCGGAGCGTCGTACGTGTGCGTGCGGCAGGATGCATGGCGGTCCTCCCCCGGCTGCGGCCTTCCGGCTGCGCCCGGCGCGGTCCGGGCGCAGCGGCGTCCGGCGGGTGCGCTGCCCCTCCGGCCGTCGTCACCCGCGTGGTGCTGCTCCGAAGAATGGCATACCGTCCGGTCGGTCCCCAGGGTCGTGCGGCGTCTTCTTCTCCCTGCGGGTTCTCCGACGGTGCCGGATTCCGGTCCGGGAGCGTGCATCTCGCAGCCGGCATCGCGTGGTGCCGGGCCGCCGGCTGTGTCGTCGCGGGGGTCGATGGTCTCCCCGTCCGCGCGGCCGGTCGCGGGCTCGTGGCCGGCGCTGACGGGGAGACGAGCGGACTGCTGATGTCGATGACGGGCAGCGTGAGCCGCTCGGGGGACCGGCGGCGGAGCCGCACTCTCGCCCGGCTCCCCCGTCACACCCGGGCGTGTCAGGGGAGCCGTCTGTCGCTGCCGCCACTGGTCGACGGCGGGAGGTCCCGAGGTGCGGGGCCTCTTCACGCAGGGTGTCGCACGCGTCAGTCCACGATCACCCCGGCACGCGCCGCCGGTACCCGCCCGGCGAGTGCGCCGCCGAAGTTCCCCTCGACCTCCGCCTTCTCCGCGGCGTTCGGGTAGGGGTTCGTGCACGAAGTACCCGCGGTGGAGCCGGACATCAGGCTCGAGCAGGGGCCGGGCTTGCGGTCCGGCAGGCCCAGGATGTGCCCGAGTTCGTGCGCGGAGATGCGGATCGTGTCATACCCCTGGTCGACGGCCTGGCGCCCGATGTACACGGTGCCGTTGCCCAGGGTGCCGGGCAGGGCGCGAGGCCAGCCGTTGTCCGCGAGGACCCGGATGTTGGCTCGCTGCCCGGCCGTGACGGGCCGTAGCTCGACGGCGTCGACGCTCTCGTTCCAGATCGCCGCGCCCCGGTCGACGGCGCTCTTGAACTCCGCGGAGCCGCCGGCGTCATAGGTCAGGACACGCGCGGCCACGGGGGCTTCGGCGGCGGCCGCGACCTGACCACCGGTCAGGGACAAGGACACCAGGCAGGCGGCGGCGAAGCCGCCGGTCAGTATGCGAACGTGCATGATCGACCTCCTTGTGGGGGAAGGGCAGTCGTGCTCATGACATTCCTGGTACCTTGCCCAGCCGCGTCACCACTGAATCCTCAGGCGACGGCCGCGACCGAGACGCCGATGGCGATGAACAGCCAGCCGGTGGTCAGCTCCCAGCGGTGGCGCACCGTCGGCCGGGCGAGCAGGGCTCGCAGACGCGCGGCGACCACGACGAGCGCGAACCAGTAGACCACGCCGATGACGACGTCCAGCGTGCCGAGGAAGAAGATCTGCTGTGCCATCGACCCGTCACCGTCGACGAACTGCGGAAGGACACTCAGGAAGAACAGGGCGGCTTTGGGGTTGAGCAGGTTGGTGAGAAGCCCCTGAGTGAAACCGCTCCGCAGACGCCCCTGGGCGGGCCCGCCCCTCCCCGGCCCCGCGGATGTGGCCCCGTTCGCGTCGCGCCGCTCGCGGTCGGCCCGGCGGGCGGCGCGTACGGCCCGCACACCGAGATACACGAGGTAGGCCGCCCCCATCAGTTTGATCCCGTCGTACACCAGGGGTGAGCGGGTGGCGATCACCGAGAGGCCGGCCGCGGCGGCCAGCATGTGCGCGCACAGCCCGGTCTGGGCGCCCAGTGCGGCCGCTCTGCCTTGCGCGGGGTCCTCGGCCGCCGATCTGAGCACCACGAGGAAGTCCGGCCCCGGCACCACGTACGCCACCAGTACCACGCCGAGGAAACCGAGCAGGTCGACCGTCATCCGCCCTCCACCCCACCGGTCCGTGAAAACGCCTGCGACCGGGCCTGGTCGGCGTCTCCCTGTACGGCGCGCCGGGTACCCCCGAGCGGGCAGCCCGGACAACTCGGCCACCGGCAATCGGCCTGAAGGGGATACAGACACCGCCGTGAGCAACGGCGTTGACCCCGCACGCACGTCACGAGCACAATCTGCGGGCCCGCGTCGTCCGCGGGCGAACGGGGAAACCATGTGCGACACGTGTCCTGACCGCGAGACGATCCGCGCCGTGGCGCGCAACCCGGCGGCGCCTCCCGACGTGCTGGTCAGGCTGCTTGCGGGGCAGGCCGTCGCGGCCCGGGACGTGCTGGCGTGGCGCGCGTTGCCGGACGAGGTGGTCGACGCGATCGTCGTGCACCCCGATCGCAGGCTGAGATCGGCGCTCGCCGAGAACCCCTCGGCGGCGCCGGAGCAACGCGCCCGGCTCATCGACGATCCCGACCCTCGGGTACGCGCGGTCCTCGCCTACGGCCCCGAGGGGTTCCGCATCCCCGTGGAACCGCTTGCGGTGGCCGCCCAGAAGCGGCTGCTCGCCGACGAGGACGCGCGGGTCCGCGGCTGCGCGGCCGACTCCCGGCACACGGCGCCGGAGCTGGTGGCCCTGCTCGCCGACCACGACGACGCGGACCTCAGGCGGGCGGCGTGCCGCGTGTGGGACCTGCTGCCCCGTGACACCCGGGACCGCCTGCTCAAGGACCCCGTGGAAGACGTACGCCGGGCGGCCATGGGGCAGGCCTGCCGCGACGACGCGCGCTGCACGGACCTCCTGCTCGACTCGGACCTCGGCCCCCTCCGACGGCAGGAGGCGATCCGCTGCGGTGCCATGAGCAGGGCGACCGCCGAACGGCTCGCGGCGAGCCGCGCGGAGTCGGACCGGCGCGAACTGGCGGCCAACCCCCACCTGCCCGCCGACCTCGTCCGCCGGCTGGCCGAAGACGACGCGCACAGCGTCCGGCTGGCCGTGTCGGTGCGCCCCGAGCTGACCGAGACCGAACGGGGCGCCGTCGACATCACCATCGGCCCGTCCGACCGGCACCATCCCGTCGAATGGGTGCGCCTGTGCGCCGATCCCGACGTGCTGCGCCGATGCGCCGGATCGGCCAACATCCTGCTGCGCCGCAGCGCCGCCTGCAGTCCGCACCTGCCCGCCGACGCCGTCGCACTGCTCTCCCGGGACGACGACCACGCCGTGCGGCTCCTCCTGTGCGAGAACCAGCCGGGCGTGGACGGTGAAGTCGTGCTGCAGACCTACCTGGACTGCCAGGTCATCACCAAGGGCGCTCTGCTCGGCCACGCCGCCTTCCCGCGCACGGGCGCCGGCCGGCGTTTCGCCGACGACCCGGACCCGGAGAAGAGGCGGCTGGTGGGACTCGACCCGCACGCCCCCGCCGACGTGGTGGTCCGGCTGCTCGCGGATCCCGACGAACGAGTGCGTGCAATGGCCGCCGCGCACCCCGCCCTGCCGGTCGGCCTCATCCTGGAGAGCTGTGAGGATCCGGCTCTGTCCTCCCGGGCGTTGAGCAACCCCGGCCTGCCGGCGCGGGTCATGCACCAGCGCCTCGACGACCTGGGCGTCCCCCGGGCATCCCCGTTGCTTCGGAGGGGTGCCCTTGCGGGACCGAACGGATCGGCTCCGCGTCGCTGACACCGACGCCCGGTCTATTGCGGACGGGCGACGGCCGAGGGGTGGGTGTGGGCAGCTTGCAGGAACCTGGCGGCGCCCCGGACGGCCGCGGTGTGCGGGGCCGGGACGATGTGCAGCGGTGCCTTCAGGCGGTCGGTGAGGAGGTAGGTGATCTCCGGCCGCAGGGCCCCGCCGCCGGCCAGGAGGACGCCCCGCCGCAGCGCTCCCGCGGTGAGCGCGGTGCGGTCGTGGCGGCGGATCGCGGTCAGCATGGCGACCACCGCTTCGACGATCTGCTCCGGCGTGGCCGTCTCACCGAGGTCGCCGGTGCCCAGTGCCGTCCGGTGCGCGTCGGTGACCGCACCGTCGCACAGCAGCACCACCTCGGTGAGGTGGGCGCCGATGTCCACCACCAGCAGCGGCCGGGACATGTCGGCATCGGCGGCCAGGGCGATGCTCCGGGCGCCGGGGACGGTCAGGACGCTGCGGGGCCGCAGCACCTCGACCGCGGCGCGCGCCCGGGTGCGGTAGGCGACACCGCCCAGGACGGGCGTGGTGACGATGACCATGGGGCGGGTCAACCGGGGCAGGCGGTTGCCGAGGATGCGCTGCAGCATCCGGGCGCACCCCGGGGCGTCGACGATGGTGCCGCGCTGGACGGGGTGGAGCCCACCGGTGCCGGGGAAGGTGACGGTGGGCACGTCGACGACCGTGCCTCTGCCCGCGAGCCAGACGCGGGTGCGCGCGCTGCCCATGTCGAGGGCGATGCCGCAGCAGCGCCGGCACCCGGGCCACAGCCGGTGACGGCCGCCGTCGCCGGGCAGGTCGTGGGCGCCGGTCATGGCTGTGCCTGCTTGACCTGCTGGCAGCGGGCGCAGTAGCGGGCCTGCGGCACGATCATGAGCCGTTCGTGTTCGACCGGACGCCGGCACAGGTGGCAGCGGCCGTAGGAGCCCTCGTCCATGCGGATGAGGGCTGATTCGACGTCGTTGAGGACCATGCGGGCGGAGGCGGCGAGTTTGACGCGGACCTCGATCTGCCCGGCGGCCCGCTGCCGGAGCCGGTCCTCGGCCCGGGAGGTCACCGGCCCGGCGAGCAGGCGCAGTTGCTCCCGGCGGAACAGGCGCTGCTCGTGGAGGTTCTCGCGCAGCGCGGCGAGGTCCTCGGCGGACAGGTGCGTCGTGCTCGGGTCGATGGTCTGGTGGTTCACCACGTCACCCCTTTGCGGCAGGGCGGAGGAGGTCGGTCCGGGCGGTCAGGCCGTGCGGCGCTGGCAGGCGACGCAGTGGCGGGTATAGGGGAGGATCTCGAGCCGTTCGGGGGGAACGGGTTTCGCGCAGCCCACGCAGATTCCGTAGGTGCCGTCGTCGACCCGGGCGAAGGCTTCCTCGATCTCCTTGAGGGCTCGTTCCATGGCGGTTCGCTGCACGGACAGCAGGTGATCGTCCGGGCCGTGCCCGGTCTCGTCGAGGGCGCGCAACTGTGCCAGCCGGGAGGCACGGGCGTGCTCCAGGCGCCGGCGGGCCTCGTGCGGGTGGGGCTCGGCCCGGGTGACGTCGAGCGACATGGTCGGTTCCTTCCTCGGCGACGGTGCGGGGTCCGCAGGTCCGGTCATGCGTGGCGGGCGGACCGGCGGCGTCGCCGGGCCGCCCGTCGGCTGCCGGGTGGTCGTGTGTTCTCCACCCTGGCCCGGCCCGCGGCGGATGCCCATCGGGCCCGCGACCCATTTGCACCGGAGCGAGGGACCCATGGGGCCGCGCCCTGGGTGGTGCGTGCCCGGGGAAATGGGGGTCAGGTCCCATGGACGGGAGCCGTGGACCGGCGGCAGCCTGGTCACAGGCTTGCTCAAGTGCCCGGGCCGCGAACGCGGTGGGCTCCGCGATGCCCGACAGTGGAGGTGAGACCGAGGTCGTAGAAGGGGAGGCGCAGGGACGGTGTCCTTGTTCTGGCGGATTTTCGCCCTCAACGCCGTGGTGCTGGGCACGGCCACGGGTCTGCTGTTGTGGGCGCCGGTGACCGTCTCCGTGCCGGTGCTGCTGACCGAGGCGGTCATCCTGGTCGGCGGCCTGGCCGTCATGCTCGTCGCGAACGCCGCCCTGCTGCGGCTCGGCCTGGCCCCGCTGGACCGTCTCACGAAGCTGATGACCACCGTGGACCTGCTGCGGCCCGGCCAGCGTCTGCCCGCTTCCGGCGGCGGCGGTGTCGCGGAACTGATCCGTACGTTCAACGCCATGCTGGAGCGGCTGGAGCAGGAGAGGGTCGCCAGCAGCGCGCGGGCCCTGCTCGCGCAGGAGGGGGAACGCCGCCGCATCGCACAGGAGCTGCACGACGAGGTCGGCCAGAGCATGACCGCGATCCTGCTGGGGCTCAAGCGCTCCGCGGACGACGCCCCGGAGCCGCTGCGCAAGGAGTTGCAGGAGTTGCAGGAGATCACCCGGGAGAGCCTGGACGAGGTACGGCGGCTGGTGCGCCGGCTGCGACCGGGGGTGCTGGACGATCTGGGCCTGGTGAGCGCGCTGACCTCGCTCAGCGAGGACTTCGCCACCCATACCCGGCTGCTGGTCACCCGGCGCTTCGACACCGACCTGCCCCCTCTGGAGCCGGAGACCGAACTGGTCCTCTACCGCGTCGCCCAGGAGTCGCTGACCAACGTCGCCCGCCACGCGGACGCAGGCCGTGTCACCGTCGCCCTCCGCGGTACGGGAGACGCAGTGGAGCTGACCGTGACCGACGACGGCAGCGGTGTCGAGGCACCTCGCGAGGGCGCCGGCGTCCGCGGGATGCGCGAGCGGGCCCTGCTCGTCGGGGGCAGCCTCGAGATCACCCCCGCGCCCCGGGCCGGCACCCGCGTGCAGCTCATCGCGCCCGTTGTGAGGAAGCAGCCCTGACCATGTCCGACACGACCACGCCCGCCCCGGACCGGACCGGCACGATCCGCATCCTGCTCGCCGACGACCACGCGCTGGTCCGGCGCGGTGTGCGGCTCATCCTCGACCAGCAGCCGGACCTCGAGGTGGTCGCCGAGGCCGGTGACGGGGCCGAGGCCATCGAGCTGGCCCGCTCCCGCGAGGTCGACCTGGCGGTGCTCGACATCGCCATGCCGCGCCTGACGGGGCTGCAGGCGGCGCGCGAACTGGCCGGCCTCAAACCCGGCCTGCGGATCCTGATGCTCACCATGCACGACAACGAGCAGTACTTCTTCCAGGCGCTGAAGGCCGGCGCGAGCGGCTATGTGCTGAAGTCCGTCGCCGACCGCGACCTGGTCGCCGCCTGCCGGGCCGCGATGCGCGACGAGCCCTTCCTGTACCCCGGCGCGGTCACCGCCCTGATCCGCAACTACCTCGACCGGGCCCGCCACGGCGACGAGACGCCCGACCGGATCCTCACCCCCCGCGAGGAGGAGGTGCTCAAACTGGTCGCCGAGGGCCACTCGTCGAAGGAGATCGCCGACCTGCTGTTCATCAGCATCAAGACCGTCCAGCGCCACCGCGCGAACCTGCTGCAGAAGCTCGGCCTGCGCGACCGTCTCGACCTGACCCGCTATGCCATCCGCGCCGGGCTGATCGAACCCTGACACGCCGGCGCCAGGACCGCACACGACGACGAGAGGGGGGGACTGTGCACCGCACCGCGCGCACGGCGCCCGTCATCGGCGCCGCCCGGCACCGCTCCCCCGTCGCCGTCGTGGCGGCGGTCGTCGTGGCGGTGCTGGCCGCCCTGATCCTCGTCACACCGCTGCCCGGCCCGCCGGGCGCGGACGTCTCCGGCCCGCCCGTGGCGGCGGACCGCTTTCACCACGACGGGACGCGCGCCGACGACGGGTGCGAGGTCGCCTGTGCCGTCCGGGCGGCCACCCGCCACGAGCAGCCGCACGCCGAGCAACCGGCCCCGTGCGGACACTCCGGCGCCCACGGCCGGACCACGGACGGCGTCCCGCGCCCGCTCACCGGCCCGCACGAGCCTGCGGCCGGGCCCGTGCCCGCCGCACGACCGCACGTGGACCAGGACCGGGGGCGGGCGCCCCCGGTGTCCTCCGGCACCTGACGCACGTTCCCTTTCACCCCGACCCGCCTCGCCGCGGCCCACGCCGGCCGCTGTCGAGGTGTGCCTGCCGGAGGCTCCCGTTGAACCGTTCCCTGCGGATGAGAGCGCTGCTCGCCCTCGCCGTGCTCGCCCTGTCCCTGTACGTCGCGGTCACCGTGCCGGTCCGGCTCGGTCTGGACCTGCGCGGCGGGACGCAGATCGTGCTCGAGACCCGTTCCACCCCCACGGCCGACGCGGACCGCGCGGCCACCGATCGCACCCTGGAGGTGCTGCGCGGCCGCATCGACGCGCTCGGCGTCGCCGAACCCACACTGGTGCGCTCCGGCGACGACCGGATCATCGTCGAACTGCCCGGTGTGCAGGACCCGAAGAAGGCCGCCGACGTCCTCGGCCGCACCGCCCAGCTCACGTTCCACCCCGTTCTCGGGGCCGCGGACCGGGCCGACGGCACCTCCCGGCCGGGGCCCGAGCCGACCCGGGAGCGCATCCTGCCCGACGAGTCCGGCACCCCGCTGCGCCTCGGCCCGGCGTCCCTGACCGGCGAGGACGTCAAGGAGGCCGACGCCCAGTTCGATCAGCAGGGCGGTGCCGGATGGCACGTCACCGTCGGCTTCGAAGGCGCCGGCCGGGCCGGCTGGGCCGGTCTGACCGGCGAGGCCGCCTGCCGGGCGCCGGGTGATCCGGCACGGCGGGTCGCCATCGTCCTCGACGACAAGGTCATCTCCTCCCCGCAGGTCGACCCGTCCCTCGCCTGCGGCACCGGAATCCGCGACGGCGCGACCAGGATCACCGGCTTCTTCGGCCCCGACGAGGCACGCGAGCTCTCCCTGCTCATCAACGGCGGGGCCCTGCCGGTGCCCGTCGAGACCGTCGAGCAGCGCACCGTGGGCCCGACGCTCGGCGCGCAGGCCATCACCGCCAGCGCCTGGGCGGCAGCCATCGGCACGGTGCTGACCTCACTGTTCATCATCGCCGTCTACCGGCTGATGGGGGGTCTGGCCGCTCTCGCGCTGGTCTCCTACGGCCTGATCTCGTATGCCGCCCTAGCCGCCCTCGGCGCCACGCTGACCCTGCCGGGTCTCGCCGGGTTCGTCCTGGCCATCGGGATGGCGGTGGACGCCAACGTGCTGGTCTTCGAGCGGGCGCGGGAGGAGTACGGCGCCCGCCGCCGGCCCAGCATCCGCTCGGCGCTCGCGGCCGGCTTCCGCAACGCGTTCAGCGCGATCGCCGACTCCAACGTCACCACGCTGATCGCGGCCGCACTGCTGTTCTTCCTCGCCTCCGGGCCGGTGCGCGGATTCGGCGTCACCCTCGGCATCGGTGTGCTCGCCTCCATGTTCAGCGCCCTGGTGGTCAGCCGTGTGCTGGCCGAGTTCGCCGCCGGGCGTCCGAGCGTACGCCGCCGCCCCGGTCTCACCGGCATCGCCGGCATCGGAGCGGTCCGCGAGCACCTCACCCGTCGCAACCCCGTCCTGATGCGCCGCCCACGCCGCTGGCTCGCCGTGTCCGCTGCCGTGCTCGTACTGGCCGGCTCGGGCATCGCGGTGCGCGGCGTCGATCTCGGTGTGGAGTTCACCGGGGGCCGCCTCATCGAGTACAGCACCAGCGGTCCCGTCGATCCCGGCCGGTTCCGTTCGGCCCTCGCCGACGCCGGATTCCCGCGGGCGGTCGTGCAGTCCTCCGGCGAGACGGGCCTGACGGTGCGGACCGATCCGCTGACCGACGCCGAGGAGGCGCAGGTCACCGGCGCCCTGCGCGGCCTCGACGGCCGGGCGGACAAGGTCCGAGACGAACTGATCGGTCCCAGCCTCGGCGATGAGCTGCGCCGGGGCGCGCTGATCGCGCTCGCCGTGGCCGTCGGGGCGCAGTTCGTCTACCTCGCCGCACGCTTCCGCTGGGTGCTGGGCTCCGCCGCGGTCGTCGCCCTCGTCCACGACGTGGTGATCCTGCTGGGGGTGTTCGCCTGGCTCGGCAAGCCCGTCGACGGGGTGTTCCTCGCGGCCCTGCTCACCGTCATCGGCTACTCCGTCAACGACTCCGTCGTCCTCTTCGACCGGGTCAGGGAACTGGCCGGGCGCAGCCCCGGGGCGCCGTTCCCCGGTGTCGTGAACCAGGCGATCCTGCAGACCCTGCCCCGCACGGTGAACACCGGCATGGGCGCGGCGTTCATGCTCACCGCCCTTGCGGTGCTGGGCGGTTCCTCCCTCACGGACTTCGCGCTGGCGCTGCTCGTCGGGCTCGCCGTCGGGACGTACTCCTCGGTGTTCACCGCCGCTCCCCTGGCGATCGGACTGCACCGCCGTCCCTCGCGGGCCAGGCCCTCGCGACGGCGGCCCGTCACGAAGTAGGCCGGTCCAGTGCGGTCGGCACCGGGGCCGCGCCGTCCGCTTCCGCCGGGGCGCGGGCCGGCTCCCGGGCACGGCCCCGGCGGTGCGGGTCGCGGTGGCGCGGCGGCCCGTGACCGGCCGACGTCCCGCGCGACGGCCGAAGCCGTCTCCCGCGCCGCGTGGTGGCGCAGGAGACGGCTCCCGGTGGGGCGGCGGATCAGGACGACTGGGCGCTCTGGTACAGGTTCTGGGCGTCCGCGCCGAAGTACGGGCCGTACATCGAGTTCGGGAAGAAGTTGTACTTGAAGCTGTTCACCGAGGACTGCAGGCCGGTGCCGGTGGCCTCGCTGAACTGGGTGAACCAGGGGCCTCCGCTGGAGCCGCCGGTCATGTTGCAGGTCAGGCCGTGGTCGTTGGAGAACAGGAAGTCGCGGGTGGTGGTGCCGCTGCAGTAGATGAACTTCTCACCGTCGTACGGCGCCGCGGCCGGGAAGCCGAAGGAGTACATCGCCTTGTTGTAGCCGGTGTTGAACGCCAGGCCCTGGCCGCCGACGACATCGGTCAGCTTCTTGCCGTCCAGCGGGGCGACGACGGCCGCGCCGATGTCGTAGTTGATGTCCTCACTGGCCGTCCACTGCGGGGTGGACAGGGTCTTGGACGCGGTCCAGGTGCCGTACGGGCGCTGCCCGTCGTGGTAGCCGGGTACGAACACCCAGTTGGTGTGCCAGGCGCCCTCCAGCTTCACGCAGTGCCCGGCGGTGAGCACGGTGCTCTTGTTGGCGCTGGTGACGGCGTTGCCGGAGCAGGACGCGGTGCGGCCCTGGTAGCTGAAGAAGACCCGTCCCGCGGTCTTGGTCACCGCTCCCCCGCCGGACCAGGGCCCGCCGCCGTGCGGGAAGGCCGTGGGCCCCATGGCGGAGGGGGGCGCGCTGGGGGCCACGACCGTCGCCCTGCCCTTGCGGACCGCGGGTGCCCGTACGTCGGAGCGGTCGACGGTCAGCAGGTCGAGCGGGGTGGCCTCGCGCATGCGCTGCGGGGTCCAGAAGGCCAGGGCGCGTTCCTGCGCCGAGGCGGTGGCCACGCCCGGATCCGGTGCGGCGGACGCTGGTGCCGCGGTGACGCCGGTCGCCAGGAGCGCGGCGACGCCGGCGAGCGCGCCGAGGACGGAGCGGCGGACGCGGGGGCTGCCGCCGGACGGGTACGGGCTGCGGGGTCGGCCTATCACGCGGTCTCCTTCTGCTGTGGGGGCCGGGCGGCGGGAAGCCCGTCGCCCGGTCAGGCAGGGGTGTCAC
The DNA here is from genome assembly GCF_044759525.1 of Streptomyces sp. NPDC101110. Taxonomy (NCBI): domain Bacteria; kingdom Bacillati; phylum Actinomycetota; class Actinomycetes; order Kitasatosporales; family Streptomycetaceae; genus Streptomyces; species Streptomyces sp. NPDC101110. The sequence goes on along the minus strand of NZ_JBIVZM010000014.1, from coordinate 82,657 downwards.
TGCGGACGGTCAGGGGGCAGCGTGCCACCGGCAGGCCGATATGGACAGGTGCATGTCATTACGTTGGCCGAAACTCCCCGCTTTCCCGCTCCGGTCGGGACACGCGGGCACAGAAGAACCCGGCCTCACCGGGGAGGCCGGGTTCTTCAGTCAGCGGGTGGGGTCAGAGGATGGGGCCGGCGCCGCCGGGGCCGCCCGGCTCCACACGGCCGCGCCAGGCTCCGGATTCGACTCCGCGCTCCTCGATGTACTGCTTGAAGCGCCTCATGTCGCCCTTCACACGCCGGTCGATGGTGCCCATCATGTCCGCGGCCTTCTCCACGGCCCCACTGGGCTCGACATCCATCACGAGCTCCACCCTGGTGTGGGTGTCGTCCAGGCGCTCGAAGCGGACGGAACCCCTCTGGTTCGTGTCCCCGCTGGTCGTGCGCCAGGTGACCCGCTCGTCGGCCAGCTGGTCGACGATCTCGGTGTCGAATTCGCGCCGTATCCCGCCGATCTTGGTGGTCCAGTGGTTGTGGCGGTCGTCCAGCTGCCTGACCTCCTCGACGCCCTCCATGAAGTTCGGGAACTCCTCGAACTGCGTCCACTGGTTGTAGGCGGTGTGGAGGGGAACGTCGACTTCCACGGTTTCCTTGATGGTGCTCATCTGAAATGCCTCCGTATTCCCTGATCGATTGCAGGAGGCCCATCGGCCCACGCAGGTCCGGGCCCGTGCGGGCCGGGTACCCGGGATCCTCCGGTTGCCACATCGGAGGCGATCAGCGACCGGCGGGGCGCGGTGCGCGGCGTTCCCCGTGTTACCGGAGTTCGGGCGAGGCGACGTCGACCATGAGTTCGGGGCGTTGAGATTGCACACTTTCCGGCTCTTGGTGCCAGGCCCGGAAGGAGGCGCTGCCCCGGAGCCCACCCGGAGGAGCCGGGGGCGAGGTCGAAGGTGCCGTCGGGGTTCTCGGTGTGCCGGAGCGGTCCGGCCACCCGGGTCAGAACCGGTCGTGCTGCTGCGGCTGCCCGTACTCCTGGCCGCTGGGGCCGCTCGCACTCTGGGCCTGCAGCTGCTCCGCCTGCTCCTTGGTCAGCTTCTGCTCCGCGCCGCAGAAGGTGCACTGCGTCAGGTACTTCGTGGAGATCGGGAACAGCGGGACGAAGAACAGGGTGAACTTCGTGAGGCGCTTGCGAAGCGTGTGTGCGGCGGGGTTCCCGCACTGGCCGCACACCAGCGTCAGTATCGCGAGCTGGTAGAGGTAGCCCTTGGTGCCGAAGATGATCACGTGTCGGTCCTTCCCGGTGGGATCTTCCCCCAGTGTCCTGTATCGCGGGCAACGTCGGAGGCGTGGGCACCTCGTTCGTGTGGAGAGCACGGCGGGGGCTGGACCACTCGGGTGACGGGGCCGGGGCCATTCCCGGGCACCGGGCCCCGGGCCCCGGGCGAGGGACCCGGTCACGCGGCCCGGGGGGGGCCGGCGGCCACGGCTCGGCGCCGCGCGTCGCGCAGCCCGCCCGCAGCCTGCGGCTGAGGCCCGGAGAGCCCGGGCCGCGTGCGGCGGACCGGGCTGCGGTGTGCTCGCGGTCAGCCGGACAGGGCCGCCAGCACCACGGACTTGGCCTCCTCCTGGACCCGGCCGAGGTGGTCCGGGCCGAGGAAGGACTCGGCGTAGATCTTGTAGACGTCCTCGGTGCCCGAGGGGCGGGCCGCGAACCAGGCGTTGTCCGTGGTCACCTTGATGCCGCCGATGGCGGCGCCGTTCCCGGGGGCCTCGGTGAGCACCGCCGTGACCGCGTCCCCGGCCAGGGTGTCGGCACTGACCTGGGCCGGGGAGAGCTTGGCCAGCAGGGCCTTCTCCTCGCGGGAGGCGGGAGCGTCGATGCGCGCGTACGCCGGTTCCCCGAAGCGTGCGGTCAGCGCGGCGTAGTGCTCGGACGGGGTCTTGCCCGTGACCGCCGTGATCTCGGAGGCGAGCAGGGCGAGGAGGATGCCGTCCTTGTCGGTGGTCCACACGGAGCCGTCCCGGCGCAGGAAGGAGGCGCCCGCGGACTCCTCCCCACCGAAGCCGATCGTGCCGCCGGCCAGCCCGTCCACGAACCACTTGAAACCGACGGGCACCTCGACCAGCTCACGGCCCAGGTCGGCGGCGACCCGGTCGATCATGGCGGAGGAGACCAGGGTCTTGCCGATGCCGGTGGTGGCCGGCCAGCGGTCGCGGTGGGCGTACAGGTAGGAGATCGCCACGGCGAGATAGTGGTTGGGGTTCATCAGGCCCGCGTCCGGGGTGACGATGCCGTGCCGGTCGGCGTCGGCGTCGTTGCCGGTGGAGATCCGGAAGCGGTCGCGCTGCTCGATGAGCGAGGCCATCGCGTACGGCGACGAGCAGTCCATACGGATCTTGCCGTCCCAGTCCAGGGTCATGAACCGCCAGGTGGGGTCGGTGTGCGGGTTGACCACGGTCAGGTCGAGGCCGTGTTGTTCGGCGATGCGGCCCCAGTAGGCGACCGACGCGCCGCCGAGCGGGTCCGCGCCGATCCGGATCCCGGCCGAGCGGATCGCGTCCAGGTCGAGGACGTCCGGCAGGTCGGCGACGTACGAGCCGAGGAAGTCGTGGCGGCCGGTGGTGGGGGCCGCGAGGGCACGGGCGTAGGAGACGCGCCGTACGTCCTTCAGGCCGCCGCGGATGATCTCGTTGGCCCGGTCCTGGATCCAGGAGGTCGCGTCGGAGGCGGCGGGGCCCCCGTTGGGCGGGTTGTACTTGAACCCTCCGTCGGCGGGCGGGTTGTGGGAGGGCGTGACCACGACGCCGTCCGCGAGACCGGTGGTGCGGCCGCGGTTGTGGGTGAGGATTGCGTGCGAGACGGCCGGGGTCGGCGTGTAGCCGTCGGCGTCGTCGATCAGCACGGTCACCTCGTTGGCGGCGAACACCTCCAGGGCGGTCACGCGCGCCGGCTCCGACAGGGCGTGGGTGTCGGCGCCCAGGAAGAGGGGGCCGTCGATGCCCCGGCCGGCCCGGTACTCACAGATGGCCTGGCTGGTCGCGGCGATGTGATCGTCGTTGAACGCGTTCGCCAGGGACGAGCCGCGGTGTCCGGAGGTCCCGAACGTGACGCGCTGCCCCGGGTCGTCCGGGTCGGGGCGGCGCGCGTAGTACGCGGTGACCAGCCGAGCGACATCGACGAGATCCTCGGGTCCGGCCGGACTTCCCGCTCGCTCGTGCTGCATGGGCCCGCTCCTCCGCATGGTTGATCCTTCGTGTGCGGTCCCATCCTTTCCCGTGACGGCGGGGGCGCGCGAGGGGCGCGCCCCGGTCGGGGGCGGATGTGCGCCACACCACGTGCGAGGCGGTCGGCGCGGCGTGCGGGCGACGGTGTGCTCACCTTCCGGCACGCCCGCGGAGATCTTGTCGCCGCGGGGTGCCGGCACGCGCACGAGGGGGCGGCGCCACGGACCACCGGTGCACCCGGTGGGCGGTCACGCCGCCTGCGCCTCGGGCCGGCACGTCCTCGCGCCGCCCTAGATCCGGCCGCCGGTGAGCCGCGTCAGGGGGCCGTGCGCGCCGCGTTCCGCGCGGCGTCCCACGGCGTAGGACGCGGCGCTCAGCGCGGTGAGACCCGCTCCGACACCCGCGGCCACGAGCTTGCGGTGGGCGATGACCGTCCAGGCCGTCTTCGCCGTGGTGGCGACGTGGCCGGAGGCCGTCACGACCGCCTGGCGGCCCGCCTCGACGCCCTTGACCGCGGTCTGCGCCGCCGACTTGGCCGTCTCGGCGGAGCGTCCCGCGGCCGACTTGGCCGCCTCGGCGGACCGCTCGGCGCCGGACTTGGCCGCTGACGCAGCCTCACCGGCCTTGCCCGCGGCACCCTTGGCAGCCTGGGACGCCGGCGCGGTGGCCTTGTCCGCCGTGCGGCGGGCCTTGGACTCGGCGGTCCGTACGGTCGACGCCTTCTGATTCGTTCGCTTGTTCTCTTCAGTCATGGACACCGACTTGCCTCTGACTCCGGCGGCAAACACATTCACCTCGCGCACCGGCCGGGTGGAGGCGTGCCTGAGCGCGTCGCCGCAGGGTAGGCGCATGGCAGGCAGGTGCACATCACGACAGGAAGGAAGGTGCGTCATGGCCGGAATGCTGGACCGCATCAAGCAGTTCGCCCGGAGTCCCCAGGGGCGGCGGGCCGTCGAACAGGCCCGCCGGGCCGCGGCGGACCCCCGCAAGCGGGCCCAGGCCCAGCGCCTGCTCGGCAAGCTCAAGGGCCGCCACTGACCGGGCCGCCAGACGCCTTGGGTCTTCAACTCCTCGGCCACACAGGCTTGTTCACCCACACATCGGGCACTCGGGTCGCACTACACACCGGAAGATCAGGTCCTGTACCAGAAGCTGCCCGGGGGCGGGGCGCCGGGCGGCAAACCCTGGATCAGCACTTCCGCGGGCATGGCCCGACCGGCGCGGGTGGGCCGTCGGGCAAGATGGGCCCATGAGCGTAGTCAAGATCAATGTGCTGACCGTACCCGCCGAGCAGCGGGAGACGCTGGAGAAGCGCTTCGCCTCCCGGGCGCACGCCGTGGAGAACTCCGACGGGTTCGAGTGGTTCGAGCTGCTCCGCCCCGTGGAGGGCACCGACACCTACCTCGTCTACACCCGGTGGCGCGACGAGGAGTCCTTCCAGGCGTGGATCGAGGGGCCGATGAAGAGCGCGCACCAGGGCGGCGGCGAGGGCGGCGAACGGCCGAAGCCCGCGGCGAGCGGCTCGACGCTGTGGTCCTTCGAGGTCGTGCAGCAGGCCGGGCCGAAGGACGCCTGACCGACGGTGTCACGCAGGAGGTCCCCCATGCGACACGGCGTGGGGGACCTCCTGCGTGCGGGCCGTACCGGCGCTCAGGTGCGCCGGGAACGCGTGGGGACGGCGGTACGGCCGACCGCCGCCGCCAGTTTCCGCAGCCGGCGCCAGTCGAGGCGCGGAGGCGCCTCGGGCACTCCCGGACGCTCGCGCGGCACCCGGACGCGCAGACCGCGCCGTGCGATGCGGCAGCGGACCGGGGCGGGCATGACGAGCGCCTCACCGTCGAGGCCGACCTCCAGCTCCGGCGCGTCCGCGTCGACGACGACGTGCTGGGCCGTCAGCACCGTGAGCCCCTCCGGGCGCGGGGACAGCAGGAGTTCGGCCGCCTCCACGGCACTGTCCACCCGGACGGCGAGCACACCGAGCCGCCCCGAGTTGAGCCGCTCGCGACGCCCAAAGCCGAAGGGGTCGTCCATGCGGTAGGCGTTGTTGCTGACCAGGATCGCCTGCGGGTCGGCGATGGTGGTGCCGTCGGCGGTGGCCGTCAGACGCGGACCGCTCTGCCGGGTGAGCAGGTCGGGCAGCCGGTCCAGGGCGGCACCGACCTTGCCCTCGCGATAGCCGGGGCTCTGCACGACGGACCCGTAAACGCCGAACGAGGCGTTGTTGACGAAGGGCCGGTCGTCGGCGAACCCGAGGTCGACGCGGAGTTCGACGCCGTCGGTGAGGGCGTCGAGACAGGCGGCCGGGTCGTCGCGGTCCAGACCCAGGTCCATGGCGAAGTGGTTGCGCGTGCCGGCCGCGATGACGAGGAACGGCAGTCCGTGTTCCGCGGCGACGGCGGCGACCAGGGCCTGGGTGCCGTCGCCGCCCGCGACGCCCAGGAGGTCGGCCCCGTCGGCCACGGCGGCCTTGGCCAGGGCGGTGACGTCCTGGTGCTGGTCCGGGTCGAGCAGAACGACCTGGGCGCCCAGGGACTCGGCCTTCTCCCGCAGGTTGAACTTCTCGACCTTCCCGCCGCCGGAGCGCGGGTTGAGCAGCAGGAAGGGGCGCAGGGGCGGCGGTGTGCGGTACTCCTTCACGCGTACGGTCCGCAGGCCCGTGCTGCGCAGGGCGTAGCGGCCGCTCCAGACCGCCCCGCACCACAGGAGCAGGGACACGAAGACCACCCAGAGCAGATTGGCGGCGGCGAAGAGGGTGATGAGGCCGACGGGCGCGAGGACGGCCAGCGCGGCCGACGCGATCCGCGCCACTCCGCGCCGCGACAGCACCCACCAGAGTGCCGCGGCGGTCACGGCGAGGCCCGCGAGGCCCGCCACGAGCAGGAGCAGTCCCCGCAGACCGCCGGAGACGAGCGGCAGCAACGCCGCCAGCGCGGCCGCTGCCAGGGCGCCCCGAGCGGCCCACCTCTGCCGGCGGTGAAACCGCTCGTCCATCGCCGATCCCATCTCGTCCCTCCGCTCGAAGGCCGGCGCGGACGGACTCCCGAGACCGCGCCCCGCCGCGACCATGGTGCCCGTCGGCACGTCGGCTCCGCCACCGCCATCCCGGACGACTCCGCCACCGTGGGGCACACCGGACGTGAAGATCCCCGGGGCGGAGCCATCCGTAGCGTACGCGGCCCCGCGGACGCGGTACCGCGCACCGGCCCGGATCGGCCCGCCGACTCACCCGCTCTCCGCATTCTCGGTCTTGACCTGGTCAGTCTCATTACGCAACTCTGAGCGGGCAATCCCTGTCGACGAGGAGGCCGGCACGCGATGGAGTGGACGGGCGCGCGGTACGCGGACCAACCGACGGTCGAGGTGACGACGTGGGTCGCCGCACCGCCGGGGAAAGTGTGGGCACTGGTCTCGGATGTGACGCGGATGCCGGAGATGAGCGAGGAGCTGCAGTGCGCGCGGTGGGCCGGGGACGCGACCGGGCCCGCCGTCGGGGCCCGGTTCGTGGGCCGGAGCAGGCACGAGCGGTTCGGCGAGTGGGAGACGGTCTCGACGGTGGTCGCGTGCGATCCGGAACGGGTGTTCGGCTGGGCGGTCGGGGATCCTGCGGAACCCAGTGCCGTGTGGCGGTTCGAGCTCCGGCCCAAGGACGGCGGCACGGAGCTGTCGCAGTGGATGCGGATGGGGCCCGGCCGCTCGGGACTGTCGTTCGCCATCGACGCCATGCCGGAGAAGGAGCAGAAGATCGTGTTCGTACGGCTGCGGGAGTTCGAGCGCGGCATGAGCGCCACGCTGGAGCACATCAGGCAGCGGGTGGAGGCGTGATGCGCGCGGCGACGACCGTCGAGGCGGCGGCCCTGGGCTCCTGGTCCCGGCAGGCCGATTTCGTGGTGGAGGCGGAGAAACTGGGGCTCGACGTCTGCTGGGTGGCCGAGGCCTGGGGTTCCGACGCCCCCTCCGCCCTGGGCTTCTACGCGGCCCGCACGGAGCGGATGCTGCTCGGCTCGGGGGTCATGCAGATCGGCACGCGCACGCCGGTCGCCCTGGCGCAGACGGCGATCACCCTGTCGAACCTGTCCGGCGGGCGGTTCCTGCTCGGGCTGGGCCCCTCCGGCCCGCAGGTGATGGAGGGGCTGCACGGGGTGCCGTTCGCCCGTCCCCTGGCGCGGATGCGCGAGACGGTGGAGATCCTGCGGCAGGTGGTCGCGGGCGGCAAGATCTCCTACTCAGGCTCCGAGTTCGCCATTCCGCTGCCCGGCGCCGAGGCGGTGCCGATGCGCCTGTCCATGCACGCCGAGCACCCCGTTCCCGTCTACCTGGCGGCGCTGTCGCCCGCCATGCTCCGGCTGACCGGCCAGGTCGCGGACGGCTGGCTCGGCACCAGCTTCGTCCCCGAGGGCGCCGCGCAGGCGTATTTCGCTCCCCTGGACGAGGGGCTGGCCGCCGCCGGCCGTGACCGCGCCGGCATCGACGTCTGCCAGGGCGCCGAGGTCGCGTTCGCCCGGGACGAGGAGTCGCTGGCCGCCATGGTCGCGGGCCGGAAGAAGGAACTCGCCTTCAGTCTCGGCGGCATGGGGTCCGCGTCGACCAACTTCTACAACCGGGCCTACGGCCGGCAGGGCTGGGCCGAGGTCGCGGAGGAGGTCCGCCGGCGCTGGCAGGCGGGCGACCGCGACGGTGCGACCGCACTCGTCACCGACGAGATGGTGCTGGCCACGACGCTCATCGGCACGGAGGAGATGGTGCGGCGGCGTCTGCGCGTCTGGTGCGACGCCGGGGTGGACACGGTCCGCCTGTACCCGGCCGGTGACACCCTCGACGACCGGCTCGACACGCTCGGCCGGGCGATCGAACTGGTTCACGAGACCAGGGCCGACGGAACGGGCGGGTAAGCTCCGTGGAAGAACGACCCCGGCCACACGGGCGAGCAGCGGCTGTGGGTGAAGGCCCCGGTCGACGCGGACTCTATCTGCTGAAGACGGTGCACAAGAGCGCCGCGCAGCACACCACGATGTCGTTCAGCGGTTTCGACGAGGCTGCTGAACCTGAGGGCGCCGAAGCCGGGTGAGGTACTGGGCGTCGGCGGCTGAACACCCCTGGGGCGGTGGCGCTTTCCGTTGGATTTCCGGCGGCGACCGGCCGAGAGGGACGAATCGTCACACCGGGGCTTGACGGGGCGGAGCCGGGCTCGGCCTACTGGAAGCGCAGCCGGCCGTGTCGGGGGTCCGGTCCGGTGCCGGCCCTGAGGGCGAGTCAATTCCGTACTCCCCCACCGGAACGCGGGTCAGGGGTCTGATGGTGCGGCGACACTGGGCAGCGGTGGTGGCTCTGTCGGCCTGCCTGCTGTTGCTGCGCCTCGTCGTACCCGGGCTCGCGGGCGAGGGGCGTCCTGCGGCGGTGACGGCTCCTGTGGCGGTGACGGTGACGGCAGAGGTGGACGCGACGCTTTCTGACGCCGTTTCGCATGCCTGGTCCGAAGGGGCGGGAGAGCCGTGTCCGTGTGAGGACGAGCCGCCGGTCCGGCACCCGGCGGCACGCACGCCGCGGACCACGGGTGCCGCGGGGGCTGCGGGCTCCGGCCCGGCGCCGGCCGGGGCGGCCGTGGCGGGCCGGAGCGGCACGGAGCCCCGTGCGGCGGGAGCGGTCCGGTGTCCGATGGCGGCCGCATCCGCCCCGAGCGCCGCACGGTCGCAGACGTTGCGCTGCTGAGACACGGCGGTACGCCAAGGCCTGCCCCCGTGCGGCCTGAGTACGGCCCGGGCACCGCATCGCGGTGATGTGCAGGCCTTCATGTGTCCCCATGCCGATGACACAGGAGGCAGAGTTGCCTGGAAAGCGCGTTCTCGTTCTGCGGCCGGACGAACTCGGCCCGAGCGACCAGAAGATGTGGCGGGAGATCCGGACGGAGTCCGGCGCACCGGCGAACCCTTTTCTCGACCCGGTGTTCACCGTGGCGGTGGGGCGGGTCAGGCCGGGTGCCCGCGTGGCGGTGCTGCAGGACGACGGGTCCCCGGTGGGGTTCTTTCCGTACGAGAGGGGGGCGTTGGGCCGGGGCCGGGCCCTCGGGCTGGGGGTGTCCGACAGCCAGGGCGCCGTGTTACGTCCCGGGATCAGACCGGACGCCCGGCGGTTGCTGCGGGTGTGCGGGCTGTCGTCCTTCGAGTTCGACAACCTGGAGGCCGGTCAGAGGGTGTTCCTGCCGCACGCGGTCGAGGAGCTCGCCTCCCCGGTCGTAGACATCGGCGAGGGCTTCGCGGCGTACAGGGATCACCTGCGGGCGCGGTCACCGGGCTTCCTCAGGCAGACCCTCGCCAAGGAGCGCAGACTGGCCCGGCAGGTCGGCGAGGTGCGGTTCGTGTACGACGCCCGCGACCCCGGGGCGCTGCGGGCGCTGATGGAGTGGAAGTCGGCGCAGTACCGGCGGACCGGCCGGCGGGACCGGTTCGCGCAGGAGTGGATCACACGGCTGGTGGGGCTGCTCGGCGAGAGCGAGGAGCCGGAGTGCCGCGGAGTGCTGTCCGTGCTGTACGCCGCCGGGCGGCCGGTCGCCGCGCACCTGGGGCTGCGCTCCCGCACGGTGCTGTCCTGGTGGTTCCCGGCGTACGACCGGACGTACGCCAAGTACTCCCCCGGGCTGGTCCTGCAGTTGCGGTTGCTTCAGGCCGCGGCGGCCGACGGCATCGAGACCGTCGACCTGGGCAGTGGCCCGGCCCGCTACAAGGAGTCCCTCAAGACCCGTGACCTGCGGGTGTACGAAGGAGCGGTGGTACGGCCGGTGCCGGGCGGAGCCGCCCACTGGCTGGGCCGCGAGCCCGCCCGGGTCGCCCGCCGCTTCGTCCGCGGCCGGCCCCGCCTGACCGGTGCGGCGGCACGGACGCTCCAGGAGCTGGGCCGGTTGCGCGGTGGCTGAGGCCGGGCCGTACGGCCCGGCCTCAGCGGCAGGAGCAGGGGCGCCCGGCCCCGCGGAACCGGGCGCCGGTGCCCTCAGCGGGTGGCGGTCCAGCTGTGGGCGACGTCCACGACGACGCGGTCGTCGAGCTGCTGGACCCGGAAGGGCAGCCGCGCACGGACGCCCAGACCGATCTGGGTCTCCCCCTCGAAACTGCCGGCGAACCGGGTGTCCCGGAACGTGCGGTACCCGGTGAGGTCCACGCCCGGCAGGGGCCGTGCCACCCGGCCGGGATAGGTGGCCGCGCCGGTCTCCGGGTCGTAGGCGGGCGCGGACACCCGCACCTCGAGTACGGCACCGCCCGAGACGGCGATGTAGCGGCCCGAGCCGTCCTGGTAGAGCCGGTCGACGTACCGGACGCTGTAGCCGACGCCGCTGCCCGCGCCGGGCACGTCGATCACCATCCGGTCGAAGCAGGTGTGACGACCGGTCCTGACATCGGTCATCGGTGCGACGGTGGCGCCCGCGTCGGTCTTGGCCAGGCTCCCCCAGCCGGTCGGACACGTCGCCGTCTGTGCGGTGGACCGCTGTGCGGCGGCCGGTGCGGCGCCGGCCGGGACCGCCGCGACACCCACCGTGGCTCCCACGAGTGCGAGAGTCGCGCATGCTCTGCTGATTCGTACCATTGCCGCCCCCGAGGCTTGCATGTGGCTGATGCCGGGTGAGACGACCGGGACGGCCGAAAGGTTGCACTTACCGTGCCGTAGCGCCGACCATGGCACATCCTGGTGGGAAGCGATTGGTGTCCGGTGCGTCCGTACCGGGAGGACGCGACATGGATGAGACAGCCGCCGTACCGGGCAGGCCGCGGTCCGCCGCAGGCCGGAGCCGGGACGGGGCTGAGGGCCGGGTACCGGGCGAGGACACCGGCCGGATCGAGGACGCCCTGACGTCCCCGCTGGTGGAGGCCGTGCGGGACCTCGACGGTTACGGCGGCCTGGTCTACCTGCGCTCCGGGGACCGGCGCTCTCTGGTGCTCGCGCTCGTCAGCGGAGTGCCCCGCTCGCTGCTCAGGAGCTGGTGGCGGGTGCCCGTGGGCGGTGCCCTGCCGATGGCGGAGGCCTACCGGCGCGACGAGACGCTGTGGCTTCCGGACGAGCGCGCCACCATGGTGCGCTTTCCGCACTTCACCGCCGGGCTCCCCTACTCCTTCGGCTCCGCCTACCAGCCCGTCCGGACCGGCGGCGAGGCGGTCGGGGTCCTGGTCGTGCTGCGCTCGGCGGCCCGGACGCCGATGGAGGAGGAAACGGTCACCCTCGCGCTGCGTCCCGCCGAACGTGCCATGGAGGAGGGCCTCGACCGCCTCGTCGCGGGCCGGGCGGGCCCGGACTCCGCCGCACCCCCCGTCGAGTACGACGACGAGCCGGTCAATGTGCGGCTGCCCACCTCGGCCGCCCACCCGGTCCGGGTCGGGCTCATCGACTGGGACCTGGACAGCGACCGCTGCACCGCGGACGACGACGCGCTCGCACTCCTGGGCATCGACCGGGCGGCCTACGGCGGCACCATCGCGGACGTCGAGGCCCGTGTCAGCCCCCACGACCTGCACGAACTGCGCGAGAGCCGGCACGACGCGCTGACCGCCGGCCGGGTCAGGTCCCGGCACTTCCGGGTCCGCGACGAGTCCCGGGGTGAGGAGAGGACCGGCTACCGGCCGGTCGAACTGTGGGGCCATCTCGTCGTGCAGGGCGGGGCCGGCTCCGCGCGGATCCTGGTGGGCGCCCTCGTCGACGCGGGGGGCGGCCTCACCGCGGCCGAGGCGGCCGAGCGGCTGCCCGACGGGATCTTCTCACTGGACCAGGACGGGCGGCTGACGTACGCCAACCGCCGCTGCGAGGAACTGCTCGGCTCCGGCCGGGAGGACCTCTTCGGCCGCTACCCCTGGGAGGTGGTCACCTGGCTGAGGGATCCCGCCTACGAGGACCGCTACCGGGCGGCGATGCTGTCGCAGGAGCAGGTGTCGTTCCTGGTGCGACGGCCCGACGGTAACTGGCTGGGTTTCGTGCTCTACCCGGACGTGCACGGGCTGACCGGCCGGGTCTCCCCGACCGGGCCGCCGACCGGTGCCGAGCAGGGGCCGCAAGCCGGTTCCGACGCGGCCGGGGACCCCGGTGCCCCCGCGCCGCCGCCCGCACCGGTGGCCACCGCGCGGGCCGGAGCGCTCTACCACGTGGTGCAGATGGCGAGCGTGCTCACCGAGGCGGTCACCGTGCAGGACGTCTGCCGGGCCGTGTCGGAGCAGTTGCTGCCCGCCTTCGGCGCCCGGGAGCTGGCCCTTTACACCGTCAGCGAGGGCCGGATGTACCTGCTGTGGGAGTCGGGCTACCCGGAGGGCTTCCTCACCCCGTTCGAGGGCGTCACTCTCGACACGCAGCTGCCCGGCGTCCACGCGCTGACCACGCGGCTCCCCCTGTTCTTCGAGTCGCCGGAGGAGCTGTCCCTCGCCTATCCGGGCATCACCCTGGACCGCATGCAGGCCTGGTCGTTCCTGCCGCTGATCGCCTCGGGCCGTTCCGTCGGGTCCTGCATCCTCGGCTGGGACGCCCCGCACCGGTTCACCCCCGACGAGCGGTCCGCCCTCACCGCGCTGAGCGGCCTGGCCGCCCAGGCGATGGAACGCGCCCGGCTGTACGACTCGGAGTCCGCCGTGGCCCGTGGCCTCCAGGAGGGACTCCTGCCGCACCGGCTGCCCCGCGTCGAGGGCCTGCGCACCACCGGCCGGTATCTGCCCGGCACGCAGGGCATGGCGATCGGCGGCGACTGGTACGACGTGATCACCACCGGACGTGGCGTGGCCCTGGTCATCGGGGACGTCGAAGGCCACAGTGTCGGCGCCGCCGCGGTGATGGGGCAGCTGCGCAGCGCGGTCCACGCCTTCGCTGCGAGCGAGCGCCCACCGCAGGAGGTCATCACGCACACCAACCGGCTGCTGAGCGAACTGGAGTCGGACGTCTTCGCCACCTGCTGCTACATCGAGCTCGACCCGGCCACCGGACGGGCCCTCGCCGTGCGGGCCGGCCACCCCCCGCCGCTGCTGCGCCACCCCGACGGGCGAGCCGAGTCACTGGATCTCGCGGGGGGCGTCATGCTGGGCGTGCAGCCCGACTCGGTCTACCCCGTCACGGCGCTCACCCTGGCCCCCGGCAGCGTGCTCGCCCTGTACACCGACGGGTTGGTCGAGCGGCCCGGCGACGACATCGAGGCGGGCATCGACGCGGTCCGGCGTCGTCTGTCGGAGACCCCGGCGGACTCGGTGGAGCACCTCGCCGACCGGCTGGTGGGAACGGCCCGGCGGGCCCGGGAGCGGCCGGACGACGTGGCTCTGCTGCTCACGGCGTACCGGTGAACGGGGTTCCGTACCCGGGCAGGCCGGCCGGTACGCGGGGCCGGGCGGGCGGACGGCCGTGCGAGGCGGCCCGGAGTACGGTGGTTTCGACCGGCGAGCAGGGCGGTGGTTGCGGTGGAGTGGCAGCGGTACGCCGAGCGGATGGCGTGGCTCGCCCGGGAACTGGCCGCGCAGGATTCGGTCCAGGCGACGCTGGACGCGATCTCGTCATCGGCGGTGCGGCTGATCGACGGCTGTGACGCCGCCGGCATCCTGGCGGTCACGAAGGGCCGGTCCGTGACGCTCTCCCTGTGCGGTGACATGGTCGCGGAGTCGGACCGGTTGCAGGGCGAGTTCGGCGAGGGGCCGTGCTTCGACGCCGCACGTCGCGTGGACGGGCAGCGGCTGTTCCGGATCGCCGACATGACCCGGCCGCAGCCGGACTGGCCGCGGTACAGCCGGGCGGCCCGTGACCTCGGGATCGGCAGCATGACCGGTGTCCTGCTGTACACCCACGAGGAGGACTTCGGCGCGCTGAACCTCTACTCGCGCCGTCCCGGGGCGTTCGGCGAGGACATCGAGGCCGCGGGCTGGCTGCTCGCCTCGCATGCCGCGGTGGCGCTGGCCACGGCCCGTACCGTGGACCAGCTGGAGCACGCGCTGGAGACCCGGCACGCCATCGGTGAGGCCATGGGGATCCTGATGGAACGCCATGAGCTGAGTGAGGACGAGGCCTTCGGTGTGCTGCGGCGCCTCTCCCAGGAGCACAATCTCAAGCTGCGGGACGTCGCCCGGCGGGTCAGGGCCGGTTCGCCGGAGGGTGGTTGATGTCTCATGCCGGACGGTCACCCAGCCGGGAGGCACGGAGGAGGAGCACCGTGATGTCGTCGGAGTGCTGTCCGGTGGGACTGGTGTGCCGGAGGAGCCGGTCGATGAGCCGTTCCAGGTCGTGGCCGTCGGCGGTGTCCAGGTGCGCGGCGAGGTCGGACGTGGTGCGGGTGGCGTCGGTGCCGGGGAGTTCGACCAGGCCGTCGGTGTAGAGGGCGAGGGTAGTGCCGGGCAGCAGGGGCACGGTGGTGACCGGGTAGTCGGTGCCGGTGTCGATGCCCAGCAGCGGGCCGGGCTCGACGTCGAGGACTCCGGCGGGGTGCCGGGCGTGGCGCAGCAGCGGCGGCACGTGTCCCGCGCTGGCGAGGGACGCCTGGTGGCGGCCCAGGTCGAGGTGGACGTAGAGGCAGGAGACGAGCAGTTCGGAGTCGAGGTCGGCCAGGAGCCGGTTGGTACGGGCGAGGACCTGGCCGGGTGCGGCCCCGGCGGTGGTGTGGGCGTGTATGGCGGTGCGGACCTGGCCCATGAGGGCGGCGGCGGCGATGCTGTGGCCTTCGACGTCGCCGATCACGGCGGCCGCACTCGTCTCGTCCAGGCGCAGGACGTCGAAGAAGTCTCCGCCCACCTCGGTGCCGTGGCCGGCGGGCAGGTAGCGGGCGGCGACGTCGAGGCCGGGCACGCGCGGCAGGGCCCGGGGCAGCAGGGTGCGCTGCAGCTCGTGCACGAGCCGGTGCTTGGTGTCGTAGAGCCGGGCGCGGTCGAGGGCCTGGGCTATCAGGCCGGACAGCGAGGTGAGGACGGCGCGTTCGTCGGCGGTGAAGGTGTGCGGCCGGGTGTACGACAGGATGCAGCAGCCGACCGGCCGGCCGGAGATGATCAGGGGCAGGAACGCCCAGGCCTGCTTGCCGCTGATCCGGGGTGCGCTCGGGTAGCTGGCGGCCAGTTCGTCGGGATCTGCGAAGAAGGCGGGGGTGCCGCTGGCGAGGACCTGGCCGGCGGGGGTGAGGTCGGTGTCCAGCCACAGGGCGTCGAGCCGCTCCAGGACGTCGGCCGGATAGCCGTGGTGGCCGGTGATCTTCAGCCGGCCCGCGTCGACTCCGGACAGCACCAGGCCCTGGGCGCCGAACGCGGGCAGGATCTGGTGGGCGATCAGTGCGACGAGGTCCCGCACGGTCACCGACTCGGTGAGCGCGGCGGCCAGGTGCACGAGCTGGTAGAGGCGTCCGGTCGGCGCCGCGGCGGGGGGCCGCCCGGCGGGGGGCGGCTCGGCCCCCTCCGTGCCCGGCAGGACGCGGACGCTGATGCCGCTGGCGTCGGGGTAGAGCTGAAAGGTCAGCGGCCGGTCCGGGGGGCGCAGCGCGGTGAAGGAGACCGGGGTACGGCTGATGATCGCCGTGCGGTAGTGGTCCTCGACGACGGGGTCGTCGAGCCAGGGCAGGGAGTGCCAGGGCCGGGTGCCGAGGAGACGGTCGGCGCCGCTGCCGAGGAGGCGGGCAGCGGTGTCGGTCGCGAACGTGATGCGGCCCTCCAGGTCGAGGGCCAGGGCGCCCTCGGGGAGGCGTTCGAGGTAGTCGGCGGCGGCCAGTCCGGTCTGCGCGGGGTGGCGTGCGGCGTCGATGGGGACGACGCGCGGCTGGTCGGGCAGGGACGGCGGCCGGGGGGCGTCGTCCAGGAGGCGGGCCATGCGGCGGGCGCTGGCGTCGATGTGACCGCGTTCGCGGGGTGTGACCTTGCGCGGCCGGCCGGCGGGCCACATCAGCACGAGGCCGCCCCAGGAGCGCCGTACGCCGGTCAGCGGGGCGGCGACCAGGGCGAACGGGTAGGGCAGGACGGCGGCGGCCCGGGGGTACCGGCGGGCCATGTCGTCCTGTCCGGCGACACTGACCAGTGCGTCGTCGTGGATGGCGTCGGCGACCGGGACGGGCGCGGTCAGGGGGAGCCGCTGCCAGGGGGCGGTGAAGGCCAACGGCAGACCGCACACTGCCACCAGGCGCAGCACCGGCTCCGCCTCGTCGATGAGGTAAAGGCCGCCGGTCGAGGCGCCGGTACCACGGACGGTGTCGGCCAGGGCCGCGCCAAGCTCGTCGTCCAGCGATCCGGCGCCGTCGGGGCGCTCCTCGGTCCGGGGCATGGTGTCCTCCCGCTCCTACCCGGACGCTACGCCTGCTGGAGCGCGCAGGCACGTCGTCCGGACGAGTGCCCGGTTTGCCGCCGGGTGTGCACACCCGGCGGCAGATCACGCCGCCGTGGGGGGGAGGAGGGACGGCCGTTTTCCACAACGGCCCTGCGGGCGGACGCCCGCTGGCAGAATCGGTGCCCCTGGACGGCATCGGGAGGCCGGCTTGCAGACGCTGACATCGCGGGACCCCCTGGCCGTCGCCGTCACCGATGCGATCCGGGGCGGGGACCTGCCCGGCCTCCGGCAACTGCTCGCCGACCACCCCGCGCTCGCCACCGCACGCATCACCGAGCGGGACGAGGAAGGCGGGGGCACCCGCAGCCTGCTGCACATCGCGACCGACTGGCCTGGGCACTTCCCCCGCGGTCCCGAGGTGGTCGCGGTCCTGGTCGCCGCCGGGGCCGACCCGATTCGAGGGCGCGCACACGGAGACGCCACTGCACTGGGCGGCAAGCAGCAACGACGTGCCGGTGCTGGACGCGCTCGTCGCGGCGGGGGCCGACATCGAGGCGCCCGGCGCGGTGATCGGCGGAGGCACCCCGCTCGCCGACGCCCGGGGGTTCGGCCAGTGGCGTGCCGCGCACCGGCTGGTCGAACTGGGCGCGCGCGTCACCCTCCAGGACGCGGCCACGCTCGGCCTGCTCGACCGGGTCCGGGCGTACGTCGAGGCGGACGAGCCTCCGTCAGCGGACGACATCACCAGCGCGCTCTGGGGTGCCTGCCACGGCGGGCACCTCCGGACCGCGCAGTACCTCCACCGGCACGGCGCCGATCCGGGCTGGTGCGGCTACGACGGCATGACCCCGCTCGACATCGCCCGCGCCCAGGACGCCGACGACGTCGTGCGGTGGCTGCGCGGCCTTCACGCGCGGCGCTCCTCGTAGCGCCGCGTCCGCGCGGGGCGGCTCACAGGCAGTAGCGCACGAGCCATTCGTCCTGGTTGTACGCGGTGCGCGCCGGGTCGGGCACACTGGCCGCCCGCTCCTCGACCATGTCCTCCACACGCACCGGCTCCGGCAGTGTCCCGAAGCGGGCGCGGCGGGCGGCGCCCTCCGCCTCGCTCCCCTGCTGTGACGTCGCCTCGTCCACGGCGATTCCCCTCTCCGGCTGGTCGCTCCGACCGTTCGGCCCTTGGTGGGCAAAGGGTTGACGTGCGAGCGGGGCTCTTGGTTCCCGTGGCGCCGATCGGTTTCGGCGACGAACCGGATTGTTCGACCCTACGAACTTCGCACCCGCCGGTTTCCCTCGCGATCCCATAGTGATAGGAAACCTTCCTATCAGTTCTGCACGGCCCGCTCTTCCAAACCCCCACTCTGCTTGGAGGCACCGTGAGACACCCCTCGGTCCCGGCTTCGCGCCGCACCGTTCTGGCGCTGTTCGGCGCGGCCCTCGCCGCCACCCCGCTCCTGAAGCCGCCGCACGCCACGGCGTCCGGGCTCGCGCTCGGGCTCGACGACCCGGCGAAGAAGGAGATCGCCATGCAGCTCGTGTCGAGTGCGGAGAACTCGTCGCTCGACTGGAGGGCGCAGTACCAGTACATCGAGGACATTGGAGACGGCCGCGGCTACACCGCCGGCATCATCGGCTTCTGCTCCGGCACCGGCGACATGCTGGACCTCGTCGAGCTCTACACCGCCCGCAAGCCCGGCAACGTCCTCGCGAAGTACCTCCCGGCCCTGCGCGACGTCGACGGCTCCGACTCGCACGACGGGCTCGACCCCGGCTTCCCCGGCGACTGGCGCCGAGCGGCGCGCGACACCGCCTTCAAGCGCGCCCAGGACGACGAGCGCGACCGGGTCTACTTCGACCCGGCGGTCGCGCAGGGGAAGGCGGACGGGCTGCGGGTGCTGGGCCAGTTCGCCTACTACGACGCCATCGTCATGCACGGCGACGGCGGCGACTCGACGAGCTTCCGCAACATCCGCAGGCGTGCCCTGCGGACGGCGAAGCCGCCGGCGCAGGGCGGCGACGAGGTGACGTACCTCGACGCCTTCCTGGACGCGCGGGTGTGGGCCATGAAACAGGAGGAGGCGCACAGCGACACGAGCCGGGTCGACACCGCCCAGCGCGTCTTCCTGCGTGCCCGCAACCTCGATCTGGACCCGCCGCTGGACTGGAAGGTCTACGGAGACGGCTACCACATCGGCTGACACCGCGGCCCGGGCGGGAATTGGTCCACCAAGCAGGCGCGCAAGTGGACTCCTTCCCGGGCCGCCCGGCTCCCTAGCGTCGTCCCCATGAACACCACGACC
Source organism: Streptomyces sp. NPDC101110 (assembly GCF_044759525.1). Lineage (NCBI taxonomy): Bacteria > Bacillati > Actinomycetota > Actinomycetes > Kitasatosporales > Streptomycetaceae > Streptomyces > Streptomyces sp. NPDC101110. The sequence goes on along the minus strand of NZ_JBIVZM010000014.1, from coordinate 63,915 downwards.
ACGCGCGGAGCCCTGCTCGCCGCGCTCGCCTGCGTCCTCGTCGGAGGGTCCTTCACGGCCAACAGCGTGCTGGGCGGCTATCCGTACGCGGGCGGCCAGTTCCTGCGCTACGGCCTGGCCTGTCTGCTGCTGTTCCCCGTGGCCGGGAAGGACGCCGCCGACCGCCTTCGGGGCCTGGCACCCCGTCAGTGGGTCCGTCTGGCCCTGCTCGCCGCGGTCGGCATGGTCGGCTACAACCTGGCCGTCATCGCCGCCGAACGCACCGCGGAACCGGCGGTGCCCGGCGTGTTCGTGGGCTGCGCACCGGTGGCCGTCGCCGTGCTCGTGCCCCTCCTGGACGGGCGCAGGCCCCAGCGGGCGGTGCTGTACGGGGCGTCGCTCGTGGCCGTCGGCGCCTTCACGGTCCAGGGCTGGGGACGTACTGACGGCATGGGCATCGCCTTCTCCGTGTGCGCCCTCGCCAGGGAGGTCGGGTTCGCCGTACTCGCCGTTCCCGTACTGCGGCCGCTCGGGCCCCGGTTGCTGGCCGCGACGGTGTGCGCGGTCGCCGCGGCGGAGTCCGCGGCGGTCGGGCTCCTGGCCGACGGCACCGGCTGGCTGCGGCTACCGGACGGCGTCGAGACGGCCGCGCTGCTGTGGCAGGCGGTGGTGGTCACCGTGGTGGGCTTCGTGTGCTGGTACATCGGCATGCAGCGGATCGGCGCGGAACGCGCCACCCTCTTCTCCGGCCTGATCCCGGTGGCGGCGGCCTGCACCGCACCGCTCGTCGGCACGGGCTCCTACGGACTCGCGCAGGCGGCGGGCAGCGCGCTGGTGGGGCTCGGTGTGGCGTTCGGGTCGGGAGCGCTCAGGCGGGCGCGGCCCGGGCGCCGGGTGCCGGGCGGGCCTTTCGGGGGAACGGCCGACCCGGGTCACCGGGAGTCCGCGTGCCTGAAAGGCCGGAGTGATCCCGCGCGCATCTAATGGACGGCACTGACCTCCCGGCCGACACAGGAGACGACGTCCATGCCGCACAGCCGCACCGGTGACGGGGACCAGAAGGCCGCACGCGGGGGTGTGCTGCGGCGGCTCGGCGAGTGGTGCGCACGCCACTGCGTGATCGTCATCATCGCCTGGCTCGTGGCCCTGGTGGCCCTCCAGGTCGTCAACCGTGAGTTCGGCGGGGAGTACTCCGACAATTTCAGCCTGCCCCAGGCGCAGGCCCAGAAGGGCCTGGATGTGCTGAAGGCACACGATCCCCAGGCCGGCGGCTACAGCAGCCAGATCGTGCTGCACGACGACCAGCAGCCCCTGACCGCTTTGAGCTCCCAGATCTCCACCACCGTCGCCGACCTGGAGAAGCTCCCGCACGTCCTGTCCGCCCAGAACCCGCTGTCCGCCCCGGCCACGCCGAGCGGTCAGCAGAACGTCGGGCCGCTGTCGGACGACAAGGAGACGGCCTACATCACCGTCCGTTTCAACGTGCAGCCCTCGACACTCGGCGACGACTACCTCAATGGCGTCGACACCGCCGTGCAGCCGCTGCGGTCGGCCGGGGCGGAGGTCGAGTACGGCGGACCGCTCGGCGAACTCGCCCGGCCCTCCGCCGACGACCGGGTGAGCGAGCTGATCGGTTTCGGCGTGGCGGTCATCGTGCTGCTCGTCGGGTTCGGAAGCGTGATCGCCGCCGTCGTCCCGCTGCTGAGCGCGCTGATCAGCGTCGTCGGCGGGCTCGCCATCCTCGGGCTTCTCGCGGCGGCCTTCACCTTCGCGACGGTCTCACCGACCCTGGCCACGATGATCGGCCTCGGTGTCGGCATCGACTACGCCCTGTTCATGCTCACCCGGCACCGGCAGAACCTCATCGACGGCATGGACCCGGTACGGGCCGCGGGCCAGGCCGCGAGCACCAGCGGCCACGCCGTCCTCGTCTCGGGCTGCACGGTGATCATCGCCCTGGCGGGCCTGTCCGCGTCCGGGGTCTCCTTCATCTCCCTGCTCGGTGTCGCGGCCGGCGTCACCGTCGTCTCGGCCGTCGTCGGCGCGCTCACCCTGGTGCCGGCCCTGCTCGGCTTGATCGGCCGGCACATCGACCGCTTCCACGTGCGTCCGCCCATCGCCGAGACCGAGGCCGGGGCCGGTGACACGCCGCAGGGCACCTGGCACCGGTACGCACAGCGGGTGGAGCGCAGACCGCTGACGTTCCTGTCGGCGGGCGTAGCCGTGGTCGTGGTTCTCGCGATCCCGTTGTTCTCCATCCAGCTCGGCCACATCGGTGACGGCGCCGACCCGACCTCCTTCACCGACCGACGGGCCTACGACCTGATGGCCGACGCGTTCGGGCCCGGCTCCAACGGCCCGCTCACGGTCGTCATCGACCAGACGAACGTGTCCCAGTCGCAGCGCTCCGCCCTGGCCTCGAAGGCCCAGCAGTCACTCGACAAGGTGCAAGGCGCCGCCGTCGTCACCCCCCTGACGCCCACGCAGGACGGCGACCTCCTGATCGGCACGGTCTACTCGACCAAGTCCCCGCAGAACCAGACGACCACGGACCTGACCAACCGTCTCGTCGACGACACGCTGCCGGACGTCGTCGAAGGCACGGACGCCAAGGGATACGTCACCGGTACGACGGCGACGCAGGTCGACTTCCGGAACATCGTCGCCTCCCAGCTGCCCGTGATCATCGCCGTCGTGGTGGGGCTGGCGTTCCTGATCATCCTGGCCGTGTTCCGGGGGCTGCTCGTCGCCGTCAAGGCGGCCGTGCTGAACGTGCTGTCGATCGCCGCGTCGTACGGCGTGGTCGTCGCGGTCTTCCAGTGGGGCTGGGGCGGTCCCGCCCTCGGGGTCCACGGCAAAGTGCCGATCGAGAGCTACGTGCCGATGATGATGTTCGCCATCGTCTTCGGCCTCAGCATGGACTACGAGATCTTCCTGCTGTCCCGCGTCCATGAGGCGTGGCTGCGCACCGGTGACGCGAAGGGATCGGTGGCGCACGCCCTGGAGATCACGGCCCGGGTCATCACCTGTGCCGCGCTGATCATGGTGAGCGTGTTCGCGGCGTTCCTCCTGAGCGACAACATCGTGGTCAAGATGCTCGGGCTCGGCCTGGCCGTCAGTGTGCTCATCGACGCGACCGTCGTACGGCTGCTCATGGTGCCGGCCGTGATGACGCTGCTCGGGCGGCACGCCTGGTGGATGCCGCGGTGGCTGGACCGGGTGGTGCCGCACATCGACGCCGAGGGCGCGAGGTCCGAGGTACGTCCGGCACCGTAGCGGATGGGGGTCCGGGGGACGGCGGAGCGCAACGGAAGCGGCGGCGGGATCCGGTGGGATCCCGCCGCCGCTCGTGGCTCACGTCCGGCCGGCTCCTAGCCGCGCCTCACCCGGCGCAGCACGACGAAGCCCGCGATGACCAGGACGGCACCCGCCGCGGCCGGCCAGAGCTGGGCTCCGGTGTCGGCCAGGCCTCCCTGGCCGACCGCCTGCGGCTCGGTCCGGGACGGGGCCGACGGGTTCGGTGCGGCGCTGGTCGCCGTGCCGACTGCCTGGGACTCGCCGATGGTGTCCGAGTCGTCGCCGTCGTCCTTCGCACCGCCGCCCTGCTCGGCGCCGTTGCCGCCGTCGGCGGACTCGGTCGCCTTCACCTCGGGCCGGGGGGCGCCGGAAGCGGTGGACGCGTCCCCGGGCTCGGGCTTGTCCGCCGGAGGCTTCGGGGCCTCACCCTTGCCGTCGCCGCCGTCACCCTTGCCGTCGCCGCCGTCGCCCTTGTCGCCGGGCTTGCCGCCGCCGTCGCCGTTCTGCGGGGCGTCGGGCGTCTTCGTCGGCTCCTCCTGCGGGGCCTCGGGCGACTTGGTGGGCTCCTCCTGCGGTGCCTCCGGCGACTTGGTGGGCTCCTCCGCAGGCTCCTCGCCCGGCGCCGGGTCCTGCCCGCCGTCCGCTCCGGCCCCGCACTTACGGCCGTCGTTGATGCAGTCGACCATCTCCCCCATCAGATCCTCGTCGAAGATGTTGATGAAGTCGCCGTGGTCCGTGACCGGCTTGTGCAGCTGCTCCGGGAAGGAGTCGACCGCGAACAGCGGTGTCGTACGGCCGCCGTCCTGGAGGCTCGGCGCGTCGACGTCGTAGACGATGCGCTGGACGAGCTGCGGGATGGGGCGGAAGCCGGAGGGGCAGTTCCCGGCGGCGTCCGCGAACGCCACGTGGGTGCGGTGGTTGGCGCTGTCGATGTTGCGGCCGTCCCAGCAGCTCTGGAACTTGAAGGTCCGCACGACGTCGCTGCCCTGCGGGCACAGCGGGTACTTGTCCTTCAACTGCCGGTCCTCGAAGCCGGTGCAGCTCCAGGAGGCGTTCGCGTTGGCGGGGCCGTTGACGAACGACTTGGCGTCGCCGGTGATGATGCGCAGCAGCCGCGGCATGGCGGTGACCTTCTCGCGCGGGTTGCCCACGAACGTCAGCGTGACCTGCTTCGGCGTCACGATCTCGCCGGCGTTGCCCTCGATGCCGCCGCCGGGCTTGTCGGCGTCCTGCTCCTTGGCGCCGTTCTGCAGGCGGATCACGGGCCAGTAGTAGGACGACTTGTCGCCCTGATCCTCGCAGCTGGTCCCGGCCTTCGCGAGTTCCTGGTCGCTGGCGAAGGCGTTGTTGCCCTGGTTGCCGACGTAGTCGTGGAAGTGGTGGGCGCCGTTGGTGACTCCCGGGGCGGCGATGATGTTGTCCGAGTTGAACAGCCCGTTCTCGTTCACACCGCAACTGGTGGCGAAGGAGCCGCGGGAGGCGTTGCCCTCCGGCCGGGGGGTGTTCACATTGGGCTGGACGCTCTTGATGTCGGCGAAGTCGGCGGCGACGGGGCCGTTGCCCGCCTGCCCGCCGTTGGCGCCCTGGCCCTGGCCGTTCTGCTGGCCCTGGCCTGCCTGCCCCTGCTCCTGGCCGGGCTGCTGGGTGGCGCCGGCGTCCTGGCCCTCGCCCTGCGGGGTGGCCTGGTTGCCGTCCTGGACGGTGCAGGCGGCGAGGGCCTCCAGTCCTTCGGGGCGGTCACCGACGCGGTCGATGGCGATCGCGATGCGCTCGAGGGTCGCGGCCCGCTTCTCCTTCAGCGGGTTCACGACCGCGTTGTCGGCGAATCCGGGATCCTGCTGTGTCTGTTGCGCCGATTCGCTCAGTTGCTGGTAGGCCTTGGCGATCTGCTCGTCCAGCAGGGCGAGTTCCTTGTCGACCTCCCCCCGGGCCTGCTCGGGGACCGAGGTCAGCTTGCTGCCGACGTCGGGGCAGTCGATGGTGGCGCCGGTCCGGACCCCCGTGCCGGATCGTGTCTGGGCGGCGTCGGCGCCCGAACCACCGCCCGTGGCCGAGGCGTAGACGTTCGCGGCCATCAGCCCGCCTCCGCCGAGGATCAGTGCGAATGCGGCGAAGGTCGCGCGTCGTGGGCCTGTAGGGCGTCTTCGCGTGTTGCGTCCCAAGGGTGCTCTCCTGCGCTTGTGGCGTGCGGGCATGAAAATCCCCTCGCCCCATACGTACGGGAGCATCAGCGTGTTCACTCACGTCGAAAATTTTCGGAGAACTCTCATGCAGGCCGGGCGTTCCCGGGCCCCGCCGGACGCGCTGTCCGGCGGGGAGGCGCAGGTCAGCGGAAGTTCACGTCACTGCACACGAAGTAGGTCCGGTCCATGTGCGAGGCCTGCCAGATCGTGTACACGACGCGCCGGCCGCTCAGCCCCGAAGTGCTGACGGGGATCTCGTGGTTCTGACTGGGCGCATACCTGCCGGTGCGCTTGACGAGCCGGAGCTCGTTCCTGGTGGGGTCGCAGCCCTGCCGCGTGACGTACACCAGGAAGTAGTCGGCGCCATGACCGGCCTGGCCGTACAGCTTCACCACCGTTCCAGTTCCACATGGCGTTGGCGTCGGCTCGTCACGCCTGCCAGCACATGGGGTCCTGCTGGGCCATCGCGGGGTTCAGGTGGTCGTTGCCCCAGCGCAGCCAGCAGCCGTGGTTGCGGGAGGCCGGATCGACGACCGAGCCGTGGGCGGCGGCGGTGCCACTGAACGGGATGAGGCCGAGCAGCACGGCGACCGGCACGTTCAGGGCGAGCGTCAGGCGGGACCCGGGCCGGGACGACGGAAGGTCATGGCCATGACAATTCATGATCCCCCTTTCGGGGTTTAAGCGGCGATGCATGCTTCGGGGTGTTTTCGCTGATGTTTCGAAGTGGGAGCGCTCCCATTCTGCACAGACTGCGCCCGTCGGTCACGGGTCGGCAATGTGTGTTCGCGCCACTTCCCCATCGGTCAGAGCCGATCGAGCTCCTTCGTGGAGCGCCCGAGGAAGGTGGCCTCGCCCGGCTCGGGGACGTCGATCTCCGCGAAGCCCAGCCGGTCGTAGAAGGCCCTGGCCCGGGTGTTGGCCTTCGACATCGCCAGGTGGACGGCGGGCACTCCCGCGTCCTGGAGCGCTTGCAGGAAGGTCCGCATCAGGCGGCGCCCGTACCCGCGGCCCTGCCATGCGGGCAGCAGGTCGATGTGCAGATGAGCGGGGTGGCCCGCCAACTCGGGCAGCACCATCCGTTCGGGGTGGTGCAGCATGGCCGCCAACGCCTCCTCCGGAGTGCGCGGGGGGCCGGGCGGTTCCGGGTACCGGTCGGCCACCAGGGGCAGCCACCCGGTCCGGAAGGCCTCGGCGAAGCGCCGGGTGTCGGCCGTACCCAGGACGTAACCGACCGCCTCTCCCCGCCCGTCGTCCAGCACGAAGACCAGCTCCGGTTCCAGATGGACGTACGGTGCCGCGAAGGTCGCCGGGAAGATGCCCGGATCCTCGTAGTGGGGGCGGCTGTCCTCGCCGTGGTGGGCGGTGCGGACGCAGATGTCGTCCAGGGCCGGACGGTCCTCGGGGCGGTAGCGGCGGACGGCGGGTGCGGTGGTCATGGCGGCAACGTGCCCGTGGGAGCGCTTTCTCAACACGTTGTGCGGGCCGGACTTGCACCTGCGCGGCTTAAGGCTTCGACCCGGGGTTACCCGTCTCACATGGTGAAGCTGCATATTCCTGGACGAAAAGAGCACGCCGAGTCCGAGGCCCCGCCTCCGGAGGGCCCGCCCTCGGGGTCCGCGGCGGATCGCCGGGGAACGGCGGAGGCGGACCGTAGGGAGACCGTCGATGCGGTCCGTGGCGGCTCCTCCGGGGCCGGACGCGAGGAGGCCGCCGAACCGGAGCGCCGGGAAACCGTCGGAGCCGGACGCGATACGACTGCCGAAGCGGATCGCCGGCAGGCTTCCGTCGAGGAGCGCCGGGAGGACGCCGCCGCTGCCTTCGACGAGCCGGGACCGGACCCCTCGGTGGAGCGCGCCGCGCCGGACTCGCCGACCGAGCTGCCCCGGAAGTCGTGGGGCGCTGTCCTGAAGGGCAGTGTGCGGGAGTTCAAGGACGACGAGCTCACCGACCGCGCCGCCGCACTGACCTATTACGGCGTGCTGGCGATGTTCCCCGCGCTGCTGGTGCTGGTGTCGATGCTGGGCCTCACCGGCCGGTCGACCACGGACAAGGTCACGGAGAACGTCCGCGAGCTCGTACCCGGCTCGGCGGGGGACATCATCACCCGGGCCGTCGACCAGTTGCAGGGCAACGCCGGCGTCGGCTCGCTGATGGCGATCCTCGGTCTGGTACTGGCCGTGTGGTCGGCGTCCGGCTATGTGGGGGCGTTCATCCGCTCCGCCAACGCCGTCTACGACATGCCCGAGGGCCGGCCGGTGTGGAAGCTGCTGCCGATGCGGGTGGGCGTGACAGTCGTGCTGCTGGTGATGGCCGTCATCAGCGCGCTGATCGTGGTGTTCTCGGGCGGGCTGGCGCAGCAGGCCGGAGACGCCCTGGGGATCGGCGACACCGCGCTGACGGTGTGGTCGATCGCCAAGTGGCCTGTCCTGGTCCTGTTGGTCGTGAGCATGATCGCGATCCTGTACTGGGCGGCGCCGAACGCCAAGGTGAAGGGGTTCCGCTGGATCACCCCGGGCAGCTTTCTGGCCCTGCTGATCTGGATGGTCGCGTCGGTCGGCTTCGCGGTCTACGTGGCCAACTTCGCCTCGTACAACAAGACCTACGGCACGATGGCCGGTGTCATCGTCTTCCTGGTCTGGCTGTGGATCACCAATCTGGCGATCCTGCTCGGCCTGGAGTTCGATGCGGAGACCGTGCGCCAGCGCGCCATCGCCGGCGGGCATCCGCCGGAGTCCGAGCCGTACACCCAGCCGCGGGACACCCGGGCGTGGGACGAGGAGGACCGGCGCCGGCTGGAAGAGACCTGACCCGCGGCGGTGGTCAGCCCATGCGTCCGGCGGGGCGCTCAGCCCATCAGTCCGGCGGCGACCGTCGCGCCCAGTTCCCAGCACCGTTCGAGGTCGCCCTTGTCCGGCTCGCCGGTCACGGTCACGACCTCGGCGGCGCGGCGCCAGCCGAGGCCCGTCGTGACCGACTCGATGCCGCGCACCGCTCCGGTGACGTCGTTGCCGCCGTGCACCCAGTAGCCGAAGGGGCGGCCGCGGGTGGCGTCCAGACAGGGGTAGTAGACCTGGTCGAAGAAGTGCTTGAGGGCGCCGGACATGTAGCCGAGGTTGGCGGGGGTGCCGAGCAGGAAGCCGTCGGCCGCGAGGACGTCGGAGGCGGTGGCGGACAACGCGGGCACGCGGACGATCCGGACGTCCTCGATGTCGGGGTCCGTCGCCCCGGAGACGACCGCTTCGAACAGCGCCTGGCAGTTCGGCGACGGCGTGTGATGAACGATCAGCAAGGTGGCCACGGCACCCGACCTTGCCGTTCGGGCGCTCGTCACGCAAGCCCGGGCCCCGTCACCGCGTGCGGTGACGGGGCCCGGTCGTCGCTGTCGCTCAGCGGTTTCCGCGACGGCGGATCAGCAGGACGGCCACCGCGAGGGCACCCACGCCGGCCAGCAGGGCCGCCCGGTGGTCGCGTACCGACTGCGGGGCTTTGTCCTGCCAGACCTGCTCGGCCTGTGCGGCCTTCTCCTTGGCGCCCTGAGCAGCCAGGGCGCCCTTCTGCTTCACGGGCTCGGGCAGCTTCTCCTCCACGGTGTGGGCGACGTGCGCGGCCTTGGCCCTGGCCTGCCCGCTCCACTCCTGGGCCTTCGCCCCGGCCTGTTCCCTGACCGCGACGGCCTTCTCCCGGGCGCGGGTCTTGACGTCGGCCCGGTCCGCCAGGGCCTGGACGGTGTCACCCAGTTCGTGGCGGGTGTGCTCGACCTGCTCGCGCAGCTCCTCCTGGCTGCGGGCGGTCGGCTCGTCGTGCGGGGGCTGGGTCATCGCTGTGCACTCTCCTTGATCTCGGCCACGTCGGCCTTCACGCTGTCGATGGTCTGCTGCGGGGCGGGCGGAGCGGCGCTGCGCACTTCCTTGCGGCCGGCCAGTGCCGTCAGGCCCGTGGCGACGGCCAGCACGCCGGTGACGATCAGCGCCGCCGCCCACACCGGCAGCGGAACGGCCAGGGCGGCGATCGCCGTGGCCACCAGGGCCTGCAAGGTGACGAAGCCGAGCACGCCGGCCCCGCCGAACAGGCCGCCGCCCTTGCCGAAGCGTTTGCCCTTCTCGGTCATCTCCGCCTGCGCGAGGCGCATCTCGCCCCGCACCAGGTCGGTCAGTTGCTCGGTGGCCCGTTGCACCAGCTCGCCCACCGGTTCGTCACCGGCCGTCGGCGCGCTCCCCGGGCGAGAAGCGGCGGGGGCCGTGCGGTGCGTGTCCTCCATGGCGATCACCTCCCGGTCCGTAGTTCCCGGCCGGGTACCAGACAGAGCGGAAAAGACACCTGGTCGGACGAGTTGCGCCGGCGATGAGTGAGCGGCGCGAGATCTGGTACCCGTCCCCCCGCTCACGTACGAGGCTCACGTACGAGAAAGGGAGGTACCGCCTTGTCGCAGGTAGAGGAATCCATCGAGGTCCGCGTGCCGGTGCACACCGCGTACAACCAGTGGACGCAGTTCGAGTCCTTCCCCCAGTTCATGGACGGCGTCGAGCGCATCGAGCAGCGCACCGACACGCTCACGCACTGGGTGACGAAGGTCGGCGGACAGCCGCGGGAGTTCGACGCGGAGATCACCGAGCAGGTCCCGGACGAGCGGGTCGCCTGGACCACCGTGGGCGGTGAGGCGCGGCAGGCCGGTGTGGTGACGTTCCACCGCATCCAGGACGACACGACCAAGGTCATGCTGCAGATGGACTTCGACCCGAGCGGTGTGGCCGAGACGGTCGGCGACAAGCTGGGCTTCGTGAAGCGGCAGGTCTCCGGTGACCTGAAGCGGTTCAAGCAGTTCATGGAGGCGCGCGGGACGGAGACCGGCGCCTGGCGCGGCGAGGTCTGACCGGGTGTGAGGAGGCCGCCACCACTGCTCGTGGTGGCGGCCTCCTGCCGTGTGCTCACTCCCTGCGGCGCCGCTGCTCGTGTTCGTTCCCCTGCGAGTCCCTACGTCGCCACCGGGGCGGCGATCCCGCTCTGGAAGAGGTGCCGGGTCCGGCGGCTCAGGTCGTTGAGGCGCAGGGCGAGTTGCGCCGCGGCGTCGTAGAGGGCGTGGACGGCCCGGAGTCGTTCGAGGCGGGGTGCCAGGGCCGACAGGGCGATGGCCAGGGCGACTCCGGCCCAGGCCACGGGCCCGAGCGGGGTGCAGCCGAAGAAGTGACTGACGCCGGGGGTCTGGACGAGGGCCGCGAGGACGGCGGCCGAGCCGAGGGCCGTCACCCACACCAGAGTGCTGTGGCGCCGCCCGGAGAGGGTCTGCACGAGCTGGGCGCCGACCACACCGCACAGGGCCATGGTGGTGGACCGTCGTTCGGTGCCGGGGGTGAGCCGGCCGATGAGGTACGCCGTGACCGCGCCGAGGCAGGTGGTGATGCCGCGGCGGCGGATCGAGCGCAGCAGGGGCGCCCCGAGGACGTCGAGGCCCATCGGGCCGGTCGCGGCGTGCTCCGCGGTGGAGGGGTCGCTGCTGGGCGTGACCGCCACGGCCATGGCCGGGAACATGTCGGTGAGCAGGTTGACCAGCAGCAGCTGACGGGTCGACAGGGGTGACGCCCCGGCCAGCAGGGTGCCGAGGACGCTGAAGCCGACCTCACCGGCGTTGCCGCCGATGAGGATGCTCACCGCGTCGGCGACGCTGCGCCACAGGGCACGGCCCTCGGCGACCGCGTCCACGAGGACGGACAGGTCGCCGGTGGTGAGCACGAGGTCGGCGGCGTTGCGGGCGGCCGCCGAGCCGCGTGACTCGACGCCGACCCCGACGTCGGCCGCACGGATGGCGGCGGCGTCGTTGGCGCCGTCACCGGCCATCGCCACGACCCGTCCGGCCTGTTGCAGGGCCTCCACGACGTGCAGCTTCTGCTCGGGCGCGACCCGTGCGACGACGCCCGCGCCGTGCAGGACCCGGACGCGTTCGCGGCGTCCCATGGCGACGAGTTCGTCGCCGGTCACCGCCTCGGTTTCCTCCGGCCAGCCCAGCTGCAGGGCGATGGCGCGTGCGGTCTCCGGGTGGTCGCCGGTGAGCATGACGGGCAGGATGCCGGAGCGGCGCAGTTCCGCGAGCAGGGCGTGCGAGGTGTCGCGCGGGACGTCGGCGAGGGCGACGAAACCGCTGAACTCCAGGTCGGCGAGCGGCGCGTCGAGTTCGGCCTCGGCGTCGTCGGACCGGCAGGGGCGGCGGGCCACGGCGAGGAGGCGCAGCCCCTGCCCCGCCAACTCGTGGGCGGTGTCCGAGGCGTGGCCGGGCAGGTCCCGGCAGGCGGGCAGGATCGTCTCCGGGGCGCCCTTGACGACGAGGAGTTCACCCATGTCCGGGTCGCCGTCGCGGCCCACCGCGGCGGCGTAGCCCCGGCGGGTCTCGAAGGGCAGCTCGCCGGTGGGCGCCCAGTCCGGGTCGGGCGGGGCCGCGTCGAGGACGGCCTCGTCGGTGGCGTGCGCGACGCGGCGGCCCTCGCCGGTCTCCTCCGGGGGGCAGGCGCGCGCGGCCAGCCGCACGATCGACGCGGCCCGTTCGTCGTCCGTGGCGAGGACGGTGCCGTCGGCGGTGGCGACGCGGACCAGGCGCAGTCTGTTCTCGGTGAGGGTGCCGGTCTTGTCGAAGCAGACGGTGTCGACCCGGCCGAGCGCCTCCAGGGTGCGCGGGGTGCGCACCAGGACGCCGCGGCGGGACAGTCGGCGGGCTGCCGCCATCTGCGCGACGGTGGCGACGAGCGGAAGGCCCTCCGGCACGGCGGCGACCGCGACCGCGACCCCGCCGCTGACGGCGCGCCGGACGGGGCTGCCGCGCAGCAGCGACAGCCCGGTCACGGCGGCGCCGCCGGTGAAGGTCACCGGCAGGGCCTTGCGGGTCAGTTCCTGGAGGCGGGCCTGGACGCCGGCGGGGGGCGGGGTGCGGGCGGCGAGGGTGACGGCCCGGCCCGCCTCGGTCTGGTCGCCGGTGTCCACGACGAGGGCGGCGGCCCGTCCGGCCACGACGGTGGTGCCCTCGAAGACCATGCAGGTGCGCTGGGCCACCGGAAGGCCGGGGGTGGCGTCGATGCTCTTGGTGACCGGCAGCGACTCGCCGGTGAGCGCCGACTCGTCGACCTCCAGGCCCTCGGCCTCCAGCAGCCGGGCGTCGGCGGGCACGACGTCGCCGGCGCCGAGGCTGATCTCGTCGCCGGGCCGCAGTCGCGCGGCGTCGACGGTGACCGTGTGTCTGCGGCCGTCCTGCTTGCGGGCCTTGGGCTGCTGCCGGGCGGCGAGCCGGGCCAGGGCCTGTTCGGCGCGCAGCCGCTGAAGCCCGCCGGTCACGGCGTTGAGATCCATGGCGCCGACGACGAGCAGCGCGTCGACGACCGAGCCGAGCAGCGCCGAGGCGACGGCGCCGGTGGCGAGGACGGGGGTCAGCGGGTCGTCGAGTTCGCGGCGTACGGCACCGGCCGCCTGCCACGTCCAGCGAGCCGGGGCGAGAGCCGGGTGACCGGTCAGACGCCGGGCCTGCTGCCGGGAGCGGTCGGCGAGGAGGGAGAGGCCCCGGGGCTCGCCGTCCCCGTCGGTGCGGGTCAGCCGGTCGCGGGCCTCGTGGGGTTCGAGGGCGTGCCAGGGGATGTGCAGCCGGGGCGGGGGCGGAGTGGCCCGGGCGACGCGGACGGCCTCGAGCCAGCCGGTGAGCAGGGCGTTGGCGGCGGCGATGTTGACGGGGGCGTGCCGGGTGAGCGGCCACAGCAGGTGGCGGCCCGGGGGCTGCCCGCCGCGGGCGACCAGGAGCCCGGAGAGGGCAGCTCCGGCGCGGGCCAGGGTCTGCGACCGGCGTCCGACGCGCCGGGCCGCGGGGATCGCCGTGAGCAGCCGCCACACGTCGGCGAGGCCTCGCGGGGCCAGCACGTCGACGCCCCAGGAGACGGCCGACCGTCCGTCGGTGAGGGCGATGGCCACGTCACCGGCGGGCAGCCCGGCCGCAAGGTTTCCCTCGCCGGACTCGTCCAGGCGGGCGACGGTCACGACGACGCGCCCCTCGGCCTGCAGGGCGCGTACGACGTCGGCGAACGGCTCGGCGCTCGGGGCGACCTCGTCGGCGAGCCGGGTGATGTCCTTCAGGTCGGAGCCGCCCGCGATCACGACGTGCAGCCCGGCGCGGCGGGCGGCGTCCAGGACGGCCTCGGCGAAGGGGTGCACCGGGTCGTCGGGCAGGCCGTCGTCGGTGTCGTCCTGCCGCAGGCTGCGCAGGGCGTCGGCGTGCAGGACGAGGGCGTCGGCGATCTCCAGTTGCCGCAGGCGCTCTCCGTTGCGCAGCAGGATTCCGTCGTGGGCGAGGAAGGTGCCGAGGGTCGCGCCGAAGGCGGCCGGTCCGTATCGGGCCGCCTTCGGGGAGCCGGCGAGGACGGCCTCGGCGGCGTCCCGGGCGCTGTGCGTGACGAGGAGTGTGGCGGCGGCGCCGGCGAGGCTGCCCGTGCTGGCGTGGGAGGCGTACGCGGCGGCGGGGGTCACCTTGAGGGGCGGCCGGGCGTCCTCGGGGCAGGCCACACTGGTGCGCCGGTGGTGGCAGACGTCGTCGTGCAGCGCCTCGAAGGTCGCGGCCCTGGCCACCGCCTCCGTGAGCTGGTTGCCGCGCAGGATGCCGTCGAGCACGAGGGCCAGCGGGGTCTGGCCGATGCCGTGGGCGGCGGCGTTGGCGGCGGCGAGGACGAGTTCCATGCCGGACGTGCCGAATCGCTGCCGGAGCATGGCCCGGAAGCGGGGGTTCTCGCGCAGGAGCGTGACCGTGGCGGTGACGACGCGCGAGGTGGGCGGCAGTCGCAGTGACCGGCCGGCCAGGGCACCGGCCGCGCCGGCGGCGTCCAGCAGGATCGCCGCCGCGGTGACGCGCACCTCGGCGGGGTCGCCGGGGTGGCTGGTGTCCCGGAGGTTCGGGTCGACGCCCTCCGCCAGGCCCAGGCGGGTGGCGAGGGCGGTGGCCCGCTCGGTGACACGGTCGGTGGCGGCGTCCTCGGCCACGGTGACCACCAGGCGGCCCAGCCCTCCGTCCCAGTACGCGGTGAGGACGTCCGGGTGCTCGACCAGTTCCTCGGCGACCCGGTGCGCGAGTGTCCCGATGTCCCCGTCGGGGTGCCGCAGCGCGAGGTGGAGGCGCTGCCCGGCCTTCCAGTGCTGTCCGCCGGTCAGGGCGTTGCGTGCGACGTTGCGGACGCGGCGCGTGGTGTCGTAGGCGGACGTCACGGACCGGGCGGTGCCGCGGGCGGCGCCTGCCGCGGCCCCGGCCATGGCCCCGACCAGCGGGGTGATGTCGAACGCTGTGAGCATCTGCGGTCGCCCCGGTTCAGCCGGTGGAGCGGCTGTCGTGCCCGTGCGGCTGCTCCTCGCCATGGTGCGCGGTGGCCTCGGCGACCTGCTTCAGGGCGGAGGCGGTGGCGGTGTCACCGACTTTGGCGGGCTGTTCGTGGACGTGCTGTTCCGGCCGCTCCTGCCGGTGGTGGGAGGGGGCCAGCCTGCCGCCGGGGCCGTACACGGAGGTGTCCTCGTCCTGGGGGGCGGTCCTGCCGGAGCGGCGGTCGCCCGGTGTGCCGGTGCGTGTTCCGCCGTTCGTCGACGCGCCGTCGGGTTGCTGTCCGGGCCGCGGCCGGGTCAGCCAGGCGACGGCCGCCCCGGTCACCGCCACCGGCCACTCCACCACTCCGGCCACGCCGAGCACCCCGGCGCCGGCGTAGACGGCCATCCGGCGGCCGCGCGGCGAGATGGCGCCGATCCTGTCGAGCGTGCCCGTGGCCGCCCTGCCCACACGCTCCGCGCCCGGCAGGTGTCGCAGGCCCGAGGCGACGGCCCGCAACGGCTGCGGAAGATCGGACGAACGTGATGTCTCCTGGTTCATGGCGACCTCCACAAGCGCGTTGCCCAACGGTGCGATCCGGTTTTCCCGTCTTTCGCCCTATATTCCGTCGTTGCCACGGTATGCGCTTGTATTGTTCGGCCGCTGCTCTGTTCGGCCGCGCCGTCGGTCCTGTGCGGCAGTTACGTCGGTGGTCCTGGCCGGCCGCACGTCAGCCGCCGGTGCGCGGAAGCCGTCCGTGTCGGGTCGGGAGCGCCGGGTACCCAGTGCAGGCACACAGGCCGTCTCGGTCCGGACACCGCACGGGAGCGGAGCGTCCGGCGCGGCGAAGGAGTGGTCATGACGCAGAACGGTGATGACGCGACGCTCGTCCGGCGACCGGGGATCCCCGACCTCCGGACGGCACCGGACGGTGCCGAGCCCGCGCCACCACAGGACCCGCAGGCGGACCAGCCGCTGCAGGAACTCCCCCAGGACCGCAACCAGGCGCTCCTGGAGGCGGCGAAGCAGGTCGGCGCCCTGCTGAAGCGCAAGGGGCACCTGTTCGCGCTGGCCGGCAGCGTGGCCGCGTACGCCCATGGCGGCGAGAAGAACCTGCAGCACGACGTCGACTTCGCGATCCGCCCCGAGGACGCGGAAGCGGTGGCGGCCACGCTCCACGAAGCCGGACTGACGGTCTACACCCCGCCGGAGGACTGGCTCATCAAGGCCACCTGCTTCGGCCAGCCGGTCGACATCATCTTCGAACTGGCGCACCGGCCCGTCGGCGCGGACATGCTGGAGCGGGCGCAGGAGCTGTCGGTCGACTCGGTACGCATGCCCGTGCTGGCCCCTACCGACCTGCTGTGGAGCCTGACCGCCGCGTTCTCGGAGCACCACTGCGACTTCGGGGCGGCCCTGCCCATCGCACGCGCGCTGCGGGAGAAGGTCGACTGGGAGAAGGTCCGGCGCGAGTGCGGGGACGAGCCCATGCCCGCGGCCTTCTTCTTCCTCCTGGAGCGCCTGAACGTCATCTGAAGGAGCACCCATGAGCACCCACGGTCCCCAGGACTCGGGCGGCGGGCCGCCGACCGAGAACCTGGACTACCGCATCGCCCACCTCCAGGACCGCCTCGCCTCCGGCGAGATCGGTGAACTGGGCGTACGGGTCGAGGCCCGCGGCGGGTCGGTACTGCTCACCGGCACCGTGCCCTCGGCGCCCTGCCGCGACGAGATCCTGCGCACCGTCCACGACGAACTCGCCGGATTCCCCGTGCACAGCGACCTCGTGGTCACCGAGGCCTCCTCCCCCGACCACGCGGAGGAACTCTCATGATCCGCATCGCAGCCGTCGGAGACATCCACATGGGGCCCGGCAGCCAGGGCGTGCTCCGCCCCGCCTTCGAGACCCTGCCCGAGTGCGCCGACCTCCTGCTGCTGGCCGGGGACCTCACCCGACACGGCACACCCGAGGAGATGCGGGTGGTGGCCCGGGAGGTGCAGGACCTGGCCGTTCCGGTCGTCGCCGTGCTCGGCAACCACGACCACCACGACGACCGCCCGGACGAGGTCACGGCCATCCTCCGGGACGTGGGCGTCCATGTCCTGGAGGGGCAGGCGACGGTCGTGGAGAGCGGCGGGGCGCGGATCGGAGTCGCCGGGACCAAGGGGTTCGGCGGCGGCTTCGTCGGCCGCTGCGCCGGGGAGTTCGGCGAGCCGGTGATGAAGGAGTTCGTCCGGTACTCCCGCCGGAGCGCCGACGGGCTGCGGAACGCGCTGGAGCGACTGGCCGCAGAGGGCTGTGACGCGCGGATCGCCCTGACCCACTACTCCCCCGTGGCGGACACCCTCGCGGGCGAGCCGCTGGAGATCTATCCGTTCCTGGGCAGCTATCTGCTGGCGGAGGCGATCGACACCGCCGGCGCCGACCTCGCGGTGCACGGGCACGCGCACGCCGGCACCGAGCACGGCATGACGAGCGGCGGCGTGCGGGTGCGCAACGTCGCCCAGCCGGTCATCGGACGGGCCTTCCACGTCTACCACCTGCCGGTCCGGGAGCCCGCCGCGACCGGCGCCGTCGCCCAACGGACCCGCTGAGCGGGCCCCTCCCCTTCTCTCCCTCCACCGCCGCCGGCGTTCGCCCGGCGGCGGTTTCCGTTGCCGTCCGCCGGCACACGGGGCCGACCAGGCGCGGGGGCGGCGTCTCGACGACCGCGTCCTTCGTCACCGGGACGGGATCGCAGGGCGTGCGGTCCCCCTGACCCCGCCCCGCCCTGCGGCCCGGTCCCGTACTGCACTTGGCGCCCTTCCCGGCACCAAAGCGCGAACCGTGGCGGCCCGGAACATCACCGTGGGCCGTAGCGGCAAGGCCTTGCGCAAGCTCCACCACGATCGCTGTTACCGGGCAGCCTGCTCGAAGGAGACACATCGTATGGTCCACAGACATGCCGTGACCGGTCGCCGGGTGGCCCTGGTCGCGCTCGGCGCGCTCGCCGCCACCGGGATCCCCGCCGTCGCGGCCGAACCGGCCCCCGCGGCGGGCCCCGTGCCCCCGGCCGCCCAGACCCTCGGCGCCGCCCGGCCGTCGGCCCCGATGCTGCGCGCTCTTGAACGCGACCTCGGGCTGACCCCGGCGCAGGCGTCCCGGCGGCTGATCAACGAGGCGGAGGCGGGCGCCCGGGCGGGACGGCTGCGCAACGCCCTGGGCGACCGCTTCGCCGGGGCCTGGCTGCGCGGCACGACCTCGCAGGAACTCCTGGTGGCCACCACGGACGCCGCGGACGTGCCCGCCATCAGGGCGCAGGGCGCGACGGCGGCCGTCGTGCGGAAGACGCTGCGTGATCTGCGGGCCGCCCAGCGGAAACTGGACGCGGCCGCCGACCGGGTCGCCACCCGTGAGACCCCCCTGTGGTACGTCGACATCCCGGCGAACCGTGTCGTGGTGGAAGCCACGAGCAAGGCCTCGGCCGCGGCGTTCGTGCAGGCCGCCGCCCTCGACGGCGAGAGCGTGAGCGTACGGGTCACGGCGAACCGGCCGCGGCTGATGGAGGACATCACCGGCGGTGACGCCTACTACATCGACGGCGCCGCCCGGTGCTCCGTCGGCTTCTCCGTCACCAAGGGCGAGCGGGAGGGCTTCGCCTCGGCCGGTCACTGCGGCAAGCGGGGCGCCAGGACGACCGGGCACAACCAGGCGGACCAGGGCACCTTCCAGGGCTCCGTCTTCCCCGGCGAGGACATGTCGTGGGTGGCCGTGGTCGACCCCTGGGAGACCACGCCGAACGTGAAGGGCGAGGGCGGGCGGACGGTCGGGATCGCCGGGTCGGTCCAGGCACTGGTCGGCGCGGCGGTCTGCCGCTCGGGCTCCACCACGGGATGGCACTGCGGCACGATCGAGCAGCACGACACGAGTGTCAGCTACGCCGAGGGCAGGGTGGACGGGCTGACCCGGACGACGGTGTGCGCCGAACCGGGCGACTCCGGCGGGCCGTACGTCTCGGGTGTGCAGGCGCAGGGGGTGACGTCCGGCGGCTCCGGCGACTGCACGACCGGCGGCATGACCCTGTACCAGCCGATCAACCCGCTGCTCAGCGAGTTCGGCCTCACCCTGAGAACGACGGGGACGGAGACCTCTGCGCCGCAGGGCGACGCCGCCGAGACGTGGGCCGCCGGCCGGGTCTACGAGGCCGGGGCGGTGGTCACGCACGCCGGTGTGCGCTACCAGTGTCTGCAGAGCCACCAGGCCCAGGGTCCCTGGGCACCCGCCGACACCCCGGCCCTGTGGCAGCGGGTGTGACGAGGAGTCAGGGCTGTCCGGCGCCGGCGCGGCACGCGTCGACGCCGGACCGGCCCGGCCGGTCCTCGGGGAGCAGCGGCTGCGCGGTCGCGGCGAACGGGTCGTGGGCGCGGAAGCCGCGCGTGCGGACGGCGGCGAGCGCCGGGCCGGTGCCGGGCAAGAAGCCCGGGAGCGCAGGCCGGCCACGCGATGCGTCGTGGACGAACGTCGGCCCGCCGTCGGTGGGGTGACGGAACCGGGCGGGGGTGCGCACGTGCCGGTGTGTCAGGTCCCGCCGGTGCACCGGCCGGAGTACCGAGCGAAGGGGCCCGGTCCTTCGCTGCCGCGACACTCGGCACGTCGTTCGGTTTCTCGGAAGGCACAGCACCGTCCCCCCACTTCTTCTGCATCTCACCCACGACGAGAGGCCGCTTCGCGCGCCACGACCCGCAGCGTTCGCACCGACGCATCGGCCGCGTCCGGGATCAGGACCCCGTGCTCGGCGCCGCTGCGCAGGTAGTCCAGCACCGCGTCGGTCACGACCTCGCCTGGTGCCACCACGGGGACGCCCGGCGGGTACGGGCTGATCGTCTCCGCGGCGACACGGCCGGCGGCCCGTTCGGCGGGCACGTGCTCGACCGGGGCGAAGAACGCCTCGCGCGGCAGCATGGCCTGTTCCAGCTCCAGTGCCGAGGGCTCGGGCAGCCGGACCGGCGGGCGCCGCTCGATGGAGTCCGCGTGCTCGACGAGGGCGCGCAGCGCGCCCAGCAGGACCTCCTCGGTCTCGTCGTCGTCCGCGTGGGTGATCGAGGCACTGACCCGGCAGCTGTCCGACCCGCCGAGGTCCACGTGGCGGTGCTCGCGCAGCCACTCCACGGCCTGCATGCCGCTCAGGCCGAGCTTGCGGACGTCGATCACGATCTTGAGCGGGTCGAGGTCGGCGGCGAGCCCCTCCTCCACGATCTCCCGGCCCATGGGCCGCAGGCCGGGCAGTTCGGCGATGGCCGCCCGGATGCGTTCCGCACGGCGGATGGCCGTGTCCAGGAGCTCATGACCCTGTTCGACCATCTGGCGGCGCCAGCCGTCGAGCGTGGCGTAGACGAGGGACGAGGCGCTGGTGGTGCCGAGCAGGTCCTCGCGCTGTGCCAGGACCTCGGGCGACACCCGGTCGTGCTGGAGGTGGAAGACGGAGCTCTGCTCCACCGCGCCGCCCATCTTGTGCACGCTGGTCACCGTCAGGTCGGCCTCGGCGTCCATGCCCCAGGCGGGCAGGTCCGGGTGGAACGGCAGGTGGGCGCCCCAGGCCTCGTCGACGATGACGGGGACGCCGAACTCGTGGCACACCCGTGCCACTCCCCCGATGTCCGCGCAGGAACCCCAGTCCGTGGGCGTGATCAGCAGCATGCCCTTGGCGTCCGGGTGCTCCCGCAGGCGACGGCGGACGTCGTCCGGCTCGGGTGGGTGGGCCAGATGGCGTTCGCCGTCGAACTTCGGGTGCACCCAGATCGGCTCGACGCCGTTGACCACGACGGCGGCGATGACCGACTTGTGGGCGTTGCGCGACAGCAGCAGCTTCTCGCCGGGGCCTGCGACGGCGAGCATGGCGGTTTTCACGGACAGCGAGCTGCCGCAGGTGGAGAAGAACGCGTGTTCGGCGCGAACGGCGTCGGCCATGAGTTCCTGGGCGCGGTTCAGCACGCCCTGGGACTGGCGGCGGTCGTCGAGCCCGTTGAGTGAGAGCACATCGGAGCGGAACACGTCGAGGCCGACGATGTCCGCGACCCTCGGGTCCACTCCCCTGCCCTGCTTGTGGCCGGGCGGGCCGTAGGCGATGTCGCCGCGGCGCCGGAAGTCCTCCAGCGCCTCCAGGACGGGCACGCGCGAGTGGTCCATGGTTCCTCCCGGGTCCGGCCCGCCCGAGCCGCCGCCGCGGCGTCCACCCTGTCGTGGGCCGGCGGGTACACCGACCGTGTTCACCCCGTGCACCGGTCGAAACGGCGTGGGCGTCACCGTGCGGTGCCGCCGCGCCGCCAGGGCGCCCGGCCGCGGACGTGTGGCGGCGAAGGACCGGTGCGCCGCGCGGAGGTGTCGCGGCGGCTGCCTGTTGCACGGCCCGAGGTGTCGCGGCGGTCGGCGGTGAAACCCGGGCCGGGACGACGCACACCGCGCGTGACGACGAGGAGCCCCCGTGACCCGAACGCCCGACACCGTGCACCAGGCCGTGCGCGAGGAGGTGACGGCCCGGGCCGACACGCTGTGGGACGTGGCCCGGCGTCTGCACGCCGACCCGGAGTACGCCTTCGCCGAGCACCGGGCGGCCGCGCTGCTCTCCGGTGAGCTCGAACGCGCCGGTTTCACCGTGGAGCGCGGCGTGGCGAGGATGCCCACGGCGTTCACCGCGCGCTCGGGGCGGGGCCGGCCCTGCGTGGCGCTGCTGATGGAGTACGACGCCCTGCCCGGCCTCGGCCACGCGTGCGGCCACAACCTGATCGCGGCAGCCGGGCTGGGTGCCGCGCTGGCCGTGTCGGCCGCCGTGCCGGAGGAGTCCCCGGGGACGGTGCTGGCGGTCGGCACACCGGCCGAGGAGGGCGGCGGCGGCAAGGCGGCCGAAGTGGAGGCCGGGGTGTTCGACGACGTCGACGCGGCACTGATGTTCCACCCCGGGGTGTACAGCTGGGCCCGGGCGCCGCTGACCGCGCAGGTGCAGTACCGGGTGGCCTTCCACGGCCGGGCCGCGCACCCCACGGGCAACCCGACCGAGGGCGTCGACGCGCTGGCGGGGCTCGTGGAGCTGTTCAACGTGCTGGCCGTACTGGGCCGCCGGCTGCCGGAGGGCTCGCACGTGCAGGGCATCGTCACCCACGGCGGTACGGCCACGAACATCGTCCCGGAGTACGCCGAGGGCCTGTTCGGTCTGCGCGCGGCCACGACGGCGGCGCTGGGGGACCTGACGGAGCGGCTGCGAGTGTGCGCAGACGGAGTGGCCGCGGCCACCGGCACCACCGCCGAGGTGGAGCGGGCCACCGTGCGCTACGAGCACTTCAGGGACAGCGAGGTGCTGTCCGAGCGGTTCGCCGCACATCTGGCCCGGGCCGGGATCCCGCTCTCGCGGCCCACCCCCGGCGTGTACCTGGGTTCGTCCGACATCGGCAACGTCAGCACACGGGTCCCCGCCATCCACCCCTTCGTCGCGATCATGGGCGAGGACGGCTCCGACCACACCCCGGAGTTCGCCGAGGCGGCCGCCTCGCCCCGGGGCCGGGAGGTGCTGATGGCCGCGACCGAGGCACTCGCGTGCACCGCCGCCGACGTCCTGCTGTCCGAGGCCCTGCGCGAGGAGGCGTGGGCGCGGCACCGGGCGGAGTGAGTGGTTCGGCTCCGGCTGGGGAACCCGGCGGGAGCTGTACCCATCCGACTCCCTGGAGAGGGCCATGAGTCTGTTGCGTGTGCTCGGCCGCCCCTTGCTGGCCTCGATGTTCCTCGCGGGCGGTATGAACTCCGTCCGCGCCCCGGAGCAGGTCGCCGACGCCGCCGAGCCTGTCGTCCAACCGGTCACCGAGCGCGTCCCGGCTCTGCCGGACCGCACCGAGCAGGTCGTACGGCTCAGCGGCGCCGTACAGGTCGCGGCGGGGCTGATGCTGGCCACGGGGCGTGTACCGCGTCCGGCCGCGCTGGCCATCGCCGCCACGCTGGTGCCGACCACCCTGGCGGGGCACCGTTTCTGGGAGGCGCAGGATCCCGAGGAGCGGGCGCAGCAGCGCATCCACTTCTTCAAGAACATGTCCATGCTCGGCGGGCTGCTGATCGCGGCCGACGACACCGGTGCCCGCCCCTCGGTGGTCTGGCGCGGCACTCACGCCGCCCGGGGGCTGCGGCGCGACGCGGGTCTGGTGCGCCGCTCCGTGCGGGCCACCGCGCGCCCGGCCGCCGCGGCCGGGCGTGTCCGGGCCAAGCTCCCCGCCTGAGGCGGCGCCCGCTGCGGCACGGCACGTTAACCCCCTGGGGCCGGGGGGACCCGAGCGCTGGAGGTGAAGGACATGGGACACGGAGGAAACGTCATCGACGAGCTGGTGACCGATCACCGCGAGGTCGAGGAGCTGTTCGGCAAGATGGAGGCTCTGCCGTCCGGCCACCGCGACCGCAAGCTGTACGCCGACCAGGTCACGATGGAACTCGTACGGCACTCGGTGGCCGAGGAGGCCTACCTCTACCCGGCCGTACGCGAGCACGTGGCGAGTGGGGACGCCCTCGCCGACCAGGAACTGAAGGACCACGCCACGGCCGAGCAGATCATGAAGGATCTGGAGGGCTGCGACCCCGGCGATGCCGACTTCGACCGGCTCGCGGGCATGCTGATGAGCGAGATCCGCTCGCACATCGCCGACGAGGAGGGCAACCTCTTCCCGCGGCTGCGGCAGGCCTGTCCGATGGACACGCTCAACGAGCTGGGCGACAAGGTGCGCAAGGCCAAGAAGACCGCCCCGACCCGGCCCCATCCGGCGGCTCCCGACAAGCCCCCGGCCAACAAGCTCCTGGCGCCGGGCACCGGCATGGTGGACCGGCTGCGTGACGCGTTGAGCGGACGGGGCAAGTCCGGGTAAGGCAGTCACCCCCGCGGGAGCGGGGCCCGTCGCCGGGAGGCCACGGGCCCCGCTCCCGTCCGCGTGGGATCAACCACACCGCCCCGGGAGCAGCCAGGACCGGGGGGACGGCGTCACGACCGCAGCCGTTCCCTGACCGCGGGGCGGGGCGCGGGCGCCGGATCACCGCTCCCGAACGGGCCGTACCGCCGGGCCTTGCGGTGGGCGACCCGCCCGCGCAGCCAGTGCCAGGTCGCCGCGGGCGGGACGAGCGCGCTGGTCACCGTCACGGTGAACACCTCGTCGCGGGTGCCCGGCCCGGGCACGATGCGGGCGAGGGCGAACTCGGCGGTTCCGGCCAGCCAGGCGGCGGCGCACGCGGCGGCGGCCCGCTGCCGGCCGAGCAGGGCGCAGCCGAGGGCCGTCACTCCCGCTCCGGTCACCGCCAGGTGCAGGGGAAGGCGTCCGCGGTGTGCCTCCGCCCGGCGCCACCAGTGGCGGCCGTGCAGCCGGGTCATCAGCACGTCGTCGGCGTTGCGGGCCTGGAGCCGGACGGAGATCAAGCGCCCGGCGGGCCGCACGGGGTGGGTGGTGGTGCGCCGGCCGACCGCGAGTGCCCAGTCGGCGTCGAGCATGCGCAGGGCGAGGTCGGCGTCCTCCCGGAAGGCCCGGCGGAAGCGTTCGTCGAATCCGCCGACGGCCGTCAGCGCCGCCCGGCGGCATGCCATGTCGGCGGTGATCCAGCGGGCGGCGGCGAGTCCGGCCCTGTTGCGTTCCCAGTCCGTGGGGCGCCGGTCGACGGGCGGGGGGACCTGGATCCGGGCGGTGATCCCGGCCGTGCGCCCGGTCGCCGCCGCCAGGTCGAGGGTCAGGTCGTCGCCCCAGGTGGGCCCGGGGACGACGTCGTCGTCGAGGAAGACGATCCAGGGCACGTCACCGGCGGCCCGCCAGCCGAGGTTGCGGGCGGCGGCGGGTCCGCGCGCGCCGCCGGGGACGACGATGGTGCGTGCGCGCAGGGACGGGGGGACGTCGGCTGTGAGGGGGACGCCGCCGGTTGCGGGCCGGTCGTCGACGAGGACCACCCGGACAGGACCCGGCCCGCCGGCCTCGGCGAGGGCGTGCAGGCAGGCGCCCAGGCTGGGCCGGCCCAGCGTCGGGATCACGACGGCATAGGAGGCGTCGCCCGTCAGGGCCTCGGGTCGGGTCATCGAGGGCCTCCGGTGTCGTCGCTGCGGGGGTGGATGCGGAAGAGGTCGCCGCGCCGGATCGCGTCCGCCGACGGCCGGCAGGGCGGCGACGTCGTGGAAGAGGGCGTTGATTCCTGGGATGCGCATGGGACGCGGGCCTTGCGGCGGTCGGGAGACACCGGACGCGAGGGTGTGGGCCGCCCGGGGTTCACTCCTCGGTGGCGGCCTCGCGGAACCAGGCGATCGTGCGCCGCAGCCCCTCCTCCACCCGCACCTGCGGTTCCCAGCCGAGCTTGTCGCGGGCCAGCGTGATGTCCGGGCAGCGCACGGCAGGGTCGTCCACCGGGCGTTCGATGTAGCGGATGTCGGAGGGTGAGCCGGCGAGTTCGACGACCAGGCGCGCCAGGTCGAGCATGGTGATCTCGGTCTGGTTGCCGATGTTGACGGGTCCGCGCATGCCGTGGGCGGCGGCGGCGAGGATGCCGCGCACGGTGTCGTCGACGTAGCACAGCGATCGCGTCTGGCGGCCGTCGCCGGTCACGGTGAGGGGCTCGCCGGCCAGGGCCTGCCGTACGAACGTCGGTACCGCGCGCCCGTCGTGGCCGCGCATCCGGGGACCGTAGGTGTTGAACAGCCGCACGATGCAGGTGTCGGTGCCCTCGGCGTCGGCGTGTGCGGTGGTCAGCGCCTCGCCGAAGCGTTTGGCCTCGTCGTGGACACTGCGCGGCCCGACGGGGTTGACGTTGCCCCAATAGCGCTCGTCCTGGGGTTTCTGCTGGGGGTCGCCGTAGACGGCGGAGGCCGAGGCGAGGACGAAACGCGCCCGGTGGGAGTGTGCGAGCTCCAGGACGTTGCGGGTGCCGAGGCTGCCGGTCTCCAGGGTGTGCAGCGGGAGGCGCAGGTAGTCCGCGGGGGACGCCGGGGAGGCGAGGTGCAGGACGAGATCCGGACGCCGCTTGATCCGCAGGCGCTCGGTCACGTCGGCCTGGACGAGCGTGAAGCCGGGGCGTTCCAGCAGCGGCGACATGTTCTCGGGCCGGCCGGTACTGAAGTCGTCGACGCAGGTGACGGCCGCGCCCGCGTTCAGGAGGGCGGCGCACAGGTGGGAGCCGACGAACCCGGCGCCGCCGGTGACGACGGCGTGCTCCCAGTTCCGTGAGAGGGCGGTGGTCATGTGGGTGTCTCCTCCGTCGGCGGCGCGCGGCAGGACGGTCGTGCCTCGGCCGGGGGTGGGGGCGGAGGGGGATCGTCGAGCCCACGCTCAGCGTCCGCCGACCGTGCGGGCACGGCACGGCCGCCTACGGCGAACCGGTGAGTCACGGAGGGTGAGAGGGGTGGCTGGGCGCTGTTCTCAGAGGTTCCTCAGCGGTCCAGCGCGTCGCACCCGAGTGTCAGGCGATCAGCGTGCGGCCCGGGTTCAGGCGGTCGAGGAGCTGGTCCTGGTGAAGGACGGCGACGGGGGCGAGCAGGTCGGGGTGGCGCAGCAGCGCTGCGGCGTCGCGGTCACTGGCGTCGGGGGCGACGAGCCGGCGGAACTCGGCGGGGGCACCGGCTGTGCGGCCGCCGTCGGCGAGCGCGGCCACCGCCCGGTCCGCCAGTTCCGCGTCGGTGAGCAGGCAGGCCGCCCAGCTGGCCACGACCTCGTCGACCCAGGTCCGCCAGGCCTGCGCGTCCAGGTCGTCGCCGAGTCCGGCGTCGGAGCCACTGACCCAGTCGAGCCGCCCGGAGCCACCGGGGCCGGACACCCCGAGCAGAGCGGCGTCCAACGCCGCCGGGTACCTGAGCCGGGCCGCGGCCGTCACGGCCTGCCGGGCCTGGACCTCGCACAGGGCGGAGGCCAGCGCGCCGCCGGAGGCGGGGAAGGCGCGGGTCAGCCACTGGGCGGTCGCCGCGATGACAGGGGAGAGATCTGCGTGCACTGCCGGGCCGTCCGGAGGGAGGGAGCGGGGATCTGGTCGTAGACGGTAACCGCCGCTCGCCGTCCCCCGACGTGATGGGGACCTCGTCCAGGACGTGGCCTCGACCACACCGCCGACGCCCCGGGGGTCGCGGTGTGACCGGCCTGGGGCTGTGGCTGTGGCTGCGGTGGGGCCCGTTTCGCCGGGGAGGCGTCGGGCACCCGGCCCGCGTGTTCTCCCATGGGTCCAAAACCGCAGGTCCGGCGCGGCGTGCAGGCGCTCGGCCGCCGGTGCGCTCGCTGCGTTTCGACGGCTGGATCGCCGGGATCGGCACGGCGTCCGGCACCCGTGTGGTGCTCGGCCACTGGCCCCGCTCGCCGTTCGGGCCCTTCAGTGACGTGATGGTCGAGGAGGCGGACGGACACCGGCTGCTGCTGGCCCCCACGCGCGAGACGGCGGACTTCGTCGCCGCCACGTACGTCTTCGACGAGGTGCGGGTCGTACCGGTCGAGGTGCGCATCACCGACCAAAAGCACTGGACCGTCACGTCCCCGCCGTTCCGGCTGGGCCTCACCACCGGCCGCCGGAACCTGGCGGGTCTGGCGCTGCGCGCGGTCCCGGGGCGGCTCGCGTCCCGCCCGGGCTGGATCGCGCTGTGGGACCGGCCCGCACACCTGCTGCTGGGGGCACACACCCACGCCGGTGCCCGGGCCGGACGGCACCAGTGGTACGGGGTCAGGGATCTGCACCCGGTCACCTCGGCCACCGTCACCCGCAACGGCGAGAGCTTCGGCGCCCTCGCCCCGGTCGAACCTCCCGTGCGCTTCGGGACCGGCTCGACACCCCGCACTCCCTGTCTCGTACGGGTCACCACGACGGTGACCGTGGAGCAGGGCCGGAGGACGACAGGAGTCGCGTCATGACGGAACAGCGAGCGGATTCGCCGGGCGCCCAGCGTGCCCCGGCCACCGACATGTCCCTGCTGGGCATCTACCTCAACGATCATCTGGCCGGTGCCACCGCCGCGACCGCGCGGGTGCGCTACCTGCTGCGCTCCTGCGCCGGCTCGCCGCTCGCCGACGCGCTGGCACCGGTCGCCGACGAGATCGCCGACGACCGGTCGGGCCTGCTGAGCATCATGGGGCGTCTGGACGTCCCGGTGCGCCGCTACAAGGTCTACGCGGGCCGGGCGGCCGAGCAGGTGGGACGGCTGAAGAGCAACGGCAGCCTGGTACGGCGTTCCCCGCTGAGCACCCTGTGGGAGCTGGAGGCACTGGCGCTCGGGGTGGAGGGCAAGCTGGCGGGCTGGGAGACGCTGCGCGATCTGGCGGCCACGGACGAACGTCTGGACCGACGGCGGCTCGACGAACTCATCGACCGGGCCCGGCAGCAGCACGCCACGCTGGAGGCGCTGCGCCACCGGCAGGTGGAGGTCGCCTTCCGAGGAGGGTGAGGAACGAACCGCGCCCGGTTACCAGAACCGGCTGCTGAGAGCGGGCTGATGGGCCGGCTGCACCGCGTCGCGCAGCCGCAGTGCGACGCTGATGGTGGCGCGCAGGGCGGACGGGCGTACCGTCTGGGCGGTCTCGGTGGCCAGGACCAGCAGGCAGGCCGCCGCCTGTTCGACGACCGAGACCGGCAGAATGAAATCGTTGTCGGCCGCCTCGCGGAACGCCTTCAGCGGGACCGCGGCTCCGTCGACGGCCCGGTGCGCGGCCTGCTCCAGGTGCTGTGCGGCCTGCTCGCACACGGGGGCCGGCAGGGCGATGGTGCGCTGGAACGGTGAACTCGTCATGACCCGACTGCTCCCCCGGCGGCGGCCGGTTCTGTCGCCGGGCGGCGGGATTTCACCGTCCCGCGTGACCGGCGGGTGGCGAATGTCCCGGAATCCGGCAGCGGCCCGCACCGGTTCCGGTCGCTGCCGTGCCGGCCGCCGACACCGGCGACCGCTGCACCGCGCAGGGGATCCACACCGGACTGCGGGTCCCAGGACCGAGAAGGAGCACTCGTGACCGTCCGTTCGGAAGTCGTCGCCCGGCTCACCGGGCGGGCGGTCAGCGGTGAGAGGCCGCTGTCGGGGGCCCTCGCCGAAGTCACCCTGGACGACGGGCGGGTCGTGGTCGTCAAGCGGTCCGACGCGCCGGGGGCGGCACAGGCCGAGGCGGCGGGACTGCGGTGGCTGGCCGCAGCCGGAAGCGTGCGGGTGCCGGCGGTGCACGGGCAGGAGGAGGGCTGGCTGGTCGTCGACCGGGTCCCGCACGGGCGGCCCGACCCCGGCGCGGCGGTGCGGTTCGGGCGGGACCTCGCGACGCTGCACGCCGCCGGGGCACCGGCGTTCGGGGCGGCGCCGCCGGACGGCCCGGTGGACGCGTACATCGGGCCGGCGCCGATGCGCAACGAACCCGGCACCGACTGGCCTCGCTGGTACGCCGGGCAGCGTGTGCTGCCGTATCTGCGGCGGGCGGTCGACGAGGGCACGCTCCGGTCCGGTGAGGCGGTAGTCGTGGAGCGGCTGTGCGAGCGGCTGCCGGAGCTGGCGGGACCGGCGGAGCCACCCGCGCGGGTGCACGGCGACCTGTGGAGCGGCAATGTGCTGTGGGCGGCCGACGGAAACGTCCGGCTCATCGACCCGGCCGCGCACGGCGGGCACCGGGAGACGGACCTCGCGATGCTGCGGCTGTTCGGCTGCTCCTGTCTGGAGCAGGTGCTCGAGGGCTACCGGGAGGTCGCGCCGCTCGCGGACGGCTGGGCGGAGCGCGTCGGCGTGCACCAACTGTTTCCGCTGCTGGTGCACGCCGTGCTGTTCGGCCGGGGCTATGCGGAACAGGCCCTCGCCGTGGCCCGTTCGGCGGTGGCCGGGTGACCCGTCGGACAGCCCTCACGGTGGCTGGTTCGGCTGCCGTGGCCGGGTGACCCGTCAGCGGGTCACGACGTGCCGCTCGTCGGGTACGCAGTGGGTCATGGTGAGGCCCTCCACGTCGCGCGGCTCGTTCTTGCCGAGGCCGGCGAGGCGTTCGCGGTCCTCGTCCGTGAGGTCCTGGCCCGCCAGCGGCTCCAGTCCGGCCACGTCCTGCGGGCCGATGCCCAGTCCTTCGCCGACCCGCAGGCCGAGGTCGTTCTCGACCAGCAGGAAGTGCCAGACCATGCGCTCCTGGATCGCCCGGTCGCACCTGGACAGTTGACCGATGAAGTTCTTCACCAGGTCGTCGCGTTCCCAGTCCTCCAGCAGCAGATAGCGCTGACCGGCCTGGAGGTAGTCGTTGGTGCGCGGGATCCGCTTGCGGGTCAGCCGCCCGGTGATCTCCGGACCCTGCTCGTCGTGGGTCGGACAGCGGGCCTCGCGCAGGCCGCCGGTGATGGACGGCTCGTAGTTGACCTGCGGGTTCTCTCCCCCGCCGTCCACGTGGTACGCCATCCGGCCGTCGCGCTGGTTGGTGCGCACGTCCGCGTTCCTGGCCTGGTTGACGGGGAGTTGCAGGTAGTTCGGGCCGACCCGGTAACGCTGGGTGTCGCTGTAGGAGAAGGTCCGGCCGACGAGCATCTTGTCGTCGGAGAAGTCCAGTCCGTCGACCAGGACGCCGGTGCCGAAGGAGATCTGCTCGTTCTCGGCGAAGAAGTCCTCCGGCATGCGGTCCAGCACCATCCGGCCCACCGGCTTGGGCGGGAAGTCCTGCTCGGGCCAGGTCTTGGTGTCGTCCAGCGGGTCGAAGTCGAGCTCCGGGTGGTCGTGGTCGTCCATCATCTGGACGAGCAGCTCCCACTCGGGATGATCGCCGCGGGCGACCGCCTCGTACAGGTCCTTGGTGGCGTGACCGAGAGTGTCGGCCTGGACATTGGCGGCGTCCTCCTCGGTCATGCTCCGCACGCCCTGCTTGGGCATCCAGTGGTACTTGACGAGCTTGGTGCCGCCCTCGGCGTCGACCCACTTGTAGGTGTTGACGCCGAAGCCCTGCATGTGGCGGTAGTCGGCGGGGATGCCCCGCGGGCTGAACAGGTTGACCAGCATGTGCATGGCCTCGGGCGTCTGCGACATGAAGTCGAAGATGCGGCCCGGCTGCTGCTCGAAGGTCACCGGGTCGGGTTTGAGGGCGTGGATGACGTCCGGGAACTTGATGGCGTCGCGGATGAAGAAGACGCCCAGGTTGTTGCCGACCAGGTCCCAGTTGCCGTCCTCGGTGTAGAACTTGACGGCGAATCCACGCGGGTCGCGGGCGGCCTCGGAGGAGTCGCGCCCGCCGATCACGGTGGAGAAGCGGACGGCCACGTCCGTGCGCCTGCCGCGCTGCTGGAACAGCTTGGCCCGGGTGTAGCGGCTGATCGGCTCGTCACCCCAGGTGCCGTAGGCCTCGAAGTGCCCGTAGGCGGTGACACCGCGCGCGTGCACGACACGCTCGGGGATGCGTTCCCGGTCGAAGTGGCTGATCTTCTCCAGGAACTGGTAGTTCTCCAGTGTGGCCGGGCCGCGGGCGCCGACCGTGCGCTGGTTCTGGTTGTCGTGGACCGGATGGCCCTGGCGGTCGGTGAGAACCTCGCGGTCGTCGCCCGGAGCGGGGCCGGTACCGGATGCGTCCGTCATACGTGTGGGCTCCTTCGGCTCGTGGCCGCTGCCTGCCGGGCCTGTGCCGCGAGCGGCGCCCGGCCGGTCCTGGCGGGACGGGCCGGGTACCCGGAGGGACGAGGTCAGTCACGAGAGGAGAGGGATGCGGCACGTCTACTGGCTCGGAGGGGGCAGCGGCGCGGGCAAATCCACCGTCGCCCGCCGGCTCGCCGGCCGGCACGGCTGGCGTCTGTACGCGACCGACGACGTGATGGCGGACCACGCACGCCGGGCCACCGCCGAGGAGGCGCCCTTGCTGCACGCGTTCCTGGCCATGGACATGGACGACCGGTGGGTCCACCGGTCCCCCCGGACCATGCTGGAGACCTTCCACTGGTTCCAGGGCGAGGGCTTCGGTCTGATCGTCGAGGATCTCGCGCGACTGCCACGCGACACGCCGGTGGTCGTCGAGGGGTTCCGGCTACTGCCGCACCTGGTGCAGCCGCTGCTCACCGAACCCGGACACGCGGTCTGGCTACTGCCCACACCCGAGTTCCGCAGGGCCGCGTTCGCGCGTCGCGCCACAGCGGGGGAAGGGTTCACGCAGCGGACCGGTGATCCTCACCGCGCGGACCGCAACCTCGCCACGCGGGACGCCCTGTTCACCGAACGGCTGCGGGAGGAGACCAGCCGTCTGGGACTGCCCGCGCTCACGGTGGACGGCACGATGACGGAGGACGAACTGACCGAACGGGTCGGCGAGGTCTTCGGGCTCTGACACGCGAAAGGGCCCCGACGGCACGGGAGAGAGCCCGGACCGCACCGGAAAGCGCCCCGACGGCACGGGAAAGGGCCCGGACCCCGCCCGGGGTCCGGGCCCCTGCGGGCCGGTGAGCCTCAGCCTCCGTCGAGGCGTGCGCGCAGCAGTCCCTTGCCCAGTTCGGCACCCTTGCGGCTGTCCGCCTGAGCCTTGCGGAACAGATCCGCGACCTCGGTGTCCTTGGCGCGCTCCGCGTCCTGGATGTAGCTCTCCAGGCGCAGGGCGTTGCTCAAACACGCCTCGACGTACCAGATGAGGTTGTAGTCCTTGTCCTGCGTACCGGTCACACCGCCGGTCTCCGATCCACTGCTCATGCGGGCCTCCTTCTCGCGGAGCGGACCTCTTCAGGCGCCGGACGAGTACCCGCCCTCCCCACGGGCACACAGTCCGGGTTCGTCACACACTGCGAGCATCCGGTCACAGCGCCCGGCCCGCTCGCCCAGACCCCCACGCACCGCCAACTCCCCTCCCCTGGAGGGCAATCCAGACAGTTGACCCGGAAGCCCACAGACACCGATCACTTTCGGAACGAAGTGGCACTCCACCGTGCGAGACCGGTCGATGACGGTGTGTACTGTGCTGCGGGTGGCTCGCCTGAGCACCTCGGACCCAGCCCTGCCCGACTCCCTCCTGGAATCGACTCGATGATCGAAGTACCGGACCTGGCCGTCGGCGCCCTCGCTCTCGGCACCCTGTCCGCGTTCGCCCTCGGCGGCGGGCTGCTGCGCTCCCGGGGGCACCTGGCCGCACAGCGCGCGAAGTCGGCCGCGCTCAGGGCCCAGCTCGACGGCACCACACGGGCGTTCGTCTCCGAGGTGGAGCATCTGGCGGCACGGCGGGTGCCCGCAGCGGCCCGGCAGGCGGCACACTCCCACATCACCGTGCCCGGCCCGCTCAATCCGCAGCTGGCCGGCTCGCCCCTGGGAGCCGCCCTGGAGCAGGTGTTGACGGGGCTGCACACCGAACTGGCCGCGCAGCGCACCCGGATCGACGCGGCGGCGCAGGCCGGGATGCGCGGGGCCACCCGGGAGATCCAGGCGGCGCTGTACCGGTTGCAGGACGCTCTGCGGGGACTGCAGCAGCGTTACGACGACCCCGAGTTGGCGCAGACGCTGTTCGAGCTGGACCACGAGAACGAGCAGTCGCTACGGCGTGCGCAGATCGCCGCGGTGGTGTGCGGAGCCTGGGTGGGTCTCGCCCGGGAGGAGTCGCACGTCGTGGACGCGGTGACGGGCGGCCAGGCCCGGCTCGCCGGCTACCGACGGGTCCGGGTCGGCAACCACCTCGCGCCCGGTACCGGCCTGGTGTCCCACGCCGTCGAGCCGGTCGCCATCATCGTCGCCGAACTCCTCGACAACGCGCTGCGCCATTCCGCGCCCGACACGGACGTCGTGGTCAATCTCGAGGCGGTCCACCACGGCGTCTGCGTCACCGTGGACGACGCCGGTCTGGGCATGACACAGGACGAACGGGCCCGGGCCCAGCGGATGGTCGCCGGTTCGGATCCGATCCTGCTGACCGAGCTCGGGGATCCGCCGCGCATGGGGCTCGCGGCCGTCGGCCAGCTGACGCGGCAGTTCGATCTGGGCGTGGACCTGTCGTCGCCGTCGCCGTACGGCGGGGTCCGGGCGGTGCTGCGGATCGACAGCCACCTGCTGACCCGGGTCGACCCCGAGGCGGTACCCCCGGCGGCCAGCGCGCCGCGTTCGACCCGGCGGGAGGCGGCGCCGGGCACGGCAGGCGATCCCGGGGCGTCGCACGGTCCCGGCCACGGCACGTCACACGGTCCGCAGCGCAGCACGTCCCAGAGCCCGAAGCCCGGCTCGTCCGGCGCGTCCGGCGCGCAGCCCGCCTCCCGACCCGCCGCGGTCAGCATGCCGTCCGAGTCCAACCCCAAGTCCGGTTCCGCGGCAGGTTCCGCGGCGGCCGACGGGCCGCGCACGCCCGCACCGCTCACCACCGGCAGCACCGATCACGGCTACGGCGCCGAGCAGGACCCCGGCGGCGACGCCCCGGCGTCCGGCCACCACGGCCCGCGCGACAGCAGCGGTCTTCCCCAGCGGCGGCGCCGCGGCCGGACCACCGCTACGGCCGGCTCCGCCGCCGCCCCTGTCCCGCCCCGCCGCGGACGGCGTCCCGAGGAGTCCGCCGCCGCCCTCGGTGCCCTCCAGTCCGGCACCGCGGCGGCCCGGACCGCCGCCCTGTCGAACGCCGGCGCCGATCCAGCCGTACCTGAGGGTGCCCCGGCCGCGACCACGGCCGACACGGCGCCCGAGGACACCGACAGCAACGACCACGAAGGGGGAACGGCTCGATGACCAGCCGCGCAGCGGGGGACACGGCATGGGTGCTCGAACCGGTCCTGGAGGTGCCGCACGTCGAGGCAGCCGTCCTGCTCACCCGTGACGGGCTCGTCACCGGTTACACCGACGCGCTGTCGCGGCCGTCGGCCGAGCGGGTCGCGGCCATCACCAGCACCGTGCAGGGCGCCTGCCGTACCGCGGCGGCGGCGTTCGCCGACACCGACCGGGCGGAGATCCGGCAGGTCGTCATCGAGTCGGACCACGGTTATGTGCTCATCGTGCCGACGGACCACGGGACCTGCGTCGCCGCGTACGGCGCTCCCGAGGTGCGGCTGGACCTGCTCGCCCACCGGGTGCACTCGCAGGTCGCGCGGCTGGGCGAGAAGGCGATGGCCGCCGGGCCCCGAGGTGCCGACGGCGGCACACCGGCATGACGGGCCGCCGAGGCGGCCGTCCCCTGGTTCCCGCGTACCTGTCGACCGGCGGGGTGGCGCGGCCCAGCCGTGCGCACCTGGAGCGGCTGTCGGTCCTCACCGGCGCCGGTGCGCCGGCCCCCGCCGACCTGCCCGCCGCCCAGAGCGCCCTGCTGGAGGAGCTGGAGCACGGATCGCTGACGGTGGTGGAGGCGGCGGCCCTGCTGCGGCTGCCGGTCTCCGCGGTGCTGGTGCTGGCCGCCGACCTGCTCGACCGTGACCTGGTCCTGGCCCGCGCGCCGATCCCGCCCGCCCGGCGCTTCGACCCCGACCTGCTGAAGAGAGTGGCCGATGGCCTCCGCGACCTCAAACACCGTTGACGCCGAGCCGGGAGGTGCGGACGTCCACCTGCCCGAGACCGCCCGGGACTTGGTGAAGATCCTGATCACGGGGCCGTTCGGCGTGGGCAAGACGACCCTGATCCGCTCCGTCTCGGAGATCCGGCCGCTGCACACCGAGGAGCAGCTCTCGGAGGCGTCCGCCCGGGTCGACGATCTCGCCGGGGTACGGGACAAGTCGACCACCACGGTCGCCATCGACTTCGGCCGGATCAGTCTGCCGGGCGGCATCGTGCTGTATCTGTTCGGCACGCCCGGCCAGGAACGCTTCCGGGCGCTGT
Source organism: Streptomyces sp. NPDC101110 (assembly GCF_044759525.1). NCBI lineage: Bacteria > Bacillati > Actinomycetota > Actinomycetes > Kitasatosporales > Streptomycetaceae > Streptomyces > Streptomyces sp. NPDC101110. The sequence continues at coordinate 28,456 of NZ_JBIVZM010000014.1, read as the reverse complement.
GGGACGACATCGCCCACGGGGCGCTCGGCGCGCTCGTGCTGGTCGACGCCCGCCGGATCGACGCCTCGTTCGATGTGCTGGGGCTGGTGGAGGAGTCGGGCCTGCCCTACGCGGTCGCCTTCAACGCCTTCCCGGACGCGCCCCGCCACCACACGCCCGAGCAGCTGCGCGCCGCCCTGGACCTGGAGCCCACCACCCCCATGGTGACCTGCGACGCGCGGGAGGCCCACTCCTCGGTCGACGCCCTGCTCGCGCTGGTACAGCACCTGATCGACCACCACCCCCCGGAGCCCCGGTGACCCACCCCTCCCCCGCCGAGCAGGCCTTCTCCCTCACGGCCCCCGTCCGACTCTGGGAGGACGGCTTCGCCCGCGATCCCCACCCGTACTACGCCGCCCTGCGCGCTCACGGCCCGGTCGGCTGGGCGGAACTCGCGCCCGGCGTCCCGGCCTACGTCGTCACCGACCGGCGGGCGGCCCTGGACCTGCTGCACGACACGGAGACGTTCTCGCACGACCCCCGGCCGTGGGAGGCGACCGTCCCCGACGACTCGCCGGTGCTCGGCATGATGCGCTGGCGTCCCAACACCCTGTTCGCGGACGGCGGCGCCCACCTGCGCTACCGCACCTCGCTGATCGACGCCTTCGATCTGGTGGAGCCGCACGACCTGCGGGCCCGGGTGCACCGGTCGGTGCACCTGCTGGTGGGCCGGTTCGGCCCGCGGGGCGAGGCCGACCTGGTGGGCGAGTTCACCCGGCCGCTGATGGCGCTGGTGTTCAACAGCCTGTTCGGGCTGCCGGACAGCGCGAGCGACCGGCTCGACGCCGCCCTGGGCAAGCTGATCGAGGGCGGCGCCCAGGCCGCTCGGGGCGAGGCCGAGTTCGGCGGGTACGTGCTGGAGCTGATCGCCGCCAAGACGGAGCGGCGGGGCGACGATCTGCCGAGCTGGCTGCTGGACCATCCGGCGGGGCTGACCCCCGAGGAGGTCACCTGGCAGGTGTTCCTCACCCTCGGCGCGGGCCACGAGCCGACGGCCAACCTGGTGTCCAACGCGCTGTCCAGGATCCTCGGAAACCCGGCCTACTACTCGACGCTGACCAGCGGCGCCCGCCCCGTGACGGACGCGGTGCTGGAGGTCCTCCACCACGAGACGCCGCTCGCCAACTACGGCATCCACTACGCCCGTACGCCGGTCGCCCTGCACGGCGTGTGGATCCGGGCCGCGGTGCCGGTGGTGATCTCCTACGGCGCGCTCGCCCAGGCCGCCGAGCAGGAGCGCGGCGCGGACCGCCACCCGTCCGACGCCTCGCACCTGTCCTGGTCGGCGGGCCCGCACGCCTGCCCGGTCAAGCAGCACGCCCTGCTCATCGCCACCGAGGCGATCGAACGGCTCACCCAGTGGCTGCCCGACCTCGAACCCGTGCTGCCCCGCGAGCGCCTGCGGTGGCGGCCCGGTCCGTTCCACCGCTCGCTGACGGCGCTGCCCGTGCGTTTCAGCCCCCGCTCCCCCGACCAGCCAGGAGGACGACCGTGACCGTGACCGACCGCATCGCTCTGGACCCGCTGGGCGCCGACATCGCCGCCGAGAGCGCCCGGCTGCGTGCCCTCGGCCCGATCGTGCCCGTGGAACTGCCGGGCGGTATCCCCGCCTGGGCTCCGACGCGCTACGACACGCTGAAGGAGCTCATTCTCGACCCCGGGGTCAGCAGGGACCCGCGGCTGCACTGGCGGCTGTGGCCCGAGGTCGGCGAGAACCCGTCCTGGGCGTGGATCCTGGGCTGGGTCGGCGTGGTCAACATGCTCTCCACGTACGGTCCGGACCACACCCGGCTGCGCAAGCTGGTCGCGCCCAGTTTCACGCACCGCCGGACCGAGGCGATGCGGCCCCGGGTGGAGACGATCACGGCGGAGCTGCTGGCCGCGCTGGAGGCCGCGGAGGGCGAGGTCGTGGACGTCAAGGAGGGGCTCGCCCATCCGCTGCCGATGCGGATGATCTGCGAACTCATGGGTGTGCCGGACGCGTTGCGGGAGGACACCGGTCGCCTCATCGCGGCCATCATGGACACCTCCGACCCGAGCCCGGAGCACGCGGCGTCCGTGCAGCGGCAGATCGGGACGGTGCTGCCCGCGCTGATCGCCCACCGGGCCGCGCACCCCGGGGACGACATCACGACCGAGCTCATCCGGGTCCGCGACGAGGACGGCGACCGGCTGAGCGACGAGGAGCTGCTCTACACGCTGCTGCTGGTGATCGGCGCCGGGTTCGAGACCACCGTGAACCTCATCGGCAACGCGGTGGTGGCCCTGCTCCGCCACCCCGGGCAGCTGGCGGCCGTGCGGTCCGGGGAGATCGGCTGGGACGCCGTCGTCGACGAGACGCTGCGCGCCCACCCGTCGATCGCGTCGCTGCCGCTGCGGTTCGCCGTCACCGACCTCGCCGTCGGCGAGGTGACGATCCCGGCCGGCGACGCCATCATCACGACGTACGCCGCGGCGGGGCTGGATCCCGAGCACTACGGGGCGGACGCCGACCGCTTCGACGCCACGCGGGGCGCCGACGACCATCTGGCCTTCGGCATCGGCGTGCACCGCTGCATCGGCGCGCCGCTGGCCCGGCTGGAAGCCCTCACCGCGCTGCCGGCGCTGTTCGACCGGTTCCCGGATCTGCGCCTGGACACCGGCGGCGTGGGCCTGCGGCAGGTGCCGTCGTTCATCGCGTTCGGCTGGCAGGAGATCCCGGTGCGGCTACGGGGCTGACGCACGGGGGGAGTGACGCCACCTCGTACGGGGCAGACGCCCCCCGTTGGGGGATGCCACCTGATGCCACCTCGTGGGGCCGACGCCTCCCGGAGGGGAGGACAGCTCGCGAAGCAGCGCGCGGGAGCGCGACCGGTCCCCCGTTCCGGTCGAGCCCCCGCGACGGGTCGAACTTACGTCCCTGTCCGTGGCCTTGTGAACCGTGTCGATGCCCGCTGCACGCCCGGCGGGGCTCACCCGTGCACAGCTGAGTCCGGATGGCCCGGATTCGTCCCACCCTGATCCGGCCAACCGGTTGCCCGGGAGGCAAACGAGGTCACGCCTGGCGTGGGAGGACCGGCAGGTCGAGGTCGCCCACGGTCAGGTGCGCCAGGACGACCTCGTACAGGTCGGTGCCGGCGGCGAGCAGTTGGCGTTCCAGTACGGGTTCGGCGCTGCGGACGTGCTCGCGCACGGTCTGGGCGTGCACCCCCAGGGCCTGTGCGGCCCGTTCGGCGTTGCCGCCGACGGCGATCCAGGTGCGCAGCGTCCGGCGCGGATTGCGGGCGTCGGCGTCGAGCCGCCCCAGCAGGTCCTGCCCCCAGGTGCGCACGGCGGGGCCGGACAGCAGGTCGGCGAGGCGCAGCCCCGTTTCCGCGGTGTCGTCGGCGGAGCGGGTGTCGGGCAGGCCGATCCGGGTGTTGAGCGCCAGGTGGACCACCGCCCGGACCGTGAGGTCGGCGAAGTCGATGCCGAGCAGGGTCTCGACGCGTTCCATCCGGGCGCGGACGGTGTTGCGGCTGACGCCGAGGACCTTGGCGGCGTTGACGGCGGTGAACTCCAGGCCGAGCCGGGTGGTGGCGAGGAGCTCGGCGCGGGTGTGGTGCGGCAGGGTGTCGAGGGGGCGCAGCACACGGGAGGTCCAGGCGCGCAGCGCCACCGGGTCCATCAGGCGTTCGGGGTGGGTGCGCTCGGCGTACACGGCCGTCTTGTCGGGCCGGAAGTGCGCGACGGCCAGGGCGCTGACGGCCTGCCCGTAGGCGGTGGCGGTCTGGGCGAGGCTCTGGCGGACGCTGCCGCCGAGGAAGAGGTCCGGGTGGCGTCCGACCAGGGAACGCAGGGCCTCGTCCGTGGTGTCCCTCGGGCTGACGACGATCACGTGCCCGTCCATGGCGGGGCAGCGCACCACCAGGGCGTCCTCCCGGGTGGTGTCCAGGCACTCCTCGGCGATGCGGTCACGTACGGCGGGAGCGGACTCGACGACGTACACGCACGCCGTGTCGGCGTCGAGCAGGCCCGGCCAGAGTCCGGCGGCGACGCGGCGGGCGGCGATGGTGTCCTCGACCATCAGCAGTTGCAGGATCGCCAGGCGCAGGTCGGCGGTGGCCCGGCGCAGCCGGTGCCCGGCCGCGGTCGACTCCCTCGCCGTCAGCAGCAGCTCGATCACCTGGGCGGTGTGCGTGACGACGCCGGAGGCCCGCCGGTCGAAGGGGGCCTGCCGGGAGACGGCCAGCACGCACGCGTGGGACGGGTGCTCCACCCGGACCAGGCGCAGATGACGCTCCGCGCTCTCCCAGGCCGCGGAGGCGATCCGGCCGGCGGTGATGTCCGCGACCAGGTCCTCGTCCAGGGGGAGCTGGTTCCCGGCGACGAGGTTCCCGGCGGCGTCCTGAAGGGCGACGGTCGCGCCCAGGGCCCCGGAGAGCCAGGCGACGACTCTGCGGACGTCGCGCCCGGACGGGCGCAGATGCTCCAGCAGTTCCTCCGCCCACTCCGGGCCCGTGCCGGTCTGCGCCTCCCGCAGCCGGTTCCCGTCCTCTCGGCCAGCCACCTGGGCCTTCCCCTCGCTTCTCGTGCCGCCTCCGGCACACCGGTCGGGGACGTTACCTCACGTCCGCCGGGCGGTCCTTCACGCCCGGATACCGGACGGGGAGGGGCCGGTGTCCCCGGGGCCGGCCCCCTCCTGCGCCGCCGGCCTGCACCGGCGGCATAAGCTCGGTGGATGGCGAAGTACTACGACGTGCACCCCGACAATCCGCAGGCCCGCACCATCGGCCAGATCGCCGACAGCATCCGCGCCGACGCTCTTGTCGCCTACCCCACGGACTCCTGCTACGCACTGGGCTGCCGCATCGGCAGCCGCGACGGCATCGACCGGATCCGTACGATCCGCAAGCTGGACGACCGGCACCACTTCACCCTCGTGTGCCAGGACTTCGCGCAGCTCGGTCAGTTCGTGCGGATCGACAACGACGTGTTCCGCGCGATCAAGGCGTCGACGCCCGGCAGCTACACGTTCATCCTGCCCGCGACGAAGGAGGTGCCGCGCGTGCTGCAGCACCCCAAGAAGAAGACCGTCGGGGTGCGCATCCCCGACCACGTCGTCACGCAGGCCCTGCTCGCCGAGCTCGGTGAGCCGCTGCTGTCCAGCACCCTGCTGCTGCCCGGCGAGGAGGAGCCGATGACGCAGGGCTGGGAGATCAAGGACCTGCTCGACCACGTGCTGGACGGGGTGGTCGACTCCGGGGACTGCGGTACCGAGCCGACGACGGTCGTCGACTTCTCCGGCGGGGAGGCCGAGATCGTGCGGTACGGCGCGGGCGACCCGTCACGGTTCGAGTAAAGCGCGCACCAACGGCCGTTCATGGTTCAACCGGATGGCTGGGGTGGGCGATTTGCCCCGGGAAGGGCATGTCACGATGCCCGTGATCCGCCCGGTCACGCGGACGGGTTCCGACCACCCCCGCAGAGAGGCAGCTCAGCCATGACCGCCGTACAGGGAACCGCCGTCGACATCCCCACCGGGGACGGCGCCGCCGACGCGTATCTGGCCCACCCCGCCGACGGGGCCGCCCACCCGGCGGTCCTGCTCTTCATGGACGCCTTCGGTCTGCGTCCGCAGCTGCGGTCCATGGCCGGCCGGCTCGCCGCCGAGGGGTACACGGTGCTGGTGCCGAACCTGTTCTACCGGCACGGGCGCGCCCCCCTGTTCGGCCTTCCCGAATTCATCGACCCGGGGGCGCGTCCGGAGATATTCGAGCGCATCGGGCCGGCCATGCGGGAGCTGACGAACGAGCGGGCGACGCGGGACGCCGGCGCGTATCTGCGGTGGCTGGCCGAGTCGCCCGCGGTGGCCGACGGCCCGGTGGCGCTGACCGGGTACTGCATGGGCGCCCGCCTCTCGCTGCTGACCGCGGGCACCTGTCCGGACCGGGTCGCGGCCGCGGCCGGCTTCCACGGCGGGCGGCTGGCCACCGACACCCCGGACAGCCCCCACCTGGTGGCCGGCAAGGTCACCGCCGAGCTGTACTTCGGCCACGCCGACCAGGACCACTCCCTGCCCGAGGAGCAGATCGAGCGCCTGGAGCAGGCTCTGACGGCGGCGGGTGTGCGCCACCGGTGCGAGGTGTACGCGGGCGCGCCGCACGGTTTCACGCAGGCCGACACCGCGGCGTACCACCAGGAGGGCGACGAGCGGCACTGGTCGGCACTGCTCGACCTGCTGAAGCGCACATTCTGACCTCGATCGGCCCTCCCGCCCCGTGAGTTGACGGCCTACCCGCGGTAAGGGCTTGCTCTCCTCCGATCCCTGCGCGTAGACCTTGCTGAACACCGGTCAGGATGCGGGGGAGTTGGCTCATGGACGGCACGGTCGACGGGTTCCGCTACGGTGCGGTGACCCCGGTGGCGGCCTATCTGATGGCCTGTCTGGGCGGGGCCCTGGGGCTGCGGTGCATCGTGCGCTCGCTGCCCGACGCACCGTCGTGGAAGGCGGGCTGGCTGGCGTTGGGCGCCGCCTCCATCGGATGCGGCATCTGGACGATGCACTTCATCGCCATGATCGGTTTCCATGTGGAGGAGACCCGGGTCCGGTACGACGCGGCCACGACGGTGCTCAGTCTCGTCGTGGCCGTCGCCGTGGTGGGCGTCGGTGTGTTCATCGTCGGGTACCGCGGCACGAGCGGTGTCACCCTGGCGGTCGCGGGCGCCGTCACCGGGCTGGGCGTGGCGGGCATGCACTACCTCGGCATGGCGGCGATGCGACTGAACGGCGACGTCGGCTACGACCCGGCCGGTGTCGCCCTGTCCGTGCTGATCGCCGTCTGCGCCGCGACGGCTGCACTGTGGTCCGCCGTCACCATCCGCGGCTTCCTGACCAGTCTCGGGGCGAGCCTGGTGATGGGTGTGGCGGTGTCCGGGATGCACTACACGGGCATGGCCGCCGTCAGCATCCATGTGCACGACACGACCGGCGGGACATGGGCGGGCGAATCACCCACATCCCTGCTGCTGCCGATGCTGGTCGGGCCGGTGGGCTTCCTGCTGCTGGCCGGGGTCGTCGTGATGTTCGATCCGCTGCTGGTGCTGGGCGAGGGGTCGTCGGCATCCCGGCCTGACGTCCCCGCCGCCAACTCGGCGTCCCGGCACGGGCCTTCGTGGCGCGCGTCGCGGACGGCCGCACGCGAACGGTGAGCGGCCCGCCTGCGGACGGGACCCGGATCGATTGTTACGGTGCACCGGTGTCCGACTCCTCACGCGATACCGCCGAAGGCGCCGGCTGGGGCACCAGCGAACGGGGCGCGTACCGTCAGTTGATGCCGTCGGCGGCCGAGAAGATCTCCTGGCTGAACCCGAAGATGCTGTGGGTCGCCCGCAACGGCGTGCTGGCCTCCTGGTTCGGGGACCCCACGGGCCGGACGCGCAGCCGGTGGGTGGCGCAGCGGGCTGCCTCCGGCGCACCGGCCGACAAGGTGATCCGCCGGGACGACCCGGACCGGTTCTCGTTCCTGGTCATCGGCGACACCGGCGAGGGCGACGACCCGCAGTACGCGGTGGTGCCGGGCTTTCTGAAGACCGGTCAGGACACCCGTTTCGCCGTGCTGGCCAGTGACGTGATCTACCCGGTCGGCAGCGCGGACGACTACGGCACCAAGTTCTTCCGCCCCTACCAGGACTACCGGGCGCCGATCTACGCCATACCCGGCAACCACGACTGGTACGAGGACCTCGGCGGTTTCATGCGCGTCTTCTGCGACGACGCCCCGCCCCTGCCGGCCGAACCCCGGCCGCGCCCCCTCACCCGGGCCTGGCTGCGGTCGCTGCTGTGGCACAGGCCGCGTCCGGACGAGGGACAACGCCTGTCGCAGGCGCGGAAGTTGCGTGACGCGCCCGGACAGCGGGCCGTCCAGCCGGGCCCGTACTGGGCGATCGACGCCGGTCCGCTGCGCATCATCGGCATCGACACGGGGCTGCTCGGCACCCTCGACGCCGAGCAGGGCGCGTGGCTGCGCGAGGTGTCCCGGGGACCCCGGCCGAAGATCCTCGTCACCGGCTCGCCGCTGTACGTGGACGGGCGGCGCGAGCCGTGCGCCGTCGAAGGCGGCGGCACCGTCGACGACATCGTCCGCGACCCGGACCACCACTACGTGGCGGCGATCGGCGGCGACATCCACAACTACCAGCGCTACCCGGTGCGGCTGGACGACGGCCGCACGCTCCAGTACGTCGTCGCGGGCGGGGGCGGCGCGTTCATGCACGCCACCCACACGATCCCGCGCGTCGACGTCGCGGGCGTCACCGAGCAGGACTTCCGCTGCTACCCGCTGCGCGGCGACTCGCTGGCCTTCTACAGCCGTCTCTACGGCCGCCGGCTGCGGATGCGCCGTTTCTTCACGCTCACCGAGGCCGAGGCGACGGCTGTGATCGCCGAGCGGCTCGGCATCAAACCCACCCGCGCCCCGGGTGCCCCGGCCCGCCTCACCCGGCGCGTCCGTATGGTCGCCGGGCTGCTCGGCACCGGCCGCCGCCCCGACCGGGCCAAGCGGTTCCGGCTGCCGGTGCGGAAGATCTACACGTCGCTGTTCTCGCCGAGCTCGGCGACGTACGACCCGCCGTTCTTCAAGTGCTTCCTGCGCCTGGACGTCTCCCCCGAGTCGGTCCGGCTGCGCTGTTACGCGGCGACCGGCAACCGCGCCCAGGAGATCGACCCGCCGGTCGAGGACGAGGTGACGATCCCCCTGCGCTGACGGCGTCGACGGGACTGCCCGGGCCCGGGGGTCACCAGCGGCCCGGCTCGGTCCCGGTGATCGGCTCCGACGGCGTGCCGTCCACCCCGACCGGCACGTCCCCGGCGAGCATCACGCGGTGCATGATCCTCGGACGGCCGAGGTGGGCGGTGTCGCCGGGAGCCAGGTGCATGGTGGCGCGGTTGTCCCAGAACGCCACGCTGCCCGGCTCCCAGCGGAACCGGACCGTGTACTCGGGCCGGACCGCCTGCTCCAGCAGCATCTCCAGGACCGCACCGCTCTCGGGCCGGGAGAGACCGTCGATCTGCTCGACGTAGTAGCCGTTGACGTAGAGGATCCGCTCCCCGGTCTCGGGGTGGACGCGCACCAGCGGGTGCAGGGAGGCGACCTGCCGGTCCAGCAGGTGCCGGACGTAGGCGTCCTCACCGGGCCGTGGCTGGTAGCCGACGCCGAGCCGGTGCTCGGCCCGCAGCCCGTCGACGAACCGCCGCAGCGGCGCGGACAGTCCGGCGTACGCCGCCGCCAGGTTCGCCCAGGTGGTGTCGCCGCCGTAGGGCGGCACGGTCTCGGCGCGCAGGATCGTCGCGGCGGGCGGGTCGACGCGGGCACCGTGGTCGCAGTGCCAGCCGCGCAGCAGCGTGTGACGGCGGCGGCGCAGCCACTCGTCGTGCTCCATCCCGAACCGCCCGCCCAGCTCGAGCCGGTCGGCCGTCGTCTCGACCTCGGGGAAGTCGGGGGGCGAGGCCTTGCCCCGTCGCGGCAGCACCACCGGCTCCCCGAAGCGCCGTGCCAGGGCCACGTGCCCGGTGTGGTCCAGCCGCTGCCCCCTGAAGAACACCACCTTCCACCGCAGCACCGCGGCTCTGATGGCGGCGACCACGGCGTCGTCGAGGTCCGCGGCCAGATCGACACCGCCGATCTCCGCGCCGATGTACCCGGCCACCGGTTTCACCTCCACCCCGGCCTCCCGTGCCGCCTCGTCCGTCGTCCGGCTGTCCGTCGTCATGAACGCTCCGCTGGTCGTGGCCCTGGTTCTGCCTTCCCGGAGATCGTGGCAGTGATCTCCGCCGAGGGCGACCGTGCCGCCACGGGCCGGCCGGAGCCGCCGGAGAACCGGTCGAGGCACGCCGGACCGCGTCGCTGACGTCAGGCCCCGTGACCTTGACGGGCCTGCCGGCGGGCTTTCGCGACGAGGAGCAGCGCGGGTAGGTGCACCGGGTGATCCACGACCGGCTCGCCGACGACCGCGACCAGCGGGCGTGCCGCTCCCTCATGCGGTTCCGGTGGCGACCGGGCCTGTCCGGTTGATCGTTGCTCACCCCGTCCGTGACGCTGGAGGGACGACACAGCCGCACGACAGTCAACGGGAAGGCCCGACAGTGATCAGCATCCCGACGCACACGCTCAACGACGGTACGACGCTCCCCGCCCTGGGCCTCGGCACCTGGCCGCTCGGCGACGACGAGGCGCAGCAGGCGGTGCTCTCGGCCCTGGAGGCGGGCTACCGCCTGATCGACACGGCGACGAACTACCGCAACGAGACGGGGGTCGGGCGGGGCGTGGGCTCCGGGGTGGTGCCGCGTGAGGACGTCGTCGTCACGACGAAACTCCCGGGCCGGCACCACGGATACGAGGAGACACTCGCCTCCTTCGAGGAGTCCCGGGCCCGCCTCGGCCTGGAGTACGTCGATCTGTACCTGATCCACTGGCCGCTGCCGCGCGTGGACCGCTACGTCGACTCCTGGAAGGCCATGATCAGGCTGCGCGAGGAGGGGCTCGTCCGGTCGATCGGCGTCTCCAACTTCACGGCCGGGCACATCGAGCGGCTGGAGCAGGAGACCGGGGTGCTGCCCTCCGTCAACCAGATCGAGCTGCACCCGCTGCTGCCGCAGGACGAACTGCGCGCCTTTCACGCGGGCAAGGGCATCGTCACCGAGAGCTGGAGCCCGCTGGGACGTGGCACCAACCTGCTGGAGGATCCCGCCGTGGCACGGATCGCCGAGGCGCACGGGGTGTCACCGGGGCAGGTCGTGCTGCGCTGGCACACCCAGCTGGGCGCGGTACCGATCCCGAAGTCGGCCAACCCCGAACGGCAACGCGCCAACCGCGACGTGTTCGGTTTCGAGCTGGGCGAGGACGAGATGCGGGCCGTCGCGGCCCGGTCCCACCGGCGGGTGGGCGGCGACCCGGAGGTACACGAGGAGTTCTGACGGGTACCCGGGGCGCGCGAGACAGGAAGGAGCCGCAGGTGGCCGATCGGGACCGGCTGCGGGACTACCGCGGCAGACGCGACTTCGACCGGACCGGCGAGCCCCGGGGACCAGGTGCCTCCACCGGGGGCCCGCCCCGGTTCGTGGTGCAGATCCACGATGCGAGCACGATGCACTTCGACTTCCGGCTCCAGGTGAACGACGTGCTGAAGTCCTGGTCGATCCCCAAGGGCCCCTCGGCCGACCCGAAGGACAAGCGGCTGGCCGTGCCCACGGAGGACCATCCGCTGGAGTACGAGGAGTTCGAAGGCGTGATCCCGAGCGGCGAGTACGGCGGCGGCACGGTGATCGTCTGGGACCGCGGTACGTACGAGCCGTTGAGTCATGACCGTCAGGGCCGGCCCGTCGGCTTCGCCGAGTCGCTGGAGCGCGGGCACGCCACGTTCCGGCTGCGCGGTGCGAAGCTGCACGGCGAGTACGCCCTGACACGGTTTCGCGGGGACCGCAGCGGTGACGGCGAGGAGGCCTGGCTGCTCGTGAAACGGTCCGGGGACGCGGCCCGTTCTCGCGGCGCTCCCGATCCGCGCCGTGCCCGTTCGGCGAAGTCCGGCCGTACGCTCGCCCAGGTCGCCTCGGACGCGGCCGGGGAGTGAGCGGTGGCGGCCGTCTCCTCGTGCCGCGGCCGGCCTGGTGTGCCGAGTCGTTCAGAGCAGTGGTGTGAGTGGCTGTTCGCACCAGATCGTCTTGCCCCGGGTGGTCTGCCGGCTGCCCCAGCGCTGGGTGAGCTGGGCGACCAGCAGCAGGCCGCGGCCCCCTTCGTCGTCCTGCTGGGCGCGCCGCAGGTGCGGTGAGGTCGAACTGCCGTCGGACACCTCGCAGATGAGGGTCTGGTCCCGGATCAGCCGGAGCTGGATGGGCGGGGCGCCGTACCGGATGGCGTTGGTGACCAGTTCGCTGACGACGAGTTCGGTGACGAAGGCCGTCTCGTCCAGCCCCCATGCGGTGAGCTGGTCGGTGGCGGCCTGCCGCGTGGTGGCGACCTCCGCCGGGTCGGGTGTGACGTCCCAGGTGGCGACCTGGTCGGCGCCCAGCGCCCGGGTGCGGGCCAGCAGCAGGGCCACGTCGTCGCCGGGCTCCTCCGGGAGTACGGCCTTCAGCACGGTGTCGCACAGCGCGTCCAGCGAGTCCGCGGGCACGGTCAGGGCGCGGCACAGCTCGGCGGTGGCGTGGTCGACGTCGCGGTCGCGGTCCTCGACGAGCCCGTCGGTGTAGAGGGCGACGACGGAGCCCTCGGGCAGCTGGAGCTCCGTCGCCTCGAACGGCAGTCCGCCCACGCCCAGTGGGGGCCCCGCGCTCATGGGGATGAGCCGGGCGGATCCGTCGGGCAGGACCAGGGCGGGCGCGGGGTGCCCGGCGGCGGCCAGGTCCAGGCGGCGTGTCACGGGGTCGTAGACGGCGTAGAGGCAGGTCGCGCCGAGCTCGGCGACCTCGTCGCCCTGGTCGTCCGAGGCGAGATGGGTGACCAGGTCGTCGAGGTGGGTGAGGAGTTCGTCCGGCGGGAGGTCCACGTCGGCGAGGGTGCGGACGGCGGTGACCAGCCGGCCCATGGTCGCCGTCGAGGGGATGCCGTGCCCCACGACGTCCCCGACGACCAGTGCGACGCGGCTGCCGGAGAGCGGGATCACGTCGAACCAGTCACCGCCGATGCCGGCGGCCGAGCCGGACGGCAGATAGCGGTGGGCGACCTGGGCGGCGGCCTGGCCGGGCAGTCCCCTGGGCAGCAGGCTGTGCTGGAGGGCGAGGGCGGTGGTGCGCTCGCGGGCGAAGCGGCGGGCGTTGTCGACGCAGACGGCCGCCCGGCTGGCGAGTTCCTCGGCGAACACGGCGTCGTCGTCGGCGTAGTCGTCGGGCTGTGCCACCCGCACGGCCACGGCGACGCCGAGCATGGTGCCTCGGGCCCGCAGTGGTACGGCCATCATCGAGTGGACGCCCTTGCGGTAGGGGCGTCCTTGCGGGGCTCGTGAGTTGCGTTCGGCCACCCAGCGCATGAACGCCGGTTCCCCCGCCTGGCTGAGGACGGCCCGGCCCTCGCGCATGGCCCTGGCGATCGGGGAGAAGGACGGGTAGACGTCCACCTCTCCCAGATGGACGGCCGCTTCCGGGGTGCCTTCGGTGACGGATCCGTGCGCGACCCGGCGCAGCGTGATCTCCGGCGCGGCCGCCGTCGGCGGCTCGTCCGCGCCGAGGACCCAGTCGAACAGGTCCACACTCGCGAAGTCCGCGAAGCGGGGCACCACGACCCCGACCAGCTCCTCGGCCGTGCGGACCACGTCCAGGGTGGTGCCGATGGCGGCGGCGGCCTCGTTCAGCAGGGCCAGCCGCTGCCGGGCCCAGTACTGCTCGGTGCTGTCGAAGGCGGCCAGGGCGGTCCCCACGAGTTCGCCGGCGGCGTCCCGGACCGGCCACATCTCGGTGACCCAGGCGTGCTCGCGGTTGAGGGCGGGGGCTCCGGTGTAGCTCTCGTACCTCAGCGGCCGGCCGGTCTCGACGACGTGCCGGAGGTGCCAGTTGAAGCCGCGGCTGTGCTCCGCCTCTTCCACGGTCTCCGGGAAGTGCCGGCCGAGCAGGGTCTCCTCGGACACGCCCATCACGTGGCACGCGGCGTCGTTGAGCCGCAGGTAGCGCTGGTTGACGTCGAAGACGGACATCGACATGGACGCCTGCTGGAAGGCACGGCCGGCGAGGGACGTCTCCCCGCGGCCGGGCGAGGCGGCCGTGATGACGTATCCGCCCGCTTCCCCGTCCGGGCCGGTCACGGCGCAGGCTCTGACGCGGAGCCCGACGAGGTAGCCGTCGCGGTGGCGCACCATGACGGTGCCGGACCGGGCGGACATCGCCTCGGGCGGCACGGACTCGGCGAGCAGCTCCCGCACGGCACGGCCCAGGGCCTCGCGGGCCGGATAGCCGGTCAGCCGCCGGGCTCCCTCGCTCCACCCCGTCAGAATGCCGCGGGCGTCGATGATCGCAGCAGCGGAGGCGTCCTCCATTCGTCCAGGATCATCCCTTTGCTGCCCGCTATCAACCGCGGTGCGGCATTCACAACGGTGTCAGGGCCGGTGGGAGCGCAGCGCGGTGAGGGCCCGGTCGGCGTGCGCGTTCATGCGCAGTTCGCTGCGGACGACGTCGAGGACGGTGCCGTCCCGCGCTATGACGAAGGTGGTGCGCTTGGTGGGCGCCAGAGAGAAGCCGCGCTTCACGCCGAACCGCTCACGGACCGCCCCGTCGGCGTCGGACAGCAACGGCATGCCGAGGCCGTGCCGTCCGGCGAACTCCTGCTGCCGTTCGACGGCGTCGCCGCTGATGCCGACGGGGCGCGCTCCGACGGCGGCGAACTCGGCTGCCAGGTCGCGGAAGTGGCAGGCCTGGGCGGTGCAGCCCGGGGTGAGTGCGGCCGGGTAGAAGAAGAGCACGACGGGACCCTCGGCGAGCAGCCCGGACAGGCTGCGCACGGTGCCGGTCTCGTCGGGCAGGGCGAAGTCCTCGACCTTGTCCCCGGGCTCCACGCGCGCGGTCACGACCTGCCCTCCGCGTTCCGGGCCACGCCGCGGGCCCAGAGCACGAGGGGCACCTGCAGGGGCAGGCGCCCGAAGGCGGCGGCCTTCTGCGGGGCGGGGCGGTGGCGCCAGTCGGCGGCCATCTTGACGTTGGCGGGGAACACTCCGACGAAGAACGCCGCCGTGGCCAGGGCGGCGGCCTTGCGGGTGCGGGGCAGCGCCAGACCGGCGGCCAGCGCGAGTTCGGCGGCGCCGCTCGCGTAGGTCCAGGCCCTGGGCGTACCGGGCAGGCCGCGCGGGATGGTGGCGTCGAACGGGCGGGGGCTGGCGAAGTGTGCGACGCCCGCGGTGGCCAGCAGGCCGGCGAGCAGCAGGGGTGAGCGTTCGGACCGGGGCACGGTTCCTCCTCTGAAGGCCTGCCGCGCATTATTACCGGTCGGTAGTCAGGTCAGTCCACCGGGCCCCGGGAGTGCCCGTGATGTCTGCCCGGCGTGTAACCGAAGGAGCGGCGGAAGACGTCGATGAAGGCGCTCGCGGAGGACCAGCCGCAGCGATGTGCGACGGTCGTGACGGGCAGGCCGTCGGCGAGCATCCGCAGGGCGTGGTAGAGCCGCGACTGGGTGCGCCACTGGGGGAACGTCATGCCGAACTCACCGCGGAAGAGCCGGCTGAGGGTCCGCTCCCCCACGCCGGTCGCCGCCCCGAGCTCGGCGAGGGTGCGGACGTCGGCCGGGTCGGTGTGCACGAGTGCGCAGACGGCGGCCAGCCGTGGGTCGGCGGGAGCCGGCAGGCGCAGGGGCTGCTGGGGCGAGACGAGGAGCTGGTCGCACAGCACGGCGCGCAGCCGGTGCCGCTCCGGGCTGCGGTCGCCCGGGTCGCGGGTGTAGGCGAGGATCAGCTCGCGCAGCAGCGGGCTGACGGCGAGGACGGCCGGGTGGTCCAGGCCGAGGGGGTTCTCCTCGGCGGGCAGGCCGACCAGGTGGAGGTCGAGGCGGCCGTGGGCGCGGTGGGCGTGCACGGTGCCGGCCGGGACCCAGATGGCGCGGGTGCCGGGGGCGAACCAGGTGCCGGCGTCGGTCGTGACGGCCACGACACCGGCACCCGCGTAGACGATCTGGTGGTCGTCGTGCCGGTGCGCCTCGATGCGGTCGCCGGCGGTGAGCCGCTGGGCGCGGGTGGGCGCGGTGGGCGTGTGGCGGATGTTCGGCACAGTACGGCAGATTATCGGAAGCGGGCCGCACGGCCCGCGGACGACGATCGCCGGGTGACCACTTCGAGACGCGATCGACCCGTCGCCCTGATGTCCTTGGGGCACGCCTGTGTGGATGTGTATCAGGGGGCCGTCGCCGCCCTGGTGCCGTACTTCGTCGCCGAGCGCGCCTACTCGTATGCCGCCGCTTCGGGTGTCGTCCTGGCGGCGTCCCTGCTGTCGTCACTGTTGCAGCCGCTGTTCGGGGTGCTCACCGACCGGTGGGCGATGCCGTGGCTGCTGCCGCTGAGCGCGCTGACGGCCGGGACGGGCGTCGCCCTGAGCGGGGTGTCCGGCTCCTACACGCTGACCCTGGTGGTGGTGGCCGTGTCGGGGGTGGGTGTGGCCGCCTACCATCCGGAGGCCGCGCGGGTGGCGCGGGCCGTGGCGCACGGACGTCACACCGCGATGGGCTGGTTCTCCTTCGGCGGCAACGCCGGCTTCGCCCTGGCGCCCCTGCTGGTCTTCACTGTGGTGGCCACGGGCGGGCTGCGCGCCTCTCCCCTGCTGGTCGTCCCCGCCCTGGCGGGTGCGGCGCTGTGTGCGGCGGCCGTGCGGGCCGCGGGGCCCGGCCCGGGGAGTGCCGGCGCGTCCGCCGCCGTCGGCGAGGACGACTGGCGGTCCTTCCTGCGGCTGTCCGGGGCCGTGGCGTGCCGCTCCGTGGTGTTCGTCGGCCTGAGCGCCTTCGTCTCGCTGTACGCGCGCGAACGCACCGGTGGCGGGGAGGGGGCCGGTACGGCGGCGCTGTTCTTGCTCTACGCCGGCGGGGCGCTCGGCACGCTGGCCGGGGGCCGGCTGGCGGAGCGGTACGGCAGGGTGGCGGTGGTGCGCCGGTCGTACACCCTGACGGTCTTGGCCGTCGCCGGGCTGGTTCTGGTGCCCGGGCCGCCCGTCTACCTGTTCGTGGCGCTGACGTCGGCGGGGCTGTATGTGCCGTTCTCGCTGCACATCACCCTGGGCCAGGACTTTCTGCCCCGGCGCGTGGGCACCGCGAGCGGGGTCACGCTGGGCCTCACCGTGAGCGTCGGAGGCCTCGTGGCGCCCGCGCTCGGGGCACTGGCCGACGCGACGTCCCTCCGGTCGGCCCTGCTGCCGCTCATCGCGTTGCCCGCACTCGGCCGGCTGCTGCTGTGCGGCGTGCGCGAACCGGCGGCCGCGGGAGCGGCGGCCGCCGTGCGGACGGATCCGCTTGACCCGGCCGCACGCTGACAGGCGATCAGGCCGGCCCGTCCGGAACCGACCGGGATTCGCCTTCCTCGTCGCCGTGGGCAAGGAAGTCGTCGACCATCGGTGGAACAGCGTGGCGAGCTGCCGCAGCGAGGCGGTCGTCCGGGGCGGGGACGCGGGTGACGTACCCGGACTTCTGGCAGCTGCCGCACGGTACGCGTGACGTGCGAGGCCTCCACGCCCAGCCGCGCGGCGAGCTCCCCGGGCCGCAGCGGCTCGGAGTCGGCCACCTGTCGCAGCAGCGCCACGGCGGCGCGGTCCAGCGGTACGCCCGCCAGGGCCATCAGCCGGTCGTGCCGGCGGGCGCGGGTGCTCAGGTGGGTGATGCGGGTGAGCTCACGCTCGATCTCGATCACTTCCGGGGTCGGAACGCAGGGGAGCGGTGGTGTGGACATGAGCACCAGGCCATCATCTCGTTGCGTGAGTCAAGTAAATCGGGCGGGGCGGGTGCGGGGCGGACCCTGGACCGGGCGGGTGCGGGGCGGACCCTGGACCGGGCCTCGTGTCGGCGCCGTTCAGGGGAAACAGCCGGAGAACACGCGTGAGGGCCCACCGGTCCGTCGACACCTCACCCGTGGACCTGCCGCTGATCCCGCCCATGCTCGCCACGTCCGGCGCCCTGCCGCCCGCCGCGCAGGACGCGCGCTGGGCCTACGAGACCAAGCAGGACGGTCAGCGGGTGGTCGTCTATCTGCCCGGGGACGGCACCGTGCTGCTGCGCGCCCGCTCCGGGGACGACATCACCGCCGCCTACCCCGAACTCGGTCCGCTGGCCACCGCGCTCGGTTCCACACCCGCCGTGCTGGACGGCGAGGTCATGGCCCTGGACGCCGAGGGCCGCGCGAGCTTCCAGTTGCTGCAGTCCCGGATGGGCCTGGCCCACGCGCCGGCCAGGGCAGCCCGGCGGGCGGCCGAGGTCCCCGTCCACCTCGTGCTGTTCGACCTGATGCACCTGGAGGACCACTCCCTCCTGCGCCTCCCCTACGCCCGACGCCGCGCCACGCTGGAGGACCTCGGCCTCACCGGGCCCTCCTGGTCGACCCCGCGCGCACTCGTCGGCCACGGCGCCGAGGCCCTGCGCGCCACCCGGGAGCACGGCCTGGAGGGCCTGGTCTGCAAGCGGCTGGACTCCGTGTACGAACCGGGGACCCGCTCCCGGGCCTGGATCAAGATCCGCAACATGCGCACGGAGGACGTCCTGGTCGGCGGCTGGCAGCCCGGCAGGGGACGGCTCACCGGCCTGCCCGGCGCGGTGCTGGTCGGGCAGCGCGCCGCGGGCCGGCTGCGCTACGTCGGCAGTGTGGGCACAGGCTGGAGCGAGGCCGAACGCACGGAACTCGCCGGGCTGCTGGAGGCCGCCGCGACCGGGGTCTGCCCCTTCGACCCGGCCCCCCGGGCGCCGGGAGCGCACTGGGTGGTCCCCCGCCTGGTCGGTGAGGTCCGCTACAGCACCCGCACCCGGGAGGGGTTGCTGAGGCAGCCGTCCTGGCTGCGGCTCCGGCCCGATCTGGCGCCCGAGGAGGCGGCGGCCGACATCCCGGACGACATGGTCTGAAACGACGCCGGATCTCCCACTGTCAGGCTGCGATTCGCCCTGAGATCCTCCGCCCCTCTTGGCATGGACGCGTTCAGCCTGGAAGCTGAACCCCCGTTCCCCCCACAGCCGTTGGGCTGCGCCCGGACCAAGGAGGACGCAGTGTCGTCGTCACGCACGTTCGCCCGCCACAGCAGGAGATGGCTCACCGGAGCGGCCGGTGCCGCCGCCCTCGTCCTGGCGGCCCCCGCCACGGCCTTCGCGGCCCCGCCGTCGGCACTGCCCGCCAACGCGGACCCGCTGGAGCAGACGTACCAGCCCGCTTACGACTACGACACCGACGGCTGCTACTCCACGCCGGCGATCGGCCCGGACGGCACGGTGAACGGCGGTCTCAAACCGAGCGGCGCCCTGAACGGCAACTGCCGGGACGCCTCGGACCTCGACAACACCAACGGCTACGCGCGCTCCAAGTGCAACAACGGCTGGTGCGCCATCCTGTACGCCCTCTACTTCGAGAAGGACCAGGCCGTGGCCGGCAGCGGCATCGGCGGCCACCGGCACGACTTCGAGCACGTCGCGGTGTTCGTGCAGGACAACCAGGTCAAGTACGTGTCGACGTCCAACCACGGCTCGTTCACCGTGCGCGCGGCGTCCGCGATCCGCTTCGACGGCACGCACGCGAAGGTCGTCTACCACAAGGACGGCATCAGCACGCACTGCTTCCGCGCCGCGAACACGAAGGACGAGCCTCCGGAGAACCACAAGCGCACCTGGCAGTACCCGGCACTGGTCGGCTGGAACGGCTACCCGGCCGGGGTGCGCGACAAGCTCACGTCGTACGACTTCGGCAGCGCCCATTTCGGCCTGAAGGACGGCGACTTCGCGGGCCACCTCGCGAAGGCCAAGCCCTCGGGCATCTCCTTCGACCCGTACGCCTGACACGCGCGACCGGGCCAGGGGCCGCCCCCTGCCGGGCCGGACTCGTGCCGGTGCCGCCCCGCCACACGGTGAGGCGGCGCCGTGCCGCGGGAGATCCACTCGTCCCGAACTGGCGTGCGTCGCCCGGCGGTCGGGGGAGGTACGGCACGAACGCACCCGCGAGAGGGTCTATCGTGGCCGCATGTCCGCCCCCGAACTGATTCGCATCGTCTCCCGTGACTCCCCCATGGCGCTCGCCCAGGTGGAGCGTGTCCGGGCCGAGTTGGCCGCCGCCCGCCCCGGAGTGCGCACCGAGGTCGTGCCGGTGAAGACCACCGGCGACAAGTGGATGGGTGATCTGTCCCAGGTCGAAGGCAAGGGCGCGTTCACCAAGGAGGTCGACGCGGCGCTGCTGGCGGGCGAGGCCGACCTCGCCGTGCACTGCGTGAAGGACGTGCCGGCCGACCGTCCGCTCCCGGCGGGCACGGTGTTCGCCGCGTTCCTGAAGCGGGACGACATCCGCGACGCCCTGATTCACCCGGGCGGGCTCACCCTGGACGAGTTGCCGGCCGGGACCCGGATCGGCACCTCCTCGGTGCGCCGCGTCGCGCAGCTGGCCGCCACGCACCCGCACCTGGAGTGCGTGCCCTTCCGCGGCAACGCCAACAAGCGCCTCGCGAAGCTGGCCGCCGGGGAGGCGGACGCGCTGCTGCTCGCGGTCTCCGGTCTGGAGCGCATCGGCCGCGCGGACGTCATCAGCGAGATCCTCTCGACCGAGACGATGATGCCGCCCATCGGCGCGGGCGTACTGGCGCTTCAGTGCCGTGAGGGCGACACCGCGCTGATCGACGCGGTGAGCGGTCTGGGCGATCCGGACACCCATCGGGAGACCACCGCCGAGCGCATGTTCCTGCATGTGCTCCAAGGGCACTGCAACAGCCCCATCGCCGGGTTCGCGCAGGTGGACCGCAGCGGCGAACTGTCCCTGCGGGCCTGTGTGTTCACTCCGGACGGCAAGACGCGCCTCAACGCCCACGAGTGGGCGGGCCGGCTCGACCCGGCCACCCTCGGCACCTCGGTCGCCGTGGCCCTGCTGCGTCAGGGTGCGCGCGAGATCATCGACGGCATCCCGCACTGACCCGCGCGGGCGCCCTGACGCCGGATCAGGCGGTGCCTTCCTCCGCCTGATCCCGCAGGAAGACGCTCACCTGGTGCGCCAGGCTGTCCCGCACCGCGCCCTGCTGACCGGCGGCGGCGCCCTCGTGCACGCCGATGCCGCCCGACCACAGCCGGCGGTCGGCCCACTCCTCCTCGACGCGCAGCTGCACCTGGACGTCGACCAGGCCCAGGGAGGCCTCGGCGCCGGCCGCGTAGAGCACGGCGGTGGCCCGGCGCAGCGGGTAGACGTCGAAGCCCTCGATGAACTGCGAGTTGCGCCAGTCGATGAAGGCACTCTCCCCGTCCGGCCCGAGGCGGACGTCGATCTGACCGTCCTCCAGGTGCACACCGAGATGGCGGCTGCCGCGGTTCTCGACCGTCACCCGGAGGCAGAAGTACGTCAGTCCGTCGGCGGCGTCGTCCCGGCCGCGGGGCGGCTCGGCCAGTTCCAGACGGTGGACGCGGACGCGCAGACCGGCATGCTCGTCGTACTCCTGCCAGTCCCCGACCACGTTCGGCTCGTACACGCTGCACCCTCTCGACCTCTGGAAGCTGCTTCCTATCTGTGCCCTCAGCGCACTGTCAAATGAGCAGAATGCGCTGTGGCCTGGCAGTTCATCCTTTTTGATCGGTGATCAAGCCGTGCCCAGCGGTTATCCGGAAGGAGCGGGGGAAAGCGCTTGCCCAGGCGTGCCGCACATCACTTCCACGAGTGAAGATCAACGGGCCGGACGGCCCAGCGGCACCCAGGCCGCGGCGACGCCGAGTGCGGCGCCGACGCACAGCACGGCGAAGCCGGACGACTGGGGCCGGAGAACAAGGGGGGTGCGCGGCGGCAGGGCGGCCCGCCGGTCCGCGTGACCCGTCTCGCGGACCACGCGGCCGGCCCCCACCAGCCGGTTGATCAGGGCGGACACCGAGTTCGCCGCCGGACCGGGCCCCTTCGCCGCGCCGGAGACGCCGACGCCGGGCCGGCGAGCCACGACCAGGCGCAGCAGTTCCACCTCGGCACCGCGCGGCCGCGGGGCGGGCGGTTGCCGCCGCAGGCGCCGCCGGAGCAGCCACCGGACCCAGCCGAGCCCGTCGGTCAGCTCTTCGGGGGAGGCCCCCGGCTCCGTGCCGCCGACATCGGTTCTGCAACGGAGCCGGCCGGTCCAAGCCGAGGTCAAGAAGGGTCAGGGGTGGTTCGAGGGCGGATGAGGTCACGCGGTGTACGCGAAAGGGTGGCGGTCTCGAGAGCGCCCACGTCCCCCAAATGCCGTATTGTCTGAATTGTTAGTGCTTCGGACAGGAGGCACGTATGTGGGGAGCCGGCCGCCCGGACTCCCGGTGCTTTCCGTGAGGTCCGTGGCCGCGCTTCCCACGGTGTCTGTCCCCATTCAGCACCTGCGCAGGGAGGTGCGCACCATGCGTATCGCCGGCAGCACCCGAACGCACCCCCACGACGACGCCCCCGACACCGCGGCGGCGTTCGCACGTCTCGCCGTTCTGCCCGAGGGGCCCGAGCGCAAGGCTCTTCGGGACGAGCTGGTCGAGGCCTGGCTCCCCATGGCCGAGCGGATCGCCGTCCGCTTCCGGGGCCGTGGCGAGGCCCTCGAGGACCTGTACCAGGTCGCCGCACTGGGGCTCGTGAAGGCGGTCGACCACTACGACCCGGCCCGCGGCAACGCCTTCGAGGCGTACGCGGTACCGACGGTCACCGGCGAGATCAAGCGCCACTTCCGCGACCACATGTGGACGCTGCACGTGCCCCGCCGGGTCCAGGACCTGCGCAACCGGGTGCGGCACGCGGCGAAGGAGCTGTCGCAGACCACCCCGGGGCGCGCCCCGACCGTCGCCGAGATCGCCGAGTACGCCCAGCTCACCGAGGGCGAGGTGCGCACCGGCATGGAGGCCCTGGAGTGCTTCTCGGCGCTGTCTCTGGAGGCCGAGATGCCCGGGACCGACGGCTACGCGCTCGGGGACGCGATCGGCGGACCCGACCCGGCCTTCGACACCGTCGTCAACCGGGTGGCCGTCCGGCCCTGCCTCGAAGCGCTGCCGGAGCGTGAACGGATCATCCTGTATCTGCGATTCTTCAAGGGCATGACACAGAGCCGCATCGCCGAACAGCTCGGCATCTCACAGATGCACGTGTCCCGGTTGCTCAGCAGCTGCTTCGCCCATCTGCGCGAGGAACTGCTCGCCGAGGCCCGCTGAAGCGGGGGCGTGGGGTTCCGGACCGGACCGCCGCCGGGATCACACCTCCGGCGGGGATCCGGGGATCTGCGTCGGTCCGGCGCGGTCGAGGGCGTCCTCCAGGACGGACCGGATCTCCTCGGGCATCAGGCCCGTGCGCCCCCAGACGAGGATCAGCTCGGCGACGTTGCGCAGCTTGATGTTGGTGTGCTGCGACACCTCCTTCAGCACGGCCCACCCCCGGTCGGGAGAGATCCTGCCGAGTGCCACGATCATCCCGATCGCCTGGTCCACGACGGCATGGGAGGCGACCGCCTCCTTCAGTTGCTGGACCTCTTCCTGCAGTTCGAGGATCCGGTCCGAGCCCCCGTCCGTGGGCATGGTCACCTCCGGGTGCGGTGCGCCGCTGCGCCGGAGGTCCCGCCGGATGCTTGAGTACCTTGACGCAGTGTCCGACCCATCCATCGTCGTCACTCGGCCCGCCCGGTGCCACCGGGGCGGACCAGGCGGGACACCGTTTCGGCGCCCTGGCCGGGGTACTCGGCAGGCGCCCACAGCGGTTCCGGTTGGACACTGGTGTCAATCCTCCGGTGGCTGCCAGGCCGACGAGATCAGGACGCGACTGCCATGAACCACGACATGCCCACCTCCTCCGGCACCAAGGACGTCGTCTCATCACACTCCGTGTTCGGTGCGCCCTGTTGGGTGAGCCTGACCAGCCGGGACGTCAAGGCGACCGAGGAGTTCTACGGTGCCGTGCTGGGCTGGCAGTGGCGGCCTGCCAAGCTGGGCGACCGCTTCCGGATCGCGCTGGTCGACGGCTCGCCGGTGGCCGGCATCGCGGGGGTGGCGACCATGTGGCAGATGGCGGTGGCGTGGACGCCGTACTTCGCGGTGCGCAGCGCGGACGAAGCGGTGGCGCGGGTGCAGGAGCGCATGGGGACGGTCGCGGTGGGGCCGATCTCGCTGCCGCCGGGGCGGGCGGCGCTGCTCGCCGACCGGGACGGTGCGACCTTCGGCATCTGGGAGGGCGACCTCTTCACCGACTGGGAGACCTGGCGCAACGCGCAGCCGGCCTTCATCACGCTGCACACCCGGGACGCCTTCGACGCGGCGATCTTCTACGGCGAGATCCTCGACTGGGCGACCCAGCGGCCCGGCTGCTGCGAGGTCCACTACGAGGGCGGCGAGGTCGTGCTGCGCAGCCGCGGGGACGTGGTGGCCCGGATCGAGTCGGGGGTGCTGGAGGCGGCCCCCGACCCCGCGATCCGGCCGCACTGGCAGGTCCACTTCTCCGTCGACGACGTGGAGGCCTGCGCCCGGGCCGCCGAACTCCACGGCGGCAGCGTCCTGTCCAAGGGCAGCGACGAGGCGGTGCTGCGCGACCACGACGGCGCACAGTTCACCGTGACCGCGCGCCGCGACCGCTGATCCCCGCGACTGCCGTGCCGCCCGCGCGCCGCGACCGCTGATCCCCGTCACCGCCGCGCGAGGTCACCTCCTTCGCGCTGCCGCGCGGTCGCGTACTTCGCACTGCCGCGTGGTCACGTCCTTCGCGCTGCCGCGCGCCGTCGCTTCCCGCGCACAGCGCATCACGTGTGAGGGGGTGACGCCCGGCGGGCGTCACCCCCTCACACGTGCCGCCGCTCGCCCGGCGTCACTCCTCCCCACGCGCCGCCCGTGACGGGCGGGACAGCAGGACCAGGCTGCGGGCGCCCACGGTGAGGCCCGTCCCGGCCTTGTGCTCGGACTCGTCCGGAGTGGCCTCCGGGTCCGCCGTGTCGATGAGGGCCCTCCAGCATTCGCCGTAGGAGCGGTCCGGAAGGCGGAAGTCGACCGGCTCCCAGTGACTGTTGAGGAGCAGCAGGAACGAGTCGTCGACGACCGGGCGCCCCCGCGGATCGGGTTCGGCGATGGCGTCGCCGTTGAGGAAGACGCCCACGGAGTGCGCGTCGCCGCGCCGCCAGTCGTCGTGGGTCATCTCGCCGGCGTCCGGCGCCAGCCACACCAGGTCGGGCAGCGGCTGGTCCGCGCGGGTCAGGGTCTCGCCGAGGAAGAACCGGCGCCGGCGCAGGACGGGGTGGCCCCTGCGCAGCCGGATGACGTACCGGGTGAACTCCAGGAGGTCGCGCTGCTCCTCGGTGAGCCGCCAGTCGATCCAGGAGATCTCGTTGTCCTGGCAGTAGGCGTTGTTGTTGCCGCCCTGGGTGCGCCCGAGTTCGTCGCCGTGGCAGAGCATCGGGATGCCCTGGGAGAGCAGCAGGGTGGCGAGGAAGTTGCGCTGCTGGCGGGTGCGCAGCTCCAGCACGGACGGGTCGCGGGTCGCGCCTTCGGTGCCGCAGTTCCAGGACCGGTTGGTGCTCTCGCCGTCCCGGTTGTCCTCGCCGTTGTCCTCGTTGTGCTTGCCGTTGTACGAGACGAGGTCGCGCAGGGTGAAACCGTCGTGCGCGGTGACGAAGTTGACGCTGGCGCGGGGCCGGCGCCTGCTGTGCCGGTACAGGTCCGGGGACCCCGTCAAGCGGGAGGCGAGCTCGCCGAGGGTGTGGTCCTCGCCGCGCCAGAAGTCCCGGACCGCGTCGCGGTACATGCCGTTCCACTCGGACCACAGGGGCGGGAAGTTGCCCACCTGGTAACCGCCCTCGCCGACGTCCCACGGTTCGGCGATCAGCTTGACGCGGCTGATCACCGGGTCCTGCTGGATGAGGTCGAAGAACGCCGACAGCCGGTCCACCTCGTGGAACTGCCGGGCGAGCGTCGCCGCGAGGTCGAAGCGGAAGCCGTCGACGTGCATCTCGGTCACCCAGTACCGCAGCGAGTCCATGATCAGCTGCAGGACGTAGGGGTGGCGCATCAGCAGGCTGTTGCCGGTGCCGGTGGTGTCGTAGTAGTGCCCCCAGTCGCCGTCGACCAGCCGGTAGTAGGAGGAGTTGTCGATCCCGCGGAAGGACAGCGTCGGCCCCCTCTCGTTGCCCTCGGCGGTGTGGTTGTAGACCACGTCGAGGATCACTTCGAGCCCGGCCGCGTGCAGGGTCTTCACCATCTGCTTGAACTCGGCGACCTGGCCGCCGCGGGTGCCGTGGGCGGCGTAGCCGTTGTGGGGCGCGAAGAAACCGATGGTGTTGTAGCCCCAGTAGTTCGACAGACCGCGGTCGTGCAGCACCCCGTCGTGGACGAACTGGTGGACCGGCATCAGCTCGACGGCCGTGACGCCCAGGGAGGTCAGGTGCTCCACGACCGCGGGGTGTGCCAGTCCGGCGTAGGTGCCCCGGAGTTCCTCGGGCACCTCGGGGTGCAGGCGGGTCATGCCCTTGACGTGTGCCTCGTAGATGACCGTGTCGGCGTAGGACCGGCCGGGCCGGGTGTCGTCGCCCCAGTCGAAGGCCGGGTCGGTCACCACACCGAGCATGGTGTGCCCGGCGCTGTCGGCCGGGTCGGGGCCGTCGGGGTTGCGCTCATAGAGCGAAGGGTGGTTGTCGATCTGCCCGTCCACCGCGTGGGCGTACGGGTCGAGCAGCAGTTTCGCCGGGTTGCAGCGGTGGCCCGCGGCCGGGGCCCACGGCCCGTGCACGCGGTACCCGTAGCGCTGGCCGGGGCCGACGCCGGGGAGGTAGCCGTGCCACACGAAGCCGTCGACCTCGGTCAGCGGCACCCGGGTGTGGGTACCGTCGTCGTCGACGAGGACCAGCTCGACGCGTTCGGCGACCTCGCTGAACAGCGCGAAGTTGGTGCCGTCCCCGTCGTAGTCCGCTCCCAGCGGGTAGGGGCGCCCGCCCCAGGCGGACGCCCCTTTCCTCGACGGCAGGCGCGTCACCGGGCGTCCTCCAGGACCTCGGCCGGGGTGCCGACCGGGCCGGCCAGCCGCACCACCCGCTCCTCGCGGGGCACGTCGAGACCCTCGCTCTCACGCGGGGCGGGAGCCGTGGGCACCAGCGGGACGCGTTCACCGGCGCGGGCGCGCTGCGAGAACCAGATGACCTTGCTTCCGGTCTCGGTGGCGCAGCAGCCCCAGCCGTCGCTCATGGCGGCGAGGTGCTCCAGGCAGCCTCGCAGCTCCTGGTCCGGGCGCAGGGCGCGGTCGTTGTCCCCGATGGCGGTGATCAGGTGCTGCCCGTTCCACCACATCTCGATCGACGTGTTCTTGTCCGTGGCGTGTTCGTCGATGGCCTTGAGCAGCATCTCGGTACCGCCGCAGACGGGCTGGATCAGGTTGTCCAGGTCCCAGAACTTCAGGTGAGCGGCCAGAATGCGGCTGACCTGTCCCACCCGTTCCGGGCTGACTTCCACGTCGAGGTGGTAGTAGCAGGGCACTGCGGTCTTCATCGGTCGGCTCCTCACCGCGAAGCTCAGCTCCTTCTCGCTCCCGCGGTCCTGCGGGACGAGCCCCGAACACGGAACGTGAGCGCCTATCGCTTCTGAGTCACCATTAGCGTGAGGGTGCTAGCCCGTCCGTGCAACACGAGCGCACAACTGAGGCGCCAGAGGGCACAAGTGAGCAGGCCCGGGGCGCCCGAACGGCCCAGTCGAACCGCCATTGATTGAAGACCCAACAAGACGCTGCGTGTCCACACGTGCACCATGTGTGAAGAACTCGATCGCCGTTACGGGTCCGGCCGCTGCACGGCCGCCGTCCGACCGTCGGGAGACCGTGCCCCTCGAGCCCCGAAAGGTGATCGGCGCCATGCTGCTACCCGCCAAAGCCGAAGTCGCCCGGCAGTTGCGGCGTTACCGGGCCTGGGAACGCGTGATGCTCGCGGCACCGAACGACCGCACGGTGCGGACCACCTTCGAGGACTCCGGCTACACGCTCTGCGTGCTGATGGGCAAGCGCTGTGCCCGGGAGGCGGCGGACGCCGCCGAGCGGTACCTGCGCACGAACCACGTCGCCTACCTGCAAGAACAGCAGATCACCTGCCTGCAGGAGCAGCACGTCGCCTGCGTGCAGGAACCGAAGGAACGGCCCCGCCCGGCCACGGCGGTCAGACGCAGGACCTCGGCGGCGGAACGCAGACCCACGGCCGCCGAGCGCAGATCCACGGCGGGAAGGTAGCTGCCTTCCCGCACACCCGTCCCCTGAACCGGGCCAGGCGGCCCGGCTTTCGAGCACGCTGGAGGTGAGGACCATGAGGAGGACCCGGGCCATCGGCCGTATCCCGGTACGGGATGTCCGCCCGGCCGTGGAGGGCGGCAACCGGCCGGCGAAGGCGGTCGTGGGTGAGTCGTTCGAGGTCACCGCCACCGTGTTCCGGGAGGGGCACGACGCGGTGGGTGCCAACGTCGTCCTGGAGGACCCCGAGGGCCGCCCCGGTCCCTGGACGCCGATGCGCGAGCTCGCCCCCGGCAGCGACCGCTGGGGCGCCGAGGTCACCGCGAACGCCGTCGGCCGCTGGTCGTACCGGGTGGAGGCCTGGAGCGACCCGGTGGCCACCTGGCGTCACACGGCGGGCATAAAGGTCCCGGCGGGCATCGACCCGGATCTGGTCCTGGAAGAGGGCGCGGAACTGTTCGAGCGGGCAGCGGCCGGCACGCCGAAGGGCGCCGGCCGCTCGGTGCTGCTCACAGCGGCGCAGACCCTGCGGGACGAGGGCCGTCCTGCGGCTTCCCGTCTGGCGGGGGCGCTGACGCCGGAGGTGGAGGCGGTGCTGGCCCGGTATCCGCTGCGGGAC
>NZ_JBIVZM010000013.1:0-288632 GCF_044759525.1 Streptomyces sp. NPDC101110 | reverse complement strand
AGCTCGGCGCGCATCAGCAGCGCCATCACGCCGCCGATGACGAAGAACGCGAACGACGTCGCCAGGTACAGCGTGCCGATCGTCTTGTGATCCGTCGTCGTCAGCCACTTGACCACGACACTGCCGCGGTTCTGGCGCCTGACCGGCAGCTCGTCCTGGTAGTGGGACCCTGCTGCCGCGGCACCCTGGGGTTCGTTGAGGATGCTCACAGGTTGTTCGTCTCCCGGTTCTTCTCGTGGCTCGTCTGCGCGATGCCGGCAGGAACGTAACCGTTCTGCTGCTTGTCCACGAGGTCCTTGAGGTGCTGCTCGTAGCGCTCCGGGGAGACCACCTTCACGTTGAACAGCATCCGAGAGTGGTCGACGCCGCAGAGCTCGGCGCACTTGCCCATGAAGGTGCCCTCCTTGTTGGGGGTCACCTCGAAGGCGTTGGTGTGGCCCGGGATGACGTCCTGCTTCATGAGGAACGGCACCACCCAGAAGGAGTGGATGACGTCACGCGAGGTGAGGACGAAGCGGACCGTCTTGCCCTTGGGCAGCCACAGGGTCGGGCCCGGGTTGCCCGTCTGCGGGTTCCGCGTGCCGGGGGTGCCGCAGTCGTAGACGCCGCCGGCGCCTGCCGGGAAGTCCTTCTTGAAGCGGTCCGGGATCGCGTCCAGGTCCTTCGAGGTCTTCGCGTCCCCGGTGGAACCGGCGACCGGCTCGATGTAGTTGAAGCACCAGCTCCACTGGAAGCCGACCACGTTGACCGTGACGTCGGGCTTCTTCTTGAGGCTGAGGAGCTCGGACTCGTCACGGGCGGTGAAGTAGAACAGCACCGAGACGATGATGAGCGGAACCACGGTGTACAGCGCCTCGATGGGCATGTTGTACCGGGTCTGCGGAGGAACTTCGACCTTGGTGCGGCTGCGCCGGTGGAAGAAAGCACTCCACAGGATCAGACCCCACACCAGCACGCCGACGGCGAGCGCAGCCGCCCAGGAACCCTGCCACAGGGAGAGGATCCGGGGAGCCTCTTCCGTGGTCGGGGTGGGCATACCAAGGCGGGGGAAGTCTTCCCAGTTGTACGAGCAACCGGTGGCTGTCGCCAAGACCAGGCCCGCGGTCAGTGCCTGCAGCAGCTTCCGCCGCATCGGGCGCCGCGGCGAGCGGTCGGAGCCGTTGGGACTCACGTAGCGCCTTCCCGAGAGTCTCGCCCGCGCGGTCGGCTGCGGCCTGGCCTTCTCGCTGGTCGGTCGCCGCCCTGCGTCGGGCAGGGGTTTGGATGTTTATGCGGACCAAACCCTAGCCGACGCCTTCCGGGGGTTCTCGGGGAGGGGTGCCTACTCACTCGGGTGGTTCGCTGAATTGGCGGCTGCGGGCTGTTTGTAGCTGTTCGCGCAGTTCCCCGCGCCCCCGAGGTCCGCCTTCCCCGGGGACGTTCTAGCGTTGCCGTGTGGCCTACTTCGATGCTGCTTCCAGTGCTCCGCTTCATCCCGTCGCCCGGCAGGCGCTGCTGGCCTCGTTCGACGAGGGGTGGGCGGATCCCGCGCGGCTGTACAGGGAGGGGCGGCGGGCCCGGGTGCTGCTGGACGCGGCGCGGGAGGCCGCCGCCGAGGCGGTGGGATGCCGGCCGGACGAACTGACCTTCACCGCGTCCGGAACCCGTGCCGTGCACACGGGGATTGCCGGGGCGCTGGCCGGGCGGAGGCGGATCGGGAGTCACCTGATCGTGTCCGCGGTCGAACACTCCTCTGTACTGCATTCGGCGGAGCTCCTGGAGGCGGCCGGGGGGAGCGTCACCCGGGTCGCGGTGGACCGCACCGGGTCGGTGGCCCCGGCGGCCTACGGCGATGCCCTGCGCGCGGACACGGCGTTGGCGTGTCTGCAGTCGGCCAATCACGAGGTGGGGACCGAGCAGCCCGTCGGGGCGGTGGCCGAGCTGTGCCGTGCGGCCGGGGTGCCGTTGCTGGTGGATGCGGCGCAGTCCCTGGGGTGGGGGCCGGTCGCAGGGGACTGGTCGCTGCTCACGGCCAGTGCGCACAAGTGGGGTGGGCCGTCCGGTGTGGGGCTGCTCGCCGTGCGCAAGGGGGTGCGGTTCGCGGCGCAAGAGCCGGTGGACGAGAGGGAGTCGGGGCGGGCGCCCGGTTTCGAGAACATCCCGGCGATCGTGGCGGCGGCCGCCTCGCTCAGGGCCGTACGGGCGGAGGCGGCCGAGGAGGCACGGCGCCTGCGGGAGCTGACGGACCGGATCCGGGCACGGGTGCCGCGGCTGGTGACCGACGCCGAGGTCGTCGGTGATCCGGTGCGCCGGCTGCCCGGGGTCGTCACCTTCTCGTGCCTCTACGTCGACGGCGAGGCCCTGCTGCACGAGCTGGACCGCGAGGGCTTCTCGGTCTCGTCCGGTTCGTCCTGCACGAGCAGCACGCTGACCCCGAGCCACGTCCTGCGGGCGATGGGCGTGCTGAGTGAAGGGAATGTGCGGGTGTCGCTGCCGCCGGGGGCGGCCGAGGAGGACGTGGAGAGGTTCCTGGAAGTGCTTCCCCGGACGGTGGCGGCGGTGCGGGAGAAGCTGGGGGCGCCGGTTTTGGAGACGGTGGTGCGGGAGGCCGACGTGCTCGTCGTGGACTCCCTGGGCAAGCGGTGCCCGATCCCGGTGATCGAGCTGGCGAAGGTCGTCGGCGATGTGCCCGTGGGCGGGCTGGTCCGGGTCCTGTCGGACGACGAGGCGGCCCGCCTGGACATCCCGGCGTGGTGCGAGATGCGGGGCCAGGAGTACGTGGGCGAGGAGCCGGCGGACCAGGGAACGGCGTATGTGGTCCGCCGGGTGAGCTGACCGGCCGGCTCTTCGGGGGGGGCGGGGCCGTGCCGGCATGCGGCTGCCGCCGCGGGGCGCGGCCGGCCACCACGCCCCCGCGGACGGAAGATCAGCCCAGATGAGCCCGGACCTCTTCGGCGGCCTCATCGCCGTACGCCTTGGTGAACCGCTCCATGAAGTGCCCGCGCCGCAGCTGGTACTCCTGCGTCCCCACCGTCTCGATGACGAGGGTCGCCAGCATGCAGCCGACCTGCGCGGCACGCTCCAGGGAGACGCCCCAGGCCAGGCCCGACATGAACCCCGCGCGGAAGGCGTCGCCGACGCCCGTCGGGTCGGCCTTGCGCTCCTCGTCGGGCGTTCCGACCTCGATCGGGTCCTCGCCGACCCGCTCGATGCGCACGCCGCGCGCGCCGAGGGTGGTCACGCGGTGGCCGACGCGGGACAGAATCTCCGCGTCGCTCCAGCCGGTCTTGGTCTCGATGAGGCCCTTCTCGTACTCGTTGGAGAACAGGTACGTCGCCCCGTCCAGCAGGATGCGGATCTCCTCGCCGTCCATGCGCGCGATCTGCTGCGAGAAGTCGGCGGCGAACGGGATCGACCGGGAGCGGCACTCCTCGGTGTGGCGGAGCATCGCCTCCGGGTCGTCGGCGCCGATGGAGACCAGGTCGAGGCCGCCCACGCGGTCGGCGACGGTCTTCAGCTCGATGAGGCGGGCCTCGCTCATGGCGCCGGTGTAGAAGGAGCCGATCTGGTTGTGGTCGGCGTCGGTCGTGCACACGAAGCGTGCGGTGTGCAGCGTGTCGGAGATGCGGACGGACTCCGTGTCCACACCGTGCCGGTCGAGCCAGGCCCGGTACTCGTCGAAGTCCGCGCCCGCGGCGCCGACCAGGATCGGGCGGGTGCCGAGCTGTCCCATGCCGAACGCGATGTTCGCGGCGACGCCGCCTCGGCGCACGTCGAGCTTGTCGACCAGGAACGACAGCGAGACCGTGTGCAGCTGGTCCGCTACGAACTGGTCGGCGAAGCGGCCGGGGAAGGTCATGAGGTGGTCGGTGGCGATGGAGCCGGTGACTGCGATGCGCACGGCGTGGATTCTCCTGTGGGAGGCGGACCTTGTCGGTTCACGCTATCGGGTGGGCGGGACGGCTCTGAAGGCATCGAAACTACCCGATAGTAGATCTTTCTCGGTGAGCTCGACCGTGCATACGGTGCCGTTATGACGAACCTCAAGGTCCATGCGCCCGTTCCGGTCGATCTCGAGGGCGATCTGGCGTCGCTGCCGGGTGACGGGGCGCGGATGGCTCCGCACTGGGCGGTCCCCCGGATCGTCTCGCGTCCGGTGTCCCCGGCTCTGATCCACGGCGTGTCCGTGCCCCCGGCGTCGGCACGGCTGCTCGACGCCATGTCCGACTACGGGGACTGAACGGCGCGCACGCGGGAACCGTGTGCTCCCCCGCTGCGTCCCATCGCTGTCCCCCGTAAAGGGGAGGCGGGA
Source organism: Streptomyces sp. NPDC101110 (assembly GCF_044759525.1). Classification (NCBI taxonomy): domain Bacteria; kingdom Bacillati; phylum Actinomycetota; class Actinomycetes; order Kitasatosporales; family Streptomycetaceae; genus Streptomyces; species Streptomyces sp. NPDC101110. The sequence goes on along the minus strand of NZ_JBIVZM010000013.1, from coordinate 284,341 downwards.
TACGACCCACCAGCGGTCCGGGTACGACCGGGCCGGGTCCCATGGGACAGCTGTGCAGCCGAAGGAGCGATGCGGTGAACACCGAGCCACCCGACAACGACGACGTCAGGGAAGCGGCCGACGCTCCCGCCGATGCCGCTCCGCAGACCGAGGCGCGCGGCACGGAGAAGGCCGGGGCGTCGACGGAGGCTGACGTGTCGGCGGAGGCCGGGGCGTCCGCCGAGGCCGATGTCCCGGCGGGCGTCGGGGCGTCGGCGGAGGACGGGGAGCCGACGGAGAACGGAGAGTCGGCGGAGGCCGACGACACCGGTGTGACCGGCGGGACTCCCGACGCCGCCGACGGTGAGACACCGGCCGCCGAGGCGGAGCCGGCCGAGACCGACGAGCCGGGAGCAGCTGCTCCGGCCGTCGCTGAGCCCGGCGCGCCCGAAGAGGCCGCCGAGACGGCTGCGCCCCACGAGGCCGCGGAGACGGCTGTTCCCGAAGAGGCCGCGGAGACGACTGCACCCCAAGAGGCCGCGGAGACAACTGCACCCGAAGAGGCCGCGGAGGTGGCTGCGGCCGAAGGGCGGCAGGGCGACGACGAGCCGTCCCCGGATCGCGAGGCCGTCGCCGAGGGCGCGGACCTGGCGGAAGCCCGCTCCGCCTCGGCGGCGGCACCCGCAGCCGCACCCGCAGCCGCACCCGCACCCGCACCCGAATCCACTCCTGCGCCCCCTCATGAAGCCGCCGCGGACGAAACCGAGGCGCGGGTGGCACGCCCCCGTGTCGCTCCCGCGCCGGTCCGCGAACTGCCCCGCGACGAGGAAGACCTGGTCCGGCACGGTGGTGGCCGGTCGCGTACGCCCGCGATCATCGCCTCCGTCGCCGCCGCCGTGCTGCTGATCGGCGGCGGCGGGGCCTGGCTCGCCTCCAACGCCTCCAGCGGGCCGGGGGACGGCACGACGTCCGGTGCACCCGGCGGGGACGGCACTCCCCCGCCGCTCGCGCTCGACGGTTACTCGGAGTCCACGGCCGGCGGCGGCAACGGCATCGCGCCCGGCGAACCCAATCCCTACGGCGCCACCTACCGGCTCGGCGGTCCCCTGCCCGACGGCCCCGCCAAGGCGCCGGTGTACCGGGCGCGGGGCGAGGTCGGCAAGGCTGACGTGGCCCGGCTGGCGAAGGCCCTCGGGGTCGAGGGGGCGCCGGTGGCGCAGGGCGAGGTCTGGAGGATCGGCGGCCAGGACGGGTCGGGGCCGAGCCTCCAGGTCAACCAGCAGGCCCCGGGGTCCTGGACGTTCAGCCGGTACGCGCCGGGGACCGACAACTGCAAGGGCACCGACACCTGCACGGCCCCGCAGTCCGATGGCACTCCGGTGAGCGAAGAGGTCGCCCGGAAGGCGGCCGCGCCCGTGCTGAAGGCGGCGGGTCAGGACGACGCGAAGGTCGACGCGAGCCAGGTCACGGGGGCACAGCGGGTGGTCAACGCCGCTCCCGTCGTCGGCGGACTGCCCACCCACGGCTGGCCGACGGGGATCACGGTCGGCCAGGACGGCGCGGTCGTCGGCGGCACCGGTCAGCTGAAGGCACCGGTGAAGGGCGACACATACCCGGTGGTCAGCGCCGAGAAGGCGCTGGAGCTGATGAACGGGCAGCCGAAGAAGGACCACCGGATGGGCATCGGCGGCTGCGCCGGCCCCGTGCCGCTGAAGGACCGGCTGGAGCAGCCCTGTGAGCAGCCGTCGGGCGGTGCCTCCGGGCAGGACACGGTGACCGTCGAGGGCGCGGTGTTCGGGCTGGCCGCGCACGTCGTGGACGGACGGCAGGCGCTGGTGCCGTCCTGGCTGTTCGAAGTGACGGCGCCGGGCGCGAAGGACCCGTTCACGGTGACCTACCCGGCGGTGGAGCCGGAGTACCTGGTCTCCCCCGAGCCGAACGAGCCGAGCGACCAGCCGTCGTCGGCGCCCGGTCCGCGCGAGGTGAAGGTGGACGGCTATCGGGCCGAGGGCGCGGAGCTGACGGTGTCCTTCACCGGCGGGGTGTGCTCCGACTACGACGTGAAGGCGAGCGAGAAGGGCGACGAGGTGACGGTCACCGTGACGTCGACCCCGTGGCCTGACAAGGTCTGCGTCATGATCGCCAAGCAGTTCCAGAAGACCGTGCAGCTGGAGGCGCCGCTCGGCGACCGGGCGGTCGTCGACGCGGACGGCAAGGCCGTCCCGCTGGCGAAGGACGGCGCGCGGCTGCCGGCTCCCCCGACACGGGAGCGGTAGGCACGGCCGTACGGCACGAAGGCGGCGGCCCCCCTCGGAGGGGGCCGCCGCCTTCGTCGTGTCCACGGCCGCCGGTGGCGGCTCGGCGGGCTCAGCTGAAGGAGTCGCCGCAGGCGCAGGAGCCCGTCGCGTTCGGGTTGTCGATCGTGAAGCCCTGCTTCTCGATGGTGTCCACGAAGTCGATCGTGGCACCGCCCAGGTACGGGGCGCTCATGCGGTCGGTGACGACCTTCACACCGCCGAAGTCCTTCTCCACGTCGCCGTCGAGGGCGCGCTCGTCGAAGAAGAGCTGGTAGCGCAGGCCGGAGCAGCCGCCGGGCTGGACGGCGACGCGCAGCGCGAGGTCCTCGCGGCCCTCCTGGTCGAGCAGTGCCTTGACCTTGGACGCGGCGGCGTCGGTCAGGATGATGCCGTCGGTGACGGTGCTGGTCTCGTCCGATACGGACATCTACATCTCTCCCGGGTTGTACGGAGACTGCTTGCCGACGGTTGCAACCGGCGGGACCGCGGATTCATTCCGGGCCGGGCGCTCGATCTCGGCCCCTTTTCATGCTCGCACACGCGCCGGGAACCGGAAAACGGCTCTTTCCGGGTCTTCCCGGGAATGTACGGGGGCTCGCCGGGATTCACGTCACACAGACGCTATGGCCATCGTCAAAGTGACGTGAAGCGGTTATGATAGATAGCGTCAAATCGACGAAAAGTCGCAGAAACAGAAAGGGTGCGTGTCGTGACCACCGCCCAGCCCCAGGAGCTCGACGTCCAGCCGACGCCCCTCGCCCTGCTGCTCCTCGGCCGTGAGGCCGACCCGAAGAGCGAGCGCGGTGTGGAGTGTCCCGGCGACCTGCCCTCGCCGTCCGACCCGGACCTGGTGGAACGCGCCCGCAAGGCGAAGGAGAAGCTCGGGGACAAGGTCTTCGTGCTCGGCCACCACTACCAGCGTGACGAGGTCATCCAGTTCGCCGATGTGACGGGTGACTCGTTCAAGCTCGCCCGGGACGCGGCCGCCCGCCCGGAGGCCGAGTACATCGTGTTCTGCGGCGTCCACTTCATGGCGGAGTCGGCGGACATCCTGACGTCCGACGACCAGAAGGTCGTGCTGCCCGACCTCGCCGCCGGCTGCTCGATGGCCGACATGGCGACGGCCGAGCAGGTCGCCGAGTGCTGGGACGTGCTGACCGAGGCCGGCATAGCCGAGCAGGTCGTGCCCGTCTCCTACATGAACTCCTCGGCCGACATCAAGGCGTTCACCGGCAAGCACGGCGGCACGATCTGCACCTCGTCCAACGCCAAGCGGGCCCTGGACTGGGCCTTCGAGCAGGGCGAGAAGGTGCTCTTCCTGCCGGACCAGCACCTCGGCCGCAACACCGCCGTGCGCGACATGGGCATGTCCCTGGAGGACTGCGTCGTCTACAGCCCGCACAAGCCGAACGGCGGCCTGACCGCCGACGAGCTGCGCGCGGCCAGGATGATCCTGTGGCGCGGCCACTGCTCGGTGCACGGCCGCTTCAGCCTGGACTCGGTGAACGACGTGCGCGCGCGCATCCCGGGCGTGAACGTCCTGGTGCACCCCGAGTGCAAGCACGAGGTCGTGGCCGCGGCGGACTACGTTGGCTCGACCGAGTACATCATCAAGGCCCTGGAGGCCGCGCCGGCCGGCTCCAAGTGGGCCATCGGCACCGAGCTGAACCTGGTCCGCCGCCTCGCGAACCGTTTCGCGCCGGAGGACAAGGAGATCGTCTTCCTCGACAAGACGGTCTGCTTCTGCTCGACCATGAACCGCATCGACCTCCCGCACCTGGTCTGGGCCCTGGAGTCGCTGGCCGAGGGCAACCTCGTCAACCGCATCGAGGTGGACAAGGAGACGGAGGCCTTCGCGAAGCTGGCACTGGAGCGGATGCTGGCGCTGCCGTAGCCGTCCTGTCCCCCGTCACCCCGAGCGCGGTTTCCGCTCGGGGTGCGCGGGGTCGAGACTGAAGACCGTGCCGTCGGGCGTGGAGGCGACCAGAGCACCGTCGAGGGCTCCCACCTCGGTGGCGCCCCAGTCGGTGTCGTAGCGCGCGGCCCGTGGCAGCGTCTCCCAGAGCTGGGTGCCCTTCTTCGCGTCGAGCGCCCCGACACGCCCGCTGGCACTGCTCAGGTACACGGCCCGGGCCCGCGGGTCGTACGTCGCCTCGCTCGGCCGCTCCAGGCTGGTCGGGGTCTTCCACAGCGGCCTGCCGGTCCCGGCGGAGACGGCGGTGACCTGCCCGTTCGACGCGGCGAACCACAAGGTGCCGTCCGCCAGCGACACCTGTCCCCCGTACTCCTCGGACAGTTTCGTGGTGCGGTGGGCCCCGGTGCGGGGATCCACCGTCCGGATCGCCGCGTACGGTGCGTCCTGGCCCACGAGCAGGTTTCCGTCCTCGTCCTCCTTGGAGTCCAGGAACAGGAGCCGGCCGTCGAGAGCGCCGAGGAGGCCGGCCTTCGCCGGGACGGTCAGCCGCCGGTCCCGGCCGTCGGCGCGGCCGGCTTCGACGACCAGGGAGGGGCCCTCCGCCTCCGGGACGCATTGGAGGTACAGCCGCTCGCCCACTCCCGTGGCCCCGCAGTAGTGACGGGCGGGCAGCCGCTGCGTCCAGCGCGCGGCTCCGCCGCGGGGGGAGCGGGCGGTCACGGAGGTGCCGTCGCCCTCCGGGAGCACGACAAGGCCGCCGTACAGCACCGGATCGATCCGCTCCGCGTTCACCGCGCGCTGCCAGAGCGACTCACCGGTGCCGGTGTCGAAGGCGAGGATCCGGTTCGGCCCCTCGCCCTGCGGTTCCTGCTGCACCACCACCGCGTCGTCGACGACGCCGAGGATCTTGAACCTGGCGAAGTCGTCGCCGGTGACGGACGCCGCCGGACCGGTGCGCCAGACGGTCGCCCCCGTCCTGCCGTCCAGCCGTACGGGCAGGATCCCGTCGCCCGCGCAGTACACGGCGCGTTCGTGAACGCGGCACTGGGGCCCGCCCCGCGTCGCTCCGCCCTCCCGCCGGTCGGGCGCCGTGCGCACTCCGCGCCCGGCCGTCTCGTACACCGTCGTCTGCCAGGGCCGCCATCCGGCCGGCGGCGCCGCCCATCGGGACGGGGAGGAACCGGGCCTGTCGCCGCTCAACGCCATGCCGGGGCCCAGTGTCAGATAGACCGTCAGACCCAGGACGACCGCACCGGCCGCGCCCGTCACGACCGGCAGCCGCCGAGCGCGCCGGCGGAGCCGGCCGGCCCGCTGCGGGGCCGCGGTCACGGGGCGGACGGGCTCGACGGCCGTGAGCCCGTCCGCGTGGAGGGGCATGGTGGCCGGATCGCTGTCCACCGGCTCGGGCAGGACGGCCGCCAGCTCCCGGGCCAGCTCGTCGAGTCCGGGCCGGTCCCCCGGCTCCTTGGACAGGCAGCGCTCCAGCAGGGCGCGCAGCGGCCCGCCGGCGTCCTCCAGCACGGGTTCGTGGTGCACCACCCGGTACGCGGTCAGATAGGGGCTGTCCGCGTCGAAGGGGCCACGCCCGGTCACGGCGTACACCAGCAGGGACCCGAGCGAGAAGACGTCCGACGCCGGGCCGACCGCGCGGGCGTCGACGAGCTGTTCGGGGGACATGAAGGGCGGTGTGCCGATCATCTGGCCGGTCTCGGTGAGCGTCTGGTGGTTCTCCGCCGCTCGGGAGATGCCGAAGTCGATGACGCGCGGGCCGTCCTCGGCCAGCAGGACGTTGGCCGGCTTCAGATCCCGGTGCACCACCCCGGCCCGGTGGATGTCGCGCAGCGCCTCGACCAGGCCCAGGGCCAGCCGGCGCAGCTCGGAGCCGGTGAGGGCGCCCCGGTCACGGACCCGGTGTGCCAGGGAGGACCCCGCCACGTACTGGGTGGCCATCCAGGGCCGCGCCGCGTCGGGGTCGGCGTCCAGGACCGGCGCGGTGAAGGCACCGCTGACCTTGCGTACGGCCGCGATCTCCTGCCGGAACCGGCTGCGGAAGACCGGGTCCTCGGCGTACTGGGCGTGCACCACCTTCAGGGCCACGACACGGCCCGACCGCGCCCTGCCCCGGTAGACCACTCCCATGCCCCCGGCCCCCAGCCGGTCGACCAGCCGGTAGCCGCCGACCGACTTCGGGTCGTCCCTGTGCAGCGGCACGCCCGAAACCCCTTCCCCCGTAGTGGCGTTCGCGATCCACAGGATACGGAACCGCGCAACGCAGCGGCCGGGCACCGGCCCCGGAGGGTCGGTGCCCGGCCGCCGTGGTCAAGCCGTCACACGTTCGCGGGCTCCGGCTCCGCCGCGTCCGTCCGCCGGGCCGAGAGGCCCTTCTTCGCCGCGCGCTTCTTCGCCCGGCGCTCCTTGCGGAGTTCGACCATCGCGTAGAGGGTCGGGACGAGCAGCAGGGTGAGCAGCGTCGACGTCACCAGGCCGCCGATCACGACCACGGCCAGCGGCTGGGCGATGAAGCCGCCCTCGCCGGTGATGCCGAGGGCCATCGGCAGCAGGGCGAAGATCGTCGCCAGGGCGGTCATGAGGATCGGGCGCAGCCGGTGCCGGCCGCCCTCGATCACGGCCTCGACGACGCCGTGGCCCCGCTTGCGGTACTGGTTGATCAGGTCGATCAGCACGATCGCGTTCGTCACCACGATGCCGATCAGCATCAGCATGCCGATCATCGCCGGGACGCCCATCGGGGTGCCGGTGGCGATCAGCAGGCCGATCGCGCCGGTGGCGGCGAACGGGATGGAGACCAGCAGGATCAGCGGCTGGATCAGGGACCGGAAGGTGCCGACCAGCAGCATGAAGACGATCGCGATGGCGGCGAGCATCGCCAGGCCCAGGTTGGCGAACGCCTCGTCCTGGTCCTCGGAGACACCGCCGATCGACGCCGTGGCGCCGTCGGGGAGCTTCAGCGCGTCGATCTTCGACTGGAGCTGGGCGCTGACCGCGCCGGTGTTGTCGCCGGTCGGCTTCGCGGTGATGGTGGCCGCTCGCCGGCCGTCGATGCGGGTCATGGAGACCGGCCCGTCGACCTGCTTCACCGTGGCGATGTCGCCGAGCTTCACCGCTCCGCCCAGGCGCAGGTTCTGAAGCTGCTTCAGGGTGGTGGCGGGCTTCGCCGAGCGGATGACGACGTCGCGCTCGGTGTCGTCCAGGACCGCCTTCGCCACGGTGGTGCCGCGGACGGCCTGGGCGACGACCGCGCCGAGGGTCTGGTCGTCGAAACCGGCCGCGGCGGCCTTGTCGTTGGCCTTGACCGAGATGCGGGGCACGCTGGTCGCCAGGTCGCTGGAGACGTCCGTGACGTCGTCGAGGGAGGCGACCGTCTTGCGGACCTCCTCGGACGCCGTGCGCAGGACGCCGGCGTCGGCGGCCTTCACGACCACGCTGAGGTCCTGGCTGGCGAAGCCGTCACCGGCGGCGACCGTGGTCGTGCCGATGCCCTTCAGGCCGGCCAGGCCCTTCTCGATGCTGTCCTGGACGTCCTCGTAGGACGCCGAGTCGTCCAGCATCACCTGGTACGAGGCCTGGTTGGTGTCCGTGCCGCCGCCGAACGCCGCCATGAAGCCGGACGAGCCGACCGTGACCTGGTAGTCCTTCACGCCCTTGGTGCCGGCGAGCAGTTGCTCGACCTTCTTCGCCCGGGCGTTCGTCGCGGCCAGGCTGGTGCCGGGCTTCAGCTCCTGCTTGACGGTGAGGACTTCCTGCTCGCCCTGGTCGAAGAAGTTCGTCTTCAGCAGCGGCGCCATGCCGAACGTGCCGACCAGGACGACGATCGCGAGGGCCACGCTGGTGAGGCGGCGGCGGGTCGCGAAGCGCAGGACGGGGACGTAGACACGCTGGAGGCGGCTCCTGGCCTCCTTCTCCTCCGCGATCCGGCGCGCCTCCTCCGCGTCCTCGGGGGTGCCCTTCGGGGGGCGCAGGAACCAGTACGACAGGACCGGCACGACCGTCAGGGAGACGAGGAGGGACGCCAGCAGCGCGGCCGTGACGGTGAGGCTGAACGAGCCGAAGAGCTCGCCCACCATGCCGCCGACCAGGCCGATCGGCAGGAACACCGCGACCGTGGTGAGCGTCGAGGACGTCACCGCTCCGGCGACCTCGCGCACGGCGTTGAGGATGGCCGAGTGGCGCTCCTCGCCGTAGCCGAGGTGGCGCTTGATGTTCTCCAGGACCACGATCGAGTCGTCGACGACCCGGCCGATGGCGATGGTCAGCGCGCCCAGGGTGAGGACGTTCAGCGACAGGTCGCGCGTCCACAGCACGATCAGGGCGAGGACCACGGACAGCGGGATGGACACCGCGGTCACGAGGGTGGAGCGGATCGAGGCCAGGAAGACCAGGATCACCAGCACGGCGAAGAGCAGTCCGAGCGCGCCCTCCGTGGTCAGGCCCTCGATGGACTTGGACACGGCCGGGCCCTGGTCGCTGACGACCGTGAGGGTCGCGCCGGAGCCGAGGTCCTTGCGAAGGTCCGGGAGCTTGTCCTGGACGGCGTCGGAGATGGCGACCGCGCTGCCGTCGCGGTCCATGGTGACGGCGACGGAGAGGCTGGGCTTGCCGTCGGTGCGGGTGATGGAGTCGGCCGTGGCCTCCTGCTGCTTCACCGTGGCGACGTCGCCGAGGCGGGCCGGCTTGCCCTTGCCGGGCTCGCCCTTGACCATCAGGTCGCGGATCTGCTCCACCGAGGTGAGCCCGCCGCCGACCTGGACGGTGCGGTTGGCGCCGCCCTCGTCGAAGGAGCCCGCCGGGACGGTCGCGCCGCCCGCCTTCAGGGCCTCGCCGAGGGACTGAGCGGTCAGGCCGGCCTTCGCCAGCTTCGCGTCGTCGGGCGTGACGGTGACCTGGACGTCGCGCACGCCGTCGACGGTGACCTGGCCGACGCCGTCGATGCTCTTCAGGTCCGGCACGACCGTCTTGTCGAGCTGGTCGGCCAGGGCCTGCTGGTCGCGGCCGGAGGTGACGGCCAGGACGACGGTCGGGATGTCGTCCGTGGAGCCGGCGATGACCTGCGGGTCGACGTCGTCCGGGAGCTGCACGCGGGCCCGGTTGACGGCCTGCTGGACGTCGGCGACCAACTGCTTGGTGTCGTTGCCGTAGTCGAAGGACGCCATGATCACGGCGTTGCCCTCGCCGGCGGTGGAGGTGATGCCGCTGATGCCGTCGACGGCTTCGAGGGTGTCCTCGATGGGTTCGACGACCTGCTTCTCGACCACGTCCGGGGACGCGCCCTGGTAAGGCGCCAGCACGGACACCATGGGCAGTTCGATGGTGGGCAGCAGCTGCTGCTTGAGCTGGGGTATCGCGATCGCCCCGAAGACGAGCGCGATGATCGACATCAGCCCGATCAAGGCCCGTTGCGCGAGGCTGAACCTGGACAGCCAGGACATGGGTGAAGGTCTCTCTTCTGTTTAACGGCAGAAGCGGCAGCGGACGCGCAGATGAGCGCCCGCCCCTACACCCTGAGCCATGCGGGAACCGGGTTTCGTAGGCCCCAGGTCCAAATCCTTATGCGGCGCATACTCCGGCCGCAGTACGCCCGGGTCGGGTTCACTCCACCCTTGGACGGACCAGGCCGGACTCGTAGGCGGTGACCACGAGCTGGGCGCGGTCCCGGGCGCCGAGCTTGGCCATGGCCCGGTTGACGTGGGTCTTCACCGTCAGCGGGCTGACTTCGAGGCGCTCGGCGATCTCGTCGTTGGAGTGCCCGCCGGCGACCTGGACCAGCACCTCGCGCTCCCGGACGGTGAGCGAGTCGAGCCGTTCACCGCGGGCCGGGTCGCGGTCGCCGTCGGCCGGGTCCTGCGTGGCGAGGAACCGGGCGATCAGGCCCGTGGTCGCCGCCGGGGACAGCAGCGCCTGGCCGCCCGCGGCGATGCGGATGGCGTTCAGCAGTTCCTCGGGTTCGGAGCCCTTGCCGAGGAAGCCGGAGGCGCCCGCGCGCAGCGACTGCACGACGTAGTCGTCGACCTCGAAGGTCGTCAGGATGACCACCCGGACGTCGGCGAGGTCGGGGTCGGCGCTGATCATGCGGGTCGCGGCGAGACCGTCCGTGCCGGGCATGCGGATGTCCATGAGTACGACGTCGGCGTGCTGCTCCTTCGTCAGCCGGACCGCTTCCGCGCCGTCTGCGGCCTCGCCGACCACCTCCATGTCGGGCTCGGAGTCGACGAGCACGCGAAAGGCGCTGCGCAGCAGCGCCTGGTCGTCGGCGAGCAGGACACGGATGGTCATGCGGGGTCCTCCCCGGTCGGTGTGCGGTTCTTCAACGGCAGGATGGCATGGACGCGGAAACCGTCGCCGTAGCGGGGACCGGTGGTGAGGGTGCCGCGCAGGGCGGTGACGCGTTCGCGCATGCCGAGCAGTCCGTGGCCGCCGCCGTCGTGGTTCCCGTGCTCGTCCGCGCGCTCGCCGCTGCCGTCGTCGAGCACGGTGATCTCGATGTTCGGTCCGACGCGGACGACGCTGACCTCCGCCTTGGCCTTGGGCCCGGCGTGCTTCTGCACGTTGGTGAGGGCCTCCTGGATGATCCGGTAGGCGGCCAGGTCGACCGCCGCGGGCAGGGGGGTGTCCTGGTCGGCGCGGGCGACCTCGATGTGCAGGCCGGCGTTGCGGAAGGTGCCGGTGAGTTCGTCGAGGCGGTCCAGTCCCGGGGCGGGTTCGGTGGGGGCCTCGGGGTCGTCGGACTGCCGGAGCAGGCCGACCGTGGCGCGCAGTTCGTTGAGCGCGGAGCGGCTGGCCTCGCGGACGTGCCCGAGGGCCTCCTTGGCCTGGTCGGGGCGCTTGTCCATGACGTGGGCGGCGACTCCGGCCTGGACGTTGACCAGGGCGATGTGGTGGGCGACGACGTCGTGCAGGTCGCGGGCGATGCGCAGGCGTTCCTCGGCGACGCGGCGGCGGGCCTCCTCCTCGCGGGTGCGTTCCGCCTTCTCGGCGCGTTCTCTGATCGCCTGGACGAAGGCGCGGCGGCTGCGGACGGCGTCGCCGGCGGTGGCGCCGATCCCCGTCCAGGCGAAGATTCCGAGGTTCTCCTGGGCGTACCAGGGCAGGGGGCCCGCGGCCATGGCGGCGCCGGTCAGCACGGTCATGGTGAGCAGGCCGACGCGCCAGGTGGTGGGGCGGTCGGTGGTGGAGGCGACGGTGTAGAGCGCGATGACGGCGGACATCGCGACGGGGGTGCGGGGGTCGCCGGTGAGGGACTCGATGACGGAGAGGGTGCCGGTGAGGGCGAGGACCGTCATGGGGGCGCGGCGGCGGAAGACCAGGGCCGCGGCACCGAAGGTCATGAGGAGGAGGCTGAGCGGGTCAGGGGTGCGCAGGGCCCAGCTCACGCTGTCGCGGTGCCTGGGTTCCACGAACGAGCCGGCGACCATGCAGACGAGGACGGCGGCGGCCAGGACGGCGTCCATGGCCAGGGGATGCGCTTTGGCCCGGCATCTGGCCCGCGCGAGGGTGCTCACGGCTGTTTACGGTAGCTGGGCGGGGTGTGCAGGGATATGGGTGCCGGGTGTGAGGTGCTCGGCATCGGGGCTGAGGGCGGAGCGAGTGCGCAACCCGGCGGAGCGGGGTGCCGTCCGCGCCCACCTCCCCCGAGCTCTCGGCTTCGCTCGGGCAGGGGGGACCCCCATCGCCCCGAGCGGCACGACTGCCCGCGGACCACTAACCCGGGATCAAGCCGTCGTCGCTGAGGAGCTCCCGGACTTCCTCCAAGGTCGCGTCGGGGGACGGCAGGATCAGTTCCGAAGGTTCCAGGGAGTCGTCCGGGAGGGGGGCGCCCAGGTCGCGGACCCTGGTCAGGAGGGCCAGGAGGGTGCGGCGGAAGCCGGGGCCGTCGCCGTTCTCCATCTCCGCCAGGAGTTCGTCGTCCAGCCTGTTCAGCTCGGCGAGGTGGCCGTCGGCCAGGCTCACCTGGCCCTCCCCCATGATCCGTACGATCATGTCGCCCTCCTAGGCGTGGACCCCTACTGCTTGTCGAAGCGCGGTGTGTCCTGCGGCTGCTGCTGGGACTGCTGCTGGCTCGTGCCGCCTTCGATGGCCTGCTGGCCGCTGCTCGACCCTCCGGCCAGCTCGGCCTTCATGCGCTGAAGCTCCAGCTCTACATCCGTACCACCGGAGAGCCGGTCCAGCTCGGCCTGGATGTCGTCCTTGTGCATGCCGGAGGGGTCGTCGAGGGCGCCGGAGGCGAGCAGCTCGTCGATGGCGCCGGCGCGGGCCTGGAGCTGTGCCGTCTTGTCCTCGGCGCGCTGGATGGCCAGGCCGACGTCGCCCATCTCCTCGGAGATGCCGGAGAAGGCCTCGCCGATCCGGGTCTGCGCCTGAGCGGCGGTGTACGTCGCCTTGATGGTCTCCTTCTTCGTACGGAAGGCGTCGACCTTGGCCTGGAGCCGCTGGGCCGCGAGGGTGAGCTTCTCCTCCTCGCCCTGGAGCGTCGCGTGCTGGGTCTCCAGGTCGGTCACCTGCTGCTGGAGCGCGGCCCGGCGGGAGAGCGCTTCGCGGGCCAGGTCCTCACGGCCCAGCGCGAGCGCCTTGCGGCCCTGGTCCTCCAGCTTGCCGGACTGCGACTGGAGCTGATTCAGCTGAAGCTCCAGGCGCTTGCGGGAGGTCGCCACGTCGGCGACGCCACGGCGGACCTTCTGCAGCAGCTCCAGCTGCTTCTGGTACGAGTAATCGAGGGTCTCGCGCGGGTCCTCGGCCCGGTCAAGGGCCTTGTTCGCCTTCGCGCGGAAGATCATCCCCATACGCTTCATGACACCGCTCATGGGCTTCGCGCGCCCCCTTCTGACCGACTCCGGCAGCTGCTCCTGCGACAGAACCCACAGTACGGGCCCTGCATCCATTACCGCACTGTTCGGGGACGCATGCGCTCATCCCCAAGGACGACTGCGTGCCCTCCCGCTCCGGCGTAGGGAGTAGGTGGTCCCCGGGGTCACCGGAGCCGTACACCCCCGAGAACATCCGGAGACGTACGCAACGTCCCCTCTGTCCCCTTACTGACGACTGGTGTTGCCGGATCGTTCCCCACGGGGCTGGGGTCCATGCCCGGAAGCCCTTACCCTTGGGTTTTGTGTTCCGTAGCCGTGCGAAGGATGAGAAGGCCCAGGACGCCGACAAGGCGCCGGTGACCGACTCCAGTCAGCCCCGTCACCCCGAGGCCCCGAAGGGCCGCCCCACGCCCAAGCGCAGTGCGGCCCAGTCGCAGCGCCGCAGCGTGGCCAACACGTCGACGACGCGCAAGGAGGCCGCCAAGCGACAGCGCGAGGAGCGCCGTGCCGCGATGGAGCGGCAGCGCCAGGCGCTGGCGAGCGGCGACGAGCGGTATCTGCCCGCGCGTGACAAGGGGCCGGTCCGCCGGTTCGCGCGCGACTTCGTCGACTCCCGGTTCAACATCGCGGAGTTCTTCCTGCCGATGGCCGTGGTCATCCTCGTGCTGAGCATGGTGCGGGTGGCGTCGCTGCAGAACATCGCGCTGCTGCTGTGGCTCGTGGTGATCGTGCTGATCGTGCTCGACTCGTTCGTGACGTCGTTCCGTCTGAAGAAGCAGCTGAACGAGCGCTTCGCGGGTGAGAACAAGCGCGGCGCCGTCGCCTACGCCCTGATGCGCTCGCTCCAGATGCGTCGGCTCCGGCTGCCGAAGCCGCAGGTCAAGCGTGGAGAGCGGCCCTGACCACGACGCCGTTCTCCGGGGGTGCGGCGGATGCCTGGCTGGACAAGCTGGGCGGGCTGCGCGATGTCGTCCGGCAGGAGCTGGTGGCCCGCCAGCTGGACGAGCAGATAGTCGGCCGGTTCCCGGTCGGCCGGCGCCTGCGGGTGCTGGACGTGGGGATGGGCCAGGGCACGCAGGCGCTGCGGCTGGCCCGGGCCGGTCACCAGGTGACCGGTCTGGAGCAGGACGCGACGATGGTCGCCGTGGCCCGGGAGTCCCTCGCCGGGGAACCGGAGGGCATCCGGGAGCGGATGCGGATCATCGAGGGCGACGGCCGGGACACCGGCGTGCACTTCCTGCCGGGCAGTTTCGACGTGGTGCTGTGCCACGGCGTCCTGATGTACGTCGAGGAGCCCGATCCGCTGCTGGCGGGGCTCGCACGGATGCTCGCACCGGGCGGGCTGCTGTCCCTGCTGGTGCGCAACGGCGACGCGCTCGCGATCCGGCCGGGCCTGTCGGGTGACTGGTCGGGGGCGCTGGCGGCCTTCGACACCGTCTCCTACCGAAACCGGCTGGGGCTCGACGTACGGGCCGACCGGCTGAAGGACCTGACGGCGACGCTCGCGGGGATCGGTGCGCCGCTGCACGCCTGGTACGGGGTGCGGGTGTTCACCGACACGGCGGCGGACGGCGCGGAGGTGCCGGCCGACGTGGAGACACTGCTCGCGGTGGAGGAGAAGGCCGGGCGGACGGATCCGTACCGCGGGGTGGCGGCGCTGCTGCACCTGTGCGGTGTGCGCGGCTGACACCCGGAAGGTGATGGGCGAGGGCCGTGGCCCCCGCCCACCGGCTCACGCCTCGGCCGCGTGCAGGCTCATCGGCCCGTAGATCTCCGTGGCGTCCTCGAACAGCCGCACCTGGTCGGCACCGCCCTCCTGGAGGGTCTTCCAGTGCTCCCCGATCCAGGACTCGGCGTCCCCCTGGGTGGGGAACTCCTCCGGCGGCACCGAGGGCTGGACCTCCGTACCGTCGGTCTTCTCGAACCGCCACGTCCATGCCGCCATGTACGCCTCCCATGTGTGTGAGCACACTGCACAGCGAAAAGCCGGATCTTGGTCCGGCTCCGACTCAGAGCGTAAGCGCTCAGCTGGGTTCGGCGTTATATGCCTTGCGGGGGTGAGGGCGGTGGGCCTGTGCGGGTCGTGGTCGGCTGGTCGCGCAGTTCCCCGCGCCCCTTCAGGGGCGTCTCCATCACGCATGTCTCATGCTCACGGGTGAGAATCGGGGCGTGGAACTCACTCTGCTCGGCACCGGCGCCCCCGCGGGACTTCCCCGCCCCGACTGTCCCTGCGCGGCCTGTGCGGCCGCTCTCGGACCGGATGCGCGGGCGGCCACCGCGTTGCTCGTGGACGGGGTGCTGCTGCTCGACCTGACGCCGGGTGCGGCGTTCGCGGCGGCTCGGGCGGGCCGTTCCCTGACCGGTGTCCGTCAGGTCCTGCTGTCGCATCCGCACGACGGGCCGGCGGTCGAGGTGCCCGCGGGGCTGCCGCAGCCCGGACGGGTGCCGGACGGGCGGGAGTTGACGCTGCTGACGGGGCACCGGGTGCGGGCGGTGGCGCTGGACGCGCCGGGCACCGGGTACGCGGTGACCGGGCCGGAGGGGCAGCGGCTGCTGTATCTGCCGCCGGGCGGGGCGCCGGCGGGCCTGGCGGAGCCGGCCGAGTCGTACGACATGGTCCTCACGGATGTCGTGGGGCGGCCGGACGCGCTGGCCAGGCTGCGGGCGGTGGGAGCGGTCGGCCCGACCACCGACGTGGTCGCCGTCCATCTGGACCACGACCTGCCGCCCGGCCCCGAGCTGGGGCGGCGGCTCGCGGCCGCCGGGGCACGGGCCGTGCCGGACGGGGTGACGCTGGTGGTGGGGGCGTACGAGGACGTGCCGGACGTGCCGCGGCGGACCCTGGTGCTGGGCGGGGCACGGTCGGGCAAGTCGGTGGAGGCCGAGCGGCGGCTGGAGGCCTTTCCTGACGTGCTGTACGTGGCGACGGGCGGGTCGCGCAACGGGGACACGGAGTGGTCCTCGCGGGTGTCGGCCCACCGGGAGCGGCGGCCGGGGTCGTGGCAGACGGTCGAGACCTGCGATCTGGTGCCGCTGCTGGAGGCCGAGGGGCCGCCCCTGCTCATCGACTGCCTGTCGCTGTGGCTGACCGACGCGATGGACTCGGTCGGGGCGTGGGACGACGCGGTGTGGGCGGAGCGTGGGGAGAAGGCGCTGCGGGAGCGGGTGCGGGAGCTGACGGAGGCGGTGCGGGCCACCCGGCGGACCGTGGTCGCCGTGTCGAACGAGGTGGGGTCGGGGATCGTCCCGTCGACGGCGTCGGGACGGCGTTACCGGGACGAACTCGGGCGGCTGAACGCGGGCTTCGCGGACGAGTGCGAGCACGTGCTGCTGGTGGTGGCGGGGCAGGCGGTGGTGCTGCGGGGCTGAGCCGGTGCGGCACGCGATGGTGCCGCGGGGCTGAGCCGGACTTCCCAGCCCCTCCGCGTCCCGCCCCTCCAGCGACCCGGACTACCCGTCCCCCGGTCTACTCGGCCGTGCGGGCGATCACGCGGTAGGTGTTCGCGAAGCGTGTGCGGCGGGCCACCGGGGCGATGAGGTGGTCGGCCAGCGCCGCCACGGCGACCAGGGGGAGGCCCGCGCGGAGCAGGGCCGTGCGGGTGTGCCGCTGGACCGGGGGCGGGGGGATCGCCCGCCAGGCGGTGTCGGGGGCGGGCAGGGCGTGGGAGAGGGCCAGGGACGTGGCGCCCGCGAGGTCGTGGGGGACGTGCACGGGGCGGTGGTCGAGCGTGAGGATCGTGCAGCCGGCCGACTCGAGTTCCGCGCGAACGTTCTGCGGGGGCAGCAGATGGAGGTGGCGCGGCTGGTCGTAGGGGAGCCACCAGCGGCCCAGCAGGGCGGCGAAGACGCTGCGGGGGGTCAGGGTCTCGATGAGCAGGTGGCCTCCGGGGCGCAGGACGGACAGAGCGGCCCGGAGTTCCGCCCGCGGGTCGGGGGTGCCCTCCAGGTGGTGGAGCATGCTGACCACGTCGTAGCGGGCGCGCAGCGGGGCGGCGATCCGCCGGTCCGTCAGGCGGCCGACATGGGCCTCCTCGACGCGGTCGGCGGTGCGGGCGCGCACCACGCGCGGGGTGGGGTCCAGGCCGTCGAAGGCGGTGTAGGGGAAGAACTGCCGGGCCGTGGCGGGGAAGCCGGCGTGGCCCGTCCCGACGTCGAGCCAGCTCTCCGGCTCGCCGTGGCGCAGCATCGCCCGGGCGGCCGAGCGGTGGCGGCGGGCGCTGCCGCGCAGGGCGAGGAGGCCGTCGCTCGACGGGTCCCTGGACGCGCCGCCCACGGTCCGGTGGTACAGGGCGAGGCCCTCCACCGTGAGGCGCGGGTTCTGGAAGGTGTGGCCGCAGTCCCGGCAGGCGTCGACCGTGAAGCTGCCCGGTTCGTACTGCCGCAGGTCACCGGTGCGCAGCCGGTTGCGCAGGGAGGTGGAGCCGCACCACGGGCAGTCCGCCCGGCGCGGTTCGTGGACCCGGGTGGTCGCCTGGCGGACCGGGGGTGCTGAGGGGGCGGGGTGTGCGGGCATGGGCGGCTCCCGGGCGCGACGGCGTACCGCAAGGACTAGGGCGGGGACATGGGCGAACCACATACGACAATCCGCTGCAAAACGGAACGTATGGGATGCCGATGCCGGGTGCAACGACGTCGCCGTGACGGAGTGGTGATGTGCCGCCGTGCTGTTCGGGCAGGGCCGGTACTGTTCGGCGAATGAGCTCGCTTAATCTCGACGACTTCACCGATCTGATCGAGCGTCCGGACGGCGGGGTCCGCCGGGACGCCGAGGCGCGCCGCGAGCGACAGATCGTGCCGCCCGGGTCGCTGGGCCGCCTCGACGAACTGGGTGAGTGGCTGGCGGCGGCGCAGTCCGCCGTGCCGGTCCGGCCGGTCGAACGGCCCCGGGTGGTGCTCTTCGCCGGTGACCACGGCATCGCCGGGCTGGGCGTCTCGGCCCGTGCGGCGGGCAGCGCCGGGGAGTTGGTGCGCGAGGTCCTGGAGGGCGGCCGGCCGGTGGCGGTGCTGGCGCGGCGGCTGGGCGTGCCGGTACGGGTCGTCGACATGGCGCTGGACTGCGATCCCGAGGCCCTGCCGGCGGACGTCGTACGGCACCGGGTGCGGCGCGGGAGCGGGCGCATCGACGTGGAGGACGCCCTCACCCTCGAGGAGGCGGAGGCGGCGTTCCGGGCCGGGGTCGCGGTGGCCGACGAGGAGGCCGACTCGGGCACGGATCTGGTGGTGCTCGGCGATGTCAGCGTCGGCGGGACCACGGTGGCGGGCGTGCTGGTCGCGGCGCTGTGCGGGGTGGACGCGTCGGTCGTCACCGGGCGTGGCGGGCTGGCGATCGACGATCTGGCGTGGATGCGCAAGTGCGCGGCGATCCGCGACGCGCTGCGCCGGGCACGGCCGGTGCTCGGGGACCAGTTGCAGCTGCTGGCGACGGTGGGCGGGGCCGACTTCGCCGCGATGACGGGCTTCCTGCTGCAGAGCGCGGTGCGCAAGCTGCCGGTGGTGCTCGACGGTGTCGTGACGGCGGCGTGCGCCCTGGTCGGGCAGCGGATCGCGTTCCGGGCACCGGACTGGTGGCTGGCCGCGCACGACAGCGGGGAGCCCGGGCAGGCGAAGGCGCTGGACCGGATGGCGCTGGAGCCGCTGCTCACCCACGGGGTGACCGTCGGGGAGGGCGCCGGGGGCCTGCTGGCGCTGCCGCTGGTGCAGGCGGCGGCCGCCCTGGCGGCGGAGCTGCCCGAGAAGCCCAAGGAGTCCGAGAAGCCGAAGGAGTCCGAGGAGGCACCGGCGTCCGGGGGGGCGAAGGGGTCCGAGGAGGCACCGGCGTCCGGGGAGGCGAAGGGGTCCGAGGAGCCGGGCGCGCCACAGGCCCCGGGGGCGCCCACCGCGGAGTAACGGCCCGAGATCCAGGTCACGCCCGCCTGGCTCAACTTCGTCCCGTTCCGGTCGGTCCTGGAACGTGGTGTCGGTTTGACTGAGTCGCAGACACCCTCAGACCAGGCCCCGCACGGACGAGGACGACCGCCGCATGACCACGCTCGCCCGCTGGGCCCGCGCCGAATGGGGTGCGCTGTACGGCGCGGTGCGCGGGCCACTGGCCGAACGGCGCCGGCGGGCCGCGCCGATGGCGGTCGCGGCCGTGTGCCTCACGGCGGTGCTGCACGTCGTGCACAACCAGTCGTGGGGCTATGAAGCCGTACAGGAGGCCGGCGGCGTACGGGCCGAGGACCCGCTGTGGGCGGCGCTGCTGCGGACGCCGCTGTCGCTGTTCGTACCCGCGCTGGACCTGCCGGTGTGGGGCGCGCTGGTACAGATCCTGCTGGTGTTCGGCATCGCCGAGCTGTGCCTCGGCCGGTGGCGGACCCTGGCCCTCGCCTACGTCGCGACGCTCGCGGGCACGCTGTACGCGCGCCTGGGCATCTGGCTCGGCCCGCAGTCCCCGCTCGGCCTGCCCGCCTCGGACGCCCGGGTCGTGGACACCGGGCCGTCCGCGGCGGTGGTGGGACTCGCCGTCTTCCTGGGGTGGCGCTACCGCGCGTACGTCACGGCCTCGGTGGTGATCGGGGCCATGGTGGCCGAGGTCGCGCTGAAGGAGAACCTCGCGGGCAAGGAGCACCTGGCGGCGATCGCGGCGGTGCTGGTGCTGTGCGCGGTCGGCGAGCTGCGTCAGCGGCGTTCGAGGGACCGGGCCGGTTCGGGGTCGGGCGCGCCGCCGATCCAGTCCTGAACCGCCCGCATGGGGAGTGCCCAGCGGCGGTCGTGGTGGTAGGAGCGCAGGGCGGATCTGGCCCGGGCGCGGGGCCGGTTGCGGTAGAACCGTTTGGCCCAGGGGGAGGTGGGCCGGGCCAGCCGCACGGCCGCGACCAGCGCGACGAAGGGGATGATCACACCGACGACCGCGAGGCGGACCTTGCCCTTGAACAGGGCGACGAGGGCGAACGCGAAGTTCACGAGGATCTCCACGAGGACGACGGCGCGGTTCTGCTGCTGGTCGTCGTTGAGGTCGTTGACGCCCAGCGGCGAGAAGCCGATCAGGAGCAGGCCGACGAGCGAGGCGGTGAGGACGACCATCTCCACGCTCTTGCGGCCGTCCGGGGTCCAGTAGACGTCGGCGAGATGCAGGACCAGGGCGAACTCGTCGAGGACGAGGCCCGCTCCGATGCCGAAGAACACCGCGGCCAGGCACGAGCCGAAGCCGTGCTGGCCGCCCGCCACCGCACCGAAGCCGCCGACGATCGTCAGGATGACCCCGGGGACCACGTGGTGGACGTGGACGCCGCCGCTGCTGACGTTGCCGAAGGGACCCTTGCCCGCCCGGATGAGGCGGGTGATGAGCCGGGTGATCAGAAAGGTCAGCACGAACGCGATGAGGGCGAGAAGCAGTGGCAGCTTGCCGGGTTCGATGATGTTCCGCTCCAACCATCCCATATGCGAACTTTATCCTCGGCTGCCGTTCCCGCTCTCCTGACCGGCCGGTAGCCTGCGCCGGTGCCCAGAACCTCGCCCTTGGACGGCCTCCGCTTCGCCTTCGGCACCCTCACGGTGATTCCCGTCCGGGTGACCCGATGGGACCGTCAGGCCGCTCGCGGCGGCATGCTGTGCGCCCCGCTGGTGGGCCTCGCGGTCGGTGCCGCCGCCGCCGGGCTCGGGCTGGCGCTGCTCTTCCTGGGTGCGGGCGCCCCGCTCGCCGCCGTGGCGAGTGTCGCCGTGCCGGCCGCGCTCACCCGTGGGCTGCACCTCGACGGGCTCGCGGACACCGCCGACGGGCTGGGCAGTGGCAAGCCCGCCGACGACGCGCTGCGGATCATGAAGCAGTCGGACATCGGGCCGTTCGGGGTGATCACCCTGGTCCTCGTCCTGCTCGCGCAGGTCGCCGCGCTCGCCCGGGCCTACGACGGCTCCTGGGCCCGGGGCGCCTGCGCCGCGGTCGTCTCGGCGGCCCTCGCGCGGCTGGCCCTGACCCTGGCGGCCCGGGCCGGGGTGCCCGCGGCCCGGCCGGAGGGGCTCGGGGCGGCGGTCGCGGGGGTGGTGCCGTTGCGGGGGGCGGTGATCGCCGTCGTGGCCGTCACGGGAGCAGCGGCAGCGGCCGGTGCCCTCCTCGGGCCGTACGACGTGATCCGGACGGTGCTCGCGGTGGTCCTCGCCCTGGCCGCGGCGGAGGCGCTGCTGCATCACTGCACGCGCCGATTCGGCGGGGTCACGGGGGACGTCTTCGGCGGTCTGGCGGAGACGGCGGCGACCACGGCGCTGGTCGTTCTGTCACTGGGCTGAAACGATCTCCGCGTCCCCCTCCTGCACGGGCCGCCCAGCCGCTAACTTCCTGCCCCGACGCACATGTGATCGGGGGACGTTCATGCCGAAACTGCGCCGCGCCGCGGCCTGGTTCGTCGATTTCGCACTGGTGCTGGCGCTGGCCTCGGCGCTCGCCGTACTCACCTTCCACCGGGTCTCCGCGCTCGTCACCGACGTGCCCGAGCTGGCCGCCCGCGGCGGTTTCGACCTGCTGACCTCGCGCGGCGACGTGCTCGACGCCTCGCAGGACCTCGGGCTCTCGCTGTGGGACAAGTCGGTGCTCTATGTCGAACAGGCCTTCGGGCTGCTGGTGCTGGCGGTGTTTCTCTACCAGTGGGCGTGCCTGGCCCTGGCCGGGCGCACCGTCGGCAAGGCCCTGGTGGGGCTGAAGGTCACGGCGGACTCCCCGCGCCGGGTCAGGGCGGCGCGCCGGGCCGCGGTCACCACCGCCGCGGACGTCGCCGTGTACGCCGTGGCCTGCGTGCTGCTGGTCGAGGGCCAGGTCGCGTTGTCGGTGCTGGTGTGGGCGGTCGCGGTGGTGCTGTTCCTGCTGAACGCGCTGCCGGTCCTCTCCCCCGCCCGCCGCTCCCTCGCCGACCGGGTCGCGGGCACCGCCGTCACCGGCATCGGGCTCAGCAGGCCCGTCGCCACGCCCCCAGTTCGTACTTCTTGAGCATCGAACTGAGCCTCAGGCCGCGCGAGTCGGCACAGAAGCGGCCGGTGGGGAGCTCGTACTCGACGTGGAAGACGGCCTTGCCCGCCGCGACGAACGGCTTCAGGGCCGTGCACTCGCCGTACTGGGCGCACTGTTCGTTGACCGCGAAGTCGAAGTCGCCGACCAGTTCCGGGATCTGGTCCAAGTCGTTCTTGAGCCCGACGGCCAGGCCGCGGTCGTGGGCGAGCCGGGCGATGAGGCGGTTGTAGCGCAGCTGGTCGGTGGCCGTGAGCGGGAAGCCCGTGTCGTTGCGGTAGCCGTCCATGTTGTCGGGTTCCACGGCGTCGAAGCCCTTGTCGCGGCACATGTCGACGCGGGCCGCCATGAGCGGTTCCAGGACGTCGGTGCGGCGGATGTCCAGCCAGCGTTCGCCCTTCCAGCCGTTTCCGCGGCCGAGGACCCGCGCGGGGAAGTCACCGGCGTCCGGACGGAACTCCTCCCAGGCGCCCATGGAGAGGTAGCAGATGACCTTGCGGTCCTCGCCGTGCAGCCGGGCGACGGTGTCCGCGGAGTGGTCGAAGCCGTCGATGTCGTAGACCGGCACGTCGACGGAGGTGTCCAGGCGCCCGCTGAGCTGCCACTGCCAGGCGGTGCCGGGGCGGGGCTGCCAGCGGGGGCGGGGCTTGTCGTCGGGGGCCCGGGTACATCCCGCGAGCAGCAGGACGAGCAGGGCGACGAGCGGGAACGGGCGTCTCACGGGGTGCTCTCCGTGGTGTCTGTGGGGCGCAGTGCGTACGGCAGTGTGCCCCAGGGATGATCTCCGGTTCCGGGCACCGCGCAGCGCACCGCCGCGCCGCGTGCCCGGGCCGGGCCCTCCGGGTCGGCGTCCGGCGGGACTCCGTGCACCAGGTGGCACAGGCGTACGTCCGGGCCGCCCGGCCTCGGCTGCGCGGGCTGCGCGAGGTAGGAGGCCCACGGTCCCTCGAACGTGACGAGGACGTCGGCGATGCGGGCGCAGCAGGGGTGCGGTGTCCTGCCGTGGTTGAGGACGAGACCGGCACGAGGCGTACGGGGGCCGCCGTGCGGGGTCGCGCCCGCTCGTCGGAGCCGGCGAGCGGGGCGCCTCACCGGATCGCGCCGAGTGTGACCCGGTTCACCGGTGTGGGGGGCCGGGAACTGGCCACTACGCCACCGACAGGTGAACGCCCGAAGGAATGAGCGAACGGGGCCACGCGCGTAGTCTCGTCGTCGAGTGTTCGCCGCACCGGGGAAGGCCCCGCGAGTCCCGCCCTCGGAGGTCCGCATAGGGTCGGCTGTCGGGCCCGGTCGACCCACACCGTTCGACCACAGCAACTTCACATCGGAAGCGAGATTTCACCACCGTGACTGCTCTCACTCTCAGCACCGCCGCGGCGTCCGGTCTGCGGGCCGACGCGATCGTGATCGGTGTCGCCAAGGGTGCCAAGGGGCCGGTCGTCGCACCGGGCGCCGAGGCCGTGGACAAGGCGTACGACGGCAGGCTCGCCGGCGTCCTGGAGACGCTCGGCGCCTCCGGCGGCGAGGGCGAGGTGACGAAGCTGCCGGCGCCGTCCGGCTTCAAGGCGCCGCTCGTCCTGGCGGTCGGTCTGGGCGCGGTCCCGGAGAAGGACGCCGACTACGACGCCGAGGCCCTGCGCAAGGCCGCCGGTGTCGCCGCCCGCGCCCTGGCCGGGTCCGGGAAGGCCGCCTTCGCGCTGCCGCTCGGCGACGCCGCCGCCGCGGGCACGGTCGGGGAGGGCGCGCTGCTCGGCGCGTACTCCTTCGACGCCTACAAGGACAACGGCAAGGACCCCAAGGCGAAGAACGGCAAGGCTCCGCTCGCCGAGATCGTCCTGCTCGGCGGCAAGCCGCGCGACAAGGCGTACAAGGCCGCGGTCGAGCGCGCCGTCGCCGTGTCCGAGGAGCTCAACCGCTCCCGCGACCTGGTCAACACCCCGCCGAACGACCTGACCCCCGAGTCGTTCGCCGCGATCGCCCAGGCCGCGGCCAAGGAACACGGCATCAAGGTCCAGGTGCTCGACGAGAAGGCCCTGGCCAAGGGCGGCTACGGCGGCATCCTCGGCGTCGGCTCCGGCTCCGCGGCCACCCCGCGCCTGGTCAAGCTGTCGTACACCTCCTCCAAGGCGAAGAAGCACCTCGCCTTCGTCGGCAAGGGCATCACCTACGACTCGGGCGGCATCTCGCTGAAGCCGGCCGGTCACAACGAGACGATGAAGTGCGACATGGCCGGGGCGGCCTCGGTGTTCGCCGCGGTCGTCGCCGCCGCGCGGCTCGGCCTGGAGGTCAACGTCACCGGCTGGCTCGCCCTGGCCGAGAACATGCCCTCCGGGTCCGCGACCCGTCCGGGTGACGTGCTGCGGATGTACAGCGGCAAGACGGTGGAGGTGCTCAACACCGACGCCGAGGGCCGGCTGGTGCTCGCCGACGCGCTGTGGGCGGCCTCCCAGGAGAAGCCGGACGCGATCGTGGACGTGGCGACGCTGACCGGGGCGATGGTGCTGGCGCTGGGCAACCGGACGTTCGGGATCATGGGCAACGACGACGCGTTCCGCGCGGCGCTGTGCGAGGCCGCCGAGGAGGTCGGGGAGCCGGCGTGGCCGATGCCGCTGCCGGAGCACCTGCGCAAGGGCATGGACTCCCCGACCGCCGACATCGCGAACATGGGCGAGCGGATGGGCGGCGGGCTGGTCGCCGGCCTGTTCCTGCGCGAGTTCGTGGGCGAGGGCATCACCTGGGCGCACCTGGACATCGCCGGGCCGGCCTTCAACGAGGGCGGGCCGTTCGGGTACACGCCGAAGGGCGGCACGGGGACGGCCGTGCGGACGCTGGTGCGGCTGGCCGAGCTGACGGCTTCGGGCGACCTTGGCTGAGTTCGCCTCTTAGCTCGGTCTCGCCCGTTGTGTGGCGAGTGCGGGGGCGTGGGGGCTGTTCACGCAGTTCCCCGCGCCCCTGTTCTGCTGGCCCCGCGCCCACGCGGCGGAGCCGCAGATCAGACACAGCCCCGCGCCCCTGTTCTGCTGCCCCCGCGCCCACGCGGCGGAGCCGCAGATCAGACACAGCCCCGCGCGCCTTCGGGTGCTGCCCCACTCGGCTCATCTGAACGTGGGGCGTCTCACACCGCAGCCCGGCGTCTCCTTGTGTGCCGACAAGTGCGAAGATGGGGCACGGCAGGACAGGGCCCCACCGAAGGGCCGAAGAACGAGCGGCCGGACACCAGCCGCCTGCCGGTCACCGAAGACCGGCTCACGGCGCACATGCATGGAGGACGTGACGTGGCGAACGACGCCAGCACCGTTTTCGACCTAGTGATCCTCGGCGGTGGCAGCGGTGGTTACGCCGCGGCCCTGCGCGGGGCGCAGCTGGGCCTGGACGTCGCCCTGATCGAGAAGGACAAGGTCGGCGGCACCTGCCTGCACCGGGGATGCATCCCCACCAAGGCCCTGCTGCACGCGGGCGAGATCGCCGACCAGGCCCGCGAGAGCGAGCAGTTCGGTGTGAAGGCCTCCTTCGAGGGCATCGACATCGCCGGTGTCCACAAGTACAAGGACGGCGTGATCGCCGGCCTGTACAAGGGCCTGCAGGGCCTCGTCGCCTCCCGGAAGGTGACCTACATCGAGGGTGAGGGCCGCCTCTCCTCCCCCACCTCCGTCGACGTGAACGGCCGCCGTGTCGAAGGCCGCCACATCCTGCTCGCGACCGGCTCCGTGCCGAAGTCGCTGCCGGGCCTGGACATCGACGGCAACCGGATCATTTCCTCCGACCACGCCCTCGTCCTGGACCGCGTGCCGAAGTCCGCGATCATCCTGGGCGGCGGCGTCATCGGCGTCGAGTTCGCCTCCGCGTGGAAGTCCTTCGGCACCGAGGTCACGATCGTCGAGGGCCTGAAGCACCTCGTCCCGGTCGAGGACGAGAACTCCTCCAAGCTGCTGGAGCGCGCGTTCCGCAAGCGCGGCATCAAGTTCAACCTGGGCACCTTCTTCCAGAAGGCCGAGTACACCCAGGACGGCGTCAAGGTCACCCTCGCCGACGGCAAGGAGTTCGAGGCCGAGGTCCTGCTGGTCGCCATCGGCCGCGGCCCGGTCTCCCAGGGCCTCGGCTACGAGGAGCAGGGCGTCGCCATGGACCGCGGCTACGTCCTGGTCGACGAGTACATGCGCACGAACGTGCCGACCATCTCCGCCGTCGGTGACCTCGTCCCGACCCTCCAGCTCGCGCACGTCGGCTTCGCCGAGGGCATCCTGGTGGCGGAGCGCCTGGCCGGTCTGAAGACCGTTCCGATCGACTACGACGGTGTCCCGCGGGTGACGTACTGCCACCCGGAGGTCGCCTCCGTCGGTATCACCGAGGCCAAGGCCAAGGAGATCTACGGTGCGGACAAGGTCGTCGCTCTGAAGTACAACCTCGCGGGCAACGGCAGGAGCAAGATCCTGAACACCGCGGGCGAGATCAAGCTCGTCCAGGTCAAGGACGGTGCCGTCGTCGGCGTCCACATGGTCGGCGACCGCATGGGCGAGCAGGTCGGCGAAGCCCAGCTGATCTACAACTGGGAGGCGCTGCCCGCCGAGGTGGCCCAGCTCATCCACGCCCACCCGACGCAGAACGAGGCGCTCGGCGAGGCCCACCTGGCCCTGGCCGGCAAGCCTCTCCACGCGCACGACTGACCCCTCGGTCGACACACGCGACGACACAGACTTCCGCACTTTCCGTAAGGAGCAACCGAAACCATGGCGGTTTCCGTAACCCTTCCGGCGCTCGGTGAGAGCGTCACCGAGGGCACTGTCACCCGCTGGCTGAAGGCCGAGGGCGAGCGCGTCGAGGCCGACGAGCCGCTGCTCGAGGTGTCGACCGACAAGGTCGACACCGAGATCCCCTCGCCCGCCGCCGGTGTCCTGGCCTCCATCAAGGTCGCCGAGGACGAAACGGTCGAGGTCGGCGCCGAGCTGGCCCTCATCGACGACGGCAGCGGCGCGCCCGCCGCCGCCGAGGCCCCGCAGGCCGAGCAGGTCGCCGAGCCCGCCCCCGAGCCCGCTCCGGCCGCCCCGTCCACCGAGCAGGCCGCCCCGGCGCCCGCTCCCTCCGCCGACGCCGCCGCCGGCGGCGGTTCCGCCGAGGGCACGGACGTGGTCCTGCCCGCGCTCGGCGAGTCCGTCACCGAGGGCACCGTCACCCGCTGGCTGAAGTCGGTCGGTGACACCGTCGAGGCCGACGAGCCGCTGCTCGAGGTCTCCACCGACAAGGTCGACACCGAGATCCCGGCGCCCACCTCGGGCACGCTGCTGGAGATCGTGGTCGGCGAGGACGAGACGGCCGAGGTCGGCGCCAAGCTCGCCGTCATCGGCGAGGCGGGTGCGGCTCCGGCCGCCGCCCCGGCGCAGGAGGCCCCGGCCGCCCCGGCCCAGCCCGAGCCCACCCCGGCTCCGGCACCGGCGCAGCCCGCCCCGGCCCCGCAGGCCCCGTCGGCCCCGGCCCCGCAGCAGCAGGTCACCCCGGCTCCCGAGCCGGCCCCGGCCGCTCCCGCGCCCGCCCCGGCTCCGGCCCAGGCCCCGGCCGCTCCGGCCGCCGCCAAGCCGGCCGACGACGGCGCCTACGTCACCCCGCTGGTGCGCAAGCTCGCCGCCGAGCAGGGCGTCGACCTGGCCACCGTCAAGGGCACCGGCGTCGGCGGCCGTATCCGCAAGCAGGACGTCGTCGCCGCCGCCGAGGCCGCGAAGAGCGCCGCCGCCACCCCGGCCCCCGCCGCTGCCGCCCCGGCGGCCGCGAAGAAGGCCCCGGTGCTGGAGGCCTCCCCGCTGCGCGGCCAGACGGTGAAGATGCCGCGGATCCGCAAGGTCATCGGCGACAACATGGTCAAGGCCCTGCACGAGCAGGCCCAGCTGTCCTCGGTCGTCGAGGTCGACGTCACCCGTCTGATGAAGCTGCGCGCCCGCGCCAAGGACGCGTTCGCGGCGCGTGAGGGCGTCAAGCTCTCTCCGATGCCGTTCTTCGTCAAGGCCGCGGCCCAGGCGCTGAAGGCGCACGCGCCGATCAACGCCAAGATCAACGAGGCCGAGGGGACCATCACCTACTTCGACACCGAGAACATCGGTATCGCGGTGGACTCCGAGAAGGGCCTGATGACCCCGGTCATCAAGAACGCCGGTGACCTCAACCTCGCCGGTATCGCCAAGGCCACGGCCGACCTGGCGGGCAAGGTCCGCGCCAACAAGATCACCCCGGACGAGCTGTCCGGCGCGACCTTCACCATCTCCAACACCGGGTCGCGCGGCGCGCTCTTCGACACGATCATCGTGCCGCCGGGCCAGGTCGCCATCCTCGGCATCGGCGCGACGGTCAAGCGTCCCGCCGTCATCGAGACGGAGGAGGGCACGGTCATCGGCGTCCGCGACATGACGTACCTGACCCTGTCCTACGACCACCGCCTGGTGGACGGCGCCGACGCCGCCCGCTACCTGACGGCGGTCAAGGCCATCCTGGAGGCGGGCGAGTTCGAGGTCGAGCTCGGCCTCTGACCTCCATCGCCGGTACGGCTGTACGGTGCCCCGTTCGGATCTTCCGAGCGGGGCACCGTCGTCCCCAAGGGGCGCGGGGAACTGCGCGACCAACCACGACGGCGCGGTAGCCGAACGACCGCCCCACACCCCTTGTGTAAGTCTCGTCTCACCTGCACCAAAGCGCCCTCACCCGCCCCACCCGCGGAGCGAACCGGCCGTATTGTCTAAACGTCGATCCCGCGTAAGGAGCCCTCATGACCGCGCCCGTCATCCACTCGCTCCGCGAGCAGATCCGCGAGCACATCCTGGAGGGGATCATCAGCGGACGCTGGCAGCCGGGCGAGCGGATCGTCGAGCGCCGGATCGCCACGGAACTGGAGGTCAGTCAGACCCCGGTCCGCGAGGCCCTGCGCGAGCTGGAGTCCCTGCGCCTGATCGAGTCCGCTCCCAACAAGGGCGTCCGCGTGCGGAACCTGACCGCCGCCGACCTGGAGGAGAGCTACCCCGTCCGTGCCGGCCTGGAGGCCATCGCCGCGGAGCTGGCCGCAGCGGGCCTCGCAGAGGACTGCTCGGCACTGGAACCCCACGTCAGCGCCCTGCACGAGGCCGACCGCGTCTCCGACGGCACCGCGCAGGTCCGCCACACCGTCGCCTTCCACCGCGAGTTGGTCCGCGCCGCGGGCAACTCCGTGCTGCTGCACACGTGGGAAGGCCTCGGCATCGAGGTGTTCACGGCCCTGTCGATCCGCTGGCTGGGCACCCGGCAGCAGTCGTACGCGGAGGAGCACGAGGAGCTCGTCGCCGCGTTCAAGCGCCGCGACCCGCGGATCGCCGAACTCGTGAAGGCGCACGTGCTGGGCTGCGCCCCCCGGGCGTGACACCCGAGCACCCGCTCGCTCAAACGCCCCCGACCTGCGAAAACCGTTCGATAATCGGTCACCGCGTGCCACCGTCGGAGGCACCCCGTGCCTACTTTCTCGTGATCAAGAGGTTTTGCCCCTCAACCCTTTGATCGATCATCGATCAGGGGGTTACAGTCGCCGACGGGCTTCCACCGAAGCCTCAGCCCTGTCCTGCCAAAGACAAAGGGCACCCCCGATCCCCTTATGTGAGGGAACCCCCTTCGACTGAGGAAGGCGGCGACATGACCGACCCCAACGCCATCCAGCCGAGCGAGCTCGACCAGCTCCCCGACCGGGACCCGGAGGAGACCGCCGAATGGCAGGCCTCCCTGGACGCGGTCACCAAGGCTGCCGGGCCGCACCGTGCCGCATATCTGATGCGCCGCACGCTGGAGCGCGCCGAGGGCGCCGGCATCGCGCTGCCGAAGCTCCTCGAGACCGACTACGTCAACTCCATCCCCACCTCCGCCGAGCCGGCCGTGCCCGGTGACGAGGCGATGGAACAGCGGATCACCGCGTGGAACCGCTGGAACGCGGCCGCGATGGTGACCCGCGGCAGCAAGTACGGCGTCGGCGGCCACATCGCCACCTTCGCCTCCGCCGCCTGGCTGTACGAGACCGGCTTCAACCACTTCTTCAAGGGCAAGGAGGCCGACGGCTCCGGCGACCAGCTCTACATCCAGGGCCACGCCTCCCCCGGCATCTACGCCCGTGCATTTCTCGACGGCCGGCTGAACGAGGAGCAGCTCGACAACTTCCGCCGGGAGTCGGGCGGCAACGGCCTGCCCTCCTACCCGCACCCGCGCCGCCTGCCCTGGCTGTGGGAGTTCCCCACGGTCTCCATGGGCCTCGGTCCGCTGTCCGCGATCTACCAGGCGCGCTTCAACCGCTACCTGGCCAACCGCGGCATCAAGGACACCTCCGCCTCGCACGTGTGGGCGTTCCTCGGCGACGGCGAGATGGACGAGCCCGAGTCGACGGCGGCCCTCGCGCTGGCGGCCCGTGAGGAGCTGGACAACCTCACCTTCGTCATCAACTGCAACCTGCAGCGCCTCGACGGCCCGGTCCGCGCCAACTTCAAGATCGTGCAGGAGCTGGAGGCCCAGTTCCGCGGCGCCGGCTGGAACGTGATCAAGACGCTGTGGGGCACGGCCTGGGACGAGCTGTTCCGGCTCGACACCACGGGCGCGCTCGTACGCCGTCTGCGTCAGGTACCGGACGCGCAGATCCAGACGTACCAGACCCGCGACGCGGCCTACATCCGCCAGGACTTCTTCGGCCGCGACCCGGCGCTCGTGGAGATGGCGAAGCTGCTGAGCGACGACAAGATCCTCGAGTGCTTCCACCTCTCGCGCGGTGGCCACGAGGCGCGCAAGGTGTTCGCCGCGTACAAGGCGGCCGTCGAGCACAAGGGCGCACCGACCGTGATCCTGGCCCAGACGGTC
Organism: Streptomyces sp. NPDC101110; assembly: GCF_044759525.1. Lineage (NCBI taxonomy): Bacteria > Bacillati > Actinomycetota > Actinomycetes > Kitasatosporales > Streptomycetaceae > Streptomyces > Streptomyces sp. NPDC101110. The sequence continues at coordinate 253,516 of NZ_JBIVZM010000013.1, read as the reverse complement.
AAGGGCCACACCCTCGGTGAGGGCTTCGCGTCGAAGAACGCCAACCACCAGATGAAGAAGCTCTCGGTGGACGAGTTCAAGAACATGCGCGACCTGCTGGAGCTGCCGATCAAGGACAGCGACTTCGTGGACGGCGTGGTGCCCTACGGCCACCCGGGCGCCGACTCCCCCGAGGTCCGCTACCTCCAGGAGCGGCGTGCCGCCCTCGGCGGTCCGGCCCCGGCCCGGCGCGTGCACCCGGTCGCCCCGCTGCCCGCCCCCGCTGAGAAGGCGTTCGCGTCCTTCGACAAGGGCTCCGGCTCGCAGAACGTGGCCACCACCATGGCGTTCGTCCGCCTCGTCAAGGACCTGGTCCGCGACAAGGAGACGGGCAAGCGCTGGGTGCCGATCGTCCCGGACGAGGCGCGCACCTTCGGCATGGAGTCGCTCTTCCCGTCCCTCGGCATCTACTCGCCGAAGGGCCAGACGTACGAGCCGGTCGACCGCGACCAGCTGATGTACTACAAGGAGGCCCAGAACGGCCAGATCCTCAACGAGGGGATCACCGAGGCCGGTTCGATGGCCGACTTCATCGCCGCGTCGACGTCGTACGCGACGCACGGCGAGACGATGATCCCGTTCTACATCTTCTACTCGATGTTCGGCTGGCAGCGCACGGCCGACCAGATGTGGCAGCTCGGCGACCAGCTCGGCCGCGGCTTCCTCGTCGGCGCCACGGCCGGCCGTACGACGCTGACGGGCGAGGGCCTGCAGCACGCCGACGGCCACTCCCCCGTCATCGCGGCGACCAACCCGGCGGCGCTGACGTACGACCCGGCGTTCGCCTACGAGGTCGCCGCCATCGTCAAGGACGGTCTGCGCCGGATGTACGGCGAGGCGGCCCCGGGTGAGGACCAGGACGTCTTCTACTACCTGACCGTCTACAACGAGCCGATGCCGCAGCCGGCGAAGCCGTCCGTGGACGACGTCGACGAAGGCATCGTCAAGGGCCTGTACCGCTTCAACACGGCGGAGTCGGCGGGCGTGACCGTGCCGGCGAACGCCCCGCGGATCCAGCTGCTCGGCTCCGGTACGGCGATCCACTGGGCGCTCAAGGCGCAAGCGCTGCTCGCCGAGGAATGGGGTGTGGCGGCCGACGTGTGGTCGGCGACGTCCTGGAGCGAGCTGCGCCGGGACGCGCTGGAGGCGGACGAGGCGCTACTGCGCGGCGAGGAGCGGGTGCCGTTCGTGCGGCAGGCGCTCCAGGGCGCCGAGGGCCCGGTGCTGGCGGTCTCCGACTACATGCGCCAGGTCCCGGACCAGATCGCGCAGTGGGTCGAGCAGGACTGGTCCTCGCTGGGCGCCGACGGCTTCGGCCTCTCGGACACCCGTGAGGCGGCCCGCCGCCACTTCGGTGTCGACGCCGAGTCGATCGTCGTCGCGGCCCTCGCCCAGCTCGCCAAGCGCGGCGAGGTGAAGGCGGCGTCCGTGAAGGAAGCGCGCGAGCAGTACGGTCTGTGAGCACGGACCGGTGATCGGCAGGCCCCCGCCCCGGCGGGGGCCTGCTGCATGATGTGGCCATGCGTGCTGCCCGGCTGATCAAGATGGTGCTGCTGCTCCAGTCCCGGCCCTCCATGACGGCCGCCGAACTCGCCCGTGAGCTGGAGGTGTCGGAACGGACGGTCACGCGCGACGCGCAGGCGCTGTCGGAGGCGGGGGTGCCGGTGTACGCGGACCGCGGCCGGGCCGGCGGGTACCGGCTGGTCGGCGGGTACCGGACGCGGCTGACCGGGCTGCACCGCGGGGAGGCCGAGGCGCTGTTCCTGTCCGGGGTCCCGGGGGCGCTGCGCGAGATGGGCCTGGAGGACGCCGCCTCTGCGGCCCGGCTGAAGGTGTCGGCGGCGCTGCTGCCGTCCCTGCGGGACGCCTCCAGGTCGGCGGCCCAGCGGTTCCACCTGGACGCGCCGAACTGGTTCCGGGAGCCGAAGACGCCCGGGCTGCTGCCGGCCGTCGCCGACGCGGTGTGGGACGACCGGCGGATCAGCGCGCGCTACCGGCGCGGGGAGGACGAGGTGGTCCGGGAGCTGGAGCCGTACGGTCTCGTGCTGAAGGCGGGCGTCTGGTACCTGTGCGCGCGGGTGACGGGGAGCGGGTCCTTCCGGGTGTACCGGATCGACCGGTTCACGGCGGTGGACCCGGGCGAGGAGCGCTTCGAGCGGGAGCCGGAGTTCGACCTGCCCGCGTTCTGGGAGGAGCGGGCCGAGCAGTTCGCGCGGTCCCTCCTGCGGGCGCGGATCGTGGTGCGGCTGTCCCCCGGCGGGGTGCGCGCACTGCCGTACGCCGTCGACTCGGTCTCCGCCCGGGAGGCCTTGGCGGACGCGCACGCCCCGGACGAGGGCGGCTGGGTGACGGTGACCCTTCCGGTGGAGTCCGAGGAGGTCGCCCGCACGCAGCTGGCGACGCTGGGACCGGAGGTGGAGGTGCTGGCGCCGGAGAGCCTGCGCGAGCGGTTCGCCGCCGACGCGGAGCGGCTGGCCCGGCTCTACCGGCCCGGGAGCGGCGCATAACGATCCCGCGCACTCCGGGTGCGCCCCTGTGCCCCAGGGCCGATGCTTGACCCGTGATGGACGAGACGGAGTTCTGGGAGCTGGTGGACGACGCCCGGGAGGCCGCCGAAGGCGACCCGGAGGAGCAGGCCGACCTGCTCGTGGACCGGCTCGCCCAGTTGGACCCGGACTCGGTCCTGGATTTCGCCCGTCACTTCGAGTCCCGTTACAACCGTGCCTACCGCTGGGACCTGTGGGGCGCCGCCTGGGTGCTGCTCGACGGGGCGAGCGACGACGCGTTCGACTTCTTCCGGTGCTGGCTGATCGGGCAGGGCAGGGAGGTGTTCGAAGGCGCCGTGCACGACCCGGACGCGCTCGCCGACCTGCTGGGCGACTTCGACGAGGAGATCGACGGGGACGGCGAGGAGCTCGGTTACGCGGCGGACGAGGCCTACGAGCAGCTCACCGGTGTGGTCGCACCCGATCTGGAGATCACGCCGCCGCCCCCGGAGCCGGAGGGCACGCCGCTCGACCTGGAGAACGACGGGCTCCTCGCCGAGCGCTACCCCCGGCTGTGGCAACGCTTCAGAGGCTGAGGCCGCTGTCGCGCTCTTCGAGTGGCCGACGCTTCAGAATCGGTCGGGCGGGTGGGGCGTTCAGAGGCTGCGGCCGAGGCCGGGGCGTGCAAGGGGCCCGGCCTCGGTGGCGTTCGGAGGCGTGGCCGGCGCTTCGGGGCGTCCGGGCGGCACGGTGACGGCTCGTGTCGGACGGGTGTACGGGTGCGTCTGGCCGGTCCGCACCGCGTGGTGCAGCGGCGCGGCGTTGGCCTGGTCGAGGGCGGAGGCGGTGACCGCGGCCGGGCCCAGGACGACGGTCACGGCCGCGCACAGCACCGCCCAGGGACCGCGGGCGCTCCCCCTCCGCCCGTCCTGGTCCTTCGGTGTCTGCGTACGGCCGTCGTTCATGGTCCCCACCTCCGGTCTGCTGCCTGTGTCGGCGACGACCGTAGGAGGCCGGGATGTCAGGACGCTGCGCGTTCGCTGTGGCCCTGCCGTGGATCGTCCGGCCTGCCCTGGAGGCGGGCCGCGAGCTGTCTGATCTCGGGCAGGCGGGCGTGCAGGGCGGCGCCCGGGCAGCTGGTCATGTAGCCGTCGTTGTGCCCGGCGAGGGCGGGCAGGCGTGCGCTGGTGCCGGCCGCGTAGCGGCTCAGGCCGTTGCTGGAGACCAGCCGGACGTCCGAGCGCGGGTCGGTGCCGGACAGGCCCAGCTTCCAGGCGGACAGTGCGGCGATGGCGCGGACCAGGGGCCGGGGGACGGGCATGCCCTCGGTGAAGGTGCCGAGGGCGGCGATGCCGGAGGTGCGGTGGTTGAAGCCCTGCGTGTGGGCGCCGGTGACGGCGCGCTCCACGCCCCCCGCCCGGCCCTCGTAGATGGTGCCGCAGCGGTCGACGACGAAGTTGTAGCCGATGTCGTCCCAGTCGCGGGTGCCGGTCTGGCCGGTGTAGAGGTCCCGGATGATGCGGGGCGCGTCGGCGCAGTCGTAGCCGTTGGGCGAGTCGGTGTGGTGGACGAAGACAGCGGTGACCCGGTCGTCGTAGCGCGGGCGGGGCTGCGCGCGGCCGGCGTCGCCCAGCCAGTGGGCTCGGGGCACGATGGGCGGGCGCGGGGCGGTGTGGGGCGTGGCCGGGGAGCGGGGCGGGGCGGCGGCGGTGCCGGTGTCGGCGGCGTTCTCGACGCCGTGGGCGCACAGGAACAGCGCCAGGACGGCGGCGGCGCCCGGCAGGCAGCCGAGCAGCGCGCGGGCCGCGCGCGGCAGGCCGGCTATGCCGGGTGTCCGGTCGGCGGGGTGTCCGCGTGCGCCCCGCCGTCTTCGCAAGACACGCATGGTCCCACTGTCGGCCTGATGCGGTCCGTCCGCGATGTGTGATGTGCCACCCGGTGGAACCATCGTCACGGTCCGCGACGTTTTTCCGGGTGCGGGCGCGGCCGGTTCCGATCATCCGTGCGCCTGCGACTGATCACCGGGCCCTCCCCCCGCGTATTAAGGGGTTCCGAGAGAAAGGCGGCGTGCGTGGACCTGCTCGACATCCTGCTGTTGCTGGTCGTCCTGGCCTACGCGGCGTCCGGGTACCGGCGCGGGCTGGTGGCCGGCTGTGTGTCGCTGGCGGGCTTCGTGGGCGGTGCGGTCGTCGGCGTGTGGGTGCTGCCGTGGGTCATGGACCTGGTGGAGGCGGGCACCACGCGGGCGACGCTGACGGCGGTGTTCACGGTGCTGCTCCCGGCGGTGGTGGGGCACGAGCTGGCGGGGCGCCTCGCGCTGCGGCTGCGGCGGGAGCTGGACCGGGGGCCGCTGCGGGTGGCGGACGGGATCGGCGGGGCCGTGGCCAACGCGGTGGCCGTGCTGATCGTGGCGTGGGTGGCGGCGAGTGTCCTGGGCGTGTCCTCGTCACCGCTGGTCACCTCGGCGATCCGGGACTCCCGGCTGCTCGGCGCCGTGCAGCGCACGATGCCGGACACCACCCCGGCCTGGTTCTCGGGGGCCACGTCCGCGCTGACGCAGGCGGGCTTCCCACAGGTCTTCAACCCCTTCGAGAACGAGTCGACGGCCGAGGTCGCCAAGCCCACGGGCGACAGTGTCACCGCCGCCGCGACCGACGCCGCCAAGCGCAGCACGGTGAAGGTCGAGGGCGTCGCGGGCACCCAGGGACGCGAGGGCAGCGGGTTCGTGTACGCGCGCGAGCACGTGATGACCAACGCCCACGTGGTGGCGGGCATCGACGAGCCGACCGTGCAGATCGGCGGTGTCGGGCGGACGTACGAGGCGCGGGTGGTGCTCTTCGATCCGCAGAAGGACGTGGCCGTGCTGTACGTGCCGGGGCTCAGGGCGCCCGTGCTGCGGTTCGACGACGACGCGGAGCGCGGTGACTCGGCGGTCGTCGCGGGCTATCCGGAGGACGGCGACCTGAACCTCCAGGCGGCCACGGTCGCGAACCGGGTGCGGGCGACGGGGCAGAACATCTACAACGACGGGACCGCGACCCGGGAGATCTACTCGATCCGTTCCACGGTCCGCCCGGGCAATTCGGGCGGACCGCTGCTCACCACGGACGGCCGGGTGTTCGGCGTGGTCTTCGCCCGCTCCACCTCGGACGCCGAGACGGGCTACGTCCTGACGGCGGACGAGGTGGCCTCCGACGCGCGGAGCGCCGCGGGCGCGACGGCCCCGGTGGACACGGGCGAGCCGGCCGCGTCGTGACCCCGGCGCGGGCTCCGCGCCTCGCCAGAAGCCCACGTCACAGGGTGCGTCCCATGAACACGTCGTCGACGTAGGCCCCGTCGAGCAGGAACTCCCCGGGCAGGATCCCCTCGACCACGAATCCCTCGGCCGCGTAGAGCGCCCGGGCCGGGGCGTTGTGCCCGAGGACCCGCAGCGTGAGGCGGCGGGCTCCGCGCCGACGGGACTCCTCCACGGCGGCCCGCACCAGTGCCCGCCCCACGCCCCGGCCGCGGGCCTCCTCGGCCACGGCGAGGCCCTGGATCTGACGGACGTGCCGGTTCGAGTCGAGCGGAGTGGGGAAACCGAGGCGAAGAAAGCCCGAGAGACGGTCGCCGAGTTCGGCGACCAGGCAGTCCTCGGGGGTGTGCCGCTCGTCGAAGAACGGAGGGTACGGCGGCTGCGGCTCGGGTACCACCGCGTGCAGATACGACCAGGTGAGCCGGTCGAGCAGGGCCAGCGCGCCGTCGTCCTCGGGCCGGGCGGCGCGGACGCGCGGTGCGGGAAGCTCGGGCATGGGCGTCACCCTATGGCGAGCGGATCAAGTCCTTGCAACGGTTTTACGGAGCCACCCGGCAGGATGGATTCATGGAACATTCAAGAATCGTGGTCGCGGGTGCGTCCGGCCTCATCGGCAGCGCCCTGGTGCGGTCCCTGACCACGGACGGACACGAGGTGCGCCGCCTGGTGCGCGGCACGCCCCGCGCGTCCGGGGAGATCCGCTGGGACCCCGAGGGCGGCCGGGTCGACGCGGCCGGGCTCGCCGGCTGCGACGCCGTGGTCAACCTGGCCGGAGCCGGGGTCGGCGACCGGCGCTGGACGGAGGCCTACAAGCGGCGCATCCACGACAGCCGGGTGAAGGGCACGACGGCCCTCGCCGAGGCGGTCGCGTCGCTGGACGCGAAGGAGCGGCCGCGGGTGTTCGTGAACGGCAGCGCCATCGGCTACTACGGCGAGACCGGGGAGCGCGCGGTCGACGAGAGCGCGCCCGCGGGCGAGGGCTTCCTGCCCTCGCTGTGTGTGAAGTGGGAGGGGGCCACGGCACCCGCCCAGGAGGCCGGTGTGCGCACGGTGTTCACCCGGACCGGGCTGGTCGTCTCCCGCGAGGGCGGCGCCTGGGGGCGGCTGTTCCCGCTGTTCCAGGCGGGGGCCGGGGGGCGGATGGGCGACGGGCGGCAGTACTGGTCGTTCGTCGCGCTGCACGACGAGGTCGCCGCCATCCGGCATCTCATCGACACCGACGGCCTGTCGGGGCCGTTCAACATCACCGCCCCGAACCCCGTGACGAACCGTGAGGTCACCGCGGCGATGGGGCGCGTGCTGCACCGCCCGACCCTGTTCCCGGTGCCGGCGGCCGTCCTGCGGACCGTGCTCGGCGAGATGGCCGGGGACGTCCTCGGCAGCGCCCGGATCCTGCCGGCGCGTCTGCTGGAGTCGGGATTCCGGTTCGCCTTCCCGGAGATCGAGGGGGCGATCCGGGCGGCACTGTGACGGCTTCCCGTCGCGCCGGGCGACGTCGGCCGGGTCAGGGCGAAACCCGGGTGGGCGGGGCGAAACCCGGGTGGACAGGGCGAAGCCCGGGGCGGGCAGGGCCCGGTGGAGCCCGGCGGTGACGTGCACCGGCCACCCGGCCGAGGACCGACCGGCAGGTCCGAGCCAGCTCCTCCAGGCGCACACCAGCCCCCTGCGACCACTTCATGCCCACAAGGCGTTCGTATGCGACCACTGTGCGACCGTGCCCTGCCGATGCGCGACTCCCGTTGACCGATCACGGTCCTACCCTCGACCAGAACTCGCGTATCCCTGCGGCCTGTTGAGGGCATGACGTCTCCAGCGCCCGCGCAACCTCGAGGAGGGGCACGTGCTTGAGCCCGCGTACCAGGCGGACGTGGTCGTCGTGGGGGCCGGGGTCGCCGGACTCTCGGCCGCGCACCGGTTGACCAGCGCAGGAGTGACGACCATGGTCCTGGAGGCCGCCCACGGGGTCGGCGGCCGCATGGCCACGGAGAAGGTCGACGGCTTCCGGCTCGACAGGATCGGCCAGTTGCTGTCCACGGCGTATCCCGAACTACGACTGACACCGGGTCTCGACGACATGGTGCTGCGCCCCTTCGCACCCGGCGTCCTGTTGCACGGCGACGGGCGCCACCACCGCGCCGGCGTCCAGCCGGGCGCGGGGGGCGCAAGGGGCGCACTGCACGCGGTTCGCGCGCTGGCGAGCGCCCCCCGGTCGCCGTCCGCGTCGAGGTCGTCACGGAGGCCGGCGGCCGTGCCGGGCCGGCAGGTCTCCGTCCCGCGGAGCCGGCCAGGCGCGCCGCTGGGCACGGCCGTCGACCAGGCCAGGCTGGGCGCCGCCCTGACCCGGCTGGCGGGCACACCGGCCGAACGGCTGCTGGCCCGCCCGGAGTTGCCCGCCGGTGCGGCCCTGGCGGCGCGTGGTCTGCCCGCCCGTACGATCGACGGCTTTCTGCGCCCCCTGCTCGCCGCCCTGCTGTGCGACCCGGACCTGACGACGTCCAGCCGGTGTGCGGACCTCGCACTGCGCGCCTTCGCACGGGGCCGGTTGTGCCTGCCGGAGGGCGGCGCGGAGGCCCTGCCGGAGCTCCTGGCGCGCACCTTGCCACCGGGCACGGTGCACACCGGCGTGCGCGTCACCTCCGTGTCGACCACCTCGGTGACCACCGCGGAGCACGGTGAGATCCGGTGCCGTGCGGTGCTGGTGGCGACGGGCGCACGCGCCGCCGCCGAACTGCTGCCCGGGCTGCGGGTGCCGGAGTTCCACCCGGTGACGGTGGTGCACCACACGACCGACGAGCCGCCGGGGACGGGCGCGTCACTGTTGCTCGACGCGGACCTCGGCGGGCCGGTCTCGCACACCGCGGTGGTCAGCCAGGTCGACCCGGCCCGGGCGCCGGCGGGCCGGGCGCTGGTGTCGTCGACGGTGCTGGGGCGGTGCCCCGGGGACGTCGACACGGCGGTGCGCATGCATCTGGCGCGGTTGTACGGGGTGTCGACGGCCCGGTGGGAGACGCTGGCCGTGCACCGGACGGCGGAGGCGGTGCCGGCGATGCGGCCGCCGCATGATCTGCGGCGGCCGGTGCGGTTGATCGCCGGGCTGTACGTGTGCGGGGATCACCGGGACACCAGCACGGTCCAGGGGGCCTTGCACTCCGGGCACCGGGCTTCGGCGGCGATGCTGGCGGACCTGGGGGCAGGGCGGTCGATGCATGTCGCCGATCCGCTGCCCACCGTGCCGCGGGCCGCGTAGGCGGTTCGGTGGGTGCCCGCAGGCCGGTCGCGCCCACGCGGCGGAGCCGCACGTCTGCGCAGCCCCGCGCCCCTGACGGAAGGCCCCTCACCCCAGAGCCGCCACCTTGTCGCGGTAGCTACGCACCGGCACCGCGTCCTTGTACGGCTCCAGGCGGCGCTCGAAGTCCCTGACGTACTCCACCGCCCGTACCGAGCGCATCTCGGCCGCCTGGCCCGCCGCCTCCGCGGCGAGCTGGCAGGCCTGGTCGAGTTCGCCGAGGCCCAGGCGGGCGGTGGCGAGGACCACGCGGCAGAAGAGCCGACTGCGGGCGTAGGAGGGGGCGCGCAGCTGGAGCGAGCGCTCCGCGTGCTGGGCCGCGGCGCGGAACTGCTGCAGGTCACGGTGGCAGTGGCCGAACTCGTCGGCGAGCTGCGCCTCGTCGAAGAACCTCGCCCAGTGCGGGACGTCATCGCCGGGCCGGGCCGTGTCCAGGGCGCGTTCGGCCCGGACCAGGGCCGCGGTGCAGGCCCGGACCTCGCCGAGCACGCCGTGTCCGCGTGCCTCGGACGCGTGCAGCAGGGCCTGCACGACAGGAGGCCCGGAGGTGCCGACGCCCTGCTGGGCCACGCGGGCGAGCTGGACTGCCTCCCGCCCGTGCCCCAGGTAGACGGCCTGGCGGCTCATGGTGACCAGCACGTAGGCCCCGTAGGTCCGGTCCCCGGCCGCCTGGGAGAGCCGCAGCGCCTGCACGAAGTAGCGCTGGGCCAGTCCGTGCGCGGCGATGTCGTACGAGGTCCAGCCCGCGAGCCGGGTGAGGTCGGCGGCGGCCGCGAAGAGGCGGCGGCCGGTCTGCTCGCCGTAGGTGCCGCGCAGCATGGGCTCGCACTCGTGCTCCAGGTAGCGCACGAGGGCCTGGCGGGCGTGGCCGCCGCCGTAGGCGTCGTCGAGGGTGCGGAACAGCTCCGCGACCGAACGCAGGGCGGCGATGTCGCCGGCGGTGACCTTCTGGCCGGGCCCCCGTTCGGCCTGGTGGCGCCGGCGGGACGGTGACGGGGCGCCCTGCTCGGCCGGGGCCGTGGGGCGGAGCGCGGGCCGGCCCTGCGCCGGGATGCGGGTGGCGTGCTGCTCACCGCGGGTGACCTTCTCGTCGGCCCGGCCGATCAGCCAGTCGCGGCTGGGCACGACGAGCCCGGCCGGGGTGAAGGCGATCTTGCGGAGCTCGGCGTGGCTGCCGGAGTCCTTGCGCCACAGCCCGCTGACGATGTCGACGGCCTCCTCGGGGGTGCCGGCGAACTCCAGCCCCGCGTAGACGGGGGCGCAGGCGTCCAGTCCGAGGTCCTGGGCGGTGAGACGGCGGCCCAGGCGCCGGGTGAAGACCTCGGCGATCAGGGCCGGGGTGGTGCCCCGGGGCTGCTGGCCGCGCAGCCAGCGGGTGACGGACGTCTTGTCGTATCTCAGATCAAGCCCGTGTTCGAGACCGAGCTGGTCCACGCGACGGGCGAGTCCCGCGTTGGAGAACCCCGCTTCTGCGATGAGCGCGGCGAGCTGTCGGTTGGGGGTGCGCTGCGCGGGTCGTTCCGTCATGGTGCGGTGCGGTCTCCTGCCTTCCGGTGTCGGTGACGTTCCGGATTGCCTGTGAGCAGGCCTTTTGGCTTGCTGGACGGCGCGAATGTAGCGGAGAGTAAACACCCCATCACACGTTTTCCCGGACATTCATCCGATCGTGTGAGGATTGGTCTCGGGACTGACGCGTCCGGGCCGGGCTTACAGTGGCTTGGGCGCGCTACGTGTCTGATACACCCGTCCGAGGGAGGCGCTTGCCGTGAGTGAGTTGCGGTTCGTCCGCATGGGGTTCGGTGACGAGGCCGTCGAGTACCAGGAGGCGTGGGACGAGCAGCGCCGGGTGCACGCCGCGCGCTTCGCGGACGAGATCCCCGACACCGTGCTGCTCCTGGAGCACCCCCCGGTCTACACGGCCGGCCGGCGCACGGCGGACGACGAGCGGCCCCTCGACGGCACGCCCGTCATCGACGTGGACCGCGGCGGCAAGATCACCTGGCACGGCCCCGGCCAGCTGGTGGGCTACCCGATCCAGAAGCTCCCGCGGCCGGTGGACGTCGTGGCGCACGTACGCCGCCTGGAAGAGGCCCTGATCCGCGCGTGCGCGGAGTTCGGCCTGGAGACCACCCGGGTCGAGGGCCGCAGCGGGGTGTGGATCCTGGGCGACCCGGTCGAGCAGCGGCCCGCCCTGGGCGGTCTGTCCCTGGACTTCGACCCCCGGCTCCAGGACGAGGAGTTCGACCCGCGCATGAACGGTCCGGAGTACGCGCCGTCCAACGCGGGCCAGCGCCGGGAGGACCGCAAGATCGCCGCGATCGGCATCCGCGTGGCCAAGGGCGTCACCATGCACGGCTTCGCGCTCAACGTGAACCCCGACAACAAGTGGTTCGACCGGATCATCCCGTGCGGCATCCGCGACGCGGGCGTCGCCTCACTGGCCGGCGAACTCGGCCGGGACGTGACGATCGAGGAGGTCCTGCCGGTCGTGGAGCGCCATCTGCGAGAGGTCCTGGAGAGCGCCGAGCCGAGGCCACGGGAGATCGAGAAGGCGCCTGCGGCATAGATCGGGCCGTGGGGGAGCTGGAGGGGTAGAGCCCGCACAGGCTTTCAAATCAACGGGCGTACCCTTGAGGACGCCGAAGAATCAATCGCTAGGGAGCCGGTCGTGTCCGCAGTCGCACCCGACGGACGCAAGATGCTGCGCCTGGAGGTCCGCAACAGCCAGACCCCCATCGAGCGCAAGCCCGAGTGGATCAAGACCCGGGCGAAAATGGGCCCCGAGTACACCGCGATGCAGAAGCTCGTGAAGAGCGAGGGCCTGCACACGGTCTGCCAGGAAGCCGGCTGCCCCAACATCTACGAGTGCTGGGAGGACCGGGAGGCCACGTTCCTCATCGGCGGCGATCAGTGCACCCGGCGCTGCGACTTCTGCCAGATCGACACCGGCAAGCCCGAGGCGCTCGACCGCGACGAGCCCCGCCGCGTCGGCGAGTCCGTGGTCACGATGGACCTGAACTACGCCACGATCACCGGTGTCGCCCGCGACGACCTGGAGGACGGCGGCGCCTGGCTGTACGCGGAGACGGTTCGCCAGATCCACCAGCAGACCGCCGGGCGCGAGGGCGGCCACACCAAGGTCGAGCTGCTGGCCCCCGACTTCAACGCGGTCCCCGAGCAGCTGGAGGAGGTCTTCTCCTCCCGGCCCGAGGTCTTCGCGCACAACGTCGAGACGGTCCCGCGGATCTTCAAGCGCATCCGCCCCGGCTTCCGCTACGAGCGCTCCCTGAAGGTGATCACCGAGGCGCGTGACTACGGCCTGGTCACCAAGTCGAACCTGATCCTCGGCATGGGTGAGACCCGCGAAGAGGTCAGTGACGCGCTGAAGCAGCTGCACGAGGCGGGCTGCGAGCTGGTCACCATCACGCAGTACCTGCGGCCCTCCGTGCGCCACCACCCGGTGGAGCGCTGGGTGAAGCCGCACGAGTTCGTGGAGCTCCAGGAGGAGGCCGAGCAGATCGGCTTCTCCGGCGTGATGTCCGGACCGCTGGTGCGCTCCTCCTACCGGGCCGGGCGGCTCTACCGAATGGCCATGGAGCAGCGCGATTCGGCCGCTCCGCGGCAGGGGGACGGAGCGGTCGCGGCGCAGGCCGTCTGACGGGCCGTCACCACCCCTGCCCGGCAAGGGGCGAGACAAGCGTGTGAAGTCACGCACAAGAGACTACTCGGCAGTAGCGGCCGATTCGACGCGGTCCTGACCGTCCTCGCAGATGAGGGCACATGTCAGGACCGCGTCCGCGTTCCACCGCTCCCCACCGGGGCTTCATGGGTGTTTGACCGGCCGGTCACGCCCTGGTAACACCAATCAGTGACGCTGAACTCACAGCACGTACACCCGTACCCGAGGGGGGACCTCACCCATGCAGGCCGCGCCGCCCGTCCGCGCCACCGCTATCCCGTCCTTCACGACCGCCCTGCGTGCCGTCGAGTCGCTGCTGATGAGCAGCGGTCAGCGCACCGCCCGCCGGAATGCCTGGACCTCCGTGCTGGAGGACCGCCGTCGTGCCAAGGACCGGGTCGAGACGCAGCGCGCCATCGAGCAGTCCCTGTCCGTCCGTCCCTGACTCCCGGCCCTTCCCCGGGGGCGCCCGCGGACACTGCCGTCGTCGGCGCTTGTGGGGCCACGTAGACTTCGTGGCATGGCGAGGAAGGAACCTGCAGCGGACGCTGCGAATGCCGGGCGACTGAAGCAGATCGCCCTGACCTACAAGATGACCCGCAGGGCCGACAAGAAGATCGGTCTTGTACTCGCGGCTGTCGGAATCGTCACCTTCGGTGTCTTCCTCGCGATCGGTTTCTTGATCGGTCACCCCATCTATCTCGGCATCCTGGGCCTCCTGCTCGCCTTCCTCGCGACGGCGATCGTGTTCGGGCGCCGGGCCGAGCGGGCCGCTTTCGGACAGATGGAGGGCCAGCCCGGCGCCGCCGCGGCGGTGCTCGACAACATCGGCCGGGGCTGGACGACGGCGCCCGCGGTGGCGATGAACCGCAACCAGGACGTGGTGCACCGCGCGGTCGGCAAGGCCGGCATCGTCCTGGTCGCCGAGGGCAACCCGAACCGGGTGAAGACGCTGCTGGCCGCCGAGAAGCGGAAGATGAACCGCATCGTCGCCGACGTCCCGGTGCACGACCTGGTCGTGGGCACGGGCGAGGGGCAGGTCGAGCTGAAGAAGCTGCGGACGACCATGCTGAAGCTCCCGCGGGTGCTGACCGGCCCGCAGGTCACGGCCACCAACGACCGGCTGCGCGCCCTGGGCGACCTGATGAGCAACATGCCTCTGCCGAAGGGGCCGATGCCGAAGGGCATGCGCCTGCCGAAGGGCGGGCCGAAGGCCCGCTGAGACCCGCACCCGACATGAATGAGGGGCGCCCGGATCACTCCGGGCGCCCCTCATTCATGTCGGGTGTGTCACACCGTGCCGGTGTTCATGTCTTTCACGCCGTGTCGGTGTTCATGTCGTGTCATGCGTGTCACGTCGTGCCGCTGGGCGTCAGATGCGGACCTCGACCGTGCCTGCCAGCCGGTCGTGCAGGCCGCGGCCGTCGCGGTCCCAGATCAGCGCGGGGATCGCGAGGAAGAGCAGGACCGTGCGCAGCGCGGCGCGCCACGGGCTGACCCGGCCGGTGGCCAGGGCGAGCACCCGCAGGCCGAACAGGCGCTTGCCCGGGGTGAAGCCGACGGTACCGACCGTGAGGACCATCAGCGCGAACATGATGAGCGGCGCCCAGATCTGCGCCGCCTCGTTGTAGCTCTGGGTGATGAGACCGTATGCGATCAGGAGACACAGGCCCCAGTCGACGGCGAGGGCCCCGAGCCGGCGGCCCGGGCGGGCGATCGAGCCGGGTCCCTCCTCGGGCAGGCCGAGCTGCTCGCCCCGGTATCCGAAGTCGACACCGGCCTCTTCCGCGGCCGCGCGGGGCCCGGAAAGCCACGATCCGAGTGCTTGCCTGTTGTCCACCCGTCCACGGTACTGCGCCCGTGAATGACCGGAGCACGGCGGGGTGTGTCCGGGCTACGGTGGAGGGTGAGCCGGTTAACTTGTGCGAAACAAACGAGTCACGCCCGAGAAACCACCCGTCCCTAGGGTCGAGGTCAGCGTGTGCCACCCGCACTGGCCGCACGAACGAACTACCACCCCGGCGGGACGGTCGGGAGTAGGAGGAGCTGGATGTTCCAGAACGCCGACGAGGCCAAGAAGTTCATCGCGGACGAGGACGTCAAGTTCATCGACGTCCGTTTCTGCGACCTGCCGGGCGTGATGCAGCACTTCACGATCCCTGCATCGGCCTTCGACCCGGCCGAGGAGCTGGCCTTCGACGGCTCCTCGATCCGCGGCTTCCAGGCCATCCACGAGTCCGACATGGCCCTGCGCGCGGACCTCTCGACCGCCCGGGTCGACCCGTTCCGCCGCGACAAGACGGTCAACATCAACTTCTTCATCCACGACCCGATCACGGGTGAGCAGTACTCCCGTGACCCGCGCAACGTGGCGAAGAAGGCCGAGGCCTACCTCGCGTCGACCGGTATCGCCGACACGGCGTACTTCGGTCCCGAGGCCGAGTTCTACGTCTTCGACTCCGTCCGCTTCGCGACCGGCGCGAACGAGTCCTTCTACCACATCGACTCCGAGGCCGGCGCCTGGAACACCGGCGCCCTCGAGAACAACCGTGGTTACAAGGTCCGCTACAAGGGCGGCTACTTCCCGGTCCCGCCGGTCGACCACTTCGCCGACCTGCGCGCCCAGATCTCCCTGGAGCTGGACCGCGCCGGCCTGCAGGTCGAGCGCCAGCACCACGAGGTGGGCACCGCCGGCCAGGCCGAGATCAACTACAAGTTCAACACGCTGCTCGCCGCGGCCGACGACCTCCAGCTCTTCAAGTACATCGTGAAGAACGTGGCCTGGCAGAACGGCAAGACCGCGACCTTCATGCCGAAGCCGATCTTCGGTGACAACGGCTCGGGCATGCACGTCCACCAGTCGCTGTGGACCGGCGGCCAGCCGCTGTTCTACGACGAGGCCGGTTACGCGGGCCTGTCGGACACCGCCCGCTACTACATCGGCGGCATCCTCAAGCACGCCCCGTCGCTGCTGGCCTTCACCAACCCGACGGTGAACTCGTACCACCGCCTGGTGCCGGGCTTCGAGGCGCCGGTCAACCTGGTGTACTCGCAGCGCAACCGCTCCGCCGCCATGCGTATCCCGATCACGGGCTCGAACCCGAAGGCCAAGCGCGTCGAGTTCCGCGCCCCGGACGCCTCCGGCAACCCGTACCTGGCCTTCTCGGCGCTGCTGCTCGCGGGCCTTGACGGCATCAAGAACAAGATCGAGCCGGCCGAGCCGATCGACAAGGACCTGTACGAGCTGGCTCCCGAGGAGCACGCGAACGTCGCCCAGGTCCCGACCTCCCTCGGCGCGGTCCTGGACCGCCTGGAGGCCGACCACGAGTTCCTGCTCCAGGGCGACGTGTTCACCCCGGACCTGATCGAGACGTGGATCGACTTCAAGCGCACGAACGAGATCGCCCCGCTGCAGCTGCGTCCGCACCCGCACGAGTTCGAGCTCTACTTCGACGTGTGATCGACGCCTGACCGAGGCACGCCGACCGCGCCCCCGCCGTCCTTCCGACGGCGGGGGCGCGGTCGTCTGTTCTATTCTTGGGGCAGGACCACACGGGGGTGGATGGGAATGCCGGAGCACGAACACGACGACCAGCAGCGGGAGTTCGACCTCGGATGGGCGGACCGCGCCGAGCACAAGGAGCCCTCGGCGCGGGCCCGGATGCTCGCCGCGCGCTGGAAGCACAACCCGCCCGGGCCGGTGCCGTTCCGCGCCGACCCGGAGCACGTCGGCTCCCGCCGCCGCTCCTCGTGGATCTCGACCGCGGTGGTACTGGGCTGCGTGGCGGCGGTGATCGTACTGCTGGGGTACATCAACTTCAGGGCGCCGTACTAGGTCGTGTCCGCGAGGTTCCGTCGTCCGCCCGGAGGGCGGGCCGCGCGGCAGGCGGGACTGTGCGGCAGGCGGGACTGTGCGGCAGGCGGGACTGTGCGGACACGACCTGGCCTCCGGCGGCTGCTAGCGTCCCGCCGCGTGAGTGACAGTGTGTATGTGGGGAATGCCGGCGAGGACGCGGCGCTGGATCGCGGATGGATTCTCGGGCACTTCAAGGATGTCGGGGATCCGCGGCGCAGTGAGGACGTGGAGATCAAGTGGGGTGTCCATCCCAAGGGGGAGGAGCGGGCCGAGTGGGTCCGGGGTGAGGCGCGTACCGCGCTGCTCGTGCTGATCAGCGGGCGGTTCCGGGTGGAGCTGCCCGGGCGCGGTGTGCTGCTGGAGCGGCAGGGGGACTACGTGGTGTGGGGGCGCGGCGTCGATCACTCGTGGGTCGCCGAGGAGGAGTCGGTGGTGCTGACCGTGCGGTGGCCGTCCGTCCCGGGTTACGCGGTGGCCTCGGGCGGGTGACGCGTTCGCCCGCAGCTTCCGGATGCAAGCGCCCTGCGCGAGAGCGGGACACCTTTGCACGCCCCGGATGCACGCGTCCCGCGCATGAGCGCGACGCCCTGCCCGCTCCGGATGCACGCCTCCCGCGCGTGAGCGCGACGGCTTTGCCCGCTCTGGGGGTGCGCGCGACCCGCTCATGAGTGGGGCCGGTGCACACTGGCTGTGGGACGAGTGCGTGACTGCGGGGTGAGGCAGATGCACAGCCGCTTCCGGAGCGACCGGCGGTTGACCACCCGGATGGGGATCACGCTGTTCCTGCTCGGACTGTTGTACGTGGGGTTCGTCGCCGCGTTGATCGTGCTGCTGAAGTCGTGGGTGCTCGTCGTGGTGGTCGCGGCGGCGCTGCTCGGCTCGCAGTACTGGTTCTCGGACCGCATCGCGCTGTACGCCATGCGCGGCCGGGTCGTGGAGCGGGACGAGTATCCCGAGCTGCACGGCGTGGTGGACCGGCTCTGTGCCATCGCCGACATGCCGAAGCCGGTCGTCGCCGTGTCCGAGATGGACATGCCGAACGCGTTCGCCACCGGGCGGAATCCCGATCACGCGGTGGTGTGCGTGACGACCGGGCTGCTGCGGCGGCTGGAGCCGGCCGAGCTGGAGGGCGTCCTCGCGCACGAGCTCTCGCACGTGGCGCACAAGGACGTCGCCGTGATCACGGTCGCCTCGTTCCTCGGTGTGATCGCCGGACTGATCGTGCGGTTCGCCTTCTACTCGCAGCTGTTCGGCGGTGGCCGGAGGGACCAGAACACGGCGGCGGTCTTCGCCGCGGTGATGGGCGTGGCCGCAGCCGTGTACGCGATCAGCTTCCTGCTGATCCGGGCCCTGTCCCGGTACCGGGAGCTGGCCGCGGACCGGGCGGCGGCGCTGCTCACCGGCCGGCCCTCGGCGCTGGCCTCCGCGCTCACCAAGGTCTCCGGCGACATCGCCCGCATCCCGACCAGGGACCTGCGCACGGCCCAGGCGTTCAACGCCTTCTACTTCACGCCGGCGCTGGGCCGCGAGCCCGTTGTCGCACGGCTCTTCTCGACCCACCCGAGCCTGGAGCAGCGGCTCGACCAGCTGGGCCGGATCTCCGCCGAGCTGGGCGAGGCGGCGGCACCCGGAGGGGGATGATCGGCGCATGGGGCTGCTGGACATCCTGCTCGGCCGGACGAAACCGGTCGTGGCGGATCTCGACCGGCTCTTCGCGCTGCCCTCGGCGGCCGTGACCCTCGAGGCGGCGGCCGGCTTCACACCGACGGGGCAGGGCGCGGTGTGCTTCGCCTCGGTCGAGGGCGCGGCCTTCGAGCAGTCCCACCGGGAAGTACAGGCGCTGCTGGACGCCGACACCGACCGCGACGGGCCGCCGGTGGAGCTGCGGCAGGACGACTACGGCTACTCCTGGCTGGTCTCGCACCGTCCCCCCGACCGGCTCTCCGACCTCGTGAACGACCTGCACGCCGTGAACAGCCAGATGGAGGTCAACGGGTTCGGGCCCCAACTGCTCTGTTCCCTCGCCGGGTTCGAGGACGCAGCCGGCCGGCGGCTCGCGCTGGTCTACCTGTACAAGCGCGGCACCTTCTATCCGTTCGCGCCCCTCCCGGACGGGACGCAGCGGCGCGACAACGCGCTCGAACTGCAGGTGCGGGCCGCGCTCTCCGGCGATCTGCGCATCGAGCAGGACCTCGGCCGATGGTTCCCGGTGTGGGGAGCGCCGGGACTGTGAACTCCCCTCGGGGACGCGGCCCGCGTGAGTGAATGGCCGTATGAGCGAGGTCATCCCTTTCACGCACGTCGTCGGCGGTGAACGGCTCAGCGGGCTGTCCACCGGCGATGGTGAACCGGCCAGGGCGACGGTCGTGCTGCTGCACGGCGCGGGCAACGGCAGCAAGGAGCGGCTGGTGCCGCTGCTGGCCGAGTTCGCCGCCCACGGCTGTCACGCCCTCGCCTTCGACTTCTCGGGGCACGGGGAGAGTACGGGCCTGCTGCGGGAGTCGAGCCTGCGCCGCCGCTTCGAGCAGGCCGTCTCCGTCATCGACGCCCGGGCCCGGGCGGACGGGCCGCTGGTGTTGGTCGGGTTCAGCATGAGCGGCCAGACGGTGGCGGACCTGGTGCGGCACTACGGGGCCAGGGTGGCGGCCCTGGGGCTGTGCGCTCCGGCCGTGTACGCGGGCGAGGCGTCGGACGTGCCGTTCGGCGCGGGCGACGGGCGGTTCAGCGAGATCATCCGCCGCCCCGGGAGCTGGCGGGCGTCCCCCGCCCTGGACGTGCTGCGGGCCTACGAGGGGCGGGCCGTGCTGGTCGTGCCCGGCATGGACGAGGTCATCCCGCCCGCCGTCACGGAGGCCCTCTCGCAGGCGCTGGCCCGTCGCGCGCAGTTCACCCACCGGGAACTGCCCGACGCGGAGCACCGCCTGGGCCTGTGGTTCCGCGACCGTCCCGAGGACCGGGGCGAGTTCGTGACCGCCGTCCTGGCAGGGCTCGATGAGCAGGGCTGGACCGCGACCCGCGCATGGGTGGCCAAGCAGCTGCCGGAGGGCCGTACGGTCGAGGAGTGGGCCTTTCTGACCGGGGGCTGGAGCGCCCAGATGCGACGGCTCACCCTCGACGACGGCACCGCACTGGCGCTGCGGACGTTCGTGCAGCCCTTCTTCCGGCGGCACGCGCCCGGGCTGCTCGCCCGCGAGGCGGAGATCCTCACACTGCTGGCGGAGCAGGAGGGCGTGCCCGCCGCCGAGCTGATCGGCGTGGACGCCACGGGTGAGCACTGCGACCACCCGTCGCTGCTGATGTCCGTGCTGCCGGGGCGGGTCCGGGTCGACGAGGAGGAACTCGACGCGCGGGTGGACCTGCTGGCGGTCCAGCTGGCACGGATCCACCGGGTCGTACCCCGGGAGCGTCCGCGGACGTACCAGGCGTGGACGTCGCCGGGTGCGGTCCCGCCGGGGTGGGAGCGGGCCGTGGACGTCATCCGCCGTGGTCCCCCGCGGTACGAGGGCTGTTTCCTGCACCGGGACTTCCACCCGGGGAACGTCCTGTTCACCGGGTCGGGGGCGGGTCTGCGGATCAGCGGGGTCGTCGACTGGGTGGAAACCTCCTGGGGACCGGCCGACCTGGACGTCGCGCATGCTTCGACGGCCCTCGCGCTGCTGCACGGCCCGGAGTACGGCCTCGGTTTCCGGGAGCGCTACGAGGCACAGGGCGGGCGGCTCCTGGCCGACGGCGCGGACCATCTCTACTGGCGGCTGCTCGACGCGCTGGCCTACGTCCCCGACGCGGAGAAGCTGGCGGGGCCGTGGCGGGAGCTGGGCCGGACCGATCTGACGCCCGAGGTGCTGGCTGGGCGGCTGGAGGTGTATGTGACCGGGCTGCTGGAGCGGTACGCCTGAGGCGGCCGGCCGGTCACGGGTGACTGTCGGTGGCGTCAGCGATGATGCGGGAGGGTCGCAGAACACGGCGAGTGGAGGCCGGGCATGGACGGCGGAGCGCGGTACATCGATGTGGCGGAGCGGCGGGCCCGGCTCGCGCTGCGGCACCGGCTGGCCGGTCGGGCCAGGGCGGGGACGCCCGAGGAGGTCGCCGATGCGCTGGTCGCGCTGCACGGCACGGACCCGGCGACGGTGTACCTGGCCGTGGGCGCACGGCTCGCGGACCCCGCCGGGACCGTCGGGGAGACCGAGCGGGCCCTGTACGAGGACCGTCAGCTGGTGCGGATGCACGGCATGCGGCACACGGTGTTCGTGTTCCCCACGTCGCTGGCCGCCGTCGTGCACG
Organism: Streptomyces sp. NPDC101110; assembly: GCF_044759525.1. Lineage (NCBI taxonomy): Bacteria > Bacillati > Actinomycetota > Actinomycetes > Kitasatosporales > Streptomycetaceae > Streptomyces > Streptomyces sp. NPDC101110. The sequence continues at coordinate 232,594 of NZ_JBIVZM010000013.1, read as the reverse complement.
CCTCGACGGGGCTGGCCGTCGCCGCCCGGGAGAGGGCGTCGCTGCTCAAGCAGATGACGGCGGCCGGTGCGCCGGACGCGGCCTGGCTGAAAGAGGTCGAGGAGTCGACGCTGGCGGCGCTCGCCCGGCGCGGACAGGCGACGGCCGACGAACTCGCCCGGGACGAACCGCGGCTGCGGGAGCAGTTCGTGTACGCGGCCGGGAAGAACTACGAGGGGCTGCACACGATTTCGACCCGGCTGCTGAGGGTGCTGGGCGTGGAGGGGAAGGTCGTACGCGACCGGCCGCTCGGTTCGTGGACGTCGAGCCGCTTCCGCTGGGCCGTCGCGCCGGAGTATGCCGAGCTGGACACGGCCGAGGCGCAGGCCGGGCTGCTGGGGCGGTGGCTCATGGCGTGCGGTCCGGCGACCGAGGCCGATCTGAAGTGGTGGACCGGGTGGCGCGTGACGGAGGTGCGCCGGGCCCTCGCGGCCGCCGGGGCGGAGGCGGTGTCACTGGACGAGGGCACGGGGTACGTGGCCGCGGGCGACGCCGGCCCGGTCGCCGCGCCCGGGGAGCCCTGGGCCGCGCTGCTGCCCGGCCTCGACCCGACGGCGATGGGGTGGCAGCAGCGCGACTGGTATCTCGCGCCGCAGCTGCGGCCCCGGTTGTTCGACCGCAGCGGCAACGTGGGACCGACGGTGTGGTGGAACGGACGGGTGGTGGGCGGCTGGGCGCAGCGGCCGGACGGGGAGATCGTCTGGCGGCTCCTGGACGAGGAGGGCGTCGGACGGGACGCCCGTGCGGCGATCGACACCGAGGCCCGGCGGCTGGCCGCCTGGCTGGGCACGACCAGAATCACCCCCCGCTTCCGCACGCCGCTGGAGAGGGAGCTGACGGGAAGCTGAGCCCCGAGGGACCGCCCTCGCGGCCCCCGCCCGACGAGCCCGCAGCCACAGCCTTCGGCACCGGCAACGGCACCGGCACCGGCACCGGCACAGCTCCAGCTCCGGCTCCAGCTCCAGCTCCAGCTCCAGCTCCAGCTCCAGCTCCAGCTCCAGCTCCAGCTCCAGCTCCAGCTCCAGCTCCAGGCTCAGGCTCAGGCTTCAGCTTCGGCTTCGGCTTCGGCTTCGGCTTCGGCTTCGGCTTCGGCTTCGGCTTCGGCTTCGGCTTCGGCTTCGGCTTCGGCTTCGCGTGAACGAGCGCCGGGCGCCCCGCTGTTCGGGGCGTCCGGCGCTCGGAGGCGGGTCAGCGTGCGTAGCGCATGAACGCCCGCACCATGTGGCACGTCGTGTCCGACGGCGGGTGGACGCCGATCAGCTCCGCCGCCTCGCGGATCGTGTCGTTGTGGGCCTGGTTCGGCATGTAGACGCCCGAGTCGAGCAGGGCGATGGCGAGGCGCATCGCCTTGAGACGGCGGTTGTGCGTCACGTACCACTGGCGAGGCCGGCCCGGCGGCAGCGGTCGCTTCGCCACGGGCGCGTACGGCAGGTCGAGCAGGACGGGACGCTTCGCGGTGGACTGGGTGGGCAGCGGCTTCGACTTCAGGGCGGCAGCGGGCACAGGCATCCTCCTGTCGCGGTCGGGCGGCTCACCGAAGACGTCGGCATCCCCGGCGCCACCCTCGAACACTGCTTACAGTTTACCGTCCGGCACTGACAACAGGGAGTCCGCAGAGCTAGGCAAACGCCCTGGTGAGCATGGGAATTGGCGTCACGTCACGACTGTTCCGGGAGGTGGCGGAGAGACGCCAAGAAATCGAACAAGCTGGTCGGCGCGTACCGTGTGCGCATGGAGATCTGGATCAACCCCGCCTGTTCGAAGTGCCGCAGCGCGCTGACGCTGCTCGACGCCGAGGGCGCCGACTACACCGTCCGCCGCTACCTGGAGGACGTGCCGAGTGAGGACGAGATCCGTGGCGTGCTGGAGCGCCTCGGTCTCGAACCCTGGGACATCACCCGCACCCAGGAGGCCGAGGCCAAGGAGCTCGGGCTCAAGGAGTGGCCGCGCGACGCAGCTTCGCGCGCCCGCTGGATCACCGCGCTCGCCGAGCACCCGAAGCTGATCCAGCGCCCGATCATCACCGCGGACGACGGCACGGCGGTCGTCGGCCGCTCCGAAGAGGCCGTACGGGACGCCCTGTCGCGCTGACCTGCCACGCCCCACCGTGTGGCGCAGGTCACTTGAGTGACTCCTGTAACCGATGAGTAACCTCGTTCGGTATCTCGTACATAGCGGCGTACGCTCCCCTACCTCTTTCAGGAGGCGCGCATGTCGCGCAGGAGAACTCTCGGCCCGAAGAAGAAGATCGCGCTGCTGGTGAGCGCGGCGACCGTGGCGGGAGGCGGGGCCTTCGTCATGGCGAGCACGTCGAACGCCGCGCCGCCGGCCCCCAAGTCGGCGTCGGAATCGACGGTCTGCCTGGGCCTCGCCACCGCCCTGGGCAACAACCAGAAGTTCATCGCGGACCAGAAGGCCAACCCGGACGCGCAGTCCGAGGCGCGGATCGCCAACCGCGAGGCTGTCGTCGCGGAGATCAAGCGGAAGCAGGAGGCGTCGGGATGCACCGTCGGGGAGTCGGCTCAGGACTCCCAGACCGCGCAGCCGTCGCAGGGCGCCGAGGCGGCACAGCCTCCCGCGGCTTCGGCCCAGCCCTCGCAGCCTGCCGAGTCCGCCCCCGCGGGAAACACCGGCGGCGGTGCCGCTGCCTCCGGCCAGCAGGTGTGCAACGGCTCCACGGTCACGCTCTCCGGTGAGGGCGGTGCGCCCGCCGCGTCCAGCAACCAGTTCCCGGCCGGCACGAAGCTGAAGGTCACCAACCTGGACAACAACAAGTCCACGACGGTGGAGGTCACTTCGGTCTCCGGCAGCTGTGCGCTGCTCAACAACGCGGCCTTCGAACAGGTCCGTGAGCCCGGCAAGTTCCTGATCCGCCGGGCCCTGATCGAGAAGGTGGGGTGAGGTCTCACGCCCGAGTGAATCGATGAGGCGGCGGCCACCCCCTCGGCCGCCCCTCGTACGTGTCACCGGTCCTGCCGCCCCCGGCCAGGGGCAGCAGGACCGGCACGTCCGGGCCGTGCGGCGCCGGTCACCGGCTTGACGGAGGGGAGCCGGTGACCGGCGCCGCACCCGTGAAACGCCCTCACAGCGTGAAGTGCGGCACAGTACGACCAGGTAACACGGGGTTCACATGCGAGCAATGGACGGGAAATCGCCTGTTGCCAGGCTGCCGGGCAGCAGACGCGGCGCATCGGTGCCGCTGCGCCGCAAGCACCCGCGATACGCGCCCAGACACACCCGAGGATGTGGCCCGTGACCTTCAAGGCTGAGTACATCTGGATCGACGGCACCGAGCCGACGGCCAAACTGCGTTCCAAGACCAAGATCATCACGGGTTCCCCCGCCGGTCTCGACGCGCTGCCGATCTGGGGCTTCGACGGGTCCTCCACCAACCAGGCCGAGGGCCACTCCTCGGACTGCGTCCTCAAGCCGGTCTTCACCTGCCCGGACCCCATTCGCGGCGGCGACGACATCCTCGTGCTGTGCGAGGTGCTGAACATCGACCTCACCCCGCACGCCAGCAACACCCGTGCGGCGCTGGCCGAGGTCGCGGAGAAGTTCGCGGCGCAGGAGCCGATCTTCGGCATCGAGCAGGAGTACACCTTCTTCAAGGACGGTTACCCGCTCGGCTTCCCCAAGGGCGGCTTCCCGGCCCCGCAGGGCGGCTACTACTGCGGCGTCGGCGCGGACGAGATCTTCGGCCGTGACGTCGTCGAGGCGCACCTGGACAACTGCCTGAAGGCCGGTCTGGCGATCTCCGGCATCAACGCCGAAGTCATGCCCGGACAGTGGGAGTTCCAGGTCGGACCGGTCTCCCCGCTGGAGGTCTCCGACCACCTGTGGGTGGCCCGCTGGCTGCTCTACCGCACCGCCGAGGACTTCGACATCGCCGCGACCCTCGACCCCAAGCCGGTCAAGGGCGACTGGAACGGCGCCGGCGCGCACACCAACTTCTCCACCAAGGCGATGCGCGAGAGCTACGACGCGATCATCACCGCGGCCGAGTCGCTCGGTGAGGGCTCCAAGCCGCTCGACCACGTCAAGAACTACGGTGCCGGCATCGACGACCGCCTCACCGGCCTGCACGAGACCGCCCCGTGGGACAAGTACTCCTACGGCGTCTCCGACCGCGGCGCCTCGGTCCGCATCCCCTGGCAGGTCGAGAAGGACGGCAAGGGCTACATCGAGGACCGCCGCCCGAACGCCAACGTCGACCCGTACGTGGTGACGCGGCTGCTCGTCGACACCTGCTGCTCGGCGCTGGAGAAGGCCGGCCAGGTCTGATCCGCCCCGCGAGTTCCTGAGGGGGCGCTCACCGTTCGCGGTGGGCGCCCCCTTCCGTCCGCCACGCCGTCGTGGTTGTTCGCGCAGTTCCCCGCGCCCCTGACGGAGCGCTCTTGTCCAAGCAGTGAATCGTCCAAGCAGTGAGAGGAGGGTCCCGGTGCGGGATGGGCTCTGCTTCAATGGGGTCATGGCCAGCCACCAGAAGTACACCGCGACGGGTCGCCATGACCTCGAGCCCTTCTGGCCGTCCCGCCAGGACCACGACTTCGACCGGGTGTGTTGCCGCGCGACGAACGCGCCGGCCCTCTAACGCCGTACACCCCGGCCTTCGGCCAGCGCGAACCGCGTACGTCCCTCGGCGAGCCCGACCACGAATCGCGGCCGTCGACCTCCCCGACGAACTCCTCGCGCGAAAGAGCTGACCTCTCATGGCGACCACTCGTTCCCTGCCCACCACCGCACCTCTCAACGCCCCCGCGCCGCACGGCCCCCGGCATCGGCTGCGTGCCGTCGACCGGGACGAAGTGGTGACGGTCGCGGACCTGCTGCCGCCGGGTGCCACCTGGCTGCCGGCCCCACAGCACACCCTGCCGACGCTGCCGGGGCAGCCGCCGATGGTCGGCTACCTGGTGCTCGTCCCGGCCGACCAGCAGCCGCCGTTCCCGGTGGCGGTGCCCGACCTGCCGCAGGACGCGGACCCGCGGCCCGGTACCGGGCCGGGCGGCGAGCCGCTGATCCGGGTCGACACCGTGCAGCGCACCGCCCGGGTGGCCGGGCGGCAGCTCGACCTCACCTACCTGGAGTTCGAGCTGCTGGCCCACCTCGTGGCGCACCCGGGCCGGGTCCACACCCGCGACCAGTTGGTCGGCACGGTGTGGGGCTACGGGCACGTGGGCGACGGCCGCACGGTCGACGTCCACATCGCCCGTCTGCGCCGCAAGCTGGGCGTGGAGCACCGCGACGCGATCCGCACGGTGCGCCGCGTGGGCTACAAGTACGTGCCGCCGACGGCGGACTGAGGCGCACCCCGCCCCGCCACCGCTCCCCGCGTCTTGCCCGGACCTCCTGCCCCGTCCTGCCGCCGGGCCGGTCCGGACCGGACGCGTCTGTCCCGGCCGACCCGCCGGCCCCCGCCCGGACCCGCCGTCCTGTCCAGCACGTCGGACCCGTCCAGCATGTCGGGCCCGTCCGAGCCCGTCCGGCTCGTCGGGTCCGTCTGCTGAGAGCAGATCTTCGTTCCGTCCTCTCGTCCCACCGGGCAGAGTCACCGGCATGAGGCTTCTGATGCTGGGTGGTACGGAGTTCGTGGGGCGGGCCGTCGTGGAGGCGGCGTCGGGGCGGGGCTGGGAGGTGACGGTCTTCCACCGCGGGCGGCACGACGCGCCGCCCGGCGTGCGGTCGTTGCGGGGCGACCGCACCGCGCCCGGCGGCCTGGCCGCCCTCGCCGACGACCCGGGCGAGTGGGACGTGGTCGTCGACACCTGGTCGGCGGCGCCGCGCGCGGTGCGGGACACGGCGCGGCTGCTGCGGGGCCGCGCCGGCCGGTACGTGTACGTGTCGAGCCGCTCGGTGTACGCGTGGGCCCGGCCCGCCAGGTTCGACGAGGACGCGCCCCTGGTGGACGGGGCGTCGGCCGACGCGGAGCAGACCGCCTACGCGCAGGACAAGCGGGGCGGTGAACTGGCCGTACTGGACGCCTTCGGCGTGGACCGGTCGGTGCTCGTACGGGCCGGGCTGATCCTCGGCCCGTACGAGAACATCGGCCGGCTGCCCTGGTGGCTGAGCCGCACGGCGCGCGGCGGTCCGGTGCTGGCGCCGGGCCCGCGTGAACTGCCCCTGCAGTACGTGGACGTCCGTGACCTGGCCGAGTGGACCCTGCGCGCGGCCGAGCGGGAGCTGAGCGGCCCGTACAACCTGGTCAGTCCGCGGGGGCACACCACCATGGGCGCGTTGCTCGACGCCTGCGTGCGGGTCACCGGCGGCGCCGCCGAACTCCGCTGGACCGAGCCGGGGGTGATCCTGGAGGCGGGCATCGAGCCGTGGACCGAGCTGCCGGTGTGGGTGCCGCCGGACAGCGACCTGTACGAGGCCCTGCACAGCGCTGACGTCTCCCGGGCGGTCGGGGCCGGACTGGTGTGCCGGCCGGTCGAGGAGACGGTGGCGGACACGTGGCGGTGGCTCCAGGACGCCGGGGGCGTGGCGCCCCAGCGAACGGACCGGCCGCGGTCGGGCCTCGACCCGGAGATGGAGGCGAAGGTCCTCGCGTCCGGCACCGATGCGTGAACCACCCCTCCCCCGGCCCCTCCTGGCCCCCTCCCGCCCCCTCCCGACCCGCGGCCGGTGACCAGGGCTCCCCGGGCGACCTCCACCAGGAGCCTCACGATCGCGTCGGTCGAGGTGGCCACGCTGCTCGGAGACGCGTAGGAGCGGTCGGGCATCCCTCCTGGCCCCCTCCCGGCCACCCCTCGTTCCCCTCCCGGCCACCCCTCGTTCCGCTCCCGGCCCGGCCGAGGTGTAGGTAGCACCACCTCCGGGCCGGGTGCCCGGCCCCGTGACCGGGCGGGCGCGCTCGGCGAGACTGACGCCATGAGCATGGACACGAAGAACGGCACCGGTCGGACGACAGGACGGGGCATTGGGCTCGCCGCGGTGCGGGGGCTCACGCTGGCCCTCGTCTCCCTGCCGGGGGCGGTGCTGTGCTTCTGCCTGTCCCTGGTCTCGATCGCGCTGATCCCGATCGGGGTCGGGCTCGTCACCACGCCGTACGCGCTGACGGGGGTGCGGGCGTTCGCGAACGCCCGCCGGGTGCTCGCGGCGGAGTGGGGCGGGGTACGGATCCCCCCGGCGTACCGGCCGCTGCCGAAGGACGCCAACCCCTGGGCGCGCACCTTCGGGATGCTGCGCGACCCGGCGACCTGGCGGGACCTGCTGTGGCTGCCGGTCGACATGACCGCGGGGTTCGTCACCGCGCTGCTGCCGGCCGTGCTGCTGCTCTACCCGCTGGAGGGTTTCGCCCTCGCGCTCGGGCTGTGGCGGGTCTTCCCCGACGGGTACTGGTACGGGTTCGTACCGGTGACGGGGCAGGCGTCCGCGCTGGGCGCGGGGGCTCTGGGGCTGGTGCTGCTGTTCCTCGCGCACTTCCTGACCCCGCGCCTGCTGGGCGTCCACTTCCGGCTCACCCGTGCCGTGCTCGGCTCGAACCAGGGGGAACTGGCCGAGCGGGTGCGGGTCCTGACCGAGACCCGGCGCGACGCCGTCGACGCCTCCGCCGCCGAACTGCGGCGCATCGAGCGGGACCTGCACGACGGGGCCCAGGCCCGGCTGGTCGCCGTCGGCATGGACCTGGGCACCATCGAGGCACTCCTCGACAAGGACCCGGCCCGGGCGAAGGAGCTGATCGCGCAGACCCGCAAGTCCTCGGTGGAGGCGCTGACCGAGCTGCGCGAGCTGGTACGCGGCATCCACCCGCCGGTCCTCGCCGAGCGAGGCCTGGGCGACGCGGTGCGGGCGCTGGCGCTGCGGCTGCCGGTGACCACCGAGGTGAGCGTGGAGCTGTCCGGGCGTGCCGAGGCGCCCGTGGAGTCGGCCGCGTACTTCGCCGTGAGCGAGGTGCTCACCAACGCCGTGAAACACGCGGGCGCCGACCGGGTCTGGGTCGACCTGCACCAGGCGGACGGCATGCTGCGGGCGACCGTCACGGACAACGGCAAGGGCGGCGCCGTGATCGGGGCCGGGTCGGGGCTGGCCGGGGTCGAACGGCGACTGGGTACATTCGACGGCGTCCTGGCCGTCAGCAGCCCCGCGGGCGGCCCCACCATGGTCACCATGGAGATCCCTTGCGCGTAGTCCTGGCCGAAGACCTCTTCCTGCTGCGCGACGGACTCGTCCGGCTGCTTCGGGCGCACGGCTTCGAGATCGCGGCGGCCGTCGAGACGGGACCCGAACTGGCCGCCGCGTTGGAGGAGCTGGACCCGGACGTCGCCGTGGTCGACGTGCGCCTGCCGCCCACGCATACCGACGAAGGCCTGCAGTGCGCGCTCGACGCCCGCCGGAAGCGGCCCGGACTGCCGGTGCTGGTGCTCTCCCAGCACGTGGAGCAGCTGTACGCGCGTGAGCTCCTCGCCGACGGCACCGGCGGGGTCGGGTATCTGCTGAAGGACCGGGTGTTCGACGCCGAGCAGTTCGTGGACGCGGTACGGCGGGTCGCCGCCGGGGGCACGGCGATGGACCCGCAGGTCATCCAGCAGCTGCTGGCCCGCCGTTCGGGTGACGACCTGCCGCCGGCGCGGCTGACGCCCCGGGAGACGGAGGTGCTGGAGCTGATGGCGCAGGGCCGGTCCAACGCGGCGATCGCGGGGAAACTGCTCGTGACGGAACGGGCGATCGCCAAGCACACCGCCAACATCTTCGCCAAACTGGGGCTGGAGGTCTCGGACGACGACAACCGTCGCGTGCTGGCGGTTCTCGCGTATCTCGACCACGGCCGGTGAAACCGGACGATGGCCTTCACCCCTCGTGGGGGATCAACAACTCCCGGTACCTGAGCGGCTGTTGAGAACACAGAGTCCTCACGAATCTCGCATCAATTTCCGAGACCTCTGAACACCCGTGGGACGCGCTCCGTATGGAAGGGAGCCGCTTCACTCCTGTCGGGCGCCTCGATGCCCCCGAAAAAGGAAGTCAGAGGAGTTCCATGGGACGCAACACAAGAAAACGCCGTACGCCGCTGGCCACCAAGGCCATTGCCGCATCGGCGGCCCTAGCGCTCGGTGGGGGCGGGCTGATCTGGGCAAACTTCTACGCCTCGGCGCACGAGGAGAACTCGGCGAACCAGACGAAGTCCGCGGGCGCACAGATCGCCACGATCCAGTGCCCGGACGTCGGACAGAAGCTGACCGATGTGCCGGACGGCGCCCGCCAGGGGGTGGACAAGGAGCTGGCCAACCTCGACAAGCAGATCAGCGAGGCCTACACCCGGCTCGCCTCCACCCGCCAGGCTCAGGCCGGTGACGCGGGCTTCGTCGACAACGCCATCCTCGGCCCGCTGAAGTCGAAGCGGACCGCGGTCATCGACCGGATCGGCATCAACATCCGGCGGGTCGGCGGAAAGGCCCCGGCCAACCTCGAGCAGCTGGCCTCGTGCCAGGGCATGGCCGCCGACGCCAACACCAACGACGGCCAGGCCGGCGATGGCCAGAACAACGACGGCCAGAACAACGACGGCCAGAACAACGACGGTCAGAACGACGGCGGTCAGAACAACGACGGCGGTCAGGACCAGGGCCAGGACAACGGCGGCCAGGACAACGGGCAGGGCGGCAACGGCGGGCAGGCCGGCAACGGCCCGGCGGCGGGCGACTTCATCAACATCGAGGACGTCCAGCCCAACTCCCGCAACCTGCCGAACGGCCTCGCCGCGAACGGCGACGGCGGCTCGACCGGTACGTTCACCACGCAGTGCGGCACCAACGAGAACGAGAACCGCAACTCGGACAACGTGATCGTGGCGCCCGGCGTGTCCAACGGTGCGCAGCACCAGCACGACTACGTCGGCAACCAGAGCAACAACGCCTTCGCGAGCGACGAGGACCTGGCCAACGCCGAGACGTCCTGCCAGAACCAGGGCGACAAGTCCTCGTACTTCTGGCCGGTCCTCCGGATCCAGGACGGCTCGGACGACATCGACGCGGGTCAGCCCGGCGGTGGCCAGGACGGCAACGTCGGCAAGATCGTCGAGCCGGCCCAGGCGCAGCTGAAGTTCGTCGGCAACCGCACCAGCGACGTCGTCGCGATGCCGAAGGCCCTGCGCATCATCACCGGTGACGCCAAGTCCACCACCAACGGCCTGAACAACGCCAACACCTCCTGGAGCTGCACCGGCTTCGAGGACCGTCAGGTGACGGACAAGTACCCGCTCTGCCCCGAGGGCAGCTCCGTGGTGCGGACGTCCAACTTCCAGAGCTGCTGGGACGGGCAGAACATCGACAGCGCCAACCACCGCACCCACGTGGACTTCGTGGAGGCGGACGGCAGCTGCTCGAACGGCTTCAAGGCCATCCCGCAGCTCCAGGTCCGGCTGGTCTACGACGTACAGGCGCCGCAGATCGAGAACGGGCAGGTGCAGAACGCCTTCGCGGTCGACTCCTTCCCGGAGCAGCTGCACAAGGCGATCACCGACCACAACGACTTCATCAACTTCTTCGACGAGAACGTGATGAACGAGATGGTCCAGTGCATCAACGAGGGCCAGGACTGCCAGTAGTCCTGAACCGGTAGTGCGGAAGGCTGGCGGTGGGAATTCCCACCGCCGGCCTTCTGCTGCTCGGGCCTTCGTGCTCAGCCGTGGTGGCCGCTGCCGCCGTGACCGTTCTTGTTGTGGCTGCCGCCGGGGTTCATGTGCTCGGAACCCTCTTCCATGGTGCCGCCGAGGGCGCCCTGCAGTGCCGTGACCGTCTTCTGCTGGCCGACGGCGACCCACTTGCGGCCGACGAGGTAGTAACCGCCGTAGTCCTTGGCGCTGTTCAGCCATTCGCGCTGGCCGCGGTCCGTGGAGAAGGTCGCGAGGACGTACTTGTCCTTGCCCTTCTTGCACAGCGCCTGGCGGATGGTGTCCGCGTCGGTCTGCATGTTCGGCTTGCAGTCGGCCTCGGCCGCGATGTGCTCGAGGCTGCCGCTCACCTCCTTAGGAACGGCCGCCTCGTCCTTGCCGCCGGATCCGCCGCAGCCGGCCAGCGCCAGTATCGCCACCGCGCCGCTCAGCGCGAGCATCGGTCGGGTCACCCTCATCTGTTCCTCCGGTCCTTGTCGGCACGGTCCCTGTCACGGCACGATCCGGACGCATGCCGCACGGAGCCCCGGCAAGAGGCTCTCGCCTTCGATACGGCTGCGGAGCCCGCCGTGCTCAAATCCCGCTGCCCCGGTGGGCACTCCTGTGCGAGGGTGGGCAGGTGGATCAGGACTGGGAAGACCGTGTGGCCGCCCTGTGGGACCGTTTCGACGACTACGCCGAGACGGAGGAGGACGAGGCCCGCTTCCGCGCCGAGGTCGACGCCCTCGTCGCCGAGCTGCCCGAGGGCAGCCCGCTCGGCGCCTTCGAGCGGGCCTGCGCGTGGGACTCCACGGGCCACAGCGACAAGGCGGTCCCCCTCTACCGGGAGGCGCTGGGGAACGGCCTCGCCGGCGCCTCCCCCTACAAGGCCCGCCGGGCGAAGATCCAGCTGGCCAGCTCGCTGCGGAACGTCGGCCGGGCCGAGGAGGGCGTCGCGCTGCTGACTCCCGAGCTGCTAGCCCCCTCCGACGAGCTGGACGACCCCGTACGTGCCTGCCTCGCGCTGTGCCTGTCGAGCCTCGGCCGTGACCGGGAGGCGCTGGCACTGGCCCTGGGCGCCCTGGCGCCGCACCTGCCGCGCTACCAGCGGTCCATGGCGAACTACGCCCGGCTGCTCGTGGAGCCCGGGGTGCACCCGGGGGCGTGAGACTCCGGGGCCAGGTGACCAACCCACGATTCGCTCGTTCTGCTGAACGTGCAGTCACAGGATGTCGCCCAGCGCCCCGCACCCCGCTCCTCCGCCGGCCCGGTCGTCGACGTCGAGCAGGCCGAGGCCGCGCTCGTCGAGCACTACCCGCGGCTCGTCCGGCTGGCCTACCTGGTCCTGCCACCCGGGCTGGGCCGCAGCCGCCGCGTCCTGACCGCACACTCCCTCGCCCAGCGGGCGCTCCCCCGCAACCGCACCCCGGCCCCGGTGATCCCGGCGCAGTCCACCGGACGGGACGGCGACCCCGGCTACGCACTGGTCCGTCTGAAGGTGCTGCGCACGGCGCTGGAGGCGGGGCTGCCGCTGAAGGCGAAGGTCTGGCCCAAGCGGGCCCAGCTGCCGCCGCTGCTGCCGCACGTGTGGGGCCTGAAGCTTTTCCCGCGCTCCGGCGGTGCGGACGAACTCGCCCTGGACCAGCGGCTGTCCACCCTGTCCGGCCCGGCCCGGGCCGCCTACGCGCTGCGCGGCCTGGAGCGACTCACGGACGACGGGGTGTGCGAGGTCCTCGCCGCGGCGGGCGTCGCCGACCCGGAGGGCGCGGTGCTGGAGGCCGGCGGGATCCCCGCCCAGTACGGGCTGCTCGGCTCCCCCGAGTTCGACCCCTGCTCGCTCCAGGCCCGGCCCACCGATCTGATGCGCCGCCGCCAGCACCTGAAGGCCGCGCTGACCGCCGGTGCCGCCCTGCTGGTGTGCGGGGCACTCCTCGGCCTGCCCGGTGAGGGCTGGGGACCGGAGGGCGCCGCGGCACCCCCGTACGCCCGGAACCCGGCCGCGCAGGCCGCCCTGGACCCGACGAAGCTGACCCGGGTGCCGCCCACCGCGTGGCGCAGCTCGGCGCGCACCGACTTCTCCGTGTGGCCGGCCCGCGGCGACCTCACCGACGACCGGGCCCTGCTGCGCCGCGCCCTGGCCGTGTGGGCCCGCCCCGGTGAGACGGTCCAGGTGTCGGTGACCCCCGGCACCCTCTCCGGCGGCCCGGCCGGACCACCCCAGCTGCTGTACGCGGGGACGCTCGACGCGGCCCGCGTGGTGATCCTCTACGACGGTCTGCGCATCGCCCGGTACGCGGAGCCGAAGGACGGCACGCAGGGCGCCGCCCTCGACTTCGCCCGGGTCGACGGGGCCGGCCGGGCCGAGGCGACCGCGGTGGTCCTGGGCCGGTCCGACGGCAATGTCCGCTACCTGATGGCCCCCTGGGTGGAGCAGGCCGCCGAGCGGGACCTGGTGAAGCCGGGCTCCGGCGCGATGGACCTCACGCTCACCGGCGGTGTGACCGCGCCGCTGGCAAGCCCGGCCCTGCGGTCCGGCCCCTGCACCTCGTGGAACGTGCTGGAGGTGACCGACGGCGGCCGGACCCGGATGCTGACCGACCTCGGCGAGCTGGTCCCGGCCACGCTCACCACCGGACGGCCGGGCTCCCCGGGCGAGGTGGCGGGGGCTTCGGCGCTGCACGCCTGGCAGCCGTTCGCCTGTTCGCTGGGCACGATGCGTTCGGCGGGCGTGCGCAGCGTGAACGCGTGGGCGTTCAACGAACAGCCGCTGCCCGACGGGAGCGGCTCGGCGGCGTGGGTGTGCACCCGGGCCGAGACCTGGCGGGGCGGCGGGGCCCGGGTGCTGGCGCAGTTCCACACGCCGGGCGGGGCGTACGGGGCGGCCGCGGCGCAGGCGGAGAACGTGCCCGCCTGCGGGGCGCGTGACCCGCATGTGCTGGCCGGGGTGTTGTGGAAGTCGAAGGCCGGCGACTGGTACCTGCTCGCCGCCGGCGGCCGGGACACGGCGTCGGTCCGCGCGACGGGTGGAGTGAACGGGCAGGCGCGGAGCAGTCTGCTGACCGTGCCGGCCGAGCAGGGGGCGCAGGCTCAGCTCAAGGGGTCGCTGAAGGACGGGCGTTCGCTTCGCGGGCTGCGCTGACCGGGGCGGGTCCCGGGCCCGTCCGCTGCGCTCGGCGGAATCCGGTGATCGATCCGGACCGTTCGCGGCTGGAATCGATCGGTAAGGTGTTCGTATGACTACCGGGGTTCGCCGCAGAATGGGAGTCGAGGAGCGGCGGCAGCAGTTGATCGGCGTCGCCCTCGAACTGTTCAGCCGCCGCTCCCCCGACGACGTGTCCATCGACGAGATAGCGTCGGCCGCGGGCATCTCGCGTCCGCTGGTCTACCACTACTTCCCCGGCAAACTCAGCCTGTACGAGGCCGCGTTGCAGCGGGCTTCGGACGATCTGGCGGCCCGCTTCGTGGAGCCCCACGAGGGTCCGCTGGGGGCGCGGCTGCTGCGCGTGATGCGCCGCTACTTCGACTTTGTGGACGAGCACGGGCCGGGTTTCTCCGCCCTGATGCGCGGCGGTCCGGCGGTCGGTTCCTCGACGACCAACGCGCTCGTCGACTCCGTACGGCAGGCCGCGTATGTCCAGATCCTTTCGCACCTGGGCGTGACCGATCCGCCCCCGCGTCTCGAACTGGTCGTCCGGTCCTGGATCTCGCTGGCCGAGTCGACGGCGCTGATCTGGCTGGACGGCCGGCGCATCCCGCGCGACGAGCTGGAGCCCCAGCTCGTCAACGACTTCGCCGCGCTCGCCGCCGTCAGCGCCGCCTACGACGAGGAGATGGCGGAGCTGCTGCGCGGCGCCCTCAAGGACGAACCGGCCGACGGCCCGTTCGCGCACCTGGTCGGCCGGCTCATCGCCCTGGCGAGCTGAGCGGTCTCAGCCTTCGTACTTCGCGTACGACGCGTCGAGGTCGCGGACCTCGGCGGAGGCGTGCAGGGCGAGGCTCTCGGGCTGCTTCAGATACGTCCGCAGCAGCTCCAGCGCGGCCTCGGTCAGCCGGGCCTTGGTCTCGTCGGTGCGGCCGGCGAGCAGCGCGATGTGGATGTGGACGTGGGCGTGCCCCTCGGTGTCGGGGCCGACCACGATGTCCTCGGTCGGGCGGAACCGGGTCTTGCACGCGGGCGGCTTGGCGGCCGCGATCTCGACCGTCGCCTCGTGCAGCGCCTTGGCGAATCCGGGCCGGTCGAAGCCGCCGGCGAGGTCGGCGGAATAGTCGACGGTGATCTGCGGCATCAGCACTCCTGTTCCAGGTCGGTGTGCTCACCCTAGCCGCGGGCGGGGCGGGCCGCCGGTCGCGGTCCACCCCGCCCGCAGCGGGTGCGTTACCCCGCGGTCCGGGTGAAGACCGCGACCGTGCGCGCCGGCACGGCGAAGGTGCCGGACTCCTGCGCGTAGGCGGAGGACTTCACGGTGGCGTCCGCGCCCGCCGCCTGCACCGGGTGCAGCCGGTAGCCGGTCCCGGCGAGTGCGGACACGCGCTGCTCCTGCCGCTCGGGCGTGGCGTTGAACACGACGACCAGGTCACCGAGGCGCATGGTGATCACGCCGGGTGTCTCGTCCGTGCCGGACAGCGGGAAGGAGAGCCGGGACTGCACCTGTGCGGCCGTGCCGAGGGAGAAGTCCTTCTCGGTGCTCCGGATCCGCAGCAGGTCGCGGTAGGCGGCCGAGGTGCCCTCGATCTGCTCGCAGCCCACCTTGACGGTGGTCAGCAGGGGCTTGGCGTACGGCCACTTGTCGGTGTTGTCGGCCGCCATGGGCAGTCCACGACCGAAGCCGTTGCCGTCCGCGCACCGCCAGTGGACGGCGTTGAACCAGTCGCCGCTGTCGTAGGAGTTGCGGTCCAGGGACTTGGAGCGCAGCAGGTCGCTGCCCGCCTGGGAGAGGGCCGGGCCCTGGGAGAGGGTGGCCGTCGCCATGGCGAGGACCTGCATCCTGGCCCGGTCGGACGCACCGGTCGTGGCGGGCAGTTTGAAGGCCAGGGCGTCGAACAGGGACTCGTTGTCGTGCGCGTCGGCGTAGGCGAGGGCGTCGCCCGGGGCGTCGGCGTATCCGGCGGGGGCGCCGTTGTAGTCGACGTCGGAGCCCTTGACCTCCTTGCCGCCGGTGTCGGTGAACCGGTAGCCGGCGAGGTTGCCGGAGAGGCCGACCTTGATCAGGTCCTGGTAGTGCAGGAGCCGGGCCTTCTGCTCGGCGGGCGTGCCGTTGTTCTGGGAGGAGTTGGGGTCGGTGTACAGGCCGGACGCGAAGCCCTGGACGCCGGGGTCCTCGTCGAAGGGGCCGCCGCCGCGGACCGCGTCACGGGCGCGGTCGGAGAAGGTGGCGACGCCGGTGCCGGCCATGTTCTTCTGCGTGGCCTGGACGAACCGGGCGTCGTCGGCGACCTCGCCGAAGTTCCAGCCCTCGCCGTACAGGATGATCTTCTTGCCGTCGACGCCGTCCTTGGCGGGGGTCAGCGCGTCGAGGGCCTCGCGGACCGCGAGGATGTTGGCCTTCGGGTGGTGGCCCATGAGGTCGAAGCGGAAGCCGTCGACCTTGTACTCCTTCGCCCAGGTGACGATCGAGTCGACGACCAGCTTGCCCATCATGGCGTTCTCGGTGGCGGTGTTGGCGCAGCAGGTGCTGTTGGCGACCGAGCCGTCGGCGAGGAGCCGCTGATAGTAGCCGGGCACGATCCGGTCGAGGACGCTCGTCTTCTCCTGGCCGCTCGCGGCGGTGTGGTTGTAGACGACGTCCATGACGACCCGCAGCCCGTCGTCGTTGAGGGCCTTCACCATCCTGCGGAACTCGACCGTGCGGGCGGTGCCGTCCGGGTCGGTGGCGTAGGAGCCTTCGGGGACCGTGTAGTGGTACGGGTCGTAACCCCAGTTGTAGGCGTCCTTGGCGGCGATCTTGCCGACGCACTCCTGCTGCTTGTCCGAGTCGGCCGGGAAGGACGCCAGGTCGCAGTCGGTCTTCGCCTGGTCGGCCTTCTTCTCCGGGATGGTGGCGATGTCGAACGCGGGCAGGAGGTGGACGTAGGAGGTGCCCGCCTTCGCCAGCTTGCGCAGGTGCTTGCTGCCGTCGCTGGTCCTGTCGGTGAAGGCGAGGTAGGTGCCGGGGTGCTCGGCCGTGCGGTCCTCGACGGAGAAGTCCCGGATGTGCAGCTCCTGGATCTGCGCGTCCTTCAGCGGTACGGCCCTGGGCTTGGTGTACGACGACCAGCCGGCGGGCTTGAGGGCCTTGTCGTCCAGGTCGACGACCAGGCTGCGCTTCGAGTCGGTGGTGAGGGCGAGTGCGTAGGGGTCGGTGACCTTGTTGGTGACGACCTTGCGGACGCCGGGCGCCCAGACCTTCACGGCGTAGCGGTAGGGCTTGCCCTTCCAGGAGGGCGGGCCGGTGACGGACCAGACGCCGGTGGCGCTGTCGCGGCGCATGGGGACGGCCTTGCCGTCGAGTTCCAGGGCGACGGACTGCGCGGTCGGTGCCCACACCGACAGGGTGGGACGGCCCTCGGCGAACGTCGGTCCGAGGTCGGCCTTGGTCGCGCCGGGGTACAGGTCGTCGAGGATTCCGGCGATCTGGACGCCGGTCGCCGCGAGCACGGCTCCGTTGGCCGCGTGCTGGGTGGCGACCACCTGGCCGCGCAGGGCAGCACGGACCCGGTCGCGGTCACGGGGGTCGACGGTCCAGGCGTCGTACGCCTTGAGGTGCGGGAACTTCACCTTCTGGGCGTCGGTGAGCTCGCTCTTCGACAGGCGCAGCCACGTGGCGTCGCCGGTCAGGGCGCCGTCCTCGGCCTTGATCGAGCCGTCGCGGGAGTACAGCAGCTGGGTGGACGCGGCGGCGTCGGAGCCGTTCCAGGCGAGGGTGTTCCGGTCGATCCAGACGGCCTTTGACGTCGTCAGGTCGAGGGCGGCGGCACTGCCCGCGGGCTGCGGGAGCAGGTACTTCTCCTGGCCGTTCACGAGCCACACCTCGTGGCCGTTCGCCTTGAGGTCGAGCGACTGGTCGGTGGGAAGGTCCTTCTCGTCGCCCTTGTGGAGGATGTAGCTGAGGCTGGTGGCTCCGTCGCTGAGCGGTACCTCGAAGACTGCGCCATAACTGTCAGTCTTGACCGGCTTCAGGGGGTTCGACCAGTCGGTGGGGTTCGCGGCGCCGGTCCAGACGTGCAGTCCCCAGCCGTCGTGGTTCCCGTCGGCCCGGTGGTAGTGCAGGACCGCCTTGGTCTTGTCGGGCGCCGGGGAGTCGGGCCGCTCGGTGGTGACGGTGTCCTTGCCCTGCTCGATCCAGATCTCGCCGGTCTTGGTGACGTCGATCGTGCGGTCGGCGGCGACGTCCTTGGTGCCGTCCTTGTCGATGACGAGGAAGCCGACGTTCGAGGCGCCGGGCTTGAGCTTGACCCAGGCGAAGGCGCCGTAGGCGTCCCGGCCGGTGAAGGGGTGGCTCCCCGGCCATTCGGTGGCCTCGCCCTCGGCGAGGTCGCCCCAGGCGTACAGGCCCCAGTCGGCGTAGTCGCCGTCGGTGCGCTTGTAGTGGACGATCGCGTAGTCGCGGGAGGACGCGGTGGGCGGCTGCGGGGCGGGCGGGGTGCCGGTGGTGGAGGCGGCCACCGCGCTCGCGGTGCGGCCTGCCGAGTCGACCACGACGGCCTTGTAGCGCAGGGCCGTGCCCGGTGCCACGTCCTTGGCGACGGTGTGGGTGACCTTGTAGGGGGCGTGGTCGGCGGAGCCGAGGACCCGCCACTTGCCGCCGCCGGTCTGCGCGGCGAACACGACCCTGTTGAGCTGTCCCCCGTCGACGTCGGCGGTGACCTCTACCGTGCCGGTCGCGCCGGCCGCCGGGGCCTTGAGGGTGAGCGTGGGAGCGGTGGCGGGCTCGGCGAGCCTTCCGGTGGCCTTGAGGACGATCGCCGAGCCGGCCGGGACGGTGACCGTGAGCTTCTTGTCGCTGCCGCTCTTCAGGGTCGCGGCGGTGCCGTGGATGCCCTTGAAGGTCATGCCGGCCGAGCCGGCCGGGAACGTCGCGGTCTTCTTCTCACCGGCGTTGTTGAAGGCGACGACGTACTCGGTGCCGGTCCTGGCGTCCGTGCGGGAGAAGGCGTAGACGCCCGGGCCGTCGGCCGCGTACCGCTCCTGCTGGACGCCGTCGGTCAGCGCCGGGTTGGCCTTGCGCAGCTTGGCGAGGGCGCTGATGTGGCGGTAGAGGGGCGCCTTGGTGTCGTAGGCGTCGTCGGCGTGGGTGCGGTCGGTGCCGATGCGGTCGTCGTCGAGGTAGTCGGCGGTGCGCGAGGCGAACATGCTCTGCCGGGCGTCCTTGTCGCCGCCCGGGCCGGTGAAGCCCTGCTCGTCGCCGTAGTAGACGACGGGGTTGCCGCGGCTGAGGAACATCAGCTCGTTGGCGAGCTCGTCCTTGGCGAGGATCTCGGCGTCGGTGGCCTTGGGGTCGTCCTGCTTGAGGAACGACCCGATGCGGCCCATGTCGTGGTTGCCGAGGAAGGTGACCTGCTCGTACGCATTGGCCTTGCCGGTCGTGTACTTGTAGTCGTCCCCGAAGACGCCTGCGAGCTTGCGGGCGCTGCCGCCCTGCGAGGCGTACTGGCGGGCCGCCTCCTGGAAGGGGAAGTCGAGGGTGGCGTCGAGCCGGCCCTGGGTGACGTACGGGGCCGTGATGTTCGTGTCGGCCGAGTAGACCTCGCCGAACATGAAGAAGTCGTCGCGGCCGCGCTTGGCGGCGTAGGCGTCGAGGGCGGTGGCCCACTGGGTCCAGAACTCCATGTTGACGTGCTTCACGGTGTCGATCCGGAAGCCGTCGACGTCGAAGTCCCGCACCCAGCGCTGGTAGATCTTCTCCATGCCGTCGACGACCTCGGGCCGCTCGGTCCACAGGTCGTCGAGGCCGGAGAAGTCGCCGTGGGTGGAGCTCTCACCGGCGAAGGTGGAGTCGCCGCGGTTGTGGTACATCGTCGGGTCGTTGAGCCACGACGGCACCTTGTTCTTCCTGGTGACGACCGGTGTGCGCGGGAAGGAGTCCCGGTCGACGGCGGGGAAGGCGCGCCGCCCGTCGGCGTAGTCGGCGTCGTCGAAGGGCACGCCGTCCTTCGTCAGGTACGGGAAGGCGCCCTTGGAGAGGTAGTCGTAGGACTTCTCCTCGTAGTCGACGACGTCGGCGGTGTGATTGGTGATGACGTCGAAGAAGACCTTCATGCCCTTGTCGTGGGCCTTGTCGATGAGGGTCTCGAGGTCCTCGTTGGTGCCGAAGTGCGGGTCGACCTGGGTGAAGTCCGTGATCCAGTACCCGTGGTAGCCGGCCGAGGCGTTGGCCCCGGTGCCCTGCACGGGCTGGTTCTTGAAGATGGGGGCCATCCACAGGGCGGTGGTGCCCAGGCCCTTGATGTAGTCGAGCCGCTTGGTCAGCCCCTTGAGGTCGCCGCCCTGGTAGAAGCCCTTGTCGGTCGGGTCGTAGCCGGTCGACAGGCGTGAACCGGTCAGGCCACCCTTGTCGTTGCGCGGGTCGCCGTTGGCGAAACGGTCCGGCAGGACGAAGTAGAACTGCTCACGGGTGGCGTCGTGCCGGGCGGGCTGGGCGGCCAGCTTGGCGTCGGAGGGGGGCGGAGGCGGTGTGTCGGCCCGCGCCGCGAGGGGCTGGACGAGCGCTGCGGCCAGCGCGGTCACGGTGACCGCAGCGACCCGTCCGGCATGGGTGGTTCGGCGCCTCGACGGCGTCGGCCATCTCGGTATCACAGATGGGCTCCTTGCGATTACGGCTCTTCGGGTCCGACCCCGCGTGACCGTATCGCCGCCGCAACACTTACAGCAAGAGGCTTGAAACCATCGGCAAAAACTTTCAGGAGGCCGGTCAGCAGCCCGACTTGCCCGCGTGGACCGCCAGGGCGGTGTTCGCGCCCAGGGTGGCCGTGAACTGCCCGCTGGAGTTCACCGTCACGGTCCTGTTGCCCTGCACATCGCAGTACGTCCCCGCAGGCAGCGACGTCTGATACGTACGGCTCAGCGAACCCGGCTCGTGGTTGATGGCCACGAAGCCCTTGCTGCCCCGGCCGAAGGCGATGGCGTCGCCGCCGTTGTCCCACCAGTTGGTGACGGCCTGGCCCCGGGTGGCGTTGCGGAAGCCGACCATGGACTTGATCTCGGGCCAGTTGTGCTGGCACTTCCAGCCGTCCTGCCAGCAGGCGTTCACCTGGCCCCCGTTGGGCGGTCCGGCGTCGTGGTCGCTGAACTCGTACCCGGAGTTGATGTCGGGGGCGCCGTAGGGCCAGGCCAGCATGAAGACGTTGGCCAGGGTGTAGGTGGCGTTGTCCTTGTAGCTGAGGGTCGAGCCGTTGCGCTCGGTGTCGTGGTTGTCGACGAACACGCCGGAGACGCCGCTGTTCATGTAGCCCCAGCCCTCGCCGTAGTTCTTCAGGTAGGCGAGGTTCTCGTTGTTGAAGACCCGTTTGAGGTCGTAGGCGTAGCGGAACTCCTGGACGTCGCCGTTACTCGTGTATTCGGTGGGCTGGACCGCCTCGCCGGAGCCGTGGATGACCTCCTGCTTCCAGTACACCGACGGGCTGCTCAGCCGGGACTTGATGTTGGCGAGGTCGGCGGTGTCGATGTGCTTGGCCGCGTCGATGCGGAAGCCGTCGACGCCGAGGGAGAGCAGGTCGTTCATGTACCCGGCGATCGCGCCGCGGACGTAGTTCTCGCCCGTGTCGAGGTCGGAGAGCCCGACCAGTTCGCAGTGCTGGACGTTCCAGCGGTCCTGGTAGTTGCTGATCTGGCCCGTACAGTCGTCGAAGTCGGGGGCGGAGTAGAGGCCCGGATAGTTGTACTTCGTGTACGACGAGCCGCCGGTGCCGGTGCCGCCGCCGGCCGCCATGTGGTTGACGACGGTGTCGACGACGACCTTCACCCCGGCCGCGTGGCAGGTGTTCACCATGTTCCGGAAGGCCGTCCGGTCACCGAGCCGCCCTGCGATCTTGTAGCTGACCGGCTGATACGAGGTCCACCACTGCGGGCCCTGTATGTGCTCGGCGGGCGGGGAGACCTGGACGTAGCCGTACCCGGCGGGTCCGAGGGTGGTGGTGCACTCGCGGGCGACCGAGGCGAAGTTCCATTCGAAGAGGACGGCGGTGACGTCCTTGGTGCCAGGTGGGGAGGCCTGCGCACCGGTCGGGTTCATGACAATCGAAGCCGCGGCGAGCGCCGCGGCGGTGGCGAGGTATCTGCGTGCCATGTGGGGTTTCCTTCTTCGTTGAAGGTTCTTGCTGCAAGGTTCAGAAACCTTGCGGTGACGCAGATAGTAGAGGCCCGCCGCCCGAATGGGCAGCGGGCCGTACGAAATTCAAAGGAAAGTCAGGCGCGGGCCTCCGCGGTCGCGGTGGTCCACCACACCGTGGTGTCGGCCGGCACCTTCGCCTCGTCGTCGACCAGCACGATCTCGCCGCTCGCGACCAGCATCCGGCCGTACGCCGGCATCGCCACCGACTCCCCGGTGGTGTTGGCGACGCACACGAACTCCCCGCGGCGGAAGGCGAGCACGCCCTCGGGCGCGCGCAGCCACTCCACGGAGGTGCCGGCGCCGAGGTCGGGCTGCTCGCGCCGCACGCGGAGCGCGGCCCGGTACAGCTCCAGGGTCGAACCGGCCTCGCCGCTCTGCGCTTCGACGCTCAGCTCGCCCCAGCCCTCGGGCTGCGGCAGCCAGCTGCCGCCGTCGCCGAAGCCGTACGACGACCCCGTCCGGGTCCACGGGATCGGCACCCGGCACCCGTCGCGGAAGCCGTCCTGGCCGGCGCCCCGGAAGTACGCCGGGTCCTGGCGCACCTCGTCCGGCAGGTCGACGACGTCGGGCAAGCCGAGCTCCTCGCCCTGGTAGACGTATGCCGAGCCGGGCAGCGCCAGCATGAGCAGGCTCGCGGCCCGGGCCCTGCGCA
The DNA here is from genome assembly GCF_044759525.1 of Streptomyces sp. NPDC101110. NCBI lineage: Bacteria > Bacillati > Actinomycetota > Actinomycetes > Kitasatosporales > Streptomycetaceae > Streptomyces > Streptomyces sp. NPDC101110. The sequence goes on along the minus strand of NZ_JBIVZM010000013.1, from coordinate 210,006 downwards.
GCCCCAGTTCGCGGTCGCCGGCCAGGCGGATCTGAGTGCCGAGGCCGGCCGGGTTGGCGAAGCGAGTGGCGTGGCGGGTCACGTCGTGGTTGGACAGCACCCAGGTGGCGGGGGCGCCGACCGGCCGCATGGCCTCCAGGGTGCGGTCGATGACCTCGCGCATCTCCTCGGCGTCCCAGTGGGTGCTGAGGTACTGGAAGTTGAAGGCCTGGTGCAGCTCGTCGGGACGCACGTAGTGCGCGGTGCGCTCGATGGTCGGGGTCCAGGCCTCGGCGACGAAGATCCTTTCGCCCGCGTACTCGTCGAGGATCAGCCGCCACTGCCGGTAGATCTCGTGCACGCCGTCCTGGTCGAAGAACGGCATGACATCGTTGCCCAGCAGCTTCACCTGGTCGTGGGATCCAAGGTCGGGCAGCCCCTCGGCCTTCACCAGGCCGTGGGCGACGTCGATGCGGAAGCCGTCGACGCCCATGTCCAGCCAGAAGCGCAGGATCGAGCGGAACTCGTCGCCGACCGCCGGGTGCTCCCAGTTGAAGTCGGGCTGCTCGGGGGCGAAGAGGTGCAGGTACCACTCGCCGGGCGTGCCGTCGGGTTCGGTCACGCGGGTCCAGGCCGGGCCGCCGAAGATCGACTCCCAGTCGTTGGGCGGCAGTTCGCCGTTCTCGCCCTTGCCGGGGCGGAAGTGGTAGCGGTCCCGCAGCGAGGAGCCCGGGCCCTCGGCGACGGCCCGCTTGAACCATTCGTGCTGGTCGGAGGAGTGGTTGGGCACCAGGTCCACGATGATGCGCAGGCCCAGCGTGTGGGCGTCGCGGATCAGCGCGTCGGCGTCCAGGAGGTTGCCGAACATGGGGTCGACGGCACGGTAGTCGGCGACGTCGTAGCCGGCGTCGGCCTGCGGCGAAGCGTAGAAGGGGCTGAGCCACACGGCGTCCACGCCGAGGTCGCGCAGGTACGGAAGACGGGTGCGGACACCCTCCAGGTCGCCCATGCCGTCGCCGTTGCTGTCGGCGAAGCTGCGCGGGTACACCTGGTAGATCACCGCGTCCCGCCACCAGTCGCGGCGCTTGGCGACGGCGACGGCGGACGCGGGGGTGGGGGCAGGTGCAGCTGAGTGCTGGCTCATGTCGTCCTTGATGCGTAACAGGATGTCGGTCATGGAAGCGTGGGTGGGGAGATGGCGGCGGCCGCGGTACAGCGGGGTCGGATGGGCACCGCGGCCGCCACACCCGCGCCCCGAGGGGCGCGGGACTCTATCGATCTGCGGCTGAGCCGCGTGGCGCGAGCGACCACGGCGGCGCCGCGGCCGTTCGCCCGGCGAGGGTCAGCCCTTCGTGCCACCGGCGGTGAGCCCGGTCACCAGGTTCTTCTGCACCAGGTAGAAGAACACGGAGACGGGTATCGCGATGAGCACCGCGGTCGCGGCCATCAGGTTGCGCTGGGCGTCGTGCTCGCTGATGAAACTCTGCAGGCCGACGGCGAAGGTGTACTTCTCGTCGTCCAGCATGAAAACGGTGGCGAAGGCGACCTCGCCGAAGGCGGTGATGAAACTGTAGAAGGCAGCCACCGCCAGACCCGGCCGGGCGAGCGGCAGGATCAGCCGGAAGAACGTGCCGAAGGGCGTCAGTCCGTCGACGCGGCCGGCCTCGTCGATCTCGAACGGGATGGTGTCGAAGTAGCCCTTCAGCAGCCAGGCGCAGTAGGGCACCGCGGTCGAGCAGTAGACCAGGATCAGGCCGACGTAGGTGTCGACGAGCTGCAGGCTCGACAGGATCTGGTACATCGGCACGATCAGCACGGCGATGGGGAACATCTGCGTGCACAGCAGCACCCACATGAACTTCTTGTAGCCCGGGAAGCGCATGCGGGACACCGCGTACCCGGTCGTGGCGGCGATGACCACTCCGACGACCGTGGTCCCCAGGGACACGATCAGCGTGCTCTGCAGCCAGTGGAAGAAGGCGGTCTCCTGGAGCACGAAGCTGTAGTTGTCCAGGGTCATCTTCGACCAGATGCCACCGGGGTGCAGGTAGTCGTCCTTGTCCGGGCCGAGGGACAGGAAGATCAGCCAGGCGATCGGGAAGAGCGCGATCAGGCTCGCGAGGATCAGCAGGCCATGGGAGACGATGCTCCCGGCCGCGCCGCGCCGGTTGCGGCGGCGCGCGGGGGCGGACGCGGGGGCGGCGGCGGGGGCCGGAGCCCCGCCCGCGGTCTGCTGGACGGTCGTGGTGCTCATGGGGACTCCTGCCTCAGATCGCGAGCTGCTGCTCATCGCGGTTCAGCCAGCGGCGGTAGAAGGAGGTGAAGACGATCAGGATGCCGAGCAGCAGGATCCCGTAGGCGGCCGACTGCGCGAAGTCACGCGGCTGCTGCCCGAAGCCGAGCTGGTAGGCCCAGGTGACGAGGATCTGCGCGTCCGGGGCGGTGTTGCCGAACAGCAGGAAGATGATGGCGAACTGGTTGAACGTCCAGATCACGCCGAGCAGCACCACGGTGGAGCTGACCGACCTCAGGCCCGGCAGGGTGACGTAGCGGAACTGCTGCCAGCGGCTGGCGCCGTCCATCTCGGCGGCCTCGTAGAGGGAGGAGTCGATGGACTGCAGACCGCCGAGCAGGGAGACCATCATGAACGGCACACCGCACCAGGTGTTGACCATGATCGCGGCGAAGCGCTGCCAGAAGGTGTCCTCCAGCCACGCCGGGCTGGGCAGGTGCAGCATCTCCAGGCCGGAGTTGATGATGCCGGAGTCGGCGAGCATGAAGCGCCAGCCGAAGACGGTGACGAAGGTCGGCACGGCCCACGGCAGGATGAGGATCAGCCGGTAGAAGGTGCGCCCGCGCAGCTTCTGGTTGAGCAGCAGCGCCAGGCCCAGGCCGATGGAGTAGTGCAGGGCGACGCACAGGGCCGTCCACACGATCGTCCAGATGAAGTGCGACCAGAAGCGGTCGTAGGCGGTCTCGCCCCACAGAATGTCGGCGTAGTTGTCGAAGCCGATGAACTTGTAGGTGGCCTCGATCTCGTTGACGCCGATCGTCCGGGCCGTGTTGAGGCTGGTCGCGTCGGTCAGCGTCAGATAGAGGCCGTAGGCCAGGGGGTACAGCACGAGGACGCCGAGCACGACGGCCACGGGCGCGATCATCGCGTAGGCGTACCAGTGCTTCTGGTAGCTGTGCTTGAGACGCCGGCCCAGCCCGGACCGGGGACCGCGGTCACCGCTCCGCTTGCCGGTCGCTCGGTCGATGGCGACTGTCATGTTCGACAACCTTCTTCGCGAACTGGAGATCAGCTGGAGATCAGGGGGTACGGCACACAGGCCGATGGCCGCCGGATCCTTCCCCCTCTGTACTGGAGGATCCGGCGGCCACACGGGCCTACTTGCTGTAGTCCGGGAGCAGCTTGGCGATGGAGGTCTCGGCGCTGCTCAGCCCCTGGTCCAGGGACTTCTTGCCACCGGCGATCGCGAGCAGCTCGTCGTCCAGCGGCGTCCACAGCGAGCTGTACTCGGGCAGCTCCGGCCGCGGCTGGGCGGCGGCGAGCACGCCCTGGTAGCCGGCGATGCCCGGGTCGGCCTTGACCTGGCCGGTGTAGGCGTCGTCGCGCGTCGGCAGCGTGTTGTTCTTCAGCGCGATGGTCTCCTGGGCCTTGGCCGAGGTCATGAACTTCACGAACTTCAGCGAGGCCTCCTGGTGGGCCTTGTCCGAGCCCGCGTACACCGAGAGGTTGTGGCCGCCGGTCGGGGCGCCCGCCTTGCCGGAGGAGCCGGCCGGGACGGTGGCGATGCCCAGGTTGGCCTTGTCCTTGAAGGCCGAGCCCTTGTAGAAGTTCGTGATCTCCCACGGCCCCTGGATGATCGAGGCCACCTTGCCGCTGACGAACGCCTCCTGGATGTGGGCGTAGGCGTCGGCGGTGGTGTCGGCCTTGTGCAGGCCCTTGCCCTTGAACAGGCTCAGCCAGGTGCCGTAGGCCTTCTTGGCCGCGGGCGAGGTGACCGTGATCTTCTTGGCGTCGACGTCGACGGTGTCGGCGCCCTCGCCGTAGAGGAAGGAGTGGGCGTAGTAGGACTGGGTCGAACCCCAGTAGCCGTCGACGCCGGTCTTGCTCTTGATGGTGGCCGCGGCCTTCTTCAGGTCGCCCCAGGTCTTGGGAGCCTCGACGCCGGCCTTCTTGAACAGGGCCTTGTTGTAGACCAGGGCGAGGGTGTCCGTGGTGAACGGCGCGCCGTAGGTCTTGCCCTCGTACTGGGCCTGCTTGATCAGGTTCGGCTTGAACTTGTCCTGCTCGGCGAGGGCGTCGGTGCCGTCCAGCGGCAGGAAGAAGCCCTTCTTGGCGAAGGCGGGCGTCCAGCCGACCTCGGAGCGCAGCACGTCGGGAGCACCCTTGGAACCGGCGGCGGTGTCGAACTTGTTCTGCGCCTGGTCGAAGGGGACGTTGACGTACTTGACCTTGACGTCCTTGTTGGCGGCCTCGAACTCCTTGACGAGGGCCTTGTAGGTCGGCGCCTCGTTGGTGGCGTTGGAGGTGTCCCACCAGGTGATGGTGACGGGACCGTCGGCCTTGTCGCCGCTGTCGCTTCCGCCGCACGCCGTCGCTGCCAGGGCGAGGGACGCCACCAGCGCGGTGGCCGCTATGCCACGCCGCATGAGTTCTCCTTGAGGGTGAAGCCCGTTTCGTGCTGCCGACTGCGCCGTTGGCCGCCGGGCGTCGGTGACATTAGCCGCGCTGCAACGAGTTGCGAAAGACCTTGCAGCAAAAAGTTGCAAGGGGTGCGGATGGTTATCCCGCCGTGACCTCCCCTCGACCGGCCCGAGGCCTTGATTTCCGCCTGCCGGGCGGGCAGTCGGACGGCTGTGCAAGACTCTGCAAGCACTTGCCATCCGTATCCGCCGGGGGGATCATCCGTTGCGGATCGGACGCCGACCACGAGTTTTGAGGGACCGCGATGACCAAGCCACCCGCAGCGGGCCGTGCGACGGCGCGCATCAGGCGTCCCGTCGGTGTGCAAGGGCAACCCCGGCCGCTACAGTCCAGTGCTGTGACCACACGGCTTGCGGACATCGCGTTGCAGGCGGGGGTGAGCGAAGCGACCGTCAGCCGCGTCCTCAACGGGAAGCCGGGCGTCGCCGCCACCACCCGCCAGTCCGTACTGGCCGCTCTCGACGTCCTGGGCTACGAACGCCCGGTGCGCCTGCGCCAGCGCAGCGAGGGCCTGGTCGGCCTGATCACCCCGGAGCTGGAGAACCCGATCTTCCCGGCCCTGGCGCAGGTCATCGGCCAGGCGCTGACACGGCAGGGCTACACGCCCGTGCTGGCCACCCAGACCCCGGGCGGCTCGACCGAGGACGAACTCACCGAGATGCTCGTCGACCGCGGGGTCGCCGGCATCATCTACGTCTCCGGGCTGCACGCCGACACCACCGCCGACATGCAGCGCTACGACCGGCTGCGCGCCCAGGGCGTGCCCTACGTGCTGGTCGACGGCTTCTCGCCGAAGGTGCAGGCGCCGTTCATCTCCCCCGACGACCGCGCGGCGATGAGCCTGGCGGTCACGCACCTGGCGTCCCTGGGGCACACCCGCATCGGTCTGGCCCTCGGACCCAAGCGGTTCGTGCCGGTGCAGCGCAAGATCGAGGGGTTCGTGCGCACGATGCAGGACCAGTTGGGTCTGAGCGCCGAGACCGTCGAGTCGGAGCTGGTGCAGCACTCGCTGTACACCCTTGAGGGTGGTCAGGCGGCGGCCACGGCGTTGATCGACCGCCGCTGCACGGCCGTGGTGTGCGCCAGCGACATGATGGCGCTGGGCGCGATTCGGGCGGCCCGGCAGCTCGGCCTGGACGTGCCGAAGGACATCTCCGTGGTCGGCTTCGACGACTCCCCGCTGATCGCCTTCACCGACCCGCCCCTCACCACGATCCGCAAGCCGGTCCCGGCCATGGGGCAGGCGGCCGTGCGCACGCTGCTGGAGGAGATCGGCGGGACGCCCGCGCCGCACAGCGAGTTCGTGTTCATGCCCGAACTGGTGGTGCGCGGTTCGACCGCTTCGGCCCCCGGGGAACGTGGTCGTTTCTGAGGTTCGCGGCCTGAAGTCGCCGTAGGACATGCGGCCCGGACGGAGCCGCGGGATGATCGGTGGAGAAGTCCTTTTCTGGCAGACTTTGCGCCTATGGGTGAAACGACCGTAACGCAGCCGGAGGGCCTGGAAGCGGCCCTCCCGGACCCCGTTGCGGCCGATGCGGGGAGTGGCCCGCTGCGCCGGCTGCGCACTCCGCGCCGGCCCCGGTTCTGGTTCGAGATCCTGCTGATCGCGGTGAGTTACTGGACGTACTCGCTCATCCGCAACGCCGTCCCCGAGCAGAAGGCCGAGGCGCTGCACAACGCCGACTGGATCTGGCGGGTCGAGCACCAGCTGGGCATCGCCGTCGAGGAGACCGTCAACCACACGGTGAACTCGGTGCATTGGCTCATCGTCGGGATGAACTACTACTACGCGACGCTGCACTTCGTGGTGACGCTGAGTGTGCTGGTGTGGCTTTTCCGTCGCCACCCGGGGCGTTACGCGGCGACGCGCCTGGTGCTGTTCGCGACGACCGCGGTCGCCCTGCTCGGCTACTACCTGTACCCGCTGGCGCCCCCGCGGCTGATGAACGGCGGCGACTTCGTCGACACGGTCATGGTCCACCAGACCTGGGGCTCGATGGCATCGGGCGACCTGAAGCACATGTCCAACCAGTACGCCGCGATGCCCTCGATGCACATCGGCTGGTCCGTGTGGTGCGGCCTGACGATCTTCGCCCTGGCCACCGTCCCCTGGGTGCGGGTGCTGGGCCTGCTGTACCCGGCGCTGACGCTGGTGGTCATCGTCGCGACGGCCAACCACTTCTGGCTGGACGCGGTGGGCGGTGTGCTGTGCCTGGCCTTCGGGTTCGCGGTCGCACGGCTCTGGTACGGGCGGCAGCCGTACGCGCTGCCGAGGACGGCACCGGAGCGCGGGCGCGGCCGGTCCAAGTCCCCGGCCAGGGCATGAGCCTCCGGCCCCTCGGGGGCCTGGGGCTTCTGCCGGGCGTCTCGACGGTCAGAAACCCCCTAGCGCTCGCTGGTGCCGTAGAACCGTTCCTCCACCACGGCACGCGCCCGGCGGGCCGTGCGCCGGTACGCGTCCAGCATGTCGCCCGCGTGCCCCGGGCCGAACCCCAGGTACCTGCCGACGGCGGCCAGCTCCCGGGGCTCCGTCGGGAAGGTGTCGCCGGCCCGGCCGCGGACCAGCATCACCGCGTTGCGGACCCGGGTCGCGAGGACCCAGGCCTCGTCCAGGGTCGCCGCGTCCTCGTCCGTGATGAGCCCGGCGGCACGGGCGGCGGCCAGGGCCTCACGGGTGCGGGTGGTGCGCAGACCCGGCTCCGACGAGCCGTGCCGCAGCTGCATGAGCTGCACGGTCCACTCCACGTCGGACAGGCCACCCGGCCCGAGCTTGGCGTGCAGCTTGGGGTCGGCGCCGCGCGGCAGCCGCTCGGACTCCATACGGGCCTTCAGCCGCCGGATCTCGCGCACGGCCTCGTCGGCCAGCCCGGCCGCCGGATAGCGCAGCGGGTCGATCAGCTCGATGAAGCGACGGCCCAGGTCCTCGTCGCCGGCGACGGGCTCGGCCCGCAGCAGCGCCTGTGACTCCCAGGTCTGGGCCCACCGGCGGTAGTAGGCCTCGTACGAGGTGAGGGTGCGCACCAGCGCCCCCGACTTGCCCTCGGGGCGCAGGTCGGCGTCGATGAGCAGGGGCGGGTCGGCGCTGGGGATCTGCAGCAGGCGGCGCATCTCGGAGACGACCTTGTTGGCCGCCCGGGACGCTTCCCGCTCGTCGACGCCGTCGCGCGGTTCGTGCACGAACAGCACGTCCGCGTCGGAGCCGTAGCCCAGCTCGTGGCCGCCGAACCGGCCCATGCCGATGATCGCGAAGCGGGTGGGCAGGTCGTCGCCCCAGCCGTCCCGCACGACCGCGCGGAGCGTGCCGGCCAGGGTCGCGGCTGTCAGGTCCGAGATCGCGCCGCCGACCCGGTCCACCAGGGCGCCCTGGTCGGCCTCCGCGGGCTGCTCCTCGGTGCCGTAGGAGCCGACGATGTCCGCGGCGGCCGTGCGGAACAGCTCGCGGCGGCGCACGCCGCGGGCGGCCGTGACCGCCTGGGTGACACCGTCGGCGCGCCGCACCGCGGCGAGTATCTCCTGCTCCAGGTGGTCGCGCGGCCGGGGCTCCAGTCCGCCGCCGTCCCCGTCGCCGAGCAGCGCCACCGCCTCCGGTGCGCGCATCAGCAGGTCGGGCGCGAGCCGGCCGGCGGACAGCACCCGGGCGAGGTTCTGCGCGGCGGCGCCCTCGTCCCGCAGCAGCCGCAGGTACCAGGGGGTCTTGCCGAGCGCGTCCGAGACCTTGCGGAAGCCCAGCAGGCCCGCGTCCGGGTCGGCCGAGTCGGCGAACCAGCCGAGCAGCACCGGGAGCAGGGTGCGCTGGATGGCGGCCTTGCGGGTGACGCCGGAGGCCAGGGCCTCCAGGTGGCGCAGCGCGGAGGCGGGGTCGGCGTAGCCGAGGGCGACCATGCGTTCCCGGGCCGCCTCGGTGCTCAGCCGGGCCTCCCCGGTGGCGAGCTGGGCGACCGCGTCGAGCAGCGGCCGGTAGAAGAGCTTCTCGTGCAGACGGCGCACGACGCCCGCGTGCCGCCGCCACTCGCGGTGCAGGTCGGCGACCGGGTCCTTGCGCATGCCGAGGGAACGGCCGATCCGGCGCAGCTCGGCCTCGTCCTCGGGGACGAGGTGGGTGCGGCGCAGCCGGAACAGCTGGATGCGGTGCTCCATCGAGCGCAGGAACCGGTAGGCGTCGTCGAGCTGGGCCGCGTCGGCCCGGCCGACGTAGCCCCCGGCGGCGAGGGCCTCGAGCGCGTCCAGGGTGGTGCCGCTGCGCAGCGAGGTGTCGGCCCGGCCGTGCACCAGCTGGAGCAGCTGCACGGCGAACTCGACGTCCCTGAGGCCGCCCGGTCCCAGTTTCAGCTGGCGGTCGACCTCGCCGGCGGGAATGTTCTCCACGACCCGGCGGCGCATCTTCTGCACGTCGGGGACGAAGTTCTCGCGCTCGGCGGCCTTCCACACCAGGGGCTGGACGGCGGCGACGTACTCCTCGCCGAGGTCGAGGTCGCCGGCCACCGGGCGGGCCTTGAGCAGCGCCTGGAACTCCCAGGTCTTGGCCCAGCGCTGGTAGTAGGCGAGGTGACTGGAGAGGGTCCGTACGAGGGGGCCGTTGCGGCCCTCGGGCCGGAGGTTGGCGTCGACGGGCCAGATGGAGCCCTCGACGGTGGTCTCGGAGCAGATCCGCATCATGTGCGAGGCGAGCCGGGTCGCGGCGCGTACGGCCTTGGTCTCGTCGGCCCCTTCGATGGCCTCCCCGACGAAGATGACGTCCACGTCCGAGACGTAGTTCAGCTCGTGGCCGCCGCACTTGCCCATGGCGATGACCGCCAGGCGGCACAGGGCGGCGTCCTCGGGCGCGGCCGCCTCGGCGATCCCTAGGGCGGCGCGCAGCGTGGCGGTGGCGAGGTCGGCCAGCTCGGCGGCGGATTCGGCGACGCCGGTGGTGCCGCACACGTCCCGGGCGGCGATGGACAGCAGGCAGCGCCGGTAGGCGACGCGCAGGGAGACCGGGTCGGTGGCCTCCGCGAGCCCGGCTTCGAACTCCTCCACCCCGGGGTGCAGGTCGTACGCCTCGTACATGACGAGGGCCTGCCAGTCGTCCGGGTGCCGGGCGAGGTGGTCGGCCAGGGCGGTGGAGGCGCCGAGGACACCGAGGAGACGGTCGCGCAGCGGCTTGGAGGAGATCAGCGTGTCGAGCAGTTCCCGGCGGGCGCCGGAGCCCTGCTGGGCCTCCAGCAGCCGGACCAGTCCGAGCAGGGCGAGATCGGGGTCGGCGGTGGCGCCCAGCGCCTCCAGGAGGACCGGGTCGTCGCGCAGGGGGGCCAGCTCGGGGCTGTCCAGGAGCCGCTCGGCGGCGGAGGCGTCGGTGAAGCCGTGCCGCAGCAGTCGTGTGAAGGTGCTGCTCCTGCGCCCCGGCACCGCCGTCATCCGGGCCTCCCTCGCACTGTTCCTCGGACATGCATCGGATCAAGGTCGTACGGCTTTGAGCCTAACCGCCCGGGCCGGGGGAAGCGCCGGGGAGTTCGGCAGGCGGACGGGGGTGCGGACCGGGTCGCGCGGGCTGGGCGATGCGGGGGGGGGCTCGGAGGTGCGGACGGGGCTGGGGCTGAGGCGTGCCCGGGTACGACGGGTGGACGGGGCCGGGGGGACGGCGGGCGGACGGGGCCGGCGCTGAGGCGTGCCGGGGGTACGGCGGACGGACGGGGCGGGCGCGTGGCTGCCTTGGGCCGGCCGGGTGTGTGGCGGGTGCGGCTGCGCGGCGGGGCGCAGGGGGCGGGCGGGGACGGGCGTGGCTACGTGGGCCGGCCGCTGGGGGTGGCGCGGGTACGGCGATTGGCGGCGTGCTCGGGGACGCGAGGGCCATTTCCGCCACGGCACGGGTCCGGCAGCCGTCTACTCGGTGGCGCCGCCGGGCGTTTTCGGCTTCGGTGAGGGGGAGCCGTTCAGCCGGCTTCGGCCGGCGCCCGTCGCCTTCGGCCGGCCTCGGTCGCCATCTACCGTCCGGCATCGGTCGACGAGCCCGGCGTCAAGCGGGTCCGTCGGCTGCGGCCGGACGAGGTGGCGGTTCTCATCAGGCCGGACGAAGGAGTCATGCCATGGACATCACCCTCGAAGTCATCCCGCTGCCCGTCTCCGACATCGACCGTGCCCGGGACTTCTACCGGGACAAGGTCGGCTTCCACGTGGACATCGACCAGGAGGTCATGCCCGGGATGCGGATCGTGCAGCTGACCCCTCCGGGCTCCGGCTGCTCGATCGCCCTGGGCGCGTCGATCTGGGAGATGACGCCCGGCCCCACCCCGGCACCCGGTACCTATCAGGGCCTGCAGCTGTGCGTCGCCGACATCAAGGCGGCCCACGCGGAGCTGGTCGCCCGCGGGCTCGACGTCTCGGAGCCGGTCCAGTACTCCCCCGACGACGGTGCCACGTTCATGCACTTCCAGGACCCGGACGGCAACGGCTGGGCCGTGCAGGAGTACCGGCGCCGGGCCACCGAGCCGCTGCACCAGCTGCTGGCGGACCTGAAGCGGAAGCAGGCCTGAGGGCCAGCAGAGAACCCGGTCAGGAATCAAGAAGCACGTCTCGCGGGGCGCGATTAGCGTCGTTGTCATGACTTCCATCGCATCCGTCACCCTCGAGGTGGCCGACCCCGCAGCCGCCGACCGCTTCTACTCCGCCGCCTTCGGTCTGGGCGACCGGCTGCGCCTGCGGGCGTCGGAGGCACCGACCTCCGGCTTCCGCGGGTTCACGCTGTCGCTCGTGGTCCCCCAGCCGGCCGACGTGGACGCCCTCGTGGAGGCGGCGGTACGGGCGGGCGCGACGACGCTGAAGCCCGCCGCCAAGTCGCTGTGGGGCTACGGGGGTGTCGTGCAGGCCCCTGACGGCACGATCTGGCAACTGGCGTCGTCGTCGAAGAAGAACACCGGCCCGGCGACCGGGCGGGTCGACGACTTCGTGCTCCTGCTCGGCGTGGAGGACGTGAAGGCCAGCAAGCAGTTCTACGTCGATCACGGCTTGGCCGTGGGCAAGAGCTTCGGCTCCAAGTACGTGGAGTTCGCCGCCGACGGCCCCGTCAAACTGGCCCTGTACAAGCGCCGCGGCCTCGCCAAGGTCGCGGGCGTCGCTCCCGACGGCACGGGCTCCCACCGCCTCACCGTCGACGGCGACGCCGGGCCGTTCACCGACCCGGACGGCTTCACATGGACGACCGCTTCGCAGAGCGCGTCGGTGTGACGGAGGCGGGCCTCAGGACGGCACCGCCGTCAGGCGGGTCACCGCCAGCCGCGTCAGCTCGCGGCTGTGCGGCTCGCCGTCGAGGGAGCGGTGCAGGGTCAGCCCTTCGATCAGCGCGTCCAGCTGACGTGCCGTGACCGGGTCGAAGTGCTGCTCCAGGAGCAGGCGGCTGCGGCGCATCCAGGCCTGTGTCAGCTCGCGGTACTCGGGCCGCCTGGCGGCCAGGGTGTACAGCTCGTGGGCCAGGACGAGGTCACGCCGGGGTCCCTCGGACAGGGCGTGGACGAGGTCCGTGACGGCTTCACCGACCTGCTCGGGTGTCTCGGCACGGCCGAGGTAGCGCTCGAACTCGGCCACGATGTGATCGGCGAACCGGGTGAAGGCCTCCCGCAGCAGCTCGTCGATGCCGCTGAAGTGGTAGGTCATCGAGCCGAGCGGCACCCCGGCCCGGGCGGCGACCCTGCGGTGGGAGACACCGGCGACTCCCTCGTCGGCGATGTGGTCGAGCGTGGCGGCGAGAATGCGCTCGCGGCGCTGCGGATCGGCATGCCCGGTGGCCATGGCGGACTTCTCCGGCGGGTCAGAGGTTGCGGACGGGCTTGGCGGGATTGCCGACGGCCACGACGTCGGCGGGGACGTCCCTGGTGACGACAGCGCCCGCGCCGACGACGGCGTTGGCGCCGATGGTGACGCCCGGACACACGATGACCCCGCCTCCCAGCCAGACGTTGTCCCCGATCACGATCGGCCGCGCGGCCTCCAGCTTGTCCCGGCGGGGCTCCGGCTCCACCGGGTGGGTGGGCGTGAGGAGTTGGACGTTGGGCCCGATCTGGCAGTCCTCGCCGATGGTGATCCGGGCGACGTCCAGCGCGGTCAGGTTGTAGTTGACGAAGGTCCGGGCGCCGATGGAGATGTTGCTCCCGTAGTCGACGTACACCGGCGGCCGCAGGTCGACCCCCTCCCCCACGGCACCGAACAGCTCGTGCAGCATCGCGCGCGCCGACTCGGCGTCCTCGGTATAGGCGGCCAGATACCGCGCGGCAAGCCGCATCGCCCGCTGCTGCCGCCGGGCGATCTCGGGATCGTCGGCGATGTAGAGATCACCGGCGAGCATGCGCTCGATGTTGGTCCGGGGGTCGTCGGCGAAGTGGTCGGTGGCCATGCGTACGATCGTACGCTCCGGAAGGTACGAACGTACACTCCGGGCGGGAGCCGTCCTCTGCGAGTGGCAGCCGTGCTGGGTGAACCATCTCTGCCCGGGCGCATTCCTCGTGACCCCAGGCAGCTTCGTCGCGAGGGCGGCCGCTGTGCACCGGCTGCCGAGCCGACTGCCCGGACTGCGCCTCAGGTGCGGCCGGTAACCCTAGAGGCGATGCGCTCATCATCAAGCCGCTGCTTGGGGCTCCACCCGCTTCCTGAGACCCGCCGGCGAGGAGCCTCAGTCCGTCAAACGGACCTTCGTGTCATCCGCTCAGGTGTCCGTACCGCCCGCCGCCGGCAGGAGTGCAGCCAGTTCGGCGTCATCCGGACGATGGGCCGCCTCGGCCGCATGACGCAGAACGGCCCGGTCGACCTTGTCCGCGTCGGCGATCAGATGAATCACCACGCCGTCGTCGGGCACGGCGTATTCGTGACTGCCACCGGCCTTGCGGTACCAGGCGTCGCCGTCGTGCTCGCAAACGACCTGTTTGTCCGACACCTCGCCCAACGGCTGCTTGGGGCAGTTCTCCGCTGTCATCGTGCCGCGGCCTACGAACAGGCCGAATTTGGAGGCGCCCTTCCCGGATTCATACGCGGCGGCGAACTCACCGTTGTACTCGCCGACCGACTGCTGGAGCACGGTGTAACCGGGGATCTCGGTGACACGGACGAGGTCCGGCGCCACTCCCCAGGCACGCGCGGCGGCGTCCAGGTCGGCACTGTCCGCTGCCGCCCCTTGCGCCCCGCCGTTCTCGTCCGCGTCGCATCCTGTGAGGAGCACGGGCAGCAGGAGGAGGGGGAGCAGCGCACGCGTGGTTCGCATCATGCGCACATCCTGTCGCACTGGCATACGAAGGCCACAACCGGTTTCCGGATGCCCTCACTCGCGTTCCCTGCCCAGCGGCACGACTCACGGAACGCCTTGAGCACGGCAGCGAAGCATCCAGCAGATGCCGTGAGGGTCGACAGCCGTCATCGTCGACCCTCACGCAATGGCGGGACGGGGAACCCCTCCCATCTGCCCTTACAGCGCCGGCAGGTTCTTCCGCAGCTCGAACGCCGTGACCTCCGAGCGGTACTCCTCCCACTCCTGGCGCTTGTTGCGCAGGAAGAAGTCGAAGACGTGCTCGCCGAGGGTCTCGGCCACCAGGTCGCTGCGTTCCATCAGGGTCAGGGCCTCGCCCAGGTTCTGCGGGAGGGGTTCGATGCCCATCGCGCGGCGCTCCGCGTCGGAGAGGGCCCAGACGTCGTCCTCGGCACCCGGAGGGAGTTCGTAGCCCTCCTCGATGCCCTTGAGGCCGGCGGCGAGGAGGAGCGCGTACGCGAGGTAGGGGTTCGCGCCGGAGTCGAGGGAGCGGACCTCGACCCGTGCGGAGCCCGTCTTGCCGGGCTTGTACATCGGGACGCGGACCAGCGCCGAGCGGTTGTTGTGGCCCCAGCAGATGTAGGAGGGGGCCTCGCCGCCCGCGCCCGCCGTGCGCTCCGCGCCGCCCCAGATGCGCTTGTAGGAGTTGACCCACTGGTTGGTGACCGCGGAGATCTCCGCCGCGTGCCGCAGCAGGCCCGCGATGAAGGAGCGGCCCACCTTGGAGAGCTGGTACTCCGAGCCCGACTCGTAGAAGGCGTTGCGGTCGCCCTCGAAGAGGGAGAGGTGGGTGTGCATGCCGCTGCCCGGGTGCTCGGAGAAGGGCTTCGGCATGAACGTGGCGTGCACGCCCTGCTCCAGGGCCACCTGCTTCATGACGAGGCGGAACGTCATGACGTTGTCGGCCGTGGAGAGCGCGTCGGCGTAGCGGAGGTCGATCTCCTGCTGGCCCGGCGCGCCCTCGTGGTGGGAGAACTCCACCGAGATGCCCATCGACTCCAGCATGGTGATCGCCTGGCGGCGGAAGTCCATGCCGACGTTGGTCGGGGTGTGGTCGAAGTAGCCGGAGTTGTCCGCGGGCGTCGGGCGGCTGCCGTCGAGCGGCCGGTCCTTCAGCAGGAAGAACTCGATCTCCGGGTGCGTGTAGAAGGTGAAGCCCAGGTCGCTCGTACGGGCCAGGGCGCGCTTCAGGACGTAGCGCGGGTCCGCGAAGGACGGGGAGCCGTCCGGCATGAGGATGTCGCAGAACATCCGGGCCGTGCCCGGGGCCTCCGCGCGCCACGGCAGGATCTGGAAGGTCGACGGGTCCGGCTTGGCGATCATGTCGGACTCGTAGACCCGGGCGAAGCCCTCGATCGCGGAGCCGTCGAAGCCGATGCCCTCGTCGAAGGCCTGCTCCAGCTCGGCCGGGGCCACGGCGACGGACTTGAGGAAGCCCAGCACGTCCGTGAACCACAGGCGTACGAACCGGATGTCGCGCTCCTCCAATGTCCGGAGCACGAACTCCTGCTGCTTGTCCATCTTCCGCTTCCCCATCCTTGCTGGTCAGGCCGCCTGTCTTCCGTACCACGGGAGGCGGTCGGGCACCTGAGCATCCCACCACACCACCGTTTCGAACGCGTTGCGGACCATGATCGCCCGGCTGATCCGGGGTCGAACGCCTCGCGTCCGGCGGGTGAACTGCTCTGCCGCCCATAGTGCCTGCTCGCACCGACATCCGTAACGGCCGGTTCCCCGGCGTCGCCCGCCACTTAATTTGCATCTCAAATGCAAGTTTTAATAACGTGCGCGCAGCCGAGCCTTGAGGAGGCCTGATGCTGTCCGAGCAGTCCACCGCCACCGTCCGTGCCACGCTCCCCGCCGTCGGGGGTGCCCTCGGCACGATCACCGAGCGCTTCTACGCCGGGCTGTTCGCGGCCCACCCGGAGCTGCTGCGGGACCTGTTCAACCGGGGCAACCAGGCCGCCGGCACCCAGCGCCAGGCGCTCGCCGGGTCCGTCGCCGCGTTCGCGACCCACCTGCTGGAGCACCCCGGGCAGCGGCCGGACGCGATGCTGCGGCGCATCGCCCACAAGCACGCCTCGCTCGGGGTCGCGCCGGAGCAGTACGCCGTCGTCCACGAGCACCTGTTCGCCGCGATCGCCGAGGTGCTCGGGGACGCCGTCACGCCCGAGGTCGCCGCCGCCTGGGACGAGGTCTACTGGCTGATGGCGAACGCCCTGATCGCCGTGGAGCAGCGGCTGCGCGAGGAGCGCGGCGGGCACACCTGGCGGACCTGGGAGGTCGTCGAGCGGGTCGCCGAGACCGAGGACGTCGCGACGTTCCGGCTGCGGCCGGCCGACGGCGGCCCGGTGCGCGAGTTCCTCGCCGGGCAGTACGTCTCCGTCCGCGTCGCCCTCGCCGACGGCGCCCGGCAGATACGGCAGTACAGCCTGTCCGGGGTGCCCGGCCCGGGCCTGCGGCAGATCAGCGTCAAGCGCGTACGCGAGTCCGGCGCCCCCGCCGGCGAGGTCTCGAACCACCTGCACGCGCACGTGCGGGTGGGTGACGTCCTGGAGCTGTCCGAGCCGTACGGCGACCTGGTTCTGGACGCCGCTTCCGACACGCCGCTGCTGCTGGCCTCGGCCGGTATCGGCGTGACCCCGATGACCGCGATGCTCGCGCACCTGGCCGACTCCGGGCACCGCGCCCCGGTCACCGTCGTGCACGGCGACCGCTCACCCGCCGCGCACGCCCTGCGCGCGGACCACCAGGCCTACGCCGGCAAGCTGCCCGACGCGGCCGTCCACTTCTGGTACGAGCACGACGCCCCGGCGGACGCGCACTCCGGGCTGGTCGACCTGACCGGCGTCGCGGTCGCCCCGGGCACGCACGCGTATCTGTGCGGCCCGCTCCCGTTCATGCGGGCGGTACGGACCCAGCTGATCGCGAAGGGCGTGGCCCCCGCCGACGTCCACTACGAGGTGTTCGGCCCGGACCTGTGGCTGGCGGGGCAGGACTAGGGAGCGGGGCGACCGGGGGGCCGGGAGATCCCCAGGAGCAGCGCACCGGTCGGTTCCGCGACGATGTCCTCCACCGTCACCGGGTCCAGTGAGCTGAAGAAGGCCTCCTGGGCCCGGCGCAGGGCGCCGCGCAGGCGGCAGGCGGAGTTGAGGGGGCAGGGCGTCGGGCCCTCGCAGTCGACGACGTCGCCGCCGCCCTCGAAGGCGCGGACCACGGCACCCACCGAGGCCGTACGGCCCTGCTCGGTGAGCGTGAGGCCGCCGCCGCGTCCTCGGCGGGCCTCCAGCAGGCCCATGCGCTGAAGCTCGGCGACGACCTTCGCCAGGTGGGTGTACGGCACGTCCATGCCGTCCGCGACGTCCCGGGTCGTCGGACTCGGCCCGCCCGCGACGGCGAGCCGCATCAGGACCCGCAGGGCGAGGTCGGTGGAGCGCAGCAGCCGCATGCGGGCAGCGTAGATAATGCGCATGCGGGGTTCAAATTATCGCTGATCGAGAAGCGGGCCGTTCAGTGCTGATCGCGGAGCCGGCCATTCGTCACTGATCGAGAAGCGGGCCGGCTATCACTGATCGAGAAGCGGGCCATTGATCGCTGATGGAGAAGCGGGCCGCCGGGTCGGAGACCGGCGCCGGGGCCGCCTGAGCTGTCGTCGAGCCGTCGGTGCCGTATCGATTCGGTCCATTCCTCTCCTGCTCTACGAGGCGCCCCGTCTCCCCCATTACGATCAGCTCACCCGACCGTCACCTTTCCCACGAAGGACACCTCATGGGCTCTGCCAACAAGAGCAGCACGGCACGCAAGGCGCGGATAGAGGAGATGCGGCGTGCCGAGCAGGCCCGTGAGCGCCGCAACCGGGTTCTCGTCATCGGGGCGAGTGTGGTGGTCGTCGCCGGACTCGTGGCCGGCGGCGTCGTGCTGGTGCGGTCCCAGGACGACAAGGGCAGTACCACCGCGGCGAGCGACTCCTCGGGCAAGGGCAAGTTCGTGACGGGCAAGGACGGCGTGCGGACGTGGGAGGGCAAGCTGGCCCGCAACCACGTCACCAAGGCCGTGAAGTACGCCTCCGAACCGCCGGTCGGCGGGGACCACAACCCGGTCTGGATGAACTGCAACGGCGACGTCTACACCGAGCCGCTGAAGAATACCAACGCCGTGCACTCGCTGGAGCACGGCGCGGTGTGGGTGACGTACAACGCCGACGCGAAGAAGTCCGACGTCGACGCGCTCGCGGCGAAGGTCAAGAAGACGCCGTACACGCTGATGAGCCCGATGGACGACCAGAAGGAGCCGATCATGCTGTCGGCGTGGGGCCACCAGCGCTCGGTGACGGGTGCGAAGGACCCGAACGTGGACGCGTTCTTCGAGAAGTTCGTCCAGGGCGCGCAGACCCCCGAGCCGGGGGCCGCCTGCACGAACGGGCTGTCCAAGTGAGGCATGTCGGCCTGATCGCCGGGGCCGCGGCGGCGGCGCTGGCCGCCGCCGGTGCGATCACCTACGCCGTCGCGGGGGACGACGGCGGCGGCAGGACGCCGTCCGCCGAGTCCGCGGACGCCGGTTTCGCGCGGGACATGGCGGTGCACCACCAGCAGGCCGTGGAGATGTCGTACGTCGTGCGCGACCGCACGAAGGACGAGGCGGTCCGGCGCCTCGCGTACGACATCGCACAGACACAGGCCAACCAGCGCGGCATGCTGCTCGGCTGGCTCGACCTGTGGGGCCTGCCCAAGGTTTCCTCCGAACCGCCGATGACCTGGATGGACATGGGCGGCATGGCCTCCGGCAAGGACGGCGCGCTGATGCCGGGCATGGCGACCAACTCCGAGATGAAGAAGCTCGGCGAGCTCAGCGGGAAGCGGGCGGAGGTCTTCTACCTCCAATTGATGACGGACCATCACCAAGGCGGCATCCACATGGCCGAGGGGTGTGTGGACAGGTGCACGGTCGGCGTCGAGAAGCGGCTGGCCCAGGGCATGGTGGACGCTCAGCAGTCGGAGATCTCCTTGATGGCGGACATGCTCAAGGAGCGGGGCGCGACGCCGCGGTCCTAGGCAGGATCCGCACGGTCCCGCCTGCCCCGCGACTGTGCGGACGTCCCCTGGTGACACCCGGCCCGCACCCCTGAGGACACCCGGCGCGTAAGCCTCAAATCGCCCTGCTCACCTTGTTCTTGGGCTCTTCTTGGCCTGCGTGGGGCGGTTCTTGGGCTGCGCCATTCCCTGGCATGAACGGTTCATCGCGAGAGTGGCGACCGTCGAGTGATCCACTCGCGACGAACCGCACAGGGGGTTCCATGAGATCGAACCGCGCCACCGTGCGCGCCGGGGTGAGCTTGGCGGCGGCACTGCCGATGCTCGCCGGTGTGCTGGCGCTCGGCATACCGGCGGCACACGCCGCCGACCACCCGGGCCGCGACCCGCTGGCCGGGACCCGGCCCGCATGGGCCACGGCCAAGGCGGACAAGGGCGCCACCTCCGACGCCACCCGCGTCTCGGCCCGGGTCTACCTCGCCGGCCGGGACGCCGCGGGCCTCGCCGCCTACGCCAAGGCCGTCTCCGACCCGGACTCGGCGTCGTACGGCAGGTACCTGACGGCCAGGCAGGCGCGAGCCCGTTTCGGTGCGACCGCGGCCCAGGTGGCGGCCGTGAAGTCCTGGCTGACGGCGGCCGGTCTGAAGGTCACCGGCGTCTCGGCGCACTACGTCTCCGTCAGCGGTGACGCGGCAGCCGTGGAGAAGGCGTTCGGCACCCGGCTGCACAACTTCGCCAAGGGCTCGAACACCTACCGCGCCCCGGCGAGCACCGCCTCCGTCCCGCAGAACCTGGCGGACGCCGTCCTGACCGTGACCGGGCTGGACAACGCGCCGCACATGGCCACGCACGACGATCGACTGCCGCCGCCGGACACCGTGTTCCGCAACGCCGGGCCGTTCTCCTCGTACTACGGCTCCGACACCGCGAGCACACTCCCGAGCGCCTACGGCCGGAAGATCCCGTACGCCGTGAAGGGCTACACGGGCAGGCAGCTGCGGGCCGCCTACGGCGCGGGCACGCGCACCGGCAAGGGTGTCCGGGTCGCCATCACGGACGCGTACGCCTCCCCGACGATCGCCTACGACGCGGGCACCTACGCCAAGCGGCAGGGCGACGCCGCGTGGAAGACGGGGCAGCTGCACCAGGTGCTGCCCGAGAAGTACACGAACACCGAGGACTGCCAGGCCTCCGGCTGGTACGGCGAGGAGACCCTGGACGTCGAGGCCGTGCACGCGGTCGCACCCGCGGCGGACGTCACGTACGTCGGGGCCGCCTCCTGCGCGGACGACGATCTGCTCGACGCGCTCGGCAAGGTCGTCGACCAGCACCTGGCCGACATCGTCTCCGACTCGTGGGGCGAGGTCGAGGCCGCGCAGACCCCCGACCTCGCGGCCGCCTACGACCAGGTCTTCCAGCTGGGCGCGGTCGAGGGCATCGGCTTCTACTTCTCCTCCGGCGACGACGGTGACGAGGTCGCGAGCTCCGGGACGAAGCAGGTCGACTCCCCGGCCGACTCGGCATGGGTGACCGCGGTCGGCGGCACCTCGCTGGCCGTCGGCAAGAACGACACGTACCTGTGGGAGACCGGCTGGGGCACCGACAAGGCGAACCTGTCGGCCGACGGCAAGAGCTGGACCGACTTCCCCGGTGCCTTCACCTCCGGCGCGGGCGGCGGTACCAGCAGGACCGTCGCCGAGCCCTCCTACCAGCGGGGCGTCGTGCCGGACACGCTGGCGAAGGCCAACGGCGCGGACGGCAACCGGGTCGTCCCGGACATCGCGGCGATCGCCGACCCGAACACCGGTTTCCTGGTCGGCCAGACGCAGACCCAGCCGGACGGGAAGACGCAGGCGTACGGCGAGTACCGCATCGGCGGCACCTCGCTCGCGGCCCCGACGATCGCGGCCGTCCAGGCCCTGGCCCAGGAGGCCCGGGGCAGGGCGCTCGGCTTCGCCAACCCGGCGATCTACGCGAAGTACGGCTCGAAGGTCTACCACGACGTCACCGACGACCCGACGGGCTCCGGCCTCGCCGTGGCCCGGGTCGACTTCGTGAACGGCTACGACGCCACCGGCGGTCTGTCCACGTCCGTGCGCAGCCTCGGCAAGGACAGCTCGCTCGCGGCCGTGAAGGGCTATGACGACGTCACCGGCGTGGGATCGCCCGCGAACGGCTACGTCGAGTCGTACCGGCGCCGCTGACCTCCGCAAGGGGACAGGGGGTGGTGTGGGGTGACCCACACCACCCCATTGTGTCGCACTGACGATTACACTGGGGGGCGTGCCTCAACTACGTCTCGCCCTGAACCAGATCGACGCCGGCGTCGGCGACCTCGCCGGCAACACCGAGTCGATCGTCCGCTGGACCCGGCACTCCGCCGAACAGGGAGCGCATCTCGTGGCGTTCCCGGAGATGGTGCTGACCGGGTATCCCGTCGAGGACCTGGCGCTCAGGTCGTCCTTCGTGGAGGCCTCCCGCGCGGCGCTGCGCGCTCTCGCCGAGCGTCTGGCCGCGGAGGGCTTCGGAGAACTGCCGGTGATCGTCGGCTATCTCGACCGCAGCGCCACGGCCCAGCCGAAGTACGGCCAGCCGGCCGGTGCGCCGCAGAACGCCGGGGCGGTGCTGCACCGCGGCGAGGTGGTCCTGAACTTCGCCAAGCACCACCTGCCGAACTACGGCGTCTTCGACGAGTTCCGCTACTTCGTGCCCGGCGACAGCATGCCGGTGCTGCGGGTGCACGGCGTGGACGTCGCCCTGGCCATCTGCGAGGACCTCTGGCAGGACGGGGGCCGCGTCCCCGCCGCCCGTTCGGCGCAGGCGGGCCTGCTGGTCTCGATCAACGCCTCACCCTACGAGCGCAACAAGGACGACACGCGCCTGGAGCTGGTCCGCAAGCGGGCCCAGGAGGCCGGCTGCACCACGGCGTACCTGGCCATGATCGGCGGCCAGGACGA
Organism: Streptomyces sp. NPDC101110; assembly: GCF_044759525.1. Lineage (NCBI taxonomy): Bacteria > Bacillati > Actinomycetota > Actinomycetes > Kitasatosporales > Streptomycetaceae > Streptomyces > Streptomyces sp. NPDC101110. The sequence goes on along the minus strand of NZ_JBIVZM010000013.1, from coordinate 188,061 downwards.
GCTGGTGTTCGACGGAGACTCGATCGTGGTCGACAAGGACGGCGAGGTCGTGGCGCGGGCCCCGCAGTTCTCCGAGGGCTGCGTGGTCCTGGACCTGGACCTGCCGGCGGCGTCGCCGGACGCCCCCACCGGCGTGGTCGACGACGGGCTGCGCATCGACCGCGTGGTGCTGTCGGAGGAACCGCTGCCCGCGTACGAGCCCGAGCTCACGGGCGGCTACGCGGACCGGCTGGACGACGACGAGGAGGTCTACTCGGCGCTGGTCGTGGGCCTGCGGGCGTACGTCGCGAAGAACGGCTTCTCGTCGGTCCTGATCGGCCTGTCGGGCGGCATCGACTCCTCGCTGGTGGCGGCGATCGCGTGTGACGCGGTGGGCGCGCAGAACGTGTACGGCGTGTCGATGCCCTCGAAGTACTCCTCGGACCACTCCAAGGACGACGCGGCCGAACTGGCCCGCCGTACGGGTCTGAACTACCGGACCGTGGCGATCGAGCCGATGTTCGACGCGTACATGGGCGCGCTGGGCCTGACCGGCCTGGCGGAGGAGAACCTCCAGTCGCGTCTGCGCGGCACACTGCTCATGGCGATCTCCAACCAGGAGGGCCACATCGTCCTGGCCCCGGGCAACAAGTCGGAACTGGCGGTCGGCTACTCGACGCTGTACGGCGACTCGGTCGGGGCGTACGGGCCCATCAAGGACGTGTACAAGACGTCGGTCTTCCGCCTCTCCGAGTGGCGCAACCGGGCCGCCCGGGAACGGGGCCAGACCCCGCCGATCCCGGAGAACTCCATCACCAAGCCCCCGAGCGCGGAACTGCGCCCGGGCCAGGTCGACACGGACTCGCTGCCCGACTACCCCGTGCTGGACGCGATCCTGGAGCTGTACGTCGACCGGGACCGCGGCGCGGACGAGATCGTGGCGGCCGGGTTCGACGCGGAGCTGGTCGCCAGGACGCTGCGCATGGTCGACACGGCCGAGTACAAGCGGCGCCAGTACCCGCCGGGCACGAAGATCTCCCCGAAGGGCTTCGGCAAGGACCGGCGGCTGCCGATCACGAACGGGTGGCGCGAGTCGCTCTGACGGGCCAGGGTCGTCAGTGACGGCCACCGGCCCGGCATGCCCCTCCGGCGGTCCCCCGCGCCTCACGGTGCGGGGGACCGCCGCGCTCGCCGGGCCCCGGCCTCCACGACCGCTACCCGGGAGCCCGCCATGAGGATCCACCTGACCAGTGTCTTCGTCGACGACCAGGCCAAGGCCCTTCGCTTCTACACCGAGATCCTCGGCTTCGTGAAGAAGTACGACGTCCCGGTGGGCGAGACGGACCGCTGGCTGACCGTCGTCTCCCCCGAGAACCCGGGCGGTACGGAGCTGCTCCTGGAGCCCGCCGGTCACCCGGCCGTCAAGCCCTACCGCGACGCACTCGCCGCCGACGGCATCCCGGTGGCCCAGTTCGCCGTCGACGACGTCCGCGCGGAGTACCGGCGCCTGAGCGGCCTCGGCGTCCGCTTCACCCAGGAGCCCGTGGACATGGGCCCGGTGACCACGGCCGTCTTCGACGACACCTGCGGCAACCTGATCCAGCTGGCGACCCAGCCGAGGGAGTAGGCCGCGCGCTCGGCGGTTGCGCGGACTCGATCAATCCGCTGACGTACTGACGGGTGGTCAGATAGCGTCGGGCCCACCGTGGAGGGGGTTGATCATGAGTGAGCGCGTTGTTCCGGCGCGTGTTCTCGCCGCCGAACGCCTCGCCGTCGAGACGGGGTTCGAGAAGAGCTGCATCGCCGAGGTCGGCAGGCTGCTGAGGACGGCCGCCGCCGCCAAGCCCGGTGGGGTCGTCGCCGAGAGCGGCACCGGGTCGGGGGTGGGGACCGCCTGGCTGCACAGCGGCCTCGGGGACGGTGCGCGGCTGATCACGGTCGAGCGGGACGAGGAGCTGGCCCGTCGCGTGGCCGGGATCTTCGCCGACGACGGTCGCGTCAGCGTGCTGACCGGGGACTGGCGGCTGCTCGAACGGCACGCCCCCTTCGACGTGTTCTTCTGCGACGGCGGCGGCAAGCGGGACGATCCGCGCCGGGTCGTCGAACTGCTCGCCCCCGGCGGGATCCTCGTCCTGGACGACTTCACCCCCTCGGCCGAGTGGCCGCCCCGGTTCGAGGGCGAGGTGGACGAGCTGCGCCTGTTCTACCTGACCCATCCGGACCTGGACGCGTCCGAGGTCCTCACCGCGCCCACCAGTTCGGCGGTCGTCGCGGCGCGGCGCCAGGGGCCCCGGTGGACGAAAGAACGGCAGCCCGCGGGTCGGTGACCCACGGGCTGCCGCATGCCGGAACGCGTCAGTGGCGCACCGCTTCCGCCTCCTGCGGGACATGGCTCGCGACGATCCGCTCGTGCCCGCCCACGGGAGCCCGGCGCCGGTCCACCGCGTAGGCGAGCGACGCCACGGCCAGGCCGAGGACGGCCAGGGCCACACCGGCCAGGGCCGGGGAGGTGACGCCGAAGCCCGCGGCCAGGGCGAGGCCGCCGATCCAGGCGCCGCCCGCGTTGGCCAGGTTGAAGGCGGCCTGGTTGGCCGAGGAGGCCAGGGACGGGGCCGAGGACGCCTTCTCCATGACCATCAGCTGGAGCGGGGAGCCGGTGGCGAAGGCCGCCATGCCGAGCAGGATCACGGCCACCGCGGCCGTGACCTCCGTGCGCATCAGCAGCGGGAACAACGCCAGGACCGCCACCAGCGAGGTCAGGCCGCCGAACAGCGTGCCGCGCAGGGAGTGGTCGGCCAGGCGGCCGCCCAGCAGGTTCCCCGCGGTCGCGCCGACGCCGAACAGCGCCAGCAGCAGGGTGACGCTGGCGTCGGCGTAACCGGCGGCGTCCGTGAGCATCGGCGTGATGTAGCTGTAGGCCGCGAAGAGGGCACCGAAGCCCGCCACGGTCGTGCCGAGCGACAGCCAGACCGGCAGCGAGCGCAGGGCGGCGAGTTCGCCGCGCAGGCCCTTGGCGGTGGTGTGCTCGTGGTCGTGCGGGATGAGGAACGCGAGCGCGGCGATGGCCGCCAGGCCGATGGCGCTGACGCCGAGGAAGGTCGCCCTCCAGCCGAGGTGCTGGCCCATCAGGGTCGCGACCGGCACACCCGCCACGTTCGCGACCGTCAGGCCGAGGAACATCAGGGAGACCGAGCGCGCCTTGCGTTCGGGGGCGACCATGTTCGTCGCGACGACGGCGCCCACACCGAAGAAGGCGCCGTGCGGCAGGCCGCTCAGGAAGCGGGCGGCCAGCAGCCAGCCGTTGTCGGGCGCGAGGGCCGACAGGGCGTTGCCCACGACGAACAGTCCCATCAGGCCGATCAGGACCGTGCGCCGGGACATCTTGGCGGTGACCGCGGCCAGCAGCGGGGCGCCGATGACGACGCCCAGCGCGTACGCCGACACCAGATGGCCGGCACCGGGTATCGAGATGTTCAGGTCGTCCGCGACGTCGGGCAGCAGCCCCATCATCACGAACTCGGTCGTACCGATGCCGAAGGCGCCCACGGCAAGGGCGAGCAGGGCCAGGGGCATGAGTGAGCCTTTCGAGACTTGCTTGGAGATCCGTACGCGTATGTTCAAGTACGGAACAAAGTCTCTCAGGCGCACTATTCCACGCCCTGCCGCCTCCGGCGCGCCTTTCTGGCGGCAGGGCTGTGACCAGGGGGTTTCAGGAACCGCTTGTGGTGACACTCACACGGGCCGCGACCGGCAGATGGTCGCTTCCCGTCTGTGGGAGGGTCCACGAGCTCTCCGGCTTCAGGCCCCGCACCATGATCTGGTCGATGCGGGCCATCGGGAACGACGCGGGCCAGCTGAAGCCGAAGCCGCTGCCGGCCGCACCCTGCGTGGAACGCATCTGTGAGGTGACGGCGTTGAGCGCGCGGTCGTTCATCGTGCCGTTCAGGTCGCCCAGCAGGACGACGTTCTTGAGCGGTTCACGGGCGATGGCCTCGCCCAGGTAGTCGGCGCTGCGGTCGCGCTGCCGGGCCGTGAAGCCGGCCTCCATCTTCACGCGCACCGACGGCAGATGGGCGACGTAGACGGCGACCTGCCCGGACGGGGCGGTCACGGTGGCGCGCATCGCGCGGGTCCAGCCCATGTCGAGGTCGACGTCGCGCACCCCGGTCAGCGGGTACTTGCTCCAGACCCCGACCGTGCCCTGCACCGAGTGGTAGCGGTACGTCGACGCCAGCGCCCTCTCGTAGGTGGGCACGGCGGCCGGCGTCAGCTCCTCCAGCGCCAGCACGTCCGCCCCGGAGGCGGCCACGTCACGGGCGGTGCCGGACGGGTCCGGGTTCTCGGCGTTGACGTTGTGCGTGACCACCGTGAGGTCGCCGCCGGCCGCGGTCTTGTCGCTGAGCTGGCCGCCGAAGAGGTTCAGCCAGACCACGGACGGCAGCACCACCGCGATCAGCGCGGTCGCGGACCTGCGGACCAGGGCGAGGGCGAGCAGCACCGGGACGAGGAGGCCCAGCCAGGGCAGGAACGTCTCGGTGAGGCTGCCCAGGTTGCCGATGGTGTTCGGGATGTGCGAGTGCAGCACCATGACCAGGGCCAGCAGCACCGCGCACGTCGCGACGACCAGTCCGCGCCGCCAGATCCGTGGGTCGCCCCGCCAGGGGCCCGCCAGCCGGTCGAACAGGCGCCGAAGCCGGGTCCCCCGGTGCTCGGGCCCCGAGCCGCCGTTGTCCGTCTCCGTCATGTACGCCTGCTGCGCCATACCGTCGCCTCACTGCCTGCCGTGCACACCATCGCCCCCGTGTCCTTACGACCCTAGGGGATGATCCGTTCCGTTCCCGCCGTCCTTCGACGGCCGTACGGGGGCGATGACGTTCGAGTCCCCGCGACGAGTTCCGATCACCCGCGGCGAAAGCGCCCTCTGTGACGAAACGCGCACACTAGAGGCCGTGCGGTGCCGAACTGACAGAGGGTGAGCCGGTGGGCCGGAGCCCTTCGAGCAGGGTGTCGACGACCTGTTCGGCGAGGTCGTCGGGGAGGTCGGCGTCGGTGCGCAGCACGGCCCGCACCAGCATCGGGCCGACGAACAGGTCGTTGAGCAGTTCCAGGTCGAGGTCCGTGCGCAGTTCGCCGTTCTGCCGGCCGCGGCGGAGGACCTCCAGACCGAGCCGCCGTCGCGGCGCGACGACGGTGGCGTGGTACGCCGCCCAGAGTTTCGGACTGGTCTTCATCTGGGCCTGGACGCTGTGCAGGATCGCCGAGGAGCGGTTGGCCAGGCCGCGCCGGCGCACCTGTTCCAGCAGGACGACGAGGTCGTCGCGCATGGAGGTGCCGGGCAGCGGCGGGTCCTCGGGCTCGGCGGCGCGCACGACGTCGACGAAGAGTTCCTCCTTGCCGCTCCAGCGGCGGTAGATGGTGGCCTTGCCGACGCCCGCGGTGCGGGCGATGCGCTCGATGGACAGCTCCGCGAGGGGCACGCCCTCCTCCAGGAGCTTCATCACGCCCTCGATGATGGCGCGCTCGACGGCCTCGCTTCTGGGACGTCCCCTGGCGGGACCCTCGTGGGGCTGCCGTTCGGCGAGGCTCACGTCGCTGCTTCCTTTCCTGAACCGTGTCGGCCGTCCCAGACGGGCGGGAGGTCCATCGTCCCCCAGGCCTACGATCTGGTGTGCGACAACTCCTGGTCGTCCTGCGTCCCCTGGGCCGCCGGGGGCCTGCCCGGGAGGAACAGCGCCACGACGACAGCGCCGAGCACGGCGACACCCGCGCCCCACAGGGCCGTGATGTGCATGGCGTGCAGGAACGCGTCGTGCGCCGGGGCGACCAGGGACGCGCCCCGCGGGCCCAGCTTGTCCGCGATGCCGAGGGTGGCCTCGATGGACTCGCCCGCGGTGTGCCGCAGCCCCGGGGGGAGCGCGCCGAGCTTGTCGTCGATGCCCGTGCGGTACGCCGTGGACAGCACCGAGCCGAGGACGGCGATACCGAGGGCGCCGCCGAGCTGCCGGAAGGTGTTGCTGAGCGCGGAGGCGGAGCCGGCCTTCTCGCGGGGCAGGGCCTGCATGATGACGACGCTGACCGGCGTCATGATGTGGGCCATGCCGGTGCCCATCAGGAAGAAGATCACTTCCAGGATCCAGATGGGGGTGTCCGCGTCCAGGGCGGCGAAGGCGGCCAGCATGGCGGCGATGACGAGCAGACCGGCCGTGGTCGTGGCCTTGTTGCCGAAGCGGTCCACGACCAGCCGGGCACGCGGCGCGAAGATCATCTGGGCGGCGGCCAGCGGCAGCATCAGCAGACCGGTCTGCAGCGGCGAGTAGCCGCGCACGCTCTGGGTGTAGAAGACGGAGAAGAAGGTCACGCCCATCAGGGCGAAGAAGACCAGCGCGATGGCGGCGATGGCGGCCGAGAAGACCTTGTTCCTGAAGTACGTGACGTCTATCGACGGGTGGTCGCTGCGCTTCTCGAAGACGACGAACGCGACGAGCACGGCGAGACCGGCACCGACGGTGGACAGCACGGTGACGTCGGTGAAGTCGGCGAGCTGGCCGCCCTTGATGATGCCGTAGACGAGCAGGACCAGGCCGACGACCGACAGCACCACGCCGACGGGGTCGACCCGGCCGGGGTGCGGGTCGCGCGAGTCGGGCACCAGCCAGAGCATCAGCGCGAGCGCGAGCAGCACGATCGGCACATTGATGAGGAAGACCGAGCCCCACCAGAAGTGGTCGAGCAGTACACCGCCGGTGATCGGGCCGATGGCGATGGCGAGTCCGACGCCGCCCGCCCAGATGCCGATGGCCTTGGGCTGCTCCTCGCGTTCGAAGACGTTCATGAGGACGGCGAGGGTGGCGGGCATCACGAACGCCGCACCCAGGCCCATCACCGCCCGGAAGGTGATCAGCTCGCCCGGCGAGCCGGAGAACGCGGCGAACGCCGAGCCGAGGCCGAACACGGCGAGACCGCCGAGCAGGACCTTCTTGCGGCCCAGCCGGTCACCGAGGAGCCCGGCGGTGAAGAGCAGCCCCGCGAAGACGAGGGTGTAGGCGTTGATCGCCCATTCAAGTTCGCTCTGCGTGGCGCCCAGGCCGGTGGGGGCCGGGGTGGAGATCGTCTTGATGGCGACGTTCAGGATCGAGTTGTCGAGCACGACGATCAGCAGGCTCAGCATCAGCACGCCGAGGATCGCCCAGCGGCGCCGGTGCACCGCTTCCGGTACGCGCGGGCCGGTGGGGGCGGCCGGATCGGCAGGATTAGTCATGGGGGCGAGCCTAGAACCTTTTCGATACGAGACCGTCTCGTATCGGAATTCTCTTACCGAGATCTTACGCTGCTCACGCGTCGCGGGCTCCGGAGGACCGCGGCCCGGATCGCGGCCCCGCGCGCCCGGGGCGTGATCCGACCCCGTCCCGTCCGTGCCCGGGGCGGAACTCACAAGGGCTCCCCTAGCCCTCGGTGGCACGAGGTGCCACCATGGACGTGGTCCGGGGACGCCGTCAGGGCGCCTCGAGATGACGTGATAGGAGCCGTGCAATGACGCAGCTTCCGGCTGCCCAGACTGCTCAGAAGAAGTCCTCCGACAGCGGCAAGGCGCTGTACGGGGGCAAGGGCACGCGCCGCATCACCGTGCGCGACATCGCCGCCGCCAAGGAGCGCGGCGAGAAGTGGCCCATGCTCACCGCGTACGACGCGATGACCGCCTCCGTGTTCGACGAGGCCGGCATCCCGGTGATGCTCGTCGGCGACTCGGCGGGCAACTGCCACCTCGGGTACGAGACGACCGTGCCCGTCACCCTCGACGAGATGACGATGCTGTCGGCGGCGGTCGTACGGGGCACCTCCCGGGCCCTGATCGTCGGCGACCTGCCCTTCGGTTCCTACCAGGAAGGTCCGGTGCAGGCGCTGCGCTCGGCGACCCGGCTGGTGAAGGAGGCGGGCGTGCAGGCCGTGAAGCTGGAAGGGGGCGAGCGGTCCCACGAGCAGATCCGGCTGCTCGTCGAGTCCGGCATCCCGGTCATGGCCCACATCGGGCTGACCCCGCAGTCGGTCAACGCCATGGGCTACCGCGTGCAGGGGCGGGGCGAGGAGGCCGCACAGCAGCTGCTGCGGGACGCGAAGGCCGTGCAGGACGCGGGGGCGTTCGCGGTGGTGCTGGAGCTGGTTCCCGCGGAGCTGGCCGCCGAGGTGACACGGGTGCTGCACATCCCGACCGTCGGCATCGGGGCGGGCCCCGAGACCGACGCGCAGGTGCTGGTGTGGACCGACATGCTGGGCCTGACCGGCGGGCGGGTGCCGAAGTTCGTGCAGCAGTACGCCAACCTGCGTGAGGTCATGGGCGACGCGGTGAAGGCGTTCGCGGACGAGGTCGTCGGCGGAACGTTCCCGCAGGAGGAGAACTCCGTCCACTAGAGAGCCACAGCGGTACCACGACAGCCCGTCGGCCTTCCCCCAGCCGACGGGCTGTCCCCTTTGTACGCCTGAGCCGGCGCCGCTCTCGCGGACGTGGTTGCTCGTCGTCGTGGTTGCTCAATCGATGGTTGCGGTGTGTCGTCGAGGTGTCGGCGGGCTGTCGGTGATTTGTCGGTGGGCACTGGGACCGTCTGTCCCATGACGCGAATCGACACACGAACCGGCGGCGCCGCAGTCACCGTGCGGGGGCTGGTGAAGCACTACGGGGAGACCAAGGCCCTGGACGGGGTCGACCTTGACGTGCGGGAAGGCACCGTGATGGGGGTGCTCGGGCCGAACGGGGCCGGGAAGACCACCCTCGTGCGGATCCTGTCCACACTGCTCGCGCCCGACGCGGGGCAGGCCACGGTGGCCGGGTACGACGTCGTGCGGCAGCCGCGGCAGCTGCGGCGGGTGATAGGGCTCACCGGCCAGTACGCCTCCGTCGACGAGAAGCTGCCCGGCTGGGAGAACCTGTACATGATCGGCCGGCTGCTCGACCTGCCCCGCAAGGAGGCCCGCGCGCGGGCCGACGAACTGCTGGAGCGGTTCTCGCTGACCGAGGCCGCCAAACGGCCCGCCAGTACCTACTCCGGCGGCATGCGACGCCGCCTCGACCTGGCGGCCTCCATGATCGGGCGGCCCGACGTGCTGTTCCTCGACGAACCGACCACCGGGCTCGACCCGCGCACCCGCAACGAGGTGTGGGACGAGGTCAAGGCCATGGTCGGCGACGGTGTGACCGTCCTGCTGACCACGCAGTACATGGAGGAGGCCGAGCAGCTCGCCTCCGAGCTCACGGTCGTGGACAAGGGCAGGGTCGTCGCGGGCGGCGGCATCGAGGAGCTCAAGGCCAGGGTCGGCGGGCGGACCCTGCGGATCCGGCCGGCCGACGCCCTCCACCTGCGGCCGCTCGCCGCGCACCTCGACGATCTCGGCATCACCGGACTCGCGGCCACCACCGTGGACATCGACTCCGGCACCCTCCTCGTCCCGATCCTCAGCGACGAGCAACTGACCGCCGTCGTCGGCGCCGTCACCGCCCGCGGCATCACGCTCGCCGCCGTCACCACCGAACTGCCCAGCCTGGACGAGGTGTTCCTGTCCCTCACCGGCCACCGTGCCAGTGCCCCGCAGGACACCACGCCCACCGAGGACCGCGAGGAGGTCGCCGTATGAGCGCCACCACCACCCTTCCCAGCCCCGCGACCACCGACGACGCGCGCATCTCGCTGCGCGGGCACCTGCGGCACACCAGTGCCCTCGTCCGCCGCAACCTGCTGTGGATCCGCCAGGACCCGGAGTCGATGGCCGACGCGCTGCTGATGCCGGTCATCTTCACCCTGCTGTTCGTGTTCGTCTTCGGCGGCTCGATCGGGCAGGCCCTGGGCGGCGGGCAGGACCGGTACGTGCAGTACGTGATCCCCGGCATGATCGCGATGATGAGCATGACGCTGTCCCAGGGCGTCGGCACCGGCTTCAGCCAGGACTTCAACTCCGGTGTCATGGACCGCTTCCGGTCCCTGCCCATCGGGCGCGGCTCGGTGCTGTTCGCGAAGATCTCCGTGGAACTGCTGCGGATGCTGTTCGCGACCGCGGTCCTGATGATCGTCTCCGTGGCGGTCGGATTCGAGATCACCAACTGGCCCGGGCTGTTCGCTGCCGTCGCGCTGTCCACGGCGTTCGCCTCGTCGATCATGTGGGTGTTCCTCACCCTGGGCGTGATGATGAAGAGCGCCCAGTCCGTTCAGGCGATGGGCTTCCTGGTGCTGTTCCCGCTCCAGTTCGGCTCGTCGATCTTCGCTCCGACGACGTCGATGCCGGGCTGGCTGCAGACGTTCACCGACTACAACCCGCTGTCCACGCTCGCGGACGCCGCGCGCGGACTGATGGTGGGCGGGCCGGTCGCCCACGACCTGTGGGTGACGCTCGGCTGGTCGGTGGCCATCACGGCGGTGATGGCGCCCGTCGCGATCCACAAGTTCCGGACCAAGAGCTGACCGGACGCGCCCGGTGCGCGTCACAGCAGGGCGGCGGCCTCCTCGGGGGAGAGGCCGCCGCCCTGCGCGTACGCGGTCTCGTACGCCGGGTCGCCGAGGACGGCACGCGCCCTTCGTTCCGCCCGCTCGCGGGCCTCGCGCTCCTGGAGCGGGGCGACGTGGCCGGGAGGCAGCAGGGCGTCGGCGGCGCCGAGGCAGCGGGCCGCGTCCGCGGCGCGGCGCCCGCCCTCGACGGCGGCCAGTGCTCCGGCCCCGACGGTCAGGTACACGGCGCGCATATAGGGTGCGATGGCCGCGGACATCGGGTCGGCGGCACGCTCCAGCGCCCGGCGAACCCGGTCCAGGCACGCGTCGTAGCGTTCCTCGGCGGCGTCCAGCCAGGCCTCCGCACCGAGGATGAACGCGTCGAAGACGACGAAGTTGGCGATACGGAAGTCCTGGCGCAGCCGCCTCAGTTGCTCGCGGGCCTCGGCGAAGCGGCCTGTTGTGCCGAGCCGGCCCGCGAGGAACAGCCGGGCGGCGGGCATGGCCTCGCTGTGTGAGTCCTCCCGCTGGGCGATCACCTCGCGCAGCAGCCGCTCGCCGCGTTCGCCCTCACCCGCCTCCAGCAGCGCGCTGCCCAGCCTCGCGCTGAGCACCGCCACCTGGGCGCGGGCGCCCAGCTGCTCCGCGTGCGCGATGGCCGCCTCGTAGTCGGCGGCGGCCATCGCGTAGTGGCCCTTGCGTTCGCGGGCCTCGGCGCGGGCGGAGAGCGCCTCGGCGGTGCCCCAGGCGTCTCCGAGGCGCCGGTGGATCTCCAGCGCCTCGTCGGCGTCCCGGGCGGCGTCGCCCGCCCAGTCGGATCGGTTGGCGAGGAAGTTGGCCCGCATCTGGAGGCCGGAGGCCAGCTCCCAGTCGAAGCCCGGGGCCTGCCGGCAGGTCCGGATGGAGGCATCCATGATGACGCGCAGCCGGTCCATGTCTCCGGTCAGCATCACGGCGAAGAACCAGAGCAGGCCGGGCATGCGGCAGTTCTGCGGCAGGCCGGGCTCGTACGTGGCGGCGATCGTCCGTAGCTTCTGCTGGGACCGGTCGTTCTGCCAGGCGTCCAGCTCGGTGTCCATGCAGGCCAGATGGGCCAGGTGGACGCCGCGCCGGGCCTCCGCGAGGACCTCGCCGGTCATCGGGGGCGGGGCGTCGGTGCAGCGCTGCCACACCGCGGCGGCGGGGCGGACGGGCTCGGTGAAGGGGTCGGGGCCGAGCGCCATGACCTCGCGGCACCAGTTGCGGGCCTCGATGCGCAGGTCGCGCATCTGCCAGTACCAGACGAGGGACAGCGCCAGGCACAGCGCCTCCTGCTCGTCGCGCAGGACGACGGCGTGGCGCAGCGCGGTGCGCAGGTTCTCGTACTCGCGCTCCAGCCGGCGGATGGCGGTGAGCTGGTCCCGGCCGCGCAGCAAGGGGTCTGTGGTGCGGGCGAGTTCGCGGTAGTACGTCAGATGGGCGCGCTCGGTGTCGGCGCGCTGCCCGGACTCGTCCAGCCGTTCGGCGGCGTACTCGGCGACGGTCTCCAGGAGCCGGTAGCGCATCTCCCCGTCGGCGGACTCGCGGGGCGGGGCGGCCACGACCAGGGAGCGGTCGACGAGGGAGCCGAGCGCCTGAAGCGCGGCCGGTCCGCACACGGCCTCGGCGGCGGGCAGGTCGCAGCCGCCGGCGAACACCGACAGCCGCCGCAGGACGTCCCGTTCGTCCTCGTCGAGCAGCTCCCAGGACCAGTCGACGACGGCTCTGAGGGTCTGCTGGCGGGGCAGGACGGTACGGCTGCCTGAGGTGAGGAGGCGGAAGCGGTCGTCGAGCCGGTCGGCGATCTGGCGGGGGGTCAGCATCCGCAGCCGAGCGGCGGCGAGTTCGATGGCCAGCGGCAGGCCGTCGAGACGCCGGCAGATCTCGGCGCACGCCCCCGGGTCCTCCTCGGTCCGGAAGCCGGGCCGGGCCGCCGCGCCCCGGTCGGCGAGCAGCCGCAGCGCGACCGGCTCGGGCAGCGGATCCACCGGGCGCAGCAACTCCCCGGGAACGCCGAGGGGTTCACGGCTGGTGGCCAGGACGGTGAGGTCGGGGCAGCGCGCCAGCAGTTCCTCGGCGAGGCGGGCGGCGGCGTCGGCGACGTGCTCGCAGTTGTCGAGGATCAGCAGCATGCGGGGCCGGGAGCAGTGTTCGGTGAGCCGCTCGACGGGGTCGTCCAGCCGGTCGGCGACGGCGGCGCGGATGCCCTCGGCACCGGCTCCGTACAGCACGGTCTCGCGGGCGCCGAGGGCGGTGAGTACGGCCTCGGGAACCGCGTCGGGGTCGTCGACCGGGGCGAGTTCGGCCAGCCACACGCCGCCGGGCATGGTCTCGCGCACGGACTCGGCGGCCTCCTGCGACAGGCGGGTCTTCCCGGCTCCGCCGGGCCCCAGCAGGGTGACCAGCCGGGCCGCCGCGAGATCCCCGCGGATGGTCTCGATGTCGGTCTCCCGACCGATGAACGAGGTGAGGCGGGCCCGGAGGTTCCCGGTGGGGCCGCCGCGCCCCGGGGCGGCGGGCCCAGGCGCCGGAGTGTCGCCGAGACGGAGCAAATCCGCGTACAGGGAACGCAGTTCCGGCCCCGGGTCGGCGCCGAGACGGTCGGCGAGGAGGCGCCGCACGTCCTCGTAGGCGTCCAGCGCCTCCGCCGTACGGCCGGCGTCCCGCAGGGCGCGCAGCCGCAGGGTCTGGAGGGGCTCGTCCAGGGGGTGGAGGTCGCACAGGGCGGTCAGTTCCGGCAGCGACTGCTCGGCCTGGCCGAGGGCGAGGGCGGCGGTGTGACGGGCGCGCAGCACGTCCAGGCGGCGGGTGTCTCTGCGGGCCGCCTCGGCGGTGCGGTCGGGCAGGTCGGCGAGGGCCGGGCCGTGCCAGAGGGCGAGGGCGCCGTCGAGGACCTCGGCCGCCTTGGCGGGGTCGCCGTCGGCCAGCGTCCGCAGTCCCTCGGCGGCCAGCCGCTCGAACCGGTGCAGGTCCACGTCGTCGGGCGCGGCGGTGAGCCGGTATCCGCCCTCGACGGAGGCGACCGCGTCGGCGCCGAGCGCCCTGCGCAGCCGCCCGACGAGCGCTTGCAGCGCTCCCGGTGCGTCGGCGGGCGGCTGCCCGCCCCACACCTCGTCGACGAGCAGCGCCGCGGGCACGGTCCGTCCGGCCCGCAGCGCGAGCACGGTCAGCAGCGCACGCAACCGCGCCCCGCCGACCGGAGCGGCCGTCCCGTCACTGCGGAGCGCTTGCGTGGTGCCGAGGATGCGGTAGCGCACGGGGTCCATTGTCTCCGGTGACATGAGGCCGGTCACGACGACCCGACGGTGCGGCGACGGCTGGTGGGGGCGTGCGGCGGACGGCCGTTGGCCGGAGTGCAGGGGTGGGCGGGTCCGGCCGGCGGGGGCGCCGGGAGCGACGGGAGACGACGGAACGGCGTGTTCACCCATGCCGGCGCCGGGGCCGGTCGCGGTGCTTCGGCGGGGTCGCCGCCGTGCTCAGTTTCTCCAGCAGGAGCGCCAGCTCCGCGGCGGGCAGGCCCTCCGTCTCCGTGCCGGGCGAGGCTCCCCGGTGCGGGATGCCCCGCGCCTCGCGCAGGGCGTGGGAGAGCCAGGAGTCCGTGCCCGGCACCTCCAGGGTCACCACCACGCCCGACTCCCTCCACTGCCGCCCCTGTTCCTTTGGTCCCTCGGTGAACCGCTTGGGGCACCGCTCCACCGGGCGCAGCCGCCGCTCCCCCGCCACCGGCTGCCACGTGCGCGAGCCGGGCACGGTCTCCGCGTAGGCCTGCCTGAGCACCTGCACGGCCCGCACCCACCCGCCGGTCTCCTGCCACCGTGCGCCGTGCCGCTCGACGGACAGCAGCCCGACCGACCGGATCCGGTCACCCGGCTGCGGTCGCCGGTCCTCCTCGTCGTCGGGGTCCCCGCCCAGGGCGACCGTGAGGCCGGTCTCCTCCCGCACGACCCGGACGCCGCCGATGTCCTCCACCGGCCCGCACACCTTGCTGAGCTGGTCGTGCCAGCCGCCGCCGAACACCTGGTCGGCGTCCTCCAGGAGCAGGGGCCAGCTCACCTCGTCCCCCACCGAGAACGGCGTGCCGCAGCACTCCATCTGCCAGTCTTCGTAGATCACGTGCCACAGCCCCATTCCCCCACCCTCCCCGGAACCGACCGCCCCGCGCGAGACGTTTTTCACCTGCGCCCGGTACCGTCGGGCCGTCCCACCCCGTGTCGACGAGTACAGGGAGCCCCATGACCACCGCCACCACCCGCCACAGCGAGCGGCGGATCAGTCCCGTGTTCGTCGGGATCCTCGCCGTGACGGCGGTCACGGGCTGGGCGACCTGGACCGGGTTCGCCGAGCAGCCCGGCGTCGCCGTGTTCCTGTTCGTGACGGCGGCGTGGATCGTCTCCCTGTGCCTGCACGAGTACGCGCACGCGCGCACCGCCCTGCACAGCGGCGACATCTCGGTCGGCGCGAAGGGCTATCTGACCCTGAATCCGCTGAAGTACACGCACGCGCTGCTCAGCATCGTGCTCCCGGTGATCTTCGTGATCATGGGTGGCATCGGCCTGCCCGGCGGGGCCGTGTTCATCGAGCGGGGACGGATCCGGGGCCGCTGGAAGCACAGTCTGATCTCGGCGGCGGGCCCGCTGACGAACGTGCTGTTCGCCGTGGTCTGCACCGCCCCGTTCTGGCTGGGCGCGCTGGACGGCGTGCCGAACGACTTCCGGTTCGCCCTCGCCTTCCTCGCGCTGCTCCAGGTGACGGCCGCGCTGCTGAACTTCCTGCCGGTGCCGGGCCTGGACGGCTACGGCGTGATCGAGCCGTGGCTGTCGTACGACATCCGGCGCCAGGTGGAGCCGTTCGCGCCGTTCGGCCTGCTGTTCGTGTTCGCGCTGCTGTGGCTGCCGGCGGTCAACGGCGTCTTCTTCGACGTGATCGACACGATCCTGAAGTCTCTCGGGATCAGTGACTTCGAGACGTACTGCGGTCAGGAGCTGTATCGCTTCTGGCAGGGTTCGAACGAGTTCTGCCAGGCGGCACCGTGACGGAAGCGGTCAGGGCGTGGCCGACCTCTGCGCCTTGGCGCGCTTGAGGTAGTACCAGGCCATGTTCGACGACAACCCGGCGAGCAGCACCCAGACGACCCCGAGGAAGCTTCCGCGCACGAAGGAGACCACGGCAGCGGCCACGGAGAGGACGCAGACGATCAGGGCGTAGACGGCGAGGCGGGGCATGGGGGTCGGCTCCTGTCCGGGGGACACTGCTGGCACTGCTGGTGCCGTCCAGTGTCCCCCATCTGTCTCAGCGGCTCACACGTCGGTGACGCGGAGTCCCGCGTGCGCCTTGTACCGGCGGTTCACGGAGATCAGGTTGGCCACCAGCGACTCCACCTGGTGGGCGTTGCGCAGTCGTCCGGCGAAGACGCCGCGCATGCCGGGGATGCGGCCGGCCAGGGCCTGGACGATCTCCACGTCCGCCCGGGCCTCGCCGAGCACCATCACGTCGGTGTCGATCGCGTCGATCTCCGGGTCCTGGAGCAGGACGGCCGACAGATGGTGGAAGGCGGCCGTGACCCGGGAGTCCGGCAGCAGGGCGGCGGCCTGCTCGGCGGCGCTGCCCTCCTCCGGCTTGAGGGCGTAGGCGCCCTTCTTGTCGAAGCCGAGCGGGTTGACGCAGTCGACGACGAGCTTGCCCGTCAGTTCCTCGCGCAGGGACTCGAGGGTCTTGCCGTGGCCGTCCCACGGCACGGCGACGATCACGATGTCGCTGCGGCGCGCGGTCTCGGCGTTGTCGGCGCCCTCGACTCCGTGGCCGAGTTCCTCCGCGGCGGCCTGCGCGCGCTCGGCCGCCCGCGAGCCGATGATCACCTTCTGGCCGGCCTTGGCGAGCCGGTAGGCCAGGCCCTTGCCCTGCGGCCCGGTTCCGCCGAGCACCCCGACCACGAGTCCGGAGACGTCGGGCAGGTCCCAGGGGTCCTTGGCGGGCGCCTTCTGGGTGTTGTCGGTGGCAGCACTGTCGGTAGAGGTCATGGCCCCGACTCTACGGCCGCGCCGTCGTGCCGGGACCGGCCGGTCGTTCGACGGCGGCACAGGTGACCGGTCGGCCTCCCCGGGCCGGGCGAACGCGCGGCGAACCCCGCGTCACCGGGGAGCGCTCGGGGCAGGATGCGATCCCATGGATGCGGTACGGGTCGCGCTGCTGCGGGAAGTGCTCGCCGGGACGGAGTGGCTGGGCGCCACGCGGCGGTTCGCCGGGGCGCTGCGCGGCTCGGCTGTGTCGCACGGCGGCGGACTGCTGCTCGTCGGCACGCGGGAGTACGAGCCGTGGCACCTGGCCGCGCACCTGGTGGACGAGGCCGCGTGGTCGGGCACGCCGGAGCTGGCCCCGACGCTGGTACGGCACGATGCGCGCCCTTCCGATCCGGCGCATCTGGCGGTCGGCCTGGGCCGGCTGGAGGCGGCACGGCGGGGCGAGACGCTGCTGGTGGTCGCCCCCGAGGGGCCGGCGCCGCCACTCCTGGAACGGGTGTCCGACGCCCGGCGGGCGGGAGCGACGGTCCTGGCCCTCGGACCGGGCGAGGGTGAGCTCCCGTCCATGGCGCACGAGACCCTGGCCGTCCCCGACGGCTCGGAACTGGACCTCGACACGGTGCAGCACCTGGTCAGCGCGGCGGCCGGGGAGAACTTCCTGCCGGCCCCGCGCGGGCGGCGCCGGCTGCGGGACCGGGTGGCGCGGCTGGCGGAGCATCTGACGGCACCGCCACCGGCCCGCTGGTGACACCGGGGCGTGCGGTCGGGAACGCCGGCTCCCGGACGGCACGGATGCCCCGGGCCGCGCGGTCGCGGCCCGGGGCATCCGTGGCGATCAGTTCTCCTCGTCCCGGCTGCCCGCCGGAGCGTCGTGCCACTTGGGGTCGTTCTCCCACTGGAGGTTGCGCTCGCGGGCGGTAGCCATCGCGTGTTCGGCCTCCGTGCGGGAGGCGTACGGCCCGAACCGGTCCTTGTTGGGGCACTCCGGCCCCTCTTCGACCTTCTTGTGCTCCAGGCAGTAGTACCACTCACCCGGTTTGCCGACCGTGCGCTTCTTGAACAGGGCCATGACCAGCTCCTCTCGCCATCGTCATGTTCCCCCATGCCCGCTGGTTAGACTCGCTGGCATGTCTGGCCAGTCGCTGCTCGTACCGGGGGAGCTGTCCCCCATCCGTTCCGTGCCCGGAAACATCCGCCGCCCCGAGTACGTCGGCAAGCCCGCGCCGACGCCGTACACCGGACCGGAGGTGCAGACGCCCGAGACGGTCGAGGCGATGCGGCTCGCCGGCCGGATCGCGGCCCGGGCGATGGCGGAGGCGGCGAAGCTGATCGCACCCGGGGTGACCACGGACGAGCTGGACAAGGTGGCGCACGAGTACATGTGCGACCACGGCGCCTACCCCTCGACGCTGGGCTACCGCGGCTTCCCGAAGTCGCTGTGCACGAGCGTCAACGAGGTCATCTGCCACGGCATCCCGGACTCGACGGTCCTGCGCGACGGCGACATCGTCAACCTCGACGTGACGGCGTACATCGGTGGGGTGCACGGCGACAACAACGCCACCTACCTGGTGGGTGACGTCGACGAGGAGTCGCGGCTGCTGGTCGAGCGGACCCGGGAGTCGCTGGAACGGGCGATCAAGGCGGTCAAGCCGGGCCGGCAGATCAACATCATCGGGCGGGTCATCGAGTCGTACGCCAAGCGCTTCGGCTACGGGGTCGTCCGGGACTTCACCGGGCACGGCATCAACTCGTCCTTCCACTCGGGCCTGATCATCCCGCACTACGACAGCCCGCACGCGACGACGGTCATCCAGCCCGGCATGACCTTCACCATCGAGCCGATGCTGACGCTCGGCACGCACGAGTACGACATGTGGGACGACGGCTGGACGGTCGTCACGAAGGACCGGAAGCGGACGGCCCAGTTCGAGCACACGCTGGTGGTCACGGACTCGGGCGCGGAGATCCTCACTCTCCCGTAGCCGCACCCCGGGCACACTCCCGCACGGCCCGCTCTCCTTCGAGGGCGGGCCGCCCTAGTTTCGGCACGGGGGTTTTTACCGACATCCCGTCGGGAAAAGTGGGCCCATGGAATCCTTCTCGACGCTTCTTCGGACGGCTTCCCGCGAGCAGCACGAGGAGGTCAGGGGCTCGTCCTTCATCGGCGACCTGCTGGGGCGCAAGCTGGGGGTGGAGGCGTTCGCGCGCTACACGGAGCAGCTGTGGTTCGTGTACGGGGCGCTGGAGTCCGGCGCCCGGCACCTGGCCGCGGACCCGGTGGCCGGCCCCTTCGTCCGCCCGGAGCTGTTCCGCATGGCGGCGCTGGAGCGGGACCTGGAGCATCTGCGCGGCCCCGGCTGGCGGACGACGGTCAGTGCGCTGCCGGCCACCCTGGAGTACGCGGAGCGGATCAGTGCGTGCGCCCGCACCTGGCCTGCCGGGTACGTCGCCCACCACTACACCCGCTACATGGGCGACCTCTCCGGCGGGCAGATCATCCGGGACACGGCCGAGAAGACGTGGGGCTTCCCGAAGAAGGGCGACGGTGTCCGCTTCTACGTCTTCGAGGACATCCCCAACCCTGCCGCCTTCAAGCGGACCTACTGCGAGCTGCTGGACGCGCTGCCCGGTGACGAGCTGGAGCGGCAGCGGACCGTGGCCGAGTGCAAGCGGGCCTACGGGCTGAACAACGGGATGTTCGAGGCGCTGGGTGGGGAGTTCCCCCTGACGGCGTGAACGGACGGGGCTCCCTCGCCCGCGACCAGGGGCCCCGGGCGCTCCGCCGACTCCACCCACTCCGCCGACGACGACGGCCCGCCGTGCCGCGACGCCCCACCCGATGGGCGTGCGCCGCCCGGCTCAGCGTTCCAGACGCACCCGGCCGCCGACCTCGGTCCATCCGCCCGGCTGGGGGGCGGTGAGGATCTGGGACCCCGCCCCCTGCGTGATGTTGAGGGCCCGGCCCAGCCGGTCGGTGAGCAGCAGTGCGGCGGCCCCGGTCGCCTCGTCCTCGTCGACGCCGTCGCCCCGGCCGGGGAAGGCCCGGGCCCGGATCCGCCCAGCGGGCTCGTCCTCCCACGCCCAGGCGTACACCCACTCCCCCGGCGGCGGCACCACCAGGTCGTCGACCTCGGCGGCGCTGCCGTACTGCCGCAGCGTCCGCGGCGGCACCCACTCCGCCCGGGCCTCGATCCAGCAGAACTCCCCGTCCTGCCGGGCCCCGATCACGCCGGCGGGCGCGACCAGCTCGGGCACGTCGAGCAGCCAGGCCGCCCCGACACAGGGGTGCCCGGCGAAGGGCAGCCTCAGGGTGGGCGTGTAGATGTCGATCACCCCGCGCTCGGGGTCGTCGACGAACACCGTCTCGCTGAACCCGACCTTCGCGGCGAACGCCTGCCGTTCGTCCCGCTCGGGCATCACGGACCCTTCGCGCACGACCCCGAGCTCGTTGCCGTACCCGCCGTTCGGCCCGCAGAAGACGCGCAGCACGTCGTAGTCAGTCACGGGGGAAATTCAAACATCGCTGGGGAGGCGCGCGCACACGCCACCCCTTGACCCCTCCTTGACCAATTCATGGCATTGCTTTTGCCCTACTTAGGTCATCCTTATGGGCGTTAGGTGAGCCTCACCTACCCTGTATTAGGGTGCACCACGAACTGTTTTCGGCCACGCCTTGGAGCCCGTATGCGACCCGTCAGACCTCTCCACGCCGCCAGCGCGATCGCCGTGGCCGCGGCGCTGGCCGCCGTCACCGGGTGCACGGAGAAGAGCGACGGCAAGGACGGCGACCACGTGATCAACGTGACGGCGACCGACGACAAGTGCCAGGTGTCGAAGAAGGAGTTCCCGGCCGGGCACGTCGAGCTGGCCGTCGAGAACAAGGGCTCCAAGGTCACCGAGGTCTACGTGCTCTTCCCCGACGACCGCGTGGTCACCGAGCGGGAGAACATAGGCCCCGGCACCAAGCAGCGCGTCACCGCCGAGGTGAAGGCCGGCGACTACCAGATCGCCTGCAAGCCCGGCATGAAGGGCGACGGCATCCGTCAGGACGTCAAGGCCACCGGCGGCAAGGCCGTCCAGCGCGACCCGCGTCTGGACAAGGCCGTCGCCGCCTACCGCGCCTACGCGCAGGCGCAGGCCGACGAGACGCTGCCGAAGGCAGAGGCCTTCGCCAAGGCCGTCAAGGACGGTGACCTCGAGGCCGCGAAGAAGTCCTACGCCCCCTCCCGCATCGGCTGGGAGCGCACCGAGCCGGTCGCCGAGTCCTTCGGCGACATCGACCCCAAGGTCGACGTCCGCGAGGACGGCCTGGAGGACGGCCAGGACCCGGCCACCGACTGGACGGGCTGGCACCGCCTGGAGAAGGCCCTCTGGCAGGACAAGAAGATCGGCACCCGCGAGAAGGACCTCGCCGACCTGCTGATCAAGGACCTCAAGGACTGGCAGAGCCGGGTCGGCAAGGCCGAGATCACCCCCACCTCCATGGCCAACGGCGCCAAGGAACTCCTCGACGAGGTCGCCACCGGCAAGGTCACCGGCGAGGAGGAGCGCTACTCGCACACCGACCTGGTCGACTTCAAGGCCAACGTCGAGGGCGCGCAGAAGTCCTACGACCTGCTGAAGCCGGTCGCCAAGGAGAACGACGCGGCCCTCGTCACCGAACTCGACGAGCAGTTCGCGGCCCTGGACAAGCTGCTCGACCAGTACCGCCCGAACCCGACGTCGTACGACTTCACCTCCTACGACAAGGTCGGCAAGGCCGACCGCAAGGAGCTCTCCGACGCGGTCAACGCCCTGGCGGAACCGCTGTCGCAGCTCGCCGCAGCGGTGGTGAAGTAACGATGGCGGACACCGACTCCCCCTCCCCCAGCCGCCGTTCCCTGCTCGGCTGGGGCGGCGCCGGCCTGGCGCTCGGCGCGGCCGCGGCGGGCGGCGCGGTGGCGATGGCCCGCACCGAGGACGACGCCGCACCGGCGGCCGGCTCGGCGATCGCCTTCCACGGGCCCCACCAGGCGGGCATCGCCACCCCGGTCCAGGACCGCCTGCACTTCGCCGCGTTCGACGTGACGACCGACGACCGTGAGGCCTTCGTCCGGCTGCTGAAGGACTGGACCGAGGCGGCCCGGCGCATGACGGCCGGCCACCCGGTCGGTGAGGGCGCCTACGGCGGTCTGGCCGAGGCTCCCCCGGACGACACGGGCGAGGCGCTGGGCCTGAAGCCCTCCCGGCTGACCCTCACGATCGGCTTCGGCCCCTCCCTGTTCGAGAAGTTCGACCTCGCGGACCGCCGCCCGGAGGCCCTGGTCGACCTGCCGAAGTTCGCCGGCGACAACCTCGACAAGAACCGCAGCGGCGGCGACCTGTGCATCCAGGCCTGCGCCGACGACCCCCAGGTCGCGGTGCACGCCGT
This sequence comes from Streptomyces sp. NPDC101110, assembly GCF_044759525.1. Classification (NCBI taxonomy): domain Bacteria; kingdom Bacillati; phylum Actinomycetota; class Actinomycetes; order Kitasatosporales; family Streptomycetaceae; genus Streptomyces; species Streptomyces sp. NPDC101110. The sequence goes on along the minus strand of NZ_JBIVZM010000013.1, from coordinate 166,165 downwards.
CCGCAACCTGGCGCGCATCGGCTTCGGCAAGGTCGTCATCAAGTGGTCGCAGCTCGGCTTCGGCAAGACCTCCTCCACCACGCCCGAGGCGCAGACACCGCGCAACCTGATGGGCTTCAAGGACGGCACCCGCAACATCGCGGGCACGGAGACGGACCGCCTGAAGAAGTTCGTCTGGGTGGACGGCAAGGACGGCCCGTCCTGGATGGAGGGCGGCTCCTACCTGGTCGCCCGCCGCATCCGCATGCACATCGAGACCTGGGACCGCACCTCGCTTCAGGAGCAGGAGGACATCTTCGGCCGCGACAAGGGCGAGGGCGCCCCGGTCGGCAAGGCCAAGGAGCGCGACGAGCCGTTCCTGAAGGCGATGAAGCCCGACGCCCATGTCCGGCTCGCGCACCCCCACACCAACCACGGGGCGACGATCCTGCGCCGCGGCTACTCCTTCACCGACGGCACGGACGGCCTCGGCCGCCTGGACGCGGGCCTGTTCTTCCTCGCGTTCCAGCGCGACGTCCGCAAGGGCTTCATCCCCATCCAGCGCAGCCTGGCCGCGGACGCGCTCAACGAGTACATCCAGCACGTGGGTTCGGCCCTCTTCGCCGTCCCGCCGGGCGTCCGCGACAAGGACGACTGGTGGGGCCGCACGCTGTTCTCCGAGGAGGCGTAGACCCGATGTTCTCCAACTACCTGATCGGTCTGCGCGAGGGCCTGGAGGCGAGCCTCGTCGTCTGCATCCTCATCGCCTACCTGGTCAAGACCGGCCGCAGGGACGCCCTGAAGCCGATCTGGGCCGGGATAGCCGTCGCGATCGCCCTCGCGTTCGGCTTCGGCTGCGCCCTCGAATTCGGCTCCCAGGAGCTGACGTTCCAGGCCCAGGAGGCCCTGGGCGGGTCCCTCTCCATCCTCGCGGTCGGCCTGGTGACGTGGATGGTGTTCTGGATGCGCCGCACGGCCCGGCACCTGAAGTCGGAGCTGCACGGCCGGCTCGACGCCGCCCTGGCGATGGGCACCGGCGCACTGGTCGCCACGGCGTTCCTCGCGGTGGGCCGGGAGGGCCTGGAGACGGCCCTGTTCGTGTGGGCCTCGGTCCACGCGGCGAGCGACGGCACACCGCGTCCCCTGCTGGGCGTCGCCCTGGGCCTCCTCACGGCGGTCCTGCTGGGCTGGCTGTTCTACCGGGGCGCGCTGCGCATCAACCTGGCGAAGTTCTTCACGTGGACCGGCGGCATGCTGGTGGTCGTCGCGGCCGGCGTCCTGGCCTACGGCTTCCACGACCTCCAGGAGGCCGACTTCCTGCCCGGCCTCACCGACAAGGCCTTCGACATCTCCGGCACGATCCCGCCGGACAGCTGGTACGGCACGCTCCTCAAGGGCGTCCTCAACTTCCAGCCCGACCCCACCACGCTCCAAGTCGCGGTCTGGCTCCTGTACTTGATCCCGACCCTGGCCCTGTTCCTGGCCCCGGCCCGGACGACGACACCGGCCCCGGTACGCGACAAGGTGTGACGTCCCCGGGCCGGGCGCGGCCCGCGCCCCGGTGACGGCCGAAGCGCCCCGGCCGCAGTCCCACCCCCGGCCCGGCCGCCGGAGGCACCCGGTAGGGTTCGCCTCCGGAAAGGGGAAGGTGAAGGTACCCGATGAGCAGGGATCGCGACCCTCGAACGCTCCGCAGGCCCGCCCGGAGCGCCCTCATAGCAACCTCGGTGACCGCTTTGTCGCTGACGGCCAGTGGATGCGTCGTGGTGCACGGCGAACGTGAGGTCCTCCCGTCCACGACCCGCGCCGAAGCCGCCAAGGCCCTCCAGGAGTTCACGACCGCCTACAACGAGGCCGACAAGGCCTACGACGGCGCCCTGGACGCCGACCACACCACGGGCGCCCTCGCCGACATCGACTCGGCCCGCCTCAAGGCCGGGAAGGCGAACAACCCGGACGGCAACCCCCGCCACACCCCGCTGGAACTGACGGACGCGAAGTTCACGATTCCCAAGAAGGCCGGCTGGCCCCGCTGGTTCGTCGCCGACGCGGCCGGCAACAAGGGCGGCACCGCCCGCTGGCTGCTGGTCTTCACCCGCAGCGGCCTGGACGACCCCTTCCAGGTGGCGTACCTGACGCTCGTCGCCCCGGGCAAGGTCCCGCAGTTCAAGAAGGACGCCGACGGCTGGGCCGAGTCCGTCCCGGCCCGCTCCACCGGCCTGGCCACCGCCCCCGGCGACCTGAGCCGGTCGTACACCACGTACCTCAAGAGCGGCGGAGAGACCTTCACGGACGGCGTCCACACCAGCCGGTGGCGCGCCCTGCGCGAGAAGAACCGCAAGAAGCCGGGCATGGTCACCCAGTACATCGACGAGCCGCTGACGAACGGCGACTACGCACCGCTGGCACTGCGCACCACGGACGGCGGGGCACTGGTGTTCTTCACCACCCGGCACTACGAGAAGCAGACCGCCTACGCGGGCACGTCCGTCCCGGCTCCCAACAAGGACGTCCTGGCCCTGACGAAGGGCGAGATCAAGCAGTCCCTCACCATGGAGTTCGTCTCCAACGAGGTGGCGCTGGACCCCGAGGGCCCGGGCAAGGTGACGATCCTGGGCAGGATCCAGGGGCTGACGTCGGCAGAGGGCTCGTAAGCCGGGCAGGCCCGCACTCCCCGGGTCGCCGGCCGGCTTTCAGTGCCGCAGGGGCCAGCCCGCCCCGGCGGCCCGGCCGGTGTCCTCGTCCGCGTAGCGCCCGCACACCTCGGTGAGCACCTCCAGCAGGCTCAGCGGATCCGGCAGCGCGTGCTCGGGCCCGCGCACCCACCGCACGCCCTGCTCCTCACCGGGCAGCCGCGCCGGTGGCACCAGGACGTAGGAGCCCCGGCAGTGCCAGCGCAGCCCGGGGTGTTCGTCCATCGTCTCGGGGTGGCAGTCCAGTTCGCACGGCCACCACTCGTCCTCGTCCTCGGGTGTGCCCCGGGTGAGCGTGAAGAACAGCAGGCGGCCGTCGTCGCTCTCGGCGACCGGTCCGACCTCGACATCGGCGGCGAGCAGCCGCTCCAACGCGTCGCGACCGGCATCGAGGGGCACGTCGAGGACGTCGTGCACCATGCCGGTCGCGGTGATGAAGTTGGCCTGCGTCTGGTGGCGGGCCCAGCGCTCGATCTGGGCGCGGTCGGTGGTCGACTGCGTCTGCCAGGCGAAGGACACCGGGTGCCGGGCGGGGGTCGGACAGCCGACCCGGTCGCACGAGCAGCGGTAGCCGGCCGGGTGGGCGGCGGGCGCGAGGGGCAGTCCCGCGCCGGCGGCGGCGAGCAGCAGGGCCTCACGGCCGCCGTCCCCGGCGGTCTCCTTCGGCCGGCGCCCGGCGCGCAGCCACTGGGTGAGTTTGCCCTGCAGGCCGGTCCGGCCGCCGAACTCCGCGCTCATCTATCCCCTCGCCTCGCCGTCGTGCGGAACAGCATGCCTCATCGTCCCATCTTCCCGCGCACCGGGGGGCCAGTGCCCACATCCGGGACAGGACGGACGCACCGCGCACGGGGTGCCCGACGGGATGAGAACGGCGTGCCCCGCTGTCCACCGTGATCGGGTGTCATTGCCTGCTTTGCCATGACATGGCGCCCTACCGTGATCATCATGGTCACAAGGATCGCGTTGTCGGGTCTGGCCTCCGTGGCGTCCGTGGTCTCGCTGGCCCTGACGGGACCGGGCGGCCGCGCCCCGGCCCCGCTGGAGTGGGGTGCGGGCCCGCTGACGGCGGCGGCCCTGCCCCGGGTCACGTACGTCGCGCACCGCGGCGGCGCCCGCGAGGTCCCCGAGAACAGCATGGCGGGACTGACGGCCGCCTACCAGCGCGGGACGGCGCAGGTGCTGGACTTCGACACCCGGCTGCTGCGCGACGGCACGCCGGTGGTGTTCCACGACGAGACCCTGAACCGCACCACCTACCTGGGTGGCGAGGTGCGCGGCCTGGACGCCCGGGAGTGGCAGGGGGTACGGCTGCGCCCGAAGGACCGGCTGCCCGGGAGCTGGCGGTCGGAGCGGCCGCCGACGGTCGCCGAGGTGCTGGACCGTTTCGGCGGGCGGATCGTGCTGATGCTGGAGGCCAAGGACCCGCGCAGCCTCGACCGGCTGGCCGAGCTGATCCGGGCCCGCGGCCTGACCCGCTCGGTGTTCGTGAACTCCAACGACCCCGAGGTGGCCCGGCGCGTGCACCGCCTCGGCCTGCTGACGCAGTTGTGGCGCTCGGCGCGGCAGCTGCGCACGGACCGCCCGGAGCGCTGGCGGTCGTACGTGGATCTGCTGGACGTGGACCACCGGGCGCGGGACGCGGATCTGGTGCGGGCGGTGCGCTCGGGGATCTCCCGGGTGTGGGCGCACACCGTGGTGACGGACGCGCAGCGGGACCGGGTGCTGGCGCTGGGCTGCGACGGCGTGATCACGGATGCGCCGGGGCGCCTCGCCCGGGCCGCTCAGCGTGGGGCCAGGCCGTGAAGGGCGTAGTCGACGAGGGTGTCGGTGTACTCGTGGGAGATCGGGCCCGTGTACTGGAGCCAGCGCTGGGCGAGCGGGGAGACGAAGAGCTCCAGAGCGATGCGCGGGTCGACCCCGGGCCGCACCTGTCCGGCGTCCTGTGCGGCGCGCAGCCGGGCGATGTAGAGGTCGAGTGAGGGCTGCAGGAGCTTGGCCACGAGCTCGCGCCCGAACTTCTCGTTGACGACGCCCTCGGCGGCCAGCGCGCGCGAGGGCGCCTCGAACCTGGGGTCGCGCAGTTCGTCGACGGTGGCGCGCAGGACCGACTTCAGGTCGGCGGCGAGGTCGCCGGTGTCCGGGAAGGCGTGCGGCGCCTGTCCGGCCTCCCGCGTGGACCGCTCGGCCAGGTCGAGAAACGCCTCCATCAGGACGTCCGCCTTGGACGGCCACCAGCGGTAGATCGTCTGTTTGCCGACGCCGGCGCGGGAGGCGATGCCCTCGATGGTGGTCCTCTGGTAGCCGGCCTCGACGACGAGCGCGAGGGCGGCGTCGTAGATGGCGCGGCGGGACTTCTCGCTGCGCCGGGTGGAGTCGGGGGCGGGCCTGCCGGGGGCGGGCTGAGTGGACTGGGTGGACTTCTGGACGGCCATGGGCCGAATTTATCAGTTGACAAGACGGAGCGTCTCGCGGACAGTGGGGCGACAAGAGCGAGACGAACCGTCTCGTCGCGAGAGTGGCGATGGAAGGAGCCCGGGATGACCCGAGGCGGAGCCGGAAACATGCTGGGTGTCGGCGGATCGCGCAGGAACCTCGGCCGCAGGGCGCTGCGCGGTGACGGCCGGGGCGGCCGGATCGGCGGCGGTCTCGACCCGCAGGCCCAGAAGCGCGAACTGCTGCGCAAGCTCCAGGAGAAGCGACAGCAGGGGGACGTACGGGAGGAGGACACGACCGGTCAGGGCTCGTGAGCCTCCCCCACGCGAGGGAGAGCAGCCCCCCGCACGCGGGATCCTCCCGGGTGGTCCGGCGGATGTACTGGGACGGTCGCGGCCGACGGCGGCGGACATCCACCGCAAGGACACCCGGGAGGACTCGGCTCATGACCGTATGGACCAGACGACGGCTGCTCACCTCGGCGGTCACGGCCGTCCCGGCGGTCGGAATCGCCGCCACGACGGCCCCCCTCGCGCGGGCGGCGGCCCCGGCCCGTCCGGGGGACGCCGACGTGGCCGACGCGCTGCGGGCCCTGCCCGGTCTGCGTCTGATCGAGGAGCGGCACGACGCCGAACCGGGGTACCGGCACTTCGTGCTGAGCCTGCGTCAGCCGGTCGACCACACGAACCCGGCCGCCGGCACCTTCGAACAGCGCCTCACCCTGCTCCACACCGCCGCCGACCGCCCCACCGTGCTGTTCAGCACCGGCTACCACGCGGTCCTCACCCCACGCCGCACCGAACCGGCGGTCCTGCTCGGCGCGAACCAACTCCAGGTCGAGCACCGCTACTTCGGGGCCTCACGCCCCGCGGAGCCCGGCTACGCCCACCTCACCGTCCGCCAGGCCGCCGACGACCACCACCGCGTCGTCCGGCTGTTCCGCCGGCTCTACCCCGGCGCGTGGATCTCCACCGGCAGCAGCAAGGGCGGCATGGCGGCCGTCTACCACCGCCGCTTCCACCCCCACGACGTGGACGGCACGCTGGTCCACTCGGCCCCGAACAATGTCGACGACCGCGACGACTCCGCGTACCTCCGCTTCCTGGCGACGGTCGGCACCCCCGCCGCCCGGAAGGCACTCGAAGCGGTCCAGCGGGCGATCCTGCTGCGCCGGGCCGCACTGGTCGCCCGCTACGAGGCCCGGGCGGCCGCCACCGGCGACACCTTCCGGCTCGTCGGCAGCGCCGACAAGGCATTCGAGATCGCCGTGCTGCGCGTGCCGTTCATGTTCTGGCAGCGCGGCAACCCGGCCGATGTCGCCGCGATCCCCGGCCCCGGGGCGACGGACGACGAGCTGTACACGTGGCTGGACGACACGACGGGCCTGGCGCTGTACGCCGACACCTCGGCCCGGAACTACATCCCGTACTGGTACCAGATCGGCACGCAGCTGGGGTACGGCAGCCTCCCCACCGCCCACCTCGCGGACCTGCTCCGCCACCCGGGCGCCGCCGAGGCACGCAGTTTCGTCCCCCGGGACGTCCCCCTGCGCTTCGACCGGGCCGCCATGCCCGACATCGACCGCTGGGTACGGCGGCGCGGAAGCAGGCTGCTGTTCGTCAACGGCACCCAGGACCCGGCGGTCGCCGAGCACTTCCGCCCCGGAGGGCCGGACTCACGGCTGTTGTGGGTACCGGGCGGGAACCACGGCGTCGATCTCGCGGACCTGCGCCCCGCGGACCGGGCCTGGGCACAGGACGCACTGGTCCGCTGGGCGAGGCAGGGCTGAGGCTCCGCGGAGGTCCGTCGGGAGCCCCCTGGATCACGAGGGCGGCCAGGGGTCTCCCCAGTCTGCGTCCCGGGCGGCCTTGTACAGGTCGCCGTGGCGTTTGGTGACGGTGGCGCGGCGCAGGGACGGTTCGCTCTCGCACAGGTCGAGGAGCACCTGGCCCTTGCGGATCTGGGGGCGCCGGACGACCCGGGAGGGTGCCGGTTCTCCGGGGAAGCGGGCGGCTGCCACGTAGGCGAACTTCTCGTCCTCGTAGGCGAGGGAGCCGCCCTTGACCTGGCGGTGCAGGGAGGAACGGCTGACCCGCGCGGAGAAGTGGCACCAGTCGGTGCCGGGGGCGATGGGGCAGGCGGCGCTGTGCGGGCAGGGGGCGGCGATCCGGAAGCCGGCGGTGATCAGCCGGTCCCGGGCCTCGATGAGACGGGTGTAGCCGTCGGGTGTGCCCGGCTCGACGATCACGACGGCCTGTGCGGCGGCCGCGGCGGCGTCGACGAGGGCGCTGCGGTCGGCGGCGGTCAGCTCGTTCAGGACGTAGGAGACGGTGACGAGGTCCGTGCTCTCCAGGGTGAGGGCCGCTCCGATCCGCGAGCGCTGCCAGCGGACGTCCCTCAGCTCCGGGTTGGCCGCGGCGATCTCGCGCCCGAGGGCGAGCGCGGGTTCCGCCCAGTCGAGCACGGTGACGGGTCGACGCCCGCCCCATACCGCGCTCACGGCCCAGGCGGCGGCACCGGTGCCGCCGCCGAGGTCGGTGTGCCCGCCGGGCACCCACGCGGGAGCGGCCTCGGCGAACGCCTCCAGCGCGGCGCGCACGGCCTCGAAGGTCGCGGGCATCCGGTAGGCGGCGTAGGCGGCGACGTCGGCCCGGTCCCGGAGGATGGGCGCGTCGGTCGGGGTGGCCCCCCGGTAGTTGCTGATCAGCCGCTCCACGGCCTGCGCGGCCTGCCGCGGCGGCAGCCCGTCGAGCAGACCGGCGAGGGCGGCACGGAGGTTTTCGGCCGGGGGTGCGGGGGCGTTCACCCGGCGATTCTACGAGGCGCGCGCAGGACCCCGGGCGGCGCGCGTTCCGGAGGGCGGTGGGCACGGTCCGGCGCCTCGTTCCCCACACCGGCCGCTGACCGTCTCCCCTGGTCCGGGCCACGCCCCGGACCTCACCGCACCGCCCGTGCCACCCGTGAGGCCGCTGCCGCACTGGGTGCGCTGTCCGGGCGGCGGCGGCGCGGGTGGACGGCGTTGGTGAGGAGGATCAGAAACGTGTCCGTGGCACGGTCCAGGACCAGGGACGTGCCCGTGAAGCCGGTGTGGCCCGCCGCGCCGCGGCCCGCCAGGTCGCCCATGAACCAGGGCTGGTCGAGCGAGAACCCCAGGCCGGGCGGGGTGAAGAGCAGCTCGACGAAGTCGGGGCCGAGGATGCGGGCGGGGCCGTACGAGCCGCCCGCGAGGAGGGTCCGGCAGAACACCGCGAGGTCCCGGCCGGTGGAGAACAGACCCGCGTGGCCGGCCACACCCCCGAGCGCCCAGGCGTTCTCGTCGTGGACCTCGCCCCGCAGCATCCCCCGGTCCGCCTTGGCCCAGGGCCGCCGCTGGTCCTCCGTCGCCGCGGCGCCCGGGCACGGCCCGAAGTCCGTCGCCGTCATGCCCAGCGGCCGGGTGATGCCGTCCCGGAAGAGGACGTCGAGCGTGCGGCCGCTGACGCGTTCCAGGACGTGCTGCAAAAGCAGCATGTTCAGGTCGGAGTAGCGGTACGTGCCCGGCACCTCCACGGGCGGCTCCGCCTGGAGCATCGCCAGCCGCTGCGTGTCGTCGGGGCAGTCGTACAGCGGCAGTTCGGGCCGCAGCCCGGAGGTGTGCGTGAGCAGCTGCCGTACGGTGATGCCGTGCCGGGCGGCCGCCGTGAAGTCGGGCAGGTACGCCCCGACCTTCGCGTCGATGCCGAGCGTGCCCCGCTCGATCTGCTGCACGGCGGCCACGGACGTGAACAGTTTGGTGAGGGACGCCAGGTCGAAGGGCGTGCCGACGGTCATGGGGACCCGTTCCCCGGCGGGCAGCTCCACCCCGGCGTCGGCCTCGGGGTCGTAGGCCGCGTAGCGGACGGCCCAGCCCGCCGCCTCCTCCACCGCGATCACCGGGCCGCGCCCGACGACCAGGACCGCTCCCGGGGCCCAGGGGCGCTGCCCGGTGGTGAGGACGTGGACCTCCCGGACGAGGTGGCGCAGTTCCCCGGGGTCCAGTCCGGCCCGCTCCGGCGTGCCGTCGCGCAGTCTCGGTGCGCTCAGCTGACTGCTCCCTCCGCGCGCGGGCGGCTGCTCTCCTTCTTCCAGGGTCGGCACATTCCCATGAAGCAGGCCAGTGCCACCAGTGCGGCGGCCAGTTGGACGACGGCCATCGGGAGGGCGGTGTCCTCCCCGGCGACGCCGACGAGCGGGGAGGCGATCGCGCCGATGAGGAAGGAGGACGTGCCGAGCAGGGCCGACGCGGAGCCGGCCGCGTGCTGGGTGCGCATCAGGGCGAGCGCCTGGGTGTTGGGCAGGGTGACGCCCATCGCGGACATCAGCACGAACAGCGCGCCGGCGACCGGCACCAGACCGACCTCGCCGAAGACGCCCAGGGACATCAGCAGCAGCGCGGTCGCGGCGGTGATGACGATCGCGAGACCGACGCCCAGCACCCGGTCCAGACTGACCCGGCCGACCAGGATCTTGCCGTTGATCTGGCCGACGAGGACCAGTCCGACCGAGTTGACGCCGAACAGCAGGCTGAACGTCTGCGGAGAGGCGCCGTAGATCTCCTGGATGACGAACGGGGACGCGGAGATGTAGGCGAAGAGCGCGGCGAAGGCGAAGCCGCCGGCGAGCATGTATCCGGCGAAGGCGCGGTCGGCCAGCAGGCCGCGCATCGCGCGCAGGGCCTCGCCGACGCCGCCGCTGTGCCGCTCGGCGGGTTCCAGCGTCTCGGGCAGCCTCGCCCAGACCAGGACCCCGATCAGCACACCGATGGCGGTGAGGACGACGAACACGCCCCGCCAGTCCGTGACGCGCAGGACCTGCCCGCCGATGAGCGGCGCCACGATGGGGGCGACCCCGGAGATCAGCATGAGGGTGGAGAAGAAGCGGGCCATGGCCATGCCGTCGTAGAGGTCGCGGACGACGGCCCGGGCGATGACGATGGCGGCGGCGCCCGCGAGCCCCTGGGCCAGCCGGAACGCCACCAGCAGCTCCACGGTGGGCGCGAGCGCGCACAGGACGGTGGCGACGACGAAGACCGCGAGCCCGGCGAGCAGCGGGCGGCGGCGTCCCCAGCGGTCGCTCATCGGCCCGACCACCAGCTGCCCGAGCGCCATGCCGGCCAGGCAGGCGGTGAGCGTCAGCTGGACGGTCGCGGCGGGCGCGTGCAGGGAACGGGTGACCTGCGGCAGGGACGGGAGGTACATGTCCATCGCCAGCGGGGGCACAGCGGTCAGGCTTCCGAGCAGGAAGGTGACCAGGAGCCCGGTGCGGCGGTGCGGTGTGCGGTCGGAGTGCTCCGTCCCGGCCGCGGCCTCCTGCGAGGTCTTCGATATGGACGCCCCACCCTCGGGCATGAGTCCCTCCCTCTCCGAGTCGATCGCCACCTATGCTCTCAGCTCGTACGCAGTGCTCGGGGTCGCGAGGTGGAGGCGGGGCGGTATGACGGCGGACACGGTGCGGTGGGGGATCCTGGCGACCGGGGGGATCGCGGCGGCGTTCACCGCGGATCTGATCGACCTGCCGGACGCGGAGGTCGTGGCCGTGGCGTCGCGGTCGCCGGAGTCGGCGAAGGCGTTCGCGGAGCGCTTCGGGATACCCCGGGTCTACGGCGACTGGAACACGCTCGCGCACGACGAGGACATCGATGTCGTCTACGTCGCCACCCCGCACACCGCCCACCGGGCCGCGGCCGGGCTGTGTCTGGCGGCCGGGCGGAACGTGCTGTGCGAGAAGCCCTTCACGCTGAACGTGCGCGAGGCGGAGGAACTCGTCGCGCTGGCGCGGGAACACGGGCGCTTCCTGATGGAGGCGATGTGGATGTACTGCAACCCGCTGGTACGGCGGCTCAAGGCGCTGGTCGACGACGGGGCGATCGGCGAGGTGCGCAGCGTCCAGGCCGACTTCGGGCTGGCCGGCCCCTTCCCGCCCTCGCACCGGCTGCGCAACCCGCGGCTGGGCGGCGGCGCGCTGCTCGACCTCGGCGTGTACCCGGTGTCGTTCGCGCAGCTGCTGCTCGGGGAGCCGTCGGACGTCGCGGCTCGGGCGGTGCTCTCCGAGGAGGGCGTCGACCTCCAGACGGCGGCGGTGCTGTCGTTCGACAGCGGCGCGCTCGGTTCGGTGCACTGCTCCATCGTGGGCGGTACGGCGACCTCTGCCTCGGTCACCGGCTCCGAGGGCCGGATCGACGTCCCGCACGGCTTCTTCTTCCCGGACCGTTTCGTCCTGCACCGGGACGGCCGGGACGCCGAGGAGTTCACGGCCGACCCGGTGGACGGGCCGCGCAACAGCATGCGTCACGAGGCGCTCGAGGTGATGCGGGCCCTGCGGGCCGGGGAGACCGAATCCCCGCTGGTCCCGCTCGACGGCACGCTCGCCGTGATGCGCACGCTCGACGCGATCCGGGACCGCGTCGGCGTCCGCTACCCCGACGAGACGGGCGAGCCGGAACTCACGCCCGCCTGAGCCTTCGTCCCGCCGGGGCGGCGGGATCACGAAGCCGCCGAGGCCACCGAGGTCATCGGAGCCAGCGAGGTCATCGGAGCCACCGGGGCACCGGGGCGCTCCCGTACGCTGCGGGCCCATGAATGCCAAGGACAATGCGATCGCGGTGGTGACCGGGGCGGGTTCCGGCATCGGCCGGGCGGTCGCCGTGGAACTGCTGCGCACGGGCTGGTCGGTGGCGCTGGCGGGCCGGCGCGCGGAGACACTGGAGGAGACGGCGGCACTGGCACCCGGGGCCGCGTCTGTGGCGGTACGCACGGACGTCGCACGCCCCGAGGACGTGAACGCCCTGTTCGCCGCCACCGTCGAGCGCTTCGGCCGGGTCGATCTGCTGTTCAACAACGCGGGTACGTTCGGACCCGGCGGCGTGCCGGTCGAGGAGCTGCCCTACGAGGCCTGGCGGCACGTGGTGGACACCAACCTCAACGGGGCGTTCCTGTGCGCGCAGGCGGCGTACCGGCAGATGAAGGAGCAGGATCCGCAGGGCGGCCGGATCATCAACAACGGCTCGATCTCCGCGCACACGCCCCGTCCGCACTCGGTGGCCTACACGGCGACCAAGCACGCCCTGACAGGGCTGACGAAGTCCCTCTCCCTGGACGGCCGGCCGTACGGGATCGCGGTGGGGCAGATCGACATCGGCAACGCGGCCACCGACATGACGTCCCGTATGCAGACCGGAGCGCTGCAGGCAAACGGGGAAGTCGCCCCGGAACCGGTGATGGACGTCGCGGACGTGGCCCGCACGGTGCGGCACATGGCCGAGCTGCCACTGGAGGCGAACGTGCAGTTCGCGACCGTACTGGCGACGGCGATGCCGTACGTCGGACGCGGCTGAGCGCACGGCGAGTTCGTCAACTCGTCAACCTGCACAAACGGAATAGAAACCTCCGCCCCATTGCGGCCGGTAGGGGAATTATGCTCAACTCTCCTACACAGAAGCTTCACACTTGGAGTGGAGCACTTCCGTTGGCCAATTCCAGGGGGGAGGCGGCAGCCGTTCCACGGCACCGGGTGGGGGTGGATTCCGCGAGGGACCGCGGAGTACGCACCGGTGCACGTGGAACGGCTGCCGCTACAGACTCCCGCGCAGGGGAATTCAGGCCTGCCCGGTCTCGAAGCGCGTGATCCTGCCGTCCTCGTCCACCTGGAAACTCCACCGGGTGCGCATCTCGCCCCAGGTGTCGTTGCTGTAGCGGGCGAGGAGGGAACGGCCGCCGTTGGACTCGTTGTCGACCTCCATGTGGCCGTGGGAGGAGAAGATCTCCCGGTCCACCCAGTCGGCGAGGTCACGGTCGGAGCCGTCGTCCGTCATGGTCGCGCCCGGCGCGAGGAGCTCCATGAACCTCTCGCGGTCGTGGTTGTTCACGGCGGTCACGAAGGCCCGGACGGCCGGATCGCTGAGGCGCGTGGTCTGAATCGTCATACGAGCCAGACTCGTACCGGCCCCCGCCCCACGCCACCGGTGCCACCCGAACGGCGTCGGCGGACGCGCCCGCCGGGTGTCGCGCGGTGTGAGCGGTGCGACGGTGGACAGGCGACGAGATGAACTCCTTCCTTCCTGCTGCCTGCTCCGGGAGACGACGTGAGGCGTAACGACCGACGCGATCTGGGCCTGCTGCTGCTCCGGCTGGGGGCGGGCGTTGTGCTGGCGGCCCACGGCGCGCAGAAGCTGTTCGGCTGGTTCGGCGGACACGGCATCGAGGGCACCGGCCAGTTCATGGAGTCCGTCGGCTACGCCCCCGGCAAGGCGAGCGCGACGGCGGCGGGCCTCGCGGAGACGGGCGGCGGCACGCTGCTGGCCCTGGGCCTGGCCACGCCGGCTGCGGGTGCGGCGGCGGCCGGGGCGATGGCGGGCGCGGCAGCGGTGCACGCCCCCAACGGCTTCTTCAACCAGGGCGGCGGCTACGAGTACGCGGCGACGCTGGGCCTCACCGCCGCGGGCCTGGCCGTCACCGGGCCGGGCCGCCTCTCCATCGACCACCTGCTCGGCCACGCGGTGAACCGGGGCTGGATGATCCCGGCGGCCTTCGCGGCGACGGCGGCGGGCACGGCGGTGGTGGTGGGAGCCAGGGCGAGCCGACTGCGGAAGGCGAAGGAGGGGGAGCAGGGGGCGCTGTTCGAGGAGGAGTACATGGAGTAGGGGCGAAGGCCGGGGCCCGTGCCGGAGACGGCGGTCGGGGTCCGGACCGGGCGTTGTCAGACCCTCGTGCCAGGCTGCGCCCATGACCGACCAGACACCTCCGGGCCCCGACCTCTGGACCGCCGTCGACACCCTCCACGAGTGGCTCGGCAGAAGCCGGCCGATCGAGGGCCGTGAGGGCGTCCTCCTGCGCATCCTGAAACTCTCCGAGGAGGTCGGCGAGGTCTCTCAGGCGGTGATCGGAGCGACGGGGCAGAACCCGCGCAAGGGGGTCACGCATGCGTGGGAGGACGTGCAGGCGGAGCTGTGCGATGTCGTCATCACGGCGCTGGTGGCGTTGCGAACGCTGACTCCACAGGCGCGAGAGGTATTCGCACATCACCTGGACCGGGTGACACGACGGTCCACGGCGCAGTCGGCAGGGGCGGACGTCCCTCGCCCGTCGCTCTGATCACCGGGTACCGCACGAGAGCCCGTTCGCCCGTCCGCCGAGCGCCCCCACCGGCAGGACGTCTGCCACCGGCTCCCCGAGAAGAGTCGCCGAGAAGCCGGTGCTCTGCCTTCACAGCGCGTCCACCGCGCTCACCTTCCACCCGTCGCCCGTGCGCTCCATCGTCATCCGCACCCGGTTCTGGTCCAGACGGGCCCCCGTCACCTGGGTGCTCTCGGTGACCTGGTTGACGAAGAGCAGGACGACGATCCTGTCGGGGGCGGCCGAGACGACGGAGGCGGCCGGGGCGCCGCCGGAGCCGGGGGCGGCGACCCTCGCCCTCACCACACCGCGGTACTTCTCGGCCGTCGGGGCGACCACGGTCTTCGTGGTCTTGCCGTACTCGTCGCGGAAATCGCCGGTCAGGTGGGCGCGGGCCTTCGAGAAGTCCTTGTCCAAATGACGGTAGTCGTACGACAGGACGACCGGCGCCGCCTTTCGGGCGGCCGCGAGCGCCTCGGTCCGGGCGGTCTCCGCCAGGCGGCCCTCGCGGTACCGCCATCCCAGGGTTGCGACCGCGACCAGGCCGACGACGAGCAGGACGGCCAGGGCCGGGATGAGCAGCCTGCGGCGCCCGCCGGGACGGTGTTCGCTCCGCTCCTGCGGCCCGTCCTCCTCGAACGACTCCGTCGACGGCTCCGGCGGATCGTCCCAGCCGTCCTTCGGGGCCTCGACGAGGACGGTGCGTCCGGTGAACGGCCGCTCGCCCCGGCACGGGGACCTCTCGTCGGTGGCCGTCACGGTCCCCGCTTCGCGGTGGCCGCGCTCCGCGCGCTTCGCCGCCGCGCGGGCGGCCGCCGTCATGGTGCGGCGGGTGCCGGTACCGGGGGCGCGGCCGCTGGTCGTCTTCGGCATGGTGGTACTCCTCGTCGGTGCTTGTGTCGGCGGATCGGCCCGGGAATCAACCGACGAACTCGACGTCGGACGTCAGCCAGCGGCCGTCCTTGTGTACGAGGTCGAGCTGGAGCCGGTAGGTGCGCGCCTCTCCCCCGGGCACGGCGGTGTTGGTCACCTTGCTGTCGGCGACCACCAGCACACGGGCCGAGTCCTCGTCGGAGCGGACGATGCCCGCCTCCAGGACCTGGCCTTGCGACACGGCCTTGTTCCGGGCCACCAGCTTCGTCAACTGCTCCGTCTGGGCGGTGAACTGCTTCTTGAAGTCGCCCGTCGCGCCCGCCAGGACATTCGCGCTGTCGCGGTCGTAGCGCCGGTAGTCGAGGGAGGTGAAGTTCAGGGCCGACTGGCGGGCCGCGGCCAGTATGCCCGCGCGCCGTTGGTCCGCCTCGCGCTGTTCATGGATTCCGAAGGCCAGCCAGAGGGCCAGTGCCGTGGTGACGACGGTCGCCGCGACGAGTACCGCCGTCATCACCCGGGGTCGTACCTGCCTCATGCCATGGGACCGACGAGCAGCCATTGCCACGACTCCTTTCCGAACACGGCCTGCTGGCCGCCCGCCGAGCCGATCTCGACGCTTCTTCCGTCCGGGCCGGTGGTGGTGCCGGTCTCCGGGTCGTACGGGGTGACGTACGCCGCATGGTTCGCGCCGCCGTCGCGTGCCGACGCGCCCGGGGCGTTCTGCGCGCCCCGTACCGACGACTCGCTGCCGCGCGGGAGCGTGCAGCGGGCGTCGCTGTTCGCCTCGCGCGTGCCGGTGTCCGCGGGGTCGCGGCGTACCGTGCCGTACCCCTGAGTGCAGGCCGGCGGCTCGTCGGCGTTCAGCACCAGGCCGAAGTGGGTCGTGCCGTCCCCGGGGACGACCGTGTAGCTGCCCGCCACCGTCAGCGGGAAAGTGACGAGGGCCTGCTCCACACCGGGGAGGCGGGCCAGCGTGATCTGGCCGCCGCTGATCAGGTTGGCCAGCAGGACCGACAGCTGCGGCCCGGTCGACTTCAGCAGCGAGTTCAGTTCCTGCGCCGCCGGCCGCGCGTTTCCGATCAACTTCCGCAGGTCCCCGTCACTCGCCTTCAACTGGGCCGACAGCGACGCCAGATCGCGCGCGAAGGACTTGATCGACGAGCCCTGGTCGGCCTGCGTCTTCAGGACCTTCCGTGAGTCCTCGATCAGGGCGACGGTCTCCGGCAGTGCCTCGGACGCCGACTCGACCAGGGTGTTGCCGGAGTCCACCAGGCGGCCCAGGTTCGGGCCGGTGCCGGCGAACGCCTTGCCCAATTCATCGACCGTGACCCGCAGATCGTCCTTGCCGACCGAGTTCACCAGGCGGTCCAGGCCGAGGACCATGTCCGTCGTCGACAGCGGCACCCGTGTACTCGCGCGCGGGATCGTGCTGCCCTCCAGCAGGTACGGGCCGCGGGAGGTGCGGGGCTGGAGGTCGACGTACTGCTCGCCCACCGCCGAACGGTTCGCCACCACGGCCAGCGTGTCCGCCGGGATGTGCGGCGCCCCGTCCTCGATGTCGAGCGTGACCGAGACCCCGTCCGAGCCGGTCAGGCGCAGTGCGCCGACCTTGCCCACCGGCACCCCTCGGTAGGTGACCTCGGCACCGGGGAACACTCCCCCGGAGTCCGCGAAGTCGGCCCGCACGGTGTAGCCGCGGTCCAGGACCTCGTCCACCAGACCCGTGTACTCGGCGCCGACGTACGACACGCCCACGGCGGTGAGTGTGGCGAAGGCGATCAGTTGTGCCTTGACCGTACGGGTGATCACGGCTGGACCCCCTTCAGCATCAGGTCGGCGAGTTCGAGGTTGACCCCCTCGGGCCAGTCGCCCCCGGTGCGGTGGCCGCCGGAGCCGTAGCCGGCGGTGCACACCGGCGGGCACAGCGGGCCGTCGCCGCCCGTGGGGGCGGGCGGGGACGACGGCACGGCCGGACCGCTCGGCAGCGCGGTGGGCTTCGGCACGCCCGGCAGATCCGGTGCCTGCGGGAGATCCGGTGCTTCCGGCGGCTCCGGGGCCTCGGGAAGCTCCGGTATCCGCCTGTCCCCGCCGTCCCGGCCGCCCGGCTCGTCCGTCAGGTTGCCGTAGATGCCGGCCAGATCGAGGTCCGCGGTGATGTGCAGGTTGACGTAGTCACCCTTGATGGCGTTGACCACGTTGCGCGGGAAGGGGTAGGTGGTGAGCAGCTCCAGGGAGTTGGGCAGGTCGCTGCCCGCCTTGTTGAGCTGTTGCAGGATCGGCCGGAGCCGCTTGAGGTTGGCGACGGTGTCGCCGCGCGAAGCGTTGACCACCTTGGTGCCGGTCCTGCCCAGCCTTGACAGGGCGGTGAGCATCCTCGTCAGGTCGCGGCGCTGATCGGCCAGGACCTTCAGCGCGGGCGGCATCGTGTCGACGGCCCGGGCGACCGTCGTCTTCTCCTTGCCCAGCCGTTTGGCCAGCCGGTCCACTGCCTTCAGCGCGCGGACGATGTCCTGCCGCTGGCCGTCCAGGCCGCCGATGAAGGTGTCGAGCTCCTTGAGCAGGGACTTGACCCGGTTCTCCCGGCCCTCCAGGGCCTTGTTCAGCTCTGTGGTGATCGTCTTGAGCTGGGCCACACCGCCGCCGTTGAGCAGGGCGGACAGGGCGGACAGCACCTCCTCGACCTCCGGGTTGCGGCCGCTGCGGGACAGCGGGATCACATCACCGTCGCGTAGCCGGCCGACCGGTGCGCGCTCCGGCGGCCCGGACAGCGCCACGTACTTCTCGCCGAGCATGCTGGTCTGCCGCAGCTCGGCGACGGCGTTGGCGGGCAGCTTCACCGCGTCGGCGACCCGGAGGCGGACCCTCGCGTGCCACCCCGCCAGCTCCACCTTCTCCACCGCGCCCACCGTGACGTTGTCGACCTTGACCGACGACTGCGGAACCAGGTCCAGAACGTCGCGGAACTCGACGGTGACGTGGTAGGCGTGGCCGCCGGCGGCGGCTCCGCCGGGGAGCGGGACGTCGTACCAGCCGTTGAACTCGCAGCCGGACATGAGCACCGTTCCGACGGTCGCCCACGCGACGGCCCCGCTCTTGCGCAGGGGCCTCATGCGCTCGCCCCCAGGATTCCGCCCAGGGTGCGGTCGACCGTGCCGGTGACCGCAGTGCCGTCGGGTCCTTCGGGCACTTCGGGCAGCGAGTCGAAGAGGTCCCTGAGGTCCCCGCAGTCGGTCTTCTCCCCGGTCGTCTTCAGGATCGAGCACAGCAGTGAGGCCGGATCCTGCGGACGATCCGGGTTGTTGCGGGTGTCGAGGGTGCCGGCGGAAGGGTTGTAGGCGTTGTGCAGGTTCGACACGCCCGTAGGGGCGACCTCCAGCAGCTCCTCCAGCGCCGCCCGTTGGGTGACGAGCACCTTGGTCACCTTGCTCAGCCCTTTCACGTCCGACGTCAGCGACTTCTTGTTCTTCTTCACGAAGGCGGACACGTCACCGAGCGCCGTGCCGAGGTGTTTCAGCGCCGCCGCCAGGTCCTTGCGCTCCCCTGCGAGTTGCCCGGCGACCTTGGCGAGGCTGCTGTTGAACGACCGCACGCTCTTGTCGTCCGCCGCCAGCGCCGCCGTGAACACCTGGAGGTTGCGGACCGTGCCGAACAGGTCCGTGCGGCCGTCGGACAGGGTCGTGGCCGCCTCCGAGAGGTCCTTCACCGTCTGGTGCAGGTTCTCGCCCTGGCCGTCGAGGTTGTCGGCGCTGACGCCGAGCAGCCGTGACAGGGCACCGTCCTTGTCGGCGCCCTCGGGGCCGAGCGCCTCGGCCGTGGTGTGCAGGCTCTCGAAGACCCGGTCCAGTTCGACCGGCACGGCCGTGCGCGACTCGGGGATCTCGTCCCCGTCCCGAAGTACCGGACCGCTCCGGTACACCGGCAGCAGCTGCACGTAACGGTCGCTGACCACCGAGGAGTTGATGATCGCGGCCTGCGCGTCCGCCGGGACCTTCCGGTCCGCGTCGTACTCCAGCTCCACCCGCACCCGGCCGCCCTGCGGTGTGATCTTCTTGACCTCGCCGATCCGCACACCCAGCACGCGGACGTCCGAGCCGGGGTAGATGCCGACGGTGCGCGGGAAGTACGCCGTGACACGCGCAGGCTCGGTCCGCGGCCACAGGACGCAGGCGAGGGTGGCGACCAGGCCCAGGGCGGTCAGAAGGGCCAGGCACTTCCTCCAGCGGTTGCTCACTGCGTGCCTCCCGTTCGCGGCACCACCGGGGCGGCGACCAGGTTCTGGACGTAGGAGTCGAACCAGCGGCCGTTGCCGAGGGTGTTGGTGAAGACCCGCACGTAGGGCGCCAGGAGCTCGATGCTCCGGTTGAGGCTGGACTGGTTGCGTTCGAGCATCTTCACCACGGTGTTGAGGCCCTTGAGCGCGGGCCCGATCTCCTTCTCGTTGTCCTGGACCAGGCCGGAGAGCTGAATGCCGAGCGCGGCGGAGGTCTTCAGCAGCCTGTGGATCGCCGTACGCCGCTTGCTGATCTCCTTGAACAGCTTGTCGCCGTCCTCGACCAGGGCGGTGAAGTCGCCCGACCGGTCGGCGAGCACGCCCGTCACGCCGTTCGCGTGGTCGAGGAGCTCCCTGAGGGCCTTGTCGCGCGAAGCCACGGTCCGGGAGATCCGCGACAGGCCCTTGATGGACGACCGCACTTCGGCGGGTGAGTCCTCGAAGGTCGTCGAGATGGTGTCCAGCGCCTTCGCCAGCCGGTCGGTGTCGACCTTCTCCGTCGTGGTGGTGAGATCGCTGAACGCCTGCACGACGTCGTAGGCGGATACGGTCCGCATCAGCGGGATCTCGCTGCCGGGCTGCAACTGGCCCCGGCCCCTGGGGTGCAGGGCGAGGTACTTGGCGCCGAGGATCGTCTTGACCCGGATCGACGCGCCGGTCTCGGTGCCGAACCCCGGCTCACCCTTGATCTTGAAGGTGACCTTGACGTGGTCGCCGTCCAGGTCGACCTCCTCGACCTTGCCGACCTTGACCCCGGCGATCCGCACCTCGTCACCCGGCTTGAGACCGCCCGCCTCCGCGAAGGCGGCACTGTACGTCTCGCCGTCGCCGATCAGCGGCAGGCGGTCGGCGTTGAACGCGGCCACGGTCAGCAGCGCCAGGACGGTGAGTCCGACCGCGCCGATGACGATGGGGTTCCGATCGCGGAAGGGGCCGAGCCGCGGACGGCGCAGCCGTATCCTCGGCAGCTTCGGCGGGTCGACGCGGACCTTCATCAGCGTCTGCGGACGCGGCTTGCGGCGGGGCAGCAGCCGTACCTCCGGCAGCCGTACTCTCGGCAGCTTCGGCGGGTCCACCCGCACCTTGAGCAGCGGCTCCGGGCGGCGCTTGCGGCTCATGCCCCGCACCTCGCCCTCGCCACGTGCATCTCGGGCGTGAGCACCTGCTTCGTCTTCGGCAGCACGATCCGGCCGTCGAAGTCGCACAGATAGAAGTTGAACCACGAGCCGTAGGACGCCGTCCCCGTCAGCTCGTTCAGCTTGTTCGGCAGCCGCTTCAGCACGCCCTCCACGGTCTTCTCGTTGTCGTTCAGCGTCCCGGTGAGGTCGGTCAGTTCCGCGATGTCGTCCTTGAGCGGTGGGCGCGCGTCCTTCAGCAGGCCGGAGGTGGCCTCGGTCAGGTCGCCGATGCTCACCAGTGACCGCCCGATGGGCTTGCGGTCGGCGGACAGGCCCGAGATGACCCGGCGCAGCTGTTTGAGCAGTCCGGAGAAGCGGGCGCCGCGCTTGTCGAGCGTCTTCAGCACGGTGTTGAGGTTGTCGATCACCGAGCCGATCAGCTTGTCCCGGCCGGCCAGTGTCGTGGTGAGCGACGCCGTGTGCGTCAGCAGGCTGTTGACGGTGCCGCCCTCGCCCTGAAGGGTTCTGATGATCTCGGTGGCGAGCTGGTTGACGTCCTTGGGGCTGAGCGCGGCGAACAGCGGCTTGAAGCCGTTCAGCAGCGCGTTCAGATCGAGGGCCGGCTGGGTGCGCGCGAGCGGGATCGTCCCGCCCGGGCGCAGCCGGGTGCCGTCGCCGGCGCCCTCGGTCAGCGCGACGTACCGCTGCCCGACCAGATTGCGGTAGCGGATGACGGCGCCCGTGCTGGTGAGCAGCGGCCGGTCCCGGCCGGCCGTGAAGGTGACCTCGGCCAGCGTCCGTTCCTTGATCCGGATGCTCTCGACCTCGCCGACCCGCACTCCGGCCACCCGGATGTCGTCGCCCTCCTCCAGGCCGGTGACGTCGCTGAAGACCGCGCGGTACTCGTGCTCGGGGGTGAAGGAGATGTTCACGATGGTGGCGGCGAGCAGAGCCGTCGCCACCATCGTCACCAGCGCGAAGAGGCCGAACTTGATCAGCGGCGCGGCGGTCTGCCGGGCTCCTGTGCTGCTCATGCGACGCTCACCGCCGTCCCGCGCGCCATCGGCCCGAACAGCAGCGTCGCGACCGGAGGCACCTCGTCCGCGGGCACGCCCAGCAGCGGCGCCACGAGCGAGCCGACGGCCCGCTGCTCGGCCCGGGTGGCGGAGACGCCGTGCGAACCCGAGGACGGACCTGCCGCCTTCGAACCGTCATCGAGGCGGACCCCGGGCGCCGGCACCGGAGGGTGCGGCAGATCGCGGCAGTCCGGGCCCGACCGCTCGCCGTAGCGCGGTTCCTCACCCGGTTCGTACGCACCCTGCGGCCGTACGACCTCCAGCGTGATGTGCATCTTGCCGCCCCGGAACGCCTCCTCGGACGCCTTCTCCTGCCGGACCAGGCCGGCCAGCAGGCACGGGTACTGGGGGGAGTAGCGGGCGAACAGCTCCAGCGTGGGACGGGAGACCCGGCCGAGGGTGATCAGCCGGTCACCGTTGGCGTCGAGGAAGCCCTCGGCGGTGCCCGCGACGGTCGCCGTGGACTTCAGGGCCGCCGCCAGCCGGTTCTTCTCGTCGACGATCGTGCGGCTGGTGGTGACGGTGTTGCGCAGGATCTCCATCAGATCGGGCGCCGCGTCGCCGTACGTCTCGGCGACGTCGGCGAAGCGTGCGATGTCCTCCTTCAAGGACGGCAGGTGCGGATTGAGGCGGCGCAGGTAGGCCTCCACTCGCGTGAGGTTGTCGCCGATCCGGCCGCCGCGGCCGTCGAGGGCGGTGGCGAACGCGGAGAGTGTGGCGTTGAGCTTGCCGGGCTGTACGGTCCGCAGCAGGGGCAGCAGATCGTTCATCAGCTGCTGGACCTCGATGCCGACGCGGGTGCGGTCCTGGGTGATGACGTCACCGGCACGGATGGGCCGGCCCGATGAGCCGCGCGGTGCGATCAGGTCGACGTACTTCTCGCCGAACAGCGTCTTGGGCAGCAGGCGCGCTTGCACGTCGGACGGGATGTGGCCGACGTGCTCCGGCTTGAGCGCGATGTCGAGCGTCGCCTTCGCCCCGTCGGCCCGCACCTCGCGCACCTCACCGACCAGCAGCCCGCGCAGCTTGACGTCGGCCCGCGGATCGAGCTGGTTGCCGAGGCTGTCGGCCTCCAGGGTGATCCGTACGACCGGTGTGAACGCCTGCCGGTAGACGGCCACGGACAGGGACAGCAGCAGCGCGAGCACGGCGATGAAGACGACGCCGTACAACCGCAGTCTCAGCACCCTCATACGACGGCTCACCCCGCTATCCGTACGGTCGTGCTGGCGCCCCAGATCGCCAGCGACAGGAAGAAGTCCAGGACGTTGATCGCCACGATCGAGGTCCGCACGGCGCGGCCCACGGCGACGCCGACGCCCGCCGGGCCACCGCTCGCGTAGTAGCCGTAGAAGCAGTGCACCAGGATGATCAGGACGGCGAAGACCAGCACCTTCCCGAAGGACCACAGGACGTCCACCGGGGGCAGGTACTGCTGGAAGTAGTGGTCGTAGGTGCCCGTGGACTGCCCGTAGTAGCCGGTGGTGATGGTGCGGGCCGCCAGGTACGAGGAGAGCAGGCCGATCACGTACAGCGGGACGACGGCCACGAACCCGGCGATCATCCGGGTCGTCACGAGGAACGGCAGCGAGGGCACGCCCATGACCTCCAGCGCGTCGGTCTCCTCGCTGATCCGCATCGCGCCGAGCTGGGCGGTGAACCCGGCGCCCACGGTCGCGGAGAGGGCGAGCCCGGCCACCAGCGGGGCGATCTCACGGGTGTTGAAATACGCCGAGAGGAACGCCACGAAGTTGGAGGTGCCGAGCTGGTTGAGCGCGGCGTACCCCTGCAGGCCCACTTCCGTGCCGGTGAAGAACGACAGAAAGGCGATCACGCCGACCGTGCCGCCCACGACGGCGAGCGCGCCCCGGCCGAAGCTCACCTCGGCGAGCAACCGCAGGATCTCCTTCTTGTAGCGGCGCAGGGTGCGGCCGGTCCAGGCCAGTGACCGCCCGTAGAAGGACAGCTGGGCACCCAGCTCCTCCAGGCCTTTCAACAGCGCCATGCCTCAGCCCCTCTGGGGAACGACTTGGAAGTACACGGCGGTCATCACGAAGTTCGTCACGAACAGCAACATGAAGGTGATCACCACCGACTGGTTCACCGCGTCGCCCACGCCCTTGGGCCCGCCCTTCGCGGTCAGCCCCTTGTAGGAGGCGACGATCCCGGCGATCGCACCGAACACCAGCGCCTTGACCTCGGCCGCCCACAGGTCGGAGAGCTGGGCGAGCGTGGTGAAGGAGGCCAGGTAGGCGCCGGGAGTGCCGTTCTGGAGGACGACGTTGAAGAAGTAGCCGCCCGCCACGCCGACCACCGACACCAGGCCGTTGAGCAGCACCGCCACCAGCATCGACGCCAGCACGCGGGGAACGACCAGCCGGTGGATGGGGTCGATGCCCAGCACCTGCATCGCGTCGATCTCGTCGCGGATCTTCCGCGCCCCGAGGTCGGCGCAGATCGCCGTGCCGCCGGCGCCCGCGATCAGCAGCGCGGTGACGATCGGCGAGGCCTCGCGCAGCACGGCGAGCACGGAGGCGGCCCCGGAGAAGGACTGGGCGCCGAGCTGCCGGGTCAGACTGCCGATCTGGAGCGCGATGACCGCCCCGAACGGGATGGAGACCAGGGCGGTCGGCAGAATCGTCACGCTCGCGACGAACCACGCCTGCTGGATGAACTCCCGTGCCTGGAAGGGCCGACGGGGGATCGTCCGGACGACGTCGAGCGCCATCGCGAAGAGGCTGCCGGAGTGCCGCAGCGCTCCGGCCGGTGACAGGCTCATGCGCCGGCCACCTCCTTGTGGTGAAGCCGCCCGAAGGTCCCCCCGGCCCTGAAGGCGGCGGTCGGTGACAGGCTCATGCGCCGGCCACCTCCTTGTGGTGGAGGCGGGCCTCGCGCCGTGCGATCGCCTGCCAGCGGGGCGGCCGGGTGATGCCCGGGCCCGGCAGCAGGCGGGGAGTCAGCTCCTGCCCGCGCGCGCTGTCGTCGATCTGCGCGAGCTCCTGTTCGACCTGCGCCGCGTCCTTCTCCTCCGCCATGCCGATCGGGCCCTGCATCCGGCCGTTCAGGAACTGCCGTACGACGGGCTCGTCGCTGGTCAGCAGTTCTTCTCGCGGCCCGAACATCACCAGCTCGCGGCGGAACAGCAGCCCGATGTTGTCCGGCACCTGGCGGGCGGAGGCGATGTCGTGCGTGACGATCAGGAAGGTCGCGTCGATCTGGGCGTTGAGGTCGACGATGAGCTGGTTGAGGTAGGCCACGCGGACCGGGTCGAGACCGGAGTCGGGTTCGTCGAAGAGGATGATCTCGGGGTCGAGGACGAGCGCCCGGGCCAGCCCGGCCCGCTTGCGCATACCGCCGGAGATCTCACCGGGCAGTTTCCCTTCCGCCCCGATCAGCCCGACCATGTCCATCTTCTCCAGCACGATGCGCCGGATCTCGCTCTCGGACTTGCGGGTGTGCTCGCGCAGCGGGAAGGCGATGTTGTCGTACAGGTTCATCGAGCCGAACAGCGCGCCGTCCTGGAACAGCACGCCGAAGAGCTTGCGCACCTCGTACAGGTCGTGCTCGCGGAGCTTGGTGATGTCCCGGCCCTGGATCGTGATCGAGCCGCGCTCCGGCTTCAGCAGTCCGACGAGCGTCTTGAGGAACACCGACTTGCCCGTGCCCGAGGGGCCGAGCATGACCGAGACCTCCCCGGCGGGCAGCGTCAGCGAGACGTCCTGCCAGATGACCTGGTGACCGAAGGACTTGGTCAGCCCTTCCACACAGATCTCGACACCCATCCGGTCCACCCTTCAGCCCATGGAGCAGCTCTGACATCTGCTCTACGGGGAGGGGCTGGGCGTCCGTCGCTCGTGTGGCGGTTTTTTTCGGACGGGTTTCCGGGCGGCGCTTTCGGGTGGTTGCCGGGCGTGACTGCCAGGGCGCGCTTGCGGGCGGTTGCCGGGAAGCGCTACCCGGGCGGGTTTCCCGGCTGCGCTACGGAAGCGGGTTCGCCGTAAGACCGGGGAACGAAGGGGACGGTGTGTCGGAGGCCTCAGGGGATTCCGGGACGGCGGTGTCCGTCATGCCCCTCGTGTCCGCCACGTCCGTCGGCACGGCGGAGTGCTCCACCGGCAGGTCGGGGACCTCGGGCACCTGCGGGACCTCCGGCGCGGACAGCCCGGGCAGCGGCGACACCGGGACCTCCGGAACGTCCGGGACCCGCGCGACGACCGGGACCTCCGTCAGCGACGGCACGGACAGAGGGAGGAACGATGCGCCGACGGGAGCCCCGGCCGCCCCGCGCTCGCCTGCGGCGGCCGTCGGCTCCGTTTCCCGAGGCGTACGGCCCTCGCCGCCGCCGTCCTCCCGCATCGTCTGCGCGTCCGGTGTGGCGACCGTGGGCCGAGGCGCCGTACCGCCACCGCCTCCACCGCCGTCGAGGGCGTACGGCAACACGAACCCCGCCACCGCGAGGGACGCCGCCGTCGAGGCGACCCCCACGGCCTGTGCCCTGCCGACCCCGCGCGGCCGCCCCCAGCCGATCAGGAACAGCGCGAACCCGAGCGTGGCGGCCAGCGACTGCCGCAGCGTCCGCCGGGCCCGGGCCAGCAGCGACTCGACGGTCCGGTAACTCAGTCCCATCCGGACGGCGACCTGGCCGACGTCCAGGTCCTCCGACTTCAGCCGCAGCGCCTCGGCCTGCCGCGCGGGCAGCTCACCACTGCGCACCGCCAGCCACTTCGCCTCGGCCCGGTCGCACACCACCTCCTCGACGGGCACCGGACCGGGGGCTATGAGCGTCGGGCTGGTCCGCACCTCGGCCTCGCGGTTCACCTGCCGGTAGCGGTCGACGCACAGGCGCATCGTCACCGTCGTCAGCCAGGCCGCGAGCCGTTCCTCGTCCAGGTCGGGCCGCTCGGCGGCGCGCAGCATCGCCTCGTGCACCGCGTCCTCGGCGTCCTCCGGGCTCATCGACCGGCGCCGGGCGACCTTGAGCAGGTGCTCGCGGTGGCTCCACATACGCCGCCACCGCTCGTCGGCCGCGGTCACCTCCGCAGGTGTCTCTGCGGGCATGTCCGCAGGCGTGTCCGTCGCCATGAGGGCCCCTTCGCGCTCACCCACCGGTCTCGTGCTGTCCGGCGGGGGGCGACATTACCGCCCGGTATCGGCGGCTGTGGAGGGGGAGACGGTCATCGAGTCCGCGCTGTTACTGGTGAGTGGGGCGCCGCTGGGCAGCAGGTTCTCGCCGGGGAGCTCCATGTCCGGGTGGGGGACGGGGAGTTGCGGCTCGTCCGGCTTCCCGGGCTCGGTGGCCGGTCCGTTTCCGGCCGGGGCCGGGGAGACGGGGGTCGACGGCGTACGGGACGGCGGGGCACTCGGCCGGGCGGAGGGTGTCCGCGACGGCTTCGGTGTGGTGGCCGGCCGCGACGGCTCCGGACGCGCGGAGGGGGACCCGGCGGAGCCGTCCGGCACCACCCGGTGCCCTTCCACGAAGTAGGTGTACCAGGCCCTGACCGTGCGCAGATAAGCCGTCGAGTGGTTGTAGCCGAGGATCGCGCGGTCCAGCTCGGCGGGGACGGACAGGTCCCGGCCGCCGGCACACAGGTACCGTCCGGCTGCGAGTGCCGCGTCGAAGACATTGTTCGGATCCGTACGCCCGTCGCCGTTGCCGTCGGCACCCCAGCGGGCCCAGGTCGACGGGATGAACTGCATCGGCCCGACCGCGCGGTCG
Organism: Streptomyces sp. NPDC101110; assembly: GCF_044759525.1. Lineage (NCBI taxonomy): Bacteria > Bacillati > Actinomycetota > Actinomycetes > Kitasatosporales > Streptomycetaceae > Streptomyces > Streptomyces sp. NPDC101110. The sequence goes on along the minus strand of NZ_JBIVZM010000013.1, from coordinate 138,879 downwards.
TACGCCGTGTCCCCGTCGTGGACGCCGCCGTCGGTGTCCCGGATCAGCGCGAAGGCCACGCCGTCCAGCCGCGGCCCGAGGATCGGCGCCACGGTCGTACCGTCCGACGTGACCCTGCCGCCCCGCGCCTGTCCCGACTCCACCTGCCCGATCGCCGCCAGCAGCTGCCAGCGCAGCCGGCAGCCGGGCGCCTCGCGCGCGAGCCGGTCCTCGGCCCGCCGATAGGCGGCGAACACGCTCGCCGGCAGCGCGCCGCCCACCTCCGCCGCGGCCCCGCCGCCCGCGGGCTTTCCGGTCCGCAGCGGCGGCAGCTCGGTGCGGTACGGTGCGTCGCCGGACACGCTCGGCCCGTCCTCGGCCGGTGCCTGACCGGGCGCCGGTGCGGAGGCCCGCGCCGGGACCACCCCCGGCGCCTGCGACGCGGTGAGCGCCGCCATCGCCGCCACCACGACCGCCGTACCCCTGACGCGCTTGCCTCTGTGCCCTGCCACGTCCTGTTCCCCTCCCTGCGAGCTTCTCCTCGTCTGCTCTACGGGGGAGGGTGGGGGGTCCGTCGCGGGGATTGTGCACGGTGCCGCTACGGTTTCCGCAGAGGGGTGACGACGCTGCTCACCGCTGAAAGGCCTCCAGCACGTCAGACGGCAACCACCCTTGTCCGGTGCCGTACTGCACTGGAAGAGAACGGCTCCGTCACCCAACGCCGAGCACGGAGCCACCACGGTCGCCGAGGCCTTCGCCGCCGCCTCAACACCGGGGCTGCCATCTGATCCTCGCCCTTCGCCGGTTCACCGACCTTGCTCGCGCCGGGCTGCCGGCCCACCTGGTGCGTCACCGCCGGCCGTCCTGACCGACCGGCAACTGGCGACCGCATTCCACGCCGAGTACCGTCCCGTCACCCTGCTCACGTCACTGCGCCCAACCAGCCGCGACCTCACGGTTCCGCTGTCCTCTGCGTCCTGAGCGACGGATCCGGCCCCCACGCTGTGCGCGCGTTCGTCTCATCGAACATCTGAAACCCGGATGAAGTCGGGCATGCCGCGTATTTCAGGGGTTATGCACGCTCGATGCTGTTTCCTGTGGATGCTGCTGGAGTGCGCAGAGCGCATGGTCTCGGCGAGATGGCGGCCCTTGGACGGAGACGGCCGCCGCGTCCAAAATTGATCTACGCCAACTGACCCGTGCACTAACGTGGTTACCCGCTGCGCACCTTCCCGGAGGGTACGTCGGCGGAGCTTCAAAGGTGCCTGTCCTCGGCGACGAACTGCGAATGGTTTCCACTGCTTGTCTCACGCGGTGTGACTGCGGATGCCCGGTAGGGCGATCCCTGCCATTCCCAGCTCACGCTCAGGAGTGGAGACCGATGAACCCCGTTGAGTACAAGCCTGCACGTCGTGACCGGATTCGCCAGATTCTGGTCGACGTCACGGTGGGAGTCATCACCAATCTGGTGGTGGCGGCCCTGGCCGTGGTGGCGCGCCTGGTCTTCTGACCGGCAGGTGGCGGGCCCGGGAGCCCGCCACTCCCCTACCGGCAATTTCAGAAGAGACGCATCTCTCCGGGCCTGTCCTTCTTCTGACGCTTTCTGCGACGGCGCCGTCCTCGGCCGGGGCGCGGCAGATGCGGCTGTCGCGCCTGCTCCGGCAGGTTCTCCCAGGTGGGCCGCAGGCCGTGGATCTGGACGTCGCCGACGAGTTTCTTCAGGTAGTCCCGGGTCTCCTCGTCCGTGGAGTAGAGCACGGTCGCCCGGCTCGCCCGGGTCAGCAGTACGTGGTACGCATGCCGGACGAGACGCGCGAACTCGTCGTCGTCCACGCTCTTCGGCTTCACCTTGGGATCGAACGAGCCGGGAACGGCCACCCGCTTGACGCCCGCTTCCTTGTCCGCCCGCTCCTTGCCCCGACGGAACACCCAGCGATCGCCCCGGCGCACCATGTCCTCACCCATGATCACGCCGCACCAGTCCCACTCCAGCCCCTGCGCGGTATACACACAGCCGATCTGACCGATGCCATTGTCGTGCACAGACCATATCTTCGAAGGCGGTACGGTCTTGTTCTCGCAGAAGGATTCGCTGTCCGCATTCCACGGCCGGTGCCAGTCACCGATGCGCACGTCGGGTTCGAGTCGCTTCTCCGCACCCTGGGGTTTCGTCCAAGGCCAGCAGTAACCGGCGACCATGCGCGCCGATGCTCCCGCCGCCGCCTCGGAGCGGATGATCCGTTCCAGTTCCTCCGGGCTGTCGACGACCTCGACGTGCATCAATCCGTCCGGGGTCCACAGCTCCGGCTTCGCTTCGGACACCCCCAGTGCACCGCGTACCCAGCGGATGTAGGCGTCGCTGCCGCCGCACCGGAACTGTTCACTGAGACGGCAACGGACCAGGTAGGCGTCGTAGCGTCGGGCGGCATCCTCCACGAGAGCGGCTGTGCCGACCTCCTGCGGGCGCACCGACTGCCCCTCGTCGAGGAAGAACACCGTCAATCGGGAGGCGTCGAGGAGCTCGTCCACCTGCGGCTTGGTGCCCCAGTCCGCAGGCTTCCAGAAGCGATTGGTGGAGCGGTCGCGCAAGCGGTGGGCCTCATCGCAGATCAACACGTCCAGCGGCGGGTCGGGCGGGGTGACGAAGTTGCTGAAGTAGGTGAAAGTCTCCTTGAACTCGCGGTCTCCGTACCCGACATGCTCTTGCAGGGCACCGTTGAAAGCGCGGCTGCCGCTCGCGTACTTGACCGTGCGGCCGTCGGCCTCCAGTTCGGCCTTGAGCTGGAGGCCGATAGCGCTCTTGCCGGTACCGGCACCTCCCGTCACGAGGAACACAACCCGCCGTTCGTCGGGGAGCAGCGCGGGCTGCTGGGGGTCGGGAAGCACCTTGGCGGCAGTCTCGAGGATCTGGTCCGCCACCTTCTTCTGCCGGCCGCGCAGAGTGAAGACCGTGTCCTCGCCATGGGATCGGATCATGGCGTCGAGAAGCGGAGTGTTGCGCAGGCCCATGCTCCGTAGAAGGATCTCGGCCGCCGAGTCGGCGCCGTCGGCGGCGAAGCTGCTCCGCAGGTCCGACAGCAGCTGGGCGCGGCGGTCGTTCGTGTAGACGCGGGCGTAGGAACCGGTCGGCGCGTCCACGCCGACCAGCGGGAGCACGGAGGCATCGGTGGCGTTGTGCAGGTAAGCAAAGCCGCCGCACTCGAAGTCCAGCCCGTGCAGCGGGCCTCGATCGCTCGTGAATGCCTCGTAGTACTCACGCAGTTGTAGCGCTGGGTGCTTCTTCTTCCCCATGCCCGGGACATGCACCAGCTCTGCGGTGACTTGCTCCACTCGGGTCACCGTCGACCAGCGCTTCAGCTCGACGAGTTGGACGGACAGCCCGTTCTCTTCGGGATGATGGCCGACTAGGACGACGTCGATGAGCCGGGGTTCACCGGCGCGATCGGTCTCGTCCAGCGTTGCCGCGCACTCGACGATCATTTCGACGTTCCCACGATCGGCGGCGACCAGATCCTCGGCAAGATGCACCAGGCTCTCGGCCCAGGCCGAACGTTCGCTCAGCGAAGCGTCGGTGCGGAGGAAGTGCTTCCACCTCGCGGCGAGATGGGGCACCATGCGACGTCGTGAGTTCAGGTTCAGCAGATCCCGCGCTGCCAGTTTCAGCAGGAGCATGGACAAGAGGTGGATCCCCCAGGGCACGAGTGACTCGTGCGGATGGGGGCATGTCCACGTGGGAAGCCCGTCGGACCGCAATGACGTCTCGGATCCTAAAGAAGTGATCACCCATCCCCATGCATAGGACACGGCGGTCGGCTGGAAGCACCTGCATCATGGCCGGATAACCACGCGCTCACCGCTGCAGGAGCGGATCCGTGGTCGTGACGGACCGTGGCTCCGGTCGGTCCGAAACCAGTGCCCGTAGCTTCTCCCGGGTCTCCGGATCGGTCGAGTACACGATCGTGCCTACCATGCCCCGCGTCAGCAGCACCTTGTACGTGTTCCGAATGAGTCGGTCCACATCGGCGTCGGGTGTGGACTTCTTGAAGACCGGGTCTTTGGACGCCGTGCGGTCGGTGATCCAGCGGTCCCCCCGCCAGACCAGGTCCGGGCCGATGATGACGCCGGACCAGTCGTACTCGAACCCCTGAGCTGTGTAGACGCAGCCGATCTGCCCGAAGCCAGCGGGGTCGGTGGCCCACAGCGCCGACGGGGGCGCGCCGGAGACCGACCGGTCGCCGCGCAGGTTCCAAGGTCGGGCCCAGCCCCCGATGAGGACATCCGGAGGCAGTGGCTCGCCGGGCTTGGGCTCGGGGGACCACCGCCAGCAGTAGCCCGCAGACATGCGGGCACCGTACTTTTCGGCGCGGCGGGCGTCGAGGAACGCCTCCATGTCCTCGGGGCTGTCTGCGATCAGCAACTGCATGCGGTCGTCGGGCTCCCACATGACCGGGCCGCCGGGCTCGAGGCCGAGGAGCCGGACCACCCAGCGCAGGTAGGCGTCGCTGCCTCCGCAGCGGAACTGACTGTCCAGGGGGACGACCTGACAGTCGATGCCGCGTCTGGCCGCGGCTGCCCGGATCTCGTCCACCGTGCCCATCTCACCGGGACGCACCACCTGATGCTCGTCGAGGAAGAAGACCGGCACGTGGGCGACGTCGATGAGCTCGTCGATCTGAGCCTTGCCGGTCCGCAGTGCCGCTCGGGTGTAGCGGTTGGCGGAGGTCTCCCGGATCCGGTGCGCCTCATCACAGATCAGCGCACCCAGGCTGTTCTTCTCCGCAGTCATGAAGCTGTTGAAGTACTTGAACAGGTCCTGCACTTCCCGTTTCCGGGCACCGGCCACTTTTCGCATCGTCTTGGTGAAGGACTGCGAACCGGTCGCGTGGACCGCGCTCACACCCCTCCGGTACAGCTCACCGAGCAGTTGGAGGGCGATCACGCTTTTTCCGGTACCCGGGCCGCCGGTGACGACGACTACCTCCTTGTGGTCGGCGCGCTTCGCCTTCTCCACCGCGTTGAGCACCACCCGGTAAGCGACCTGCTGCTCATCGAGGAGGACGAACTGCTGTCGCTCCCGGACTTCCTGAGCTGCAACGGACATCAGCTGCTTCGATGGCACGGTCGCGCCCGCGAGCAGTTCATCGGCCGCATGAGCACCAGGGTGCTTGTCGCTCAGCTTCGACCGGAGGTGCTCCAGGAAGGCACCGCGACGCTCCCCCGTGAAGAGCCGCCCCTGCTCGTCTCGTTCGATCTCCCGCAGCCCCGCCACACCGAACTCAGTGGCATTGTGCAGGAAGGCGACTCCCTGGATCCGCTCGCCGTGCTCGGCCACCGCGCCGTTGAAGTTGACCAGATAGTCGCAGTACCGCCGGACCTGCTCGATCGGATTGAGTACAGGACGCGCATAGGCATCGACGTGGCACAGGGTCGGGTCGTCCTCGTGCGGAACCGCCTGACTCCACTGTTTCAACTCGACGACCACGTAGGACGGATCCAGCGTGACGGGGTGAACGCCGGCGAGGACCACATCGGCGCGCTTGCTGTTCAGCGGGAGCGCGTACTCCAGCATGACCTCGACATTGCCCAGGCCGGCGTCGTTGAGCGCAGCTGCCAAGACGGGGATGCTGCGTTCCCAGGAACGCAGCTCCGAGGCGCCGGGCCGGTAGCCGTGCATGTGAACGAACTGGTCGGTGAGGTGCAGGAAGAGTGAACCGTCGAGAGCCATGACGGCGACCGTGTTCGCGGACGCGCGGAACAGCAAGGACTTCCCCCAGGCAGCACGAAGTGACTCGTGCGGGTGGGGGCATGTCCTTCAGGACTCCACCGAGGTGGAGCGGAAGCCCGTCGGGCCGCGTTGACGTGTCTTCGAGGGTACCTGGCAGCGCTCACCGTCGTGCCGGCGGTCACCGGCGGCGGCATCTGACGCCGCGCCGGCTCAGCGGCCCTCCGAGGGATATGAGAGAGCGCAACCGATCAGGAGCCCTCGGCGGGCGTCTAGCCACCCTCCGACTCGATCAATGTCCCGGCGGCGATCAGCACGTCGATGTCGCCGGTCAGCGCGTCCCGGATGTCGGCGCCGAGCCGCGCGTATCCGAAGGAGGTCACCGGTGCGGTCCGCCCCAACAGCAGTGTCAGGAACTCGGCTTGTCGGTGGACGCGGGGTCCTTGCCGGGCTCCGCGGGTTGCTGTGTGAAGACCACGAGGTGCCAGGTGCCGTCCTTCCGCGTTACGGTGAAGGTGTCCCGCATGGCCTTTCCGGTCTTGTCCTCGGCCGTCAGGCGGGCTGAGCCGGTGTCCGGGCCCATGTCCTGCTCGACCTGCACGTTCTTGATCTTCCACCCCCGGCCGCCCCGGTCCGCGAGGATCCGCTCGGCCTCCTGCCTGGACCACTTCTCGTCCTTCACGCCCCCGACGTCGATCAGTCCGGCGACGCTGCGGGAGTTCAGGGCGTCCACGTACGCCACGACGGCCTCGCGGGCCCCCACGGACGATTCCGAGGCCGAAGGGGCCGAGGGGGCCGAAGGGACCGAAGGGCTTGAGGACTTGTTCTCGTCATCACCGGACGAGCAGCCGGCCGCGAGGGCCAGAGCGGCCATAGCGGCCGGCACGGCCAGAAGATGTCGACGCTCCACAGCGCACTCCTATGTGGTTCCTGTGAGGGGGGCAGCAGCCTGTCAGGTGCGGTGCGCGTACCACCAGGCACGCGGATGGTCCGACAGGAGCTTCTTCAGGCTTTTGTTGTGGGTGTCGCTGGTGTGGTACGTCAGGTATGGCGTACCCCGGTACTTCTTCGTGACGATCATCGTGTGGTCGATGTTGTTGTCGCGGCCCCAGTCGGCCTGGAGAACGTCCGCCTTGGCCATCTTCCACACGTTGTCGAGGATCCTGGTCCGCTTCGAGTGCTTCTTCGCGAACCAGTACCAGTTCTCCGCAGCCGCCCATGTGTAGCTGGTGGTCCACTTCGTCGGCCCGTAGAACCAGTACTTGTCGCTGGGCCTCTGGATGATCGCGCCGCCCTTGGGGCCCCAGCTGCCGGCATGCATCGCCTGGGAGACGAAGTTGGTGCAGTCGGTGCCGTACGTGCGCCAGGCGCTGTTGTGGTGCTTCCAGTACCTGTCCGCGTAGGCGACCATCTTCCCGTAGCTGTAGCGGCTGAATGCCATCGGCTTGGCGCCGGAATCTTCGCCGTCGCCGTCCCCGGGAAGTGGAGCAGTGCCGGAAGCGGCGTCCTTGTCTCCCTCGTCCTCGTCCGCCTGTCCGCCGCCGTCGTCGGGGCCGTCAGCGGCGTCCACGTCGGACACCTGCGTGGTCGGCGTGGGACCGCCCTCCGTATCGGTCTTGTCGGACGACAACAGCCAGGTGCCGTCGGAGCCCTGGGTGAACTTCACGGTGTGCGGGACGGACAGTTCCTCGTACTCCGGGGCGCCGTCCGCGACCTCCTGCGGCGTGAACGGGAGGTAGAGGCGGGTCTGCTCGGTGAGCCGGAGCGTTGCCGACTGGCCGGTGACGGAGGTGTCGGTCACCTCCACTTCGACTTCGGCCTTCGTGTAACCGCCGTCGACCCCCTTGTAGCGCTTGCCCTTTTCCACCAACGCGGCGAGATCATCCTGCACCTGCGCGGTCATGGAGCGCGTGGCCTCGACGCGGGCGGTCGCGGCTCTGGCCGTCGGACGAGTCGTCGTCAGCATGTCGGCCCGCTGCTGCAGATAGCCTTCGGCGAGGTGAGTGAGAGCAGTGGTGTCGACGCTCGCCGACGAGGCCGCCGCCGGGGACGCGGGTTGGGCGTCCGCCGGGGTACCGGTGAGCACGAGCATCGTCGCCGTGGCCGAGGCGGCGGCTCCGGTGAGGACACGTCTGTGACGCGCAGTCCGCATGAAATCCCCCTTGATCACGGCTGACTGGTCGGGTCAGCCCGCGGGTCAAGAGGTCCCGTTCGGACATCGCGTTCCTGTGCGGCGCATTCCGGATCCTGGAATGTCCGATTCCTGATCACGGGCGGCGAGAGCTGGGTCCGAGCGGACGGAGGGACCGGGGCAGGGCCATGGGGCAGACGAGTCGGGCTGTACGCCGGGTTCTGTTCCCCGGGACCTCGCGGTCGTCGGGGCGACGGCCATCCATCTAGGGCCGGTGTTGCCGCCGGCCTCGTGCGGTCTACCCGCGGACTCGGGCGGGCAGCCCTCGATCGTCCGCGCAGAGACACCGAGGTGTCTCCTCTTGACCTTGCTCCGGGTGGGGTTTACCTAGCTGCCTGAGTCACCTCAGGCACTGGTGGTCTCTTACACCACCGTTTCACCCTTACCGAGGACCGAGGTCCCCGGCGGTCTGCTTTCTGTGGCACTGTCCCGCGGGTCACCCCGGGTGGCCGTTAGCCACCACCCTGCCCTGTGGAGCCCGGACGTTCCTCGGGAAGCTCCCCGTCAGGGGGACTCCACGCGGCCGTCCGCCCGGCTCGTCTGCCGTGTCGACCATGGTACCCGGCGGATGGCCCGCTTCGGCGCCGCGGCCGCCGTGGCCAGTACCGAGCCCGCCAGGATCAGAGTGAAGGCGACGCCGATGCCGAGCGTCAGCTTCTCGTCCAGGAAGAGCGCGCCCGCGGCGACCGCCACCGCCGGGTTGACGTACGTGATCACGCCGGCCCGGGTCGGGCCGACCTCCTTGATCAGCTCCAGGAAGGCCACGAACGCGATCGCCGTGCAGACCACGCCCAGGCCGGCGAGCGCGGCCAGGACCTCGCCCGAGGGCATCGTGGCCGGCCGGGTGAGGAAGGCCGCGGGAGCGTAGACCACGGCGGCCAGGGTGAGGCAGGGGGTGATCAGCTGGAGCGTCGGGACGTTCTTGAGGTGCCGGGCGGCGATCAGCGGAGCGGTGGCGTAGCCGACGACCGTCACCAGCACCTCGGCCAGGGACCGGGCGTCACCGCCCGTGAGGTGCGGCAGGGTGAGGACCGTGACGCCCGCGAGGCCGAGCGCGAGTCCGGTGGCACGGCGGGCGCCCACGTGTTCCGCCGCCCCGAAGAAGCGGGCCAGGAGCACGGCGACGATCGGCACGCCCGCGATCAGCAGCCCGGCGGTGGAGCTGGACAGATGACGTTCGGCGTCGGTCAGGGTCCACCAGGGGCCCACGATCTCGATGACGGCGAAGGCCAGCATCGGCTTCCAGTGGGTCCGGACGGTACGGCCGAAGCCGCCCTGGCGCAGGGCGAAGGGAAGCAGGAGCGCGGCGCCGAGGGCGCAGCGTGCGAACACCACCATGGACGGGGACAGTTCGTCCACCGCCACCTTGATCATCAGGTAGGGGACACCCCAGATCACTCCCATGAGGGAGAACAGGAACCAGCCGCGTGCAGTCATGCGACGAGTCTCGGCCGTGTCACCCCCTGGTGTCTTGAACGCTGTTGCGGTACGCCGCCGGGGTCACCCCCAGTACGCGCCGGAACCAGCGGGTGAGGTGCGCCTGGTCGGCGAAGCCGACGAGGGCCGCGACCTCCACGGGGCGCAGTCCGGCTTCCAGGAGGCCGCGGGCCCTGGCGACCCGGTGCTGGGCGAGCCAGGCGTACGGCGGTACGCCCACCGTCGTGCGGAAGGCACGGAGCAGTTGGTAGCGGGACATGCCCAGGTCCGTGGCGAGCAGAGCAAGGGAGGGAGGGTCCAGCAGCTCGTCGGCCAGGCGGTCGCGTACGGTCCTGGCGATGCCGGCGGCCCCGGGCACGGTGTCGCCGGTCGCGCGGGCCGTGGAGTGGCGGCGGGCGAGGGCCGTGAGCAGCCAGGGCAGCCGGGACTCGGCCTCCAGCGGGTCGGGGCAGGAGCTGATGTCGGTGTGGGCGGCGCGCAGGGCCGCTGCGAGTTCCGGGTCGTGCAGGACGGGGTTCCTGAAGTGCGGGAGGCCGCCGAGGGTGCCGTCGGTGAGCAGGGCAGGCTCGGCGTAGAGGGCCTGGTAGGCGTAGCCGTCGCAGGCGGCCGGGCCTCCGGTGTGCATCTCGCCGGGCTCCAGGACGACGATCGAGCCGGGGTAGGAGTGGATGTGCCCCCCGCGGTACGCGATGACCTCCGAGCCGCCGACGGTGACGCCGACGGTGAACTCCTCGTGGGCGTGGGGCGCGTAGACGTGCCGGTCGAAGTGGGCGGTGAGGAGGTCGAGGGGCGGGCCGGCGCGGCCGAGTCGTGCCCTGGTCCAGCTGGCCTGTTCCCGTATCCCCATCTCGCACCCCCGCCCACAGGGGATCAGAGGAGGTCGGCCGTGTCCAGGTCGAAGGCGAACGGTTCGGGAAGCGTGACGGACTTGCCGAAGGGGCGAGCGCAGTGCTCGCGGTAGTCGTCGTCCTTCGGCTCGCTGAACACCGTGATCTGAGCGGTGTCCCGGTCGACGAGCAGATAGAGCGGGATGCCCGCGCGGGCGTAGCAGCGGCGCTTGGCCTCGCGGTCGGCCTGCGGCTTGGAGGAGGTCACACCCATCACCATGGCGACGCCGTCGCAGGGCATCCAGGAGCCGACTCCGCCGAACAAGTCGCACTCGATCCTCGGGCGGCGCCGGGAGGTGCGGGTCGTCCGCTTCCATGCCGACGACGCCGATGGGCTCGTGCGCGCCCTCGACCGGGCCCGTCTCTGAGCTCCCCGTACGCTGGCGGGCGGAGTTCGATCGAAGGAGTACGCGTGCTTGTCCTGCTGCCGCCGTCCGAAGGAAAGGCATCGTCCGGTCGTGGTGCGCCGCTGAAGCCGGAGTCGCTGTCGCTGCCGGGGCTCGCCGAGGCCCGGGAGGCCGTTCTCGGCGAGCTGGTCGAGTTGTGCGCCGGTGATGAGGACAAGGCACGTGAGGTGCTGGGGCTGAGCGAGGGGCTGCGGGGCGAGGTCGCGAAGAACGCCGAGCTGCGGACGGCGGGGGCTCGGCCGGCCGGGGAGATCTACACCGGTGTGCTCTACGACTCCCTCGGCCTGGCCTCCCTCGACCCGGCCGCCAAGCGGCGGGCCGCGCGGTCACTACTCGTGTTCTCCGGGTTGTGGGGTGCCGTGCGGGTGACGGACCGGATTCCGTCCTACCGGTGCTCGATGGGGGTGAGGCTGCCGGGGCTCGGGGCGCTGGGCGCGCACTGGCGTACGCCGATGGCGTCGGTGCTGCCGGAGGTGGCCGGGAGCGGGCTGGTACTGGATCTGCGGTCCGCCGCGTACGCAGCCGCCTGGAAGCCGAAGGGTGAGGTCGCTGGGCGTACGGCGTCGGTGCGGGTGCTGCACGCGCCGACGCGGAAGGTGGTCAGCCACTTCAACAAGGCGACGAAGGGGCGGATCGTGCGCAGTCTGCTGACCGCCGGGGCCGACCCGAAGGGCCCGGCCGAGCTGGTGGAGGCGCTCAAGGATCTCGGGTACGTCGTGGAGGCGCAGGCGCCCGCGAAGGCGGGGCAGGCGTGGTCGCTGGATGTGCTGGTGGACGAGGTGCACTAACGCGCACTGCGCAGGCGCGTTGCACGCTACGCAATGACCTTTGCGCATCCTGCATGCCGACGGCAGGATGACGCCATGGCCTCCCCTCCCCTGCCCGCTTCCGTGCTGGACCTCGCGCCCGTCGTCCCCGTCGTCGTCATCGAGGACGTCGGCGACGCCGTACCGCTGGCGCGGGCGCTGGTCGCGGGCGGGCTGTCCGCGATCGAGGTGACGTTGCGGACGCCCGTGGCCCTGGAGGCGATCCGCAGGATCGCCCGGGAGGTGCCCGGGGCCGTCGTCGGGGCCGGGACGGTGGTCCGGCCCGGGCAGGTCGCGGAGGCGGTGGCGGTGGGCTCCCGGTTCCTGGTCAGTCCCGGCTGGACGGACCGGCTGCTGGAGGCGATGCGGGGGTCCGGGGTGCCGTTCCTGCCGGGGGTCTCCACGGCGTCCGAGGTCGTGGCGCTGCTGGAGCGCGGGGTACGGGAGATGAAGTTCTTCCCGGCGCAGGCCGCGGGTGGTACGGCGTATCTGAGGTCGCTGTCGGGGCCGTTGCCGCAGGCGCGGTTCTGCCCGACGGGCGGGATCGGCCCGGACTCGGCGCCGGACTATCTGGCGCTGCCCAACGTGGGCTGTGTGGGCGGGAGCTGGATGCTGCCGCGGGATGCCGTCGCCGCCCGTGACTGGGGCCGTGTCGAGGTGCTGGCCCGTGCGGCCTCCGCGCTCAGCGCAGGTGGGACGTGTCGTTGAGGAGGCGGACGCTGGCGTTGCCGTCCGCGTAGTAGGCGACCACCGACAGGGACGCGGCCGACAGTTCCATGCGGAACAACGACTCCGGCGGGGCGCCCAGGGCGAGCCGGACGAGCGTCTTGATGGGGGTCACGTGCGTGACGAGCAGGACCGTGCGGCCCGCGTACGCCGCGACCAGCTTGTCGCGGGTGGCGGCGAGCCGGCCGGCCGTCGCCGCGAAGCTCTCGCCGCCGCCGGTGGGTTCGGCGTCCGGGGAGGCCAGCCAGGCGTTCAGGTCGTCGGGGTGGCGCTCGCGCACCTCGGCGAAGGTGAGGCCCTCCCAGGCGCCGAAGTCGGTCTCGCGCAGGCCGTCGTCGATGCTCACCTCGAGTCCGAGCCGCGCGGCGACGATCCCTGCGGTCTCCCGCGTCCGGGCGAGCGGTGACGACACGACGGCCTGGATGGTTCCCCGCCGGGCCAGCATCGCGGCGGCCCGCTCGGCCTGTTCCCGGCCCGCGTCGGAGAGGGACGGGTCGGTGCCGCCGCTCCCCGAGAACCGCTTCTGCGGGGTGAGCGGCGTCTCGCCGTGCCGCAGCAGGACGAAGGTGGCGGGGGCACCCATGTCGGCGGGGGCCCATCCGGGCGCGGCGACGGCCTTGGCGGCACGGGTGTCGGCACGTACGGCGTCCCCGGCAGCACCGGCGCGGGTGTCGGCGCCGACCTTCGCGGCACGGGCCTCGCCGTCGGCGTCGGCCGTGCCCCGCCCATCCGCCACGGCCCCCGCGGCGGCGTCATCCGTCGCCGCGCCGGCAGAAGCCCCGGCCAGGACCCCCCGGCCGGGTTCCGTCGAGCCTCGCGCGGCATCCAGGTCCGAGTCGGTCGCAGCGGCCGCCGCACGGCCTTCCGCGAGAGCTCCACGGACCCGCGCCGCACCCGCCGCCGCGTCGCCGGGCGGCCCGGACGGCGTGACGGCCTCAGCGCGCCCAGCACCCCCGGCCGCCGCGTCCAGCTCGGCTGTCGACGTCGACTCCGACCACCTCTCGCCCCTGGCCCCCGCATCCATCGCCTCGTTCGCCAGCCGGTCCGCGTGCTTGTTCTGCGCCCTCGGCATCCACTCGTACGTCACCCGCCCGGGCGGGAAGACCCGGGCCGCCTGGGCGGCCAGGGGTTTCATGTCGGGGTGCTTGATCTTCCAGCGGCCCGACATCTGCTCGACGACGAGCTTGGAGTCCATCCGGACGTGGACCGTCGCGTCCGGGTCCAGTTCCCGGGCGGCGAGCAGGCCGGCGAGGAGGCCGCGGTACTCGGCGACGTTGTTCGTGGCGACGCCGATGTACTCGGCGGTCTCCCGCAGGGTCTCCCCCGTCGCCGCGTCGCTGACCACAGCCCCGTAGCCGGCGGGCCCGGGGTTGCCCCGCGAGCCGCCGTCGGCCTCGACGATGAACTCCCGCACCTCAAGGGCTCCCTGAAGGCCTAGAGACCGGACTCGGACGTGCGCACCAGGATGCGGCGGCAGTTCTCGCAGCGCACCACCGTGTCGGGCGCGGCCTTGCGGATCTCCGCCAGTTCGGTGATGGCGAGCTCCTGCCGGCAGCCCTGGCAGCTGCGCGCGTACAGCTTCGCCGCCCCGATGCCGCCCTGCTGGCCGCGCAGCTTGTCGTAGAGCTTCAGCAGATCGGCCGGGATGGAACCGGCGACGACCTCGCGCTCCTTGGTGACCGTGGCGACCTCGCCGTCGATCTGCTCGAACGCGGCGTCGCGGCGTGCGGTCGCGTCGTCGATCTTCGACTGGACGGAGGAGACGCGTTCGGTCAGCTCGGCGACCCGCTCCTGCGCGGACTCCCGGCGCTCCATGACCTCCAGTACGACGTCCTCCAGATCGCCCTGCCGCTTGGCGAGGGAGGCGATCTCACGCTGGAGGTTCTCCAGGTCCTTGGGGGAGGTGACGGCGCCGGAGTCGAGGCGCTGCTGGTCGCGGGTGGCGCGCTGGCGCACCTGGTCCACGTCCTGCTCGGCCTTGGTCTGCTCGCGGGCGGTGTCGCTCTCCTCGGTCTGCGCGGCCACGAGCAGGTCGCGCAGCTGGGTGAGGTCCTTGGTCAGCGACTCGATCTCGGCGTGCTCGGGCAGCGACTTGCGCTTGTGCGCGAGCTGCTGGAGGCGGACGTCGAGGTCCTGGACGTCGAGGAGACGGATCTGGTCGGCGGGCGCGGCGTTCAGTTCGGGGCTCCAAGGGAATCAGAAGGGGGCGAGGCCGCGTGCGCGGTCCAGGGGTCGGTGACCGTCTTCGAGACGTGGACGCGCAGGTCCCATCCGTGCCGGTCGGAGATCTCGTCGAGCTGGCTCGCGGCCAGCTCGCACCAGGGCCACTCGGTGGCCCAGTGCGCCGCGTCGAGCAGCGCGAGGGGGCGGGGGGCGACAGCCGCCGTGAACTCCGCCGCCGGGTGGTGGCGCAGGTCGGCCGTGAGGAAGGCGTCGACTCCGGCCGCGCGTACGTGGTCGAAGAGGCTGTCGCCTGAGCCGCCGCTGACGGCGACGGTGCGCACGAGCGCCTCGGGGTCGCCGGCGACGCGGATGCCCTGCGCGGTGGCGGGCAGCCGCTCGGCGGCGCGGGCGGCGAACTCCCGGACGGTCACCGGGTGGTCGAGGGCGCAGAGGCGGCCCAGGCCCCGGCGGCCCTCGGGGTCGGTGGGGTCCGGCACGAGCGGCCCGGTGACGCGCAGGTCCAGCGCGCCCGCGAGGGCGTCGGACACGCCCGGGTCGGCGGTGTCGGCGTTGGTGTGGGCGACGTGCAGCGCGATGTCGTTCTTGATGAGGGTGTGCACGACACGGCCCTTGAAGTGCGTCGCCGCGACCGTCGTCGTGCCGCGCAGATACAGCGGGTGGTGGGTGACGAGCAGGTCGGCGCCCAGCTTCACCGCCTCGTCGACGATCTCCTGAACCGGGTCGACGGCGAACAGCACCCGGGTGACCTCGTGGTCCGGGTCGCCCGCGACGGTGCCGACCGCGTCCCATGACTCGGCCCGCTCGGCGGGCCACAGGGTCTCCAGCGCGGCGATGACTTCAGACAGACGGGGCACGGGAGCAAGGCTACCCGCCTGATCTGTGGCGTTGCACCGCCACCGGCCGGTCCCGGCCCCCATCGCCCCGCTCAGCACAATCGCCCCCTTCTCCTCAGGCGAATCGTTCCTGGAACACCTTTATGTGTGAAGCCTGCCGCCACGGAATTCCACGTTCGGGCGGGCGAAAACTACCTTCGTCACTGGAGGTGACCGAACGATGACTGCCTGTGCGATCGAGCTTTCGGCGGGACGGGACGGTGACGAGGAGGGGGACGGGTCCGTTCCGGCCGGCTGCACACTCACCGCGGACGGCGCCTACGGCGCGCGTCTGGCCCCGGCCGGCGGCTGCTGGTTCCCGGAGCGCTGGACCCTGGACGGCCCGGAGCCGTACGCGGTGCCCCTCCCCCGCAACCAGCCCGAGGAGCCCGGCACCGAGGTGCAGCCGATGAGTGACGGGCGGGTGCTGATCCACCGGGTGGTGGCCGGGCGGCACGCCTTCTCGCTGCTGTACCCGACCGGGCCGGGCACCGGCGAGCTGCCCCTGGGCGCGGTGGGGTGCGCGGACGGGAGCGCGCGGCTGCGGCTGCTGCCACCCGCCCCGGGCGGTGAACGGGCCTACGCCCTGGCCGTCGGGCCGCGTACGACGTCGGTGTGGCTGGTGGCGGGGGGTGCGTTCGGGCCCGAGCGGCTGGCGGAGCTGCCCGGCCGCTGTTCGGGCGGTGTCTGGCTGGACCGGTCGGGGCGGCTGCTGGCGCTGGACCGGGAGACCGGCGAGCACACCAAGTCCGTCGTGGTGGACCTGGAGCGCGGCGGTGAGGTGTCGCCGCTGCTGCAGATCGCCGCCGACAGCGACGACCGGCTGCTGCTCGCGGATCACGACAGCGGGCTGCTGATCGTCCGCTCGGACGCGCCCTCGCCGGGGCAGGACCGGCTGGGCTGGGGTGTCCTCGGTAGCACGCTGCCGGTGCGCTTCCCGGAGTGCCTGCGGCTGCCGGACTGCTCCGTCACACCGTTCGCGATCCAGCCGGGGCAGATGCTGACGCCGGAGAGCTGTGCCGTGGCGCTGCGGGTGGACGGGCCGACGGGCAGTTGGGTCGGTGTCTGGCGTCCCGCCGAGCGGCGGATGCACCACCTCCCGGCGCCCGAGGGGTGGTTGACGGGCGCGGGACTGTGGACGCCCGAGGGGGTGCTGCGGCTGCCGTACGCGACGGAGGCCGTGCCCTGCGGGGTGGCGCAGGTGAGCCCGCCGCCGGCCACCGGAGCGGAGCCGGGGGCCGCGACGGCACCGGGGGCCGCGCAGACTCCGGGGTCATTGCAGACTCCGGGGGCGGTGCGGACCCCGATGGTGGCGCCGACGCCGGGGGTCACGCCGACACCGGGGGCCATGTCCGCGCCGCTTCCGGAGCCGGAGCCGGCTGCTCCGGTGGCGCCGTACTCCGGCCGGCCGGCGGAACCGGAAGAGCCCGCCCCGCCGGCTCTTCCGGACGGGCCTCCGGCACCCTCGGCCCCACGCCCTGTGCCCCTTCAGGAAGCACCTTTGGGACGCCTTGTAACGAACTAGTGCCGGTTGGCGTGGCTGCCTGGATCCGAGGTCAGGGGGGCCGGTTAGACTCACCCGGCTGTAAAAAAGATCATGTTGACGGGGTGAATTCCATCCGATGAGTGACGCCAGCACGAACCAGCCGCGCAATGCCGACGTCCAGCAGTCCTCCACCGGCCCCGGCCGGCACCGTGGAGAGGTCTCCACGCAGGACGGCGAGACGGCTCCGCGCGGACGTCACCGCAAGCCGGTGGCGGAGACCGAGCAGGCTGTGACTGCGGCCTGACGGCACGTCAGTCACCAGACGGCGAACGGCCCTTCCCGCCACAGGCGGGGAGGGCCGTTCCCGTTCCCTGTCTGCCGTCCGCGTTTCACCCGCGTCTCAGCCCCAGCACCTCCGCCGCCGCGAACGTCTCCCCCGCCGGCCGGTCCGCGTAGTAGGGCCCGAGGACGGCCTCCAGTTCGTCGTAGGTGAAGGTGTCCTGCTTGCTGTCGAACTTGGCGGCGACCCGGGGCCGTTCCACGACGGCGACCATCGCGCCGTGCACCACGAGGAGCTGCCCGGTGACGTGGGCGGCCGCGGGCGAGGCCAGATAGCCGACGAGCGGGGCGACGTGCTCGGGGGCGAGCGGGTCGAGGCCGGTGCCCGGGGGCCGGGCGACGCCCGCGAAGACGTCCTCGGTCATACGGGTGCGGGCGCGCGGGCAGATGGCGTTGGCCGTGACGCCGTACCGGCCGAGGGCGAGGGCGGTGGAGGTGGTGAGGCCGACGATCCCGCCCTTCGCGGCGGCGTAGTTGGGCTGGCCGGCGGAGCCCGCGAGGAACGCCTCCGAGGAGGTGTTCACGATCCGCCCGAACACCGGCGCCCCGGCCCTCTTCGACCGCTCCCGCCAGTGGGCGGCGGCGAACCGCGTGGTGTTGAAGTGACCCTTGAGGTGGACCCGCAGGACGGAGTCCCACTCCTCCTCGGACATCGAGAACACCATGCGGTCGCGGAGGATGCCCGCGTTGTTGACGAGGATGTCGAGCTTGCCGAACTCGGTGACGGCCGCCTCGACGAGAGCGCGGGCCTGTGCGAAGTCGGACACGTCGCCGGTGTGCGCGAGGGCGCTGCCGCCCGCCGCGCGGATCTCGGCGGCGACCTCCTCGGCGGGCCCGGCCGAGGCCTCGCCGGTGCCGTCGCGGCCGGGCTGCCCGTAGTCGTTGACGACGACGGCGGCGCCGAGCCGGGCGAGTTCCAGTGCCTCGGCCCGGCCGAGCCCGCGGCCCGCGCCGGTGACGACGGCGGACAGCCCTTGAAGTGGCAGTGGCATCGGCGGAGTCCTCAGATCTCTATGCAGGTGCGCAGGGCGGTCCCGGTGCGCATCTGGTCCAGGGCCTCGTTGATGTCGGCGAGCGGGACCCGGTGGGTGATCAGGCCGGCCAGGTCGATCCGGCCCGCGCGCCACAGGGCGATGGTGCGTTCGTAGGAGCGCAGTACGTCGCCGCCGCCGTACATGGAGGGCAGTATGCGTTTTTCGTCGAAGAACAGCTCGAACATGTTGAGCTTCAGGAAGTCGTCCATGGCTCCGGCGCCGACCACGACGAGGGTGCCGCCGCGGCGGGTGTTGTCGTAGGCGGTGCGTGCCGTGGCGGACTTGCCGACGACCTCGAAGACGTGGTCGAAGCCCTCCCCGGCGGTGACCTGCTGTTTGGCGTCGGGCAGTTCGTCGGGTGAGACGGCCCGGGTGGCGCCGAACGCGAGGGCGGATTCGCGGCGGGCGGCGATCGGGTCGACGGCGACGATCTCGGCGGCGCCCCGGAGCCTGGCGCCCTGGATCACCGAGATGCCGACGCCGCCGCAGCCGATGACCGCCACCGAGGAACCGGCCTCCAGGTCGGCCGTGTTGAGCGCCGCGCCCTGGCCGGTGGTCACCCCGCAGCCGATGAGGGCGGCGATGTCGAAGGGCACGTCGTCGGGTATCGGCACCGCGCATCCGGCGTCGACGACGACCTCCTCGGTGAAGGTGCCGGTGCCGGCGAAGCCGAAGAGGTCACCGCCGGGGCGCTTGAAGTTGGGGGTGCCCGCGTTCATGAACCCGGCCAGGCACAGCTCGGTCTGCCCGCGCTTGCAGGCGGGGCAGGCGCCGCAGGCGGGCAGCCAGCACACCACGACCCGGTCGCCGGCCTTGAGGTGCGTGACGCCCTCGCCGACCTCGACGATCTCGCCCGCCCCCTCGTGCCCGGGTACGAAGGGTGCGGGCTGCGGGAGCACCCCGCTCATCGCGGACAGGTCCGAGTGGCACAGGCCCGTGGCGCGCACCCGGATCCGCACCTTGCCGGGTCCGAACCCCACCGCCTCGACGTCGTCGAGGACCTCCAGCTTGTCCTGGCCGATCTCGTGCAGTACGGCTGCGCGCATGGTGCGGGCTCCCCTCGTACGGCGTGCTGGGTCAGGTGTGTTCGACGACGGTGTCGGCGAGGACGGGCGCGTCCTCACGCTCGACGGCGCTGACGGCGACCCGGGTGGACCCGGGGGTGTGCCACATGCGGATCCGCAGGGTCTCGCCCGGGTACACGACCCCGGCGAACCGGGTGGCGTAGGACCGCACCCGGGTCACGTCCCCGCCGAGCGCGGTGTCGACGACCGCCTTGAGCGTGATGCCGTAGGTGCACAGGCCGTGCAGGATGGGCTTCTCGAACCCGGCGACCTTGGCGAACTCGGGGTCGGCGTGCAGCGGGTTCCAGTCGCCGCAGAGGCGGTAGAGCAGGGCCTGGTCTTCACGGACCGGCCGTTCGACGGTCCGGTCGGGCGCGCCCGCTGGGGGTTCGAGACGGGCCGAGGGGCCGCGGTCGCCGCCCCAGCCGCCTTCCCCGCGGATGAAGATCTGGGCGTCGTTGGTCCACAACGGGCCTTCGGGGTCGGCGACTTCGGTGCGCAGCACCAGGACGGCCGCGGTGCCCTTGTCGTACACCGCGGCGATCCGGTTGGTCGCGGTGGCGGTGCCCGCGGCCGGGAGGGGCCGGTGGAGGAGAAGGCTCTGGCCGCCGTGCAGGACGCGGGCCAGGTCGACCTCGACGCCGGGCATGGACAGCCCGCTGGTCACGCCGGGCTTTCCGCCGCCCGCGACGGTGGCGAAGGACGGCAGGACGTGCAGCCGGGTCTCCAGGGTGTAGCGCAGTTCGTCGGGATCGGTGGCGGGGCTGCCCGCGCCGACGCCCAGGTGGTAGAGCTGCACGTCCTTGTGGTCCCAGGAGATCTCGCCGGTCCGGGGCGGGGCGGCGAGCGCCTTGGCTGCGTCGATGGGCATGGGGCTCCTGATCGCCGGAGGAAGGACCTCGGTACGGCCGTCCGCACCGTCGGCCGCACCGAGGCCGTCTGCGAGCGGACCGGGACACAAACTGAAACGCGTTCCAGTCCTGCGCCCTCTGTATAGCCGAGCCCCCGACAGTTGTGAAGACTACTGACGCCGTGTCAGATCGGACACTCCTGCCCTCAGGGCACTTGGGCCGCCCGCCGCGGCAACCACACCCACATCAGTGCGACGCCGGCCGTCAGTACCGCCGCGCCCACCCGGAACGCGAGGGCGTAGCCCGCTGTCAGGGCTTCGGGGGTCGTGCTGCCCGCCGACTCGGCTGCCGCCAGGGTGGACAGGACCGCAAGGCCCAGGGAACCGCCCATCGTGCGGGACGTGTTGACGAGGCCGGAGACCAGGCCCGCCTCTTCGGGGGCGGCGCCGGACGTGGCCAGGGAGGCGAGGGGGGTCGCCGCCAGGCCCGCGCCGAGCATCATGAGGATGCCGGGGACGAGGATCGCCGTCACGTAGGAGCCGTCGGGTGTCATCGTGGACTGCCAGGCGAAGCCGGCGACGGCGATCAGGGTGCCCAGCGCGGCGACGTTGCGCGGGCCGACCGGCCGCATCAGGCGGGGTGCGAGCTTGGAGCCGAGGATGACGGCGAGGGAGCTGGGGACCAGGGCCAGGCCGGCCTCGATCGGGGTGTAGCCGAGGACGTTCTGCGCGTAGAGGGTCATGAAGAACCACATGCAGAACATCGCCGAACCGCACAGGAACATCGAGACGTTGGCGGAGGAGACCGAGCGGACGCGCAGGAGGCCGAGCGGCATCAGCGGGCTCGCCGTGCGGGCCTCGACCGCCAGGAACGCCCCGAGCAGGACGAGACCGGCGAGCAGCGGCAGCAGGGTGGCCGGTGCCGTCCAGCCCGCCGCCTCCGTCTGGGAGATGCCGTAGGCCAGCGTGCCCAGACCGGCCGTGACGAGCAGCGCGCCGGGCAGGTCGAGGCGCCGGCCGTCCCCGGCCCGGCCCTCGGTGAGGAACCAGGCGGCGGCGCACAGCACCACGGCTCCGACGGGCACGTTGATCAGCAGCACCCAGCGCCAGGACAGCGTCTCCACCAGCAGCCCGCCGACCAGGCCGCCCGCCGCGCCGCCGCCTGCCCCGACCGCCGTCCAGGTCCCGATCGCCCGGGCCCGCGCGGCGCCCCGAGGCACCGACGCCGTGAGGATCGTCAGCGTCGAGGGCGCGAGCACCGCCGCGCCGAGACCCTGCACGGCCCGCGCCACCAGCAGCTGCCAGTCGTCCTGCGCCAGCCCGCCGGCGGCGGAGGCCAGGGTGAACAGGCCGAGCCCGACGAGGAACATCCGCTTGCGGCCGTAGAGGTCTCCCGCGCGCCCGCCGAGCAGCATGAATCCGGCGAAGGCGATGGCGTAGGCGTTCACCACCCACTGCAGGCCCTGCTCGCTGAGCCCCAGCCCGGTCCGCATCGACGGCAGCGCCACGTTGACGACGGACACGTCCAGGACGACGAGGAACTGCCCGGCGCACGTGAGCGCCACCACGAGCCACATCGGCGGCGTTCCGCGCGCCCGCAGGCGGAAGAGTCGCCACGTACGGGCGGTGGCGGTGTCGGCGGATTCGAGCATGGGTGTCATGCTCTCAACCGCCTTGCGCCCCTTGCATCGGGATTTCGCCGGGCCCGGTTCTCGGTCCGCAGACCTAGGCCCGGGGCACATCGACACGAACCATGACATAGGGGCCTGACGAGGCCAAGGGAAGGTCAAGTTTTCATTAGGGTGCCGAAGCAACGGAATAGTTGCCTGGACATACAAGGTTCAGATTCCACGTAACCTGACGCTCCCCGGCCTGGAGGCCCTCCTCAATGACGCAGACGACGACAGACCGCCCCGCCGGCAGAGCGAGCGGCACCGTGGTCCCGGTGCTCGCCTTCGCGGGCATCGTTGTCGCGGTGATGCAGACCCTGCTCGTCCCGGTGATCAAGGATCTGCCGCAGCTGCTGGACACCGCCCCCAGCAACGCCACCTGGGTCCTCACCTCGACCCTCCTCTCGGGCGCGGTGGCCACCCCGATCATGGGCCGCCTCGGCGACCTCTACGGCAAGCGCCGCATGCTGATCCTGAGCCTCGCCGTGATGGTCGTCGGCGCCCTGGTCAGCGCCCTCACCAGCGATCTGCTGCTCATGATCACCGGCCGGACGCTCCAGGGCTTCGCGATGGGCGCGATCCCGCTCGGCATCGGCCTGATGCGCGACATGCTGCCCCGCGAGAAGCTCGGCTCGGCGATGGCCCTGATGAGCTCCTCCATAGGCGTCGGCGGCGGCCTCGCCCTGCCCGCCGCCGCCCTGGTCGCCCAGCACAGCGACTGGCACACCCTTTACTACGGCGCCGCCGGCCTCGGCCTGCTCGCGATCGCCCTCACCCTCCTCGTCGTGCCGGAGTCCCCGATGCGCGCCGAGGGCACCTTCGACCTGCCGGGCGCGCTCGGCCTCTCCGCCGGGCTCGTGCTGTTCCTGCTGCCGATCACCAAGGGCAGCGACTGGGGCTGGTCCTCCGGCACCACCCTCGGCCTGTTCGCCGCGTCGGCGGTCGTGCTCGTGCTGTGGGGCGTGATGGAGCTGCGTGTGAAGGCCCCGCTGGTCGACCTGCGCACCACGGCCCGCCCGGCCGTGCTCTTCACCAACCTCGCCTCGATCATGGTCGGCGTCTCCTTCTACGTCGTCTCCCTGGTCCTGCCGCAGCTGCTCCAGCTGCCGACGTCCACCGGCTACGGCCTCGGCCAGTCGATGGTCGTGGCGGGCCTGCTCGTCGCGCCGCTCGGCCTGACGATGATGTTCACGGCGCCCGTCTACGCCCGGCTGTCCGCGAAGTACGGCCCCAAGGTCACCCTGATCATCGGCCTGCTGATCATCGCGATCGGCTACGGCGCCGGACTCGGCCTGATGAGCGCCGCCTGGCAGAGCCTGGTCATCTCGGTCCTGCTGGGCGCGGGCATCGGCCTCGCCTACTCCTCGCTGCCCGCGCTGATCGTGGGCGCCGTCCCGGCGTCGGAGACGGGCGCGGCAAACGGCCTCAACACCCTGATGCGCTCCATCGGCACCTCGGTGTCGAGCGCGGTGATCGGCATGGTGCTGGCGAACACCGCGGACAACGTCGGCGGCGTCGAGATCCCGACCATGCACGGTTTCCGGGTCTCCTTCCTGATCGCGACGGGCGCGGTGGCCGTGGGCCTGGTCCTGGCCCTGTTCCTCCCGGGCCGGCGGCCGTCGGACAAGCCGCAGCTGAGGGCCAGCAGCGAGGAGGACGCGGCGCTGGAGCGCGCCGAGCAGGCGCTGCGCGGCTTCCGCGGCCGGGTGCTGGACGCCGACGGCTCCCCGGTCGCCCGCGCCAAGGTCACGCTGATCGACCGCCGCGGCCGTCAGGCCGGGGCGACGCTCTCCGCCGAGGACGGCAGCTACGCGCTCACCGTCCCCGCACAAGGGGCCTACGTCCTGGCCGCCCGCGCCACGGGTCACGGTCCGCTCGCCTCGTCCGCGACCCACGCGGGCGACGAGCGCCCGGTCGACCTGGACCTGCCGCTGCCGGGCGAGACGGTCCCCGCCTGATCGGCGGCCCGCTCCCCCTACTCACGGGTACCCCCTGTCGCCCCGCGGCAGGGGGTACGGCACGATGGCGCCCTGACCGTCGTACGACCGAGAGGAACCCCATGCCCGCGGCGCCGAAGCCCGAGATCCTGGCCGCGTTCGAGGCGGCGAAGGGGTTCATGCCCACCGGTGAGGGCCTGGCGCTGTACGCGGCGGCCGTGGAGGCCGGGCGGCTCGGGCTGCCGCTGCTGGAGGTCGGCACGTACTGCGGCCGCTCCACGATCCTGCTCGCCGACGCGGCCCGCGAGGCCGGGGTCAGCGCGCTCACCGTCGACCACCACCGCGGCAGCGAGGAGCAGCAGCCGGGCTGGGACTACCACGACCCGGAGACGGTCGACCCCGAGATCGGCCTGATGGACACGCTGCCCGCGTTCCGCCGCACGCTGCACCGGGCGGGCCTGGAGGAGCACGTGGTGGCGCTGGTCGGGCGTTCCCCGCAGATCGCCGCGTTCTGGCGGACGCCGCTGGGGCTCGTCTTCATCGACGGCGGCCACACCGACGAGCACGCCACCGCCGACTACGAGGGCTGGACGCCGCACGTCGCCGAGGGCGGTCTGCTCGTCATCCACGACGTCTTCCCCGAGCCGGAGGACGAGTTCACCGGCCAGGCCCCGTACCGCGTCTACCTCCGGGCCCTCGCCTCCGGCGCGTTCACGGAGGTCTCGGCGACGGACTCGCTGCGGGTCCTGCGCCGCACGGGCCCGGGCATCTGACGCACCGGCACTCCCACCCGCGGCCTCCACGGAGGTCTCGCCCACGAAGCCGGGCCACGGTCCGCGCCGTACGGGCCCGGGTCTCCGGGGGGAACGGCTGGGCGGGTGAACTGCGCCCCGTCCACCCGCGTCCGGTCGGCCCACGGGCGGCGTGGCGCGTCGGCGCCCGGCCGCCGCTGCCCAAGGATCCGGGCGCGTGGCACACACCTTCGAAGAGCTCGTGGAGAAGCAGCGCGCGGCGGACGAGGCCTACGCCCGTGTGCGTCATCTGCAGGACGCCTACGGGCCGCCCACCCAGACCAAGTGGAGCGACCAGCAGACCAGCACCTGGGAGACGGCCTGGCGCGCCTGGCGCGATCTCGCCCGGGACGTCCAGGCGGCGGTGACCGGGTACGCGAAGCAGGAGGGCACCCCGCGCCAGGAGGTGGAGGCCCGTGTGAAGGAGGCGGTACGGCACGGGGACGACGGCGGGAACGGGGCGTAGCCGTCCCCCGTCGGGACGCCGTGGGCCCGCCGCCCCCACCGGCGGCCGCTAGGGTGGCAGGCGTGTCGTACGCAGGCCCGGACTTCGAACCTCCCCAGAATCGCCGCCCCCGCCGCGGCCCCCTGACCGTCGCGCTCGCCGCGCTGGTGCCGGGGGCACTGCTCGGCTGGCTGGTGTACGAGACGGTCGGCGGCTCGGGAGACGAGGGGGGTTCGGGGCAGGCGACCGTACGGTCCTCCTCACCCGCCGCGTCGAGCGCGCCCTCCGACGACGCCAAGGAGCCGAGCGCCTCCGGCGAGCCCGATGACACCCCCTCGGCCTCCGCGCCCGCGGCCTCCGGCCCGCTCAAGGGCAAGGTCGTCGTCATCGACCCGGGGCACAACCCGGGCAACTTCCGGCACGCGTCCGAGATCAACCGCAAGGTGGACATCGGGACGAACGCGAAGGAGTGCGACACCACCGGCACGTCCACCAACGACGGTTACACCGAGGCGAAGTTCACGCTGGACGTGGCGCACCGGATGCGCACGCTCCTTCAGAAGCAGGGCGCCACGGTGAAGCTGACGCAGGACGGCGACCGGCCGTTCGGGCCGTGCGTGGACGAGCGGGCCCGGATCGGCAACCGGGCGAAGGCCGACGCCGTGGTCTCGATCCACGCGGACGGCTCGGGCTCCGGCAACCGCGGCTTCCACGTGATCCTGCCCGGCGCGGTGCACGCGGGCGGCGCGGACACCCGGGCCGTCGTCGGCCCCTCCCGCGATCTCGGCGAGCGCGTCGCGGGCCGTTTCGTGGCCGTCACCGGCAGCGCGCCCTCCAACTACGTCGGCGACGGCGGCGGACTCGTCACGCGGAAGGACCTGGGCGGTCTCAATCTGTCAACGGTTCCCAAGGTGTTCATCGAGTGCGGCAACATGCGCGATAGCAAGGACGCGGCGTTGCTCACCAGCGGCGCGTGGCGACAGAAGGCGGCGCAAGGGATCTCCGAGGGAATCGTGAGTTTTCTGCGCGGGTAGTCCCGGACCGGCAGATCCCGGCGGACACCCTGACCGGGCGGACGATAGGGTCCTCCTTACGATGAGGGGCCACCCCCGCGCTTCACACCGAGTCCGGACGGCGGCATGGTGACAGCGACGCCTCTACCGACGATGAGACGACCTACGAAGGACCTGAAGTGAATATCCGCTCCCTCACTCGGGGCGACGGCGTGGTGATCGGAGCAGCGGTATTGCTGTTGATCGCGTCGTTCCTCGACCTCTACTCGTTCGACAATGTCCCCGACAGCGTCGACCTCCCCATGCTGTGGGGCAGCGGCCCGGTCGTGTTCAGCGTCGTGCTGGCCGGGATCATCGGCGCCGCGCTCGTCGTCGTCGGCCGGGGCCTGCCGCAGGCCCCGAAGATCGCGGGGCTGGAACTCGTCCCGTTCGGCGTCGCGTTCACGGTGTTCGCCGCGTGGAGCGCGCTCGGCAACATCTTCGACGTGACCGGCGGCTACGACAACATCGAGGGGACCAACAGCGACTTCCTCCCGAGCCCCGGCATCGGCATGATCCTCGCCCTCGTCGCCACCCTGCTGATGGCCGCCGCCGCCATCGCCACCCCCCTCGTCCCCGCCCTCAAGGGCGCCCTCCTCCCGGCGCCCCGTCCGGCCGCCCCGCAGCCCTACGGCGCCCAGCCCCCCGGTGGGTACGGCTACCCGGGCGCGCAGCAGCCCGGTGGCTACGGCCAGCCGCAGCCGGGGCAGCCGTACGGCGGTCAGCCGCAGCCGCAGCAGGCGCAGGCCCCGCAGCCGCCGGCCGGGGACTTCTCCCCGTTCTGGTTCGCGGTGCCGGTGCCGCGGCCGCTGTTCGCGGAGGACGGCTCGCCCACGCCGATCGCCGAACTCGCCCCGGGTACCTGGTACCTGGCCGTCGAGCAGCGCGGAGCGGCCCTGGTCGCCCAGACGCAGGACGGCCGCCGCGGTGTCCTCCAGGACACGTCGGGCATCCAGCGCGGCTGAGCCCGCACCCCTCTCGCACGGCCCCTCGCCCTTCCGGGTGGGGGGCCGTTGCCGTACAGTCGTCGCCCCCCGTCAGCTGACATACCGTCAGGAGGCAGGCATGCGGCTCGGTCTCGCGCTCGGCTACTGGGGTCGCGGCCCCTCCCCCGGCCACGTGCCCCTCGCGCAGGAGGCCGAGCGGCTCGGCTACGACTCGGTCTGGACGGCGGAGTCCTGGGGCTCGGACGCGTTCACCCCGCTCACCTGGATCGCGGCGCACACCTCCCGCATCCGGCTGGGTACGGCGGTGGCGCAGATGGCGGCCCGGTCACCGGCCACGACCGCGATGCACGCCCTCACCCTGGACCATCTCTCCGGCGGCCGGGTGCTGCTGGGCCTCGGCCTCTCCGGTCCGCAGGTCGTCGAGGGCTGGTACGGCCGCCCGTTCCCCGCCTCGCCGCTGACGGCCACCCGCGAGTACGTCGACGTCCTGCGGCAGGTGCTGCGCCGCGAGGCCCCGGTCGAACTGGCCGGCCGCTTCCACTCCCACCCCTACCGCGGCCCGGACGCCACGGGCCTCGGCAAGCCCCTCAAGCCGATCACCCACCCGCTGCGCGCCGATCTGCCCGTCCTGCTGGGCGCGGAGGGCCCGAAGAACGTCGCCCAGACGACCCGGATCGCCGACGGCTGGCTGCCGCTGTACTGGTCGCCGAACCGGCCGGACGTCTACGGCCCGGCACTCGCGGAGCTGCCCGAGGGGTTCATGGTGGCGCCGATGGCACAGGTCCGGGTCTGCGACGACGTCGCCGAGGGGCTGCTGCCCGTCAAGACGATGCTCGGCTTCTACATCGGCGGCATGGGCCACGCGGCCCGCAACTTCCACGCCGACCTGATGGCGCGCATGGGCTACGAGGAGGAGCCCCGCCGGATCCAGCAACTGTTCCTCGACGGCCGCCGGGACGAGGCCGTGCTCGCCGTTCCCGACGCCTTCGCCGACGAGATCTCCCTGGTCGGGCCGCGTGAACGCATCGCGGAGCGGCTGGAGTCGTGGCGGAAGGGGCCGGTGACCGACCTCCTGGCCCTCTCCCCCGACCCGCACTCCCTGCGCGTCCTCGCCGACCTCGTCTCCGGGTGAGCGGCGGCGCGTCACCAGAAGATCGCGATCGCCTCCAGCGTCACCTCGCGGGTGTCCTCGCGCCAGCCGGTCATCTTGCCGAGACAGCGGGCCGTGAAGGAGCCGGCCGGGATGGAGCGGCGCGCGTCGCCGGGAGCCACCACGCGCATGGAGACGGGGGGCTGCTCGGCGCCGTACTCGGCCCGCAGGACGAAGCCCTCCGCCACGTCCGGCAGGCGCGTGAACACCCCCTTGACCGAGACGAACGCGCCGATGCGGCTCAGTGTCACCGCGCGGCCGTCCGCCAGGCTGTCGGCGAGGTTCCGGTTCGGCACGACCGTCAGCGTGGTCAGGTCGGCGTGGACGATGGCGTCGGCCCGGTCGAAGGCCTCCATGACCACGCCGATCACGTTGATCGGCTTGTCCTTGCGCACGAACTTGCGGAACGTCTCCTGGCTGACGTCCCGCTTCAGCCTGAACCGGAACAGCCACGTCAGCAGCCGGCTCCAGAAGCCGACACTCGTGTCGACCTTCGTCCGCAGCTCGACGGCCTCCTCCAGCGCGGACCGGTAGTTGCCCAGCTCGTAGAGGTCCATCACCGCCTGCTCGTCCAGGTACAGGCAGATGCTGTACGCCGACTGCCAGCGCCGCAGGTGCCTGCGCCGCTCCCGGGTGTGGCGCACCAGGACCACCGCGAGCGCCACCGCGCCGGCGGCCGTCACCAGCCAGACCGTCATCCACGGCCACCACAGGCTCCACCACAGTGCGTCAGTGACAGCCACGGATCTCCTTGAAGGCCTCGGAAAGGGACGAGCGGCCGGCCTCCACCATCCGGCCGCCCGTGCGCGCCGCCGCGCGCCGCAGCTCGCCCGCGTCGGCCTCGCCGAAGTGGACGGGGTAGGTGTGGACGGCGGCGCGCACGGCGGCGGGCAGTGCCCGGTGACGGCGCAGGAACTGGGCATAGGACAGGCCGGTGTTGTTCTCGCCGTCGGTCATCAGGACCAGCGAGACCGAGCGGTCGGGGTCGGCGGCCAGTTCGCGGGCGGCGGTGCGGTAGCCGTGGTCGAGGGCGGACCACACGGCGGTGGCGTCGCCGTAGCCGCCCCGGGCGACGCCGGAGGCGAGGGCCGTCAGGTCCTTCGGGCCGGTGACGGTGACGGTCTCCTCCCCGAGCACCTTGCCGCCGAACCGGACGACGGTGAGCCGCTCGCCGCGGTGGAAGCGGGTGAACTTGCCGGAGGCGGAGGGGTCCGCGCCGCTGAGTCCGGCGAAGGCCTCGCGCAGGGCGGTCATCCGGGCGCCGCGCATCGAGCCGGAGAAGTCGAGCAGGAAGACCACCTGGCTCGCCCTGCGGCGAGCGGGGTCGCCGTAGTCCACCAGCAGGGTCTTCACGACGACGGGCTGGTCGGGGTAGAAGAGGGCGTTTCCGACCGGCTCGCGCAGCCGTGCGTCCCGGGTGACCGTCGGGTTGACGGGGCGGCGCAGCGCCTGCCGCATGATCTGCCGCTGCACCGGGTCGCGCCGCAGCCACTGCGTGACCTTGTCGTACGCGGCGCGGTGGGCCGGGTTCAGCAGGAGCAGAGGGAAGTCCGACAGGACCGTGCCGTCCTCGGGGCGGACGATCTCCAGGTGCTCGCCGAGACGGCCGCCGGCGTTCAGGGCGAGCAGGTCGGACTCGTACGTGATGAGGGCGTTCGCCTCGTCCTGGTGGTCGACGTAGGAGTCGACGAGGGCGGGCCCGGTGTCGGCGGTGAGGGTCTGGCCGGAGCGGAAGCCGCGCAGCCGGTCGCAGGAGACGTCCTCGGGGCGCAGCGCGGCTCCGGTGCCGGCGGCGGCGGTGGCGACGCCGACGAGGGCGGCCAGTCCGCTGCCGGCGTGCCGGGGGTCGGCCATGCCGAAGCGGACGGTGCCGGTGGCGGCGGCGTCGGCGATGTCGGCCCAGCTGAGCCGGTCGCCGGGCACCTGGGCGCGAAGCCGCCGCGCCACGTCCGGCTTCATTCCGACGACGACGGGGGACGTCATGGTGGGCGTGCGTTGCAGCCCCCGGGTGACGTTCTTGCCGGTGAGCCGCAGGTAGCGGTCGGACGACAGCCAGGGGAGGTCGTACCGGTCGGCGTCGGGGGGCTCGGTTTCGGCGTCGGCCCGCAGGTCCAGGCGCAGGTCGACACCGGTTTCGTCCTTCAACTCGCCCAGCAGTGGGGCCAGTGGGGCGAGGTCGGGCCCGGCGAGTACGCGCAGCCGGACCGTGTCGTCACCGGTGTCGCCGGAGCAGGCGGTGAGGAGGGTGGCGACGAGCGCCAGGCAGAGCGCCGGCAGGCCCCGGACGCGCCTCACCGGCCGTCCGTCCGGTCCGGGCAGTCGCCCACGATCTCGATCATCTTCTCCAGCAGAGGCAGGCTGGGCAGCACCGCCCGGGTGTCGTCGGAAGAGGTGGTGGGCACCGGGATGTGCCGTTCGGTGAGGAACCGGGCGAGTTCGTCACCGGTGGCGCCACCGGTGGCGCTGCGGGCGCGGAAGCCCAGCTCCATGGCCCGGTGCTGGAGTTCGGGGTCCTCGCTGACCAGTTCGCCGAGCCGGGCGCCCTCGCCGGTCAGGGCGACGAGCTGGGGTTCGGTGACGAAGCGCGTGGACGGGTAGAGCAGGACGCGCTCGTCGTCGGTGGCACCCGTCTCGGCCTCCTTGGCGATCTGGTGGGCGAGGAACTGGTGCTCGTAGATCACCGTCACCGGGGCGATGCTCTGTCCGTCCGGGGACAGATACGTCTCGGCCCGTTCGGACGACGGCAGGCCCTGCTCGACGAGGAGCGGCTTGATCCTGCGGGCGAGCCGCTCCGCCTCGGCCTCGCTGTCCGGCGCGTCGTTCCCGTGCTCGACGAAGGCCACGAGTCCGAGGTAGGTGCCGGCCGAGTTGGCCTCGCAGATGTCCGAGGTCTGGGCGAGGATCTTGTTGCCGTTGCGGACGCGGTCGTCGCGGTCGATCTCGTCCCAGCGGTAGCCGTCCCCGGGGTCGCGCTGGACGCCCTTGCGCTTGCCGCGGGACAGGTCGAGGAACTTCCGCATGTCGAGGGTGTAGTACATCGGCCTGCCGTCCGGGCCCGGCCGGCGCTCGGCGACCCCCTCGGCCGCGAGCACCTCGGCGTAGTCGTGGTAGGTGGCCAGCACGATGGGGCTGACGAAGGGGCGGTAGAGCAGCACCGGACGGTTGGCGCGGGCCCGCTCCCGGCTGATCAGGTCGGCGGCGGGCTGGCCGGAGGGGAAGACGACGTCGTACCCCGCGTAGTCCTGCTTGGCGATCTCACGCGAGCCCATGTTGGTGATGTGCACCCGGAAGCCGTGCTTCATCAGCAGCCGCTCGACCACGGGGTCCTGGAAGAAGTCCCTCTTCGAGGCCATCTTGGCCTCTATGGTGACCACCTGCCGCAGTGGCAGCAGCAGGTACCCGGAGGATACGAGCAGGACCAGCCCGATGACCGGGACGGGCAGCGCCGACGCCAGCGCTCTGCGCAGACGTCGGCGCGGGGGTCTGGTGACGGTCAACCGCGGCTCTGCGGTGGCGGGTCTGTTCGCGGGCACCTGCACTCTCCCCCCGGTGGCGCCGGCGCTCTCCCCGAGTGGCCGGGCCAGGATCGTCGGTGATGCCGGTGTACCCCGAACAGCCCTTTGGGGAACGTGGGTTGGCCACGCGGGGAAGGGCACAGGCAGGCCCGGCGGGCGGGGCTCACCGGGCCAGGTTTCATTCAGAGTTCAAGGGCAATCCGGAGACCATGTCCCCTCGATATCGCAGCGGTGCGAATCAAGCCGGCACGATCATCGCGGTCGTGGCCGACATCATGGCCCTCATCCTGGGCCTGTGGATCCTGATGTACCTGCTGGACGCCAACCCGGGCAATTCGTTCGTCCAGTTCATCCATGACGCGGCCCGCTGGCTCGCCGGCTGGTCGCACGACCTGTTCACGTTCGACGAGGCATGGGCCCGAGTGGTCTGCGGCTACGGCCTGGCAGCGGTGGTGTACCTGTTCATAGGGCACGCGATAGCCGCTCGCGCCCACCGGCACTGAGAACGCCGTCAGGGGCTCGCCCTCAGGGGCGCAGGGAACTGCGCGAGCAACCACACACACCCCGCACCCGCTGAACCTGGCGAGCCCCCCGAGTTCCTAGGCGCAACAGTCCGACTCGAGCCCGACCGGCAGCTCCG
This sequence comes from Streptomyces sp. NPDC101110, assembly GCF_044759525.1. Lineage (NCBI taxonomy): Bacteria > Bacillati > Actinomycetota > Actinomycetes > Kitasatosporales > Streptomycetaceae > Streptomyces > Streptomyces sp. NPDC101110. The sequence goes on along the minus strand of NZ_JBIVZM010000013.1, from coordinate 106,748 downwards.
CACCGCCGAAGACCTGGCACGTCGCCTCGTGCCCACCCAGCGCGGCCACGGCCAGCAGCAGCGACCCCGCGGTCCACGTCGTCAACTCCCGCGGCCAGATGGCCTCGTCGTCGAAGACGTAGCCCGTCCAGTACAGCCCGCTCTGCGGATCCCGCAGGTGCTGGATCGACTGCAGGATCTCCAGCGCCCGGTCCGACTCCCCCATCGCCCACAGTGCGAGCGCGAGTTCGGCGGACTCACCCCCCGTCACCCACGGGTTGGGCACCACGCACCGCACGCCGAGTCCCGGGACGACGAACCGGTCCCAGCCCTCCTCGATCCGGGCCTTGGCCTCCTCAGCGGTCAGCGCACCGCCGAGCACCGGGTAGTACCAGTCCATCGAGTACCGGTTCTTGTCGAGGAACCGCTCGGGGTGCCGGCGGATGGCGTGCCGCAGCGCGCCCGCCGCCAGCTCCCAGTCCGGTTGGGCCTCTTCCCGCTGCTCGGCGATGGCCAGCGCGCAGCGCAGTGCGTGGTGGATGGAGGAGCTGCCCGTCAGCAGGGCGTCCGTGGTGTGCGTGCCGTCGTCGTCGCGCCGCCAGCCGATCTGCCCGCCGGGCTGCTGCAGGTGGAGCACGAACTCCACCGCCGCGTACACCGCCGGCCACATCCGCTCCAGGAACGCGTCGTCGCCGGTCGAGAGGTAGTGGTGCCAGACGCCGACGGCTATGTAGGCGACGAAGTTGGTCTCCCGGCCGCGGTCGGCGACCGCGTCGAACTCGCCGTCGGTGTAGGCGGCGTACCAGGATCCGTCCTCGTTCTGGTGCCGGGCCAGCCACAGGTAGGCCCGCTCGGCGGCCTCGTGCTCGCCGGCCGTGTCGAGGGCCATGGCCGCCTCGACGTGGTCCCAGGGGTCGAGGTGGTGACCCCGGAACCACGGGATCGCCCCGTCCTCGCGCTGCACGGCGAGGATGCCGGCGACGGTGGCGGCGGCCTGCCCAGCGGTGAGGACCCCGGGCAGGACCAGGTGTTCCGTCCGGGGAGTGGTCACGTGGCGTCCGCCCCGTTGCCGGCGAGCCGCGGCAGGTGCGGCTTGGTCGCGTACGCCACGAAACTCTTGCCGATCAGCGGGTTCAGCGCCTGCTCGGCGACCCGGGTGGCCAGCGGCTTCTTCATGATGTCCCAGACGAGCAGCTTGTGGTACGCCCGCACCGGCAGCGCCTTGTCGTTGTCGACGCCGAACGCGCACTTGAGCCACCAGTAGGGCGAGTGCAGGGCATGGGCGTGATGGGTGCCGTAGGGCTTCAGCCCGGCCTCGCGGATCTTCTGCAGGAGTTCGTCCGCCTTGTAGATGCGGATGTGGCCGCCCTCGACCTCGTGGTAGGCGTCGGACAGGCTCCAGCAGACCTTCTCGGGGCCGTAGCGCGGCACAGTGACGGCGATGCGGCCGCCGGGCTTGAGGACCCGCACCATCTCCGCGAGGACGCCCTTGTCGTCCGGGATGTGCTCCATGACCTCGGAGATGATCACGACGTCGAAGGACTCGTCGGGGAAGGGCAGCGCGAGGGCGTCGCCCTCCATCGCCGTGGCGGTGGCGCCCTCGGGGGCCTCGCCGGCCTCCTTCATCGCCGCGAACCACTTCGCGACCTCGCGGATCTCCTCGGCGTTCTGGTCCAGCGCCACGACCTGCGCGCCGCGCCGGTAACACTCGAACGCGTGCCGCCCGGCACCACAGCCGAGGTCCAGGACCCGGTCTCCCGGGGCGAGCGGGAACCGGGAGAAGTCGACGGTCAGCACGTGGCCCTGCTTTCGGAGTTGGCGCCTTCTACATCTGCGGGAACGACGGGCACGGTGCCCGCCGAGGTCACGGCCGGGGCAGCGGACGCCGCCGTGGCCTCCGTGCCCGGAGCCGGGCCGGCGGCGGAACCGGCGCCCGGCACCACGTGCGGCCGGGTCGCCGGGGCGGCCGGGGAACGGCCGATGCCGCCCTCGGACCGGGCGATCGCCTCGCGGTACCGGGCCACCGTGCCTTCCGCGGCCCTGGCCCAGGTGAAGTGCCGCAGCACCCGATCGCGCCCGGCCGCGCCGAGGCGGGCGCGCAGGTCCGGGTCGGACAGCAGCCGGCCCAGGCCCGCGGCCAGGGCTTCGGAGTCCCCCGGCGGCACCGCCAGGCACGTCTCGCCGTCCCGTCCGGCGACCTCGGGGATCGCGCCACCGGTCGTGGCGAGCAGCGGTGTCCCGGTCGCCATGGCCTCCGCGGCCGGCAGTGAGAAACCCTCGTAGAGCGACGGCACGCAGGCGACCTGCGCCGAACGCACGAGGTCGACGAGTTCCGCGTCGGAGATGCCCTTGACGAACTCCACGGCGTCTTCGAGGCCGTACCGTTCCATCGCCTGGGCGACCGGCCCCTCGGTGGGCCGCTTGCCGACGACGACGAGATGGGCGCCGGGCTGTTCGGTGCGTACCTTGGCGAGCGCCTCGACGAGGTGCACCAGGCCCTTCAGCGGCACGTCCGCGCTGGACGTCGTCACGATCCGGCCCGGCACGACGGGCACCGAGGGATCCGGCGAGAACAGGTCGGTGTCGGCGCCGATGTGGACCACGTGGATGCGGTCCCGCCGGACCCCCAGGTGGTCGATGATCTCCTGCTGGGAGGTGCCCGACACGGTGACCACGGAGGGCAGCCGGCGCGCGACACGCTTCTGCATGCGCGTGAAGGCGTACCAGCGCCGCACCGAGGCGCGCCGCTTCCAGCCGTCCGCGGCGTCCAGCTCCAGTTGCCGGTCGACGGTGATGGGGTGGTGGATGGTGGTCACCAGGGGCGCGCCGACATCGCCCAGCAGGCCGTAGCCGAGGGTCTGGTTGTCGTGCACGACGTCGAACTCGCCTCGGCGGGACCGCAGGTGGCGGCGGGCGCGCAGCGAGAAGGTCAGAGGTTCCGGGAAGCCGCCGGTCCACATCGTCGCCACTTCCAGCGCGTCGATCCAGTCGCGGTACTCGCCGCGTCCCGGCGTGCGGAAAGGATCCGGCTGGCGGTACAGGTCGAGGCTGGGCAGCTCGGTGAGGCTCAGTCCGTCGTGGCCCTCGTCGAGGACGGGGTAGGGCTGGGCTCCGATGACCTCGACCCGGTGGCCCAGGCGGGCCAGTTCACGCGAGAGGTGCCGGACGTAGACGCCCTGCCCGCCGCAGAACGGGTTCCCTTTATAGGTGAGGAGCGCGATGCGGAGCGGTCGCAAGCCGTCGGCGGCGGGGGCCTGAGGAGCCCCGGCCTCCCTGGCCTCTGCGGTCACTCTGGGCCCCCTTCTCCCTGCACGGTCCCGCGAGATTACGCCGGGACGCTAATCTAGAACAAGTTTCAGACTTGATCGTTCGGAGGCTCTGAATCTACCGGCAGGTAAGGGCGCTGTGAGCAGTGGATCAGGTGATTCACGCCACGGCCGGCACCGTGCCATGCTGTGTGATCACTCGTCCTCACGGACGGTCACGGAACGGGTCCGACACATGCCCGCGGAAGCCAAGGTGAGCGCCAAGGTGAACAAGCCGGCCAAGGTGGAAGCCAGAGCGGCAGCCCCCGCCTCCCCGCCCCTCACGGAGCGCCAGGAGGCCCGCCGCCGCCGCATCCTGCACGCGAGTGCGCAGTTGGCCAGCCGGGGCGGTTTCGACGCCGTGCAGATGCGCGAGGTCGCGGAGTCCTCCCAGGTGGCGCTCGGCACGCTGTACCGCTACTTCCCTTCCAAGATCCATCTGCTGGTCGCCACCATGCAGGACCAGTTGGAGCACATGCACGGCACGCTGCGGAAGAAGCCACCGCAGGGCGAGACGGCGGCCGAGCGGGTCGCCGAGACGCTGATGCGGGCCTTCCGGGCGTTGCAGCGCGAACCGCACCTGGCGGACGCGATGGTCCGCGCCCTGACGTTCGCCGACCGCAGCGTGAGCCCGGAGGTCGACCAGGTCTCCCGCCAGACGACGGCGATCATCCTGGACGCGATGGGCCAGGAGAACCCGACGCCCGAGCAGCTCTCGGCGGTCCGGGTCATCGAGCACACCTGGCACTCGGCACTGATCACCTGGCTGTCGGGCCGGGCCTCGATCGCGCAGGTGAAGATCGACATCGAGACGGTGTGCCGTCTGATCGATCTGACGGCGCGCAGGACGGCCGACTAGAACGAGTGCAACCGGGAGCGCGCGTGGACGGTCTTGACAAGGGTGAACCCTCGTCCGCCCCGGCGCCGGGCCGAACGGCGCGGCCTCCGTCTGTGGCCCGTCGGCCTGGCCCTGACCGCGGCCTTCGCCACGGCCCTACTGGTCGCCGCCACGGTCTTCTTCACCGGATGGGACCTGCTCGACGCACGCGGACTCAAGCCGGAACGCCGCGTCGACTCCAAGACCCTGTTCGATCTCGTGAAGCTGTCCTTCGGCGTCGTCGCCGGAGCCGGTGCCCTGGTGGCCCTGGTGGTCGCCTACCGGCGCCAGCGGGTCGACGAGGACGGCGCCCTTCGGGAAAGCACCCGGCTGCACACCGAGCGCTTCACCACGGCCGTCTCGCAGCTCGGCGACGATTCCGCTGCCGTCCGCCTCGGAGGGGTGCACGCCCTGGCCGGACTCGCCGATGACGCCCCCACCCGCGCACTTCGCCAGACCTGCATCGATGTCCTGTGCGCCTACCTGCGGCTTCCGTACACCGCGGAGGCCGATCTTGCGGTAGGCGAGGCGGCGGCCCGACAGACCTACCTCGCCCTTCGGGAAGTCAGACATACGGTCATCCGGCTCGTCCGGGACCACCTGCGGCTGCCTGTCGAGCATCAGCATTCGTGGCGAGACCATGACCTCGACTTCACCGACGTCATCTTCGACGGCGGTGACTTCTCCCGCTCAGTCTTCTCCGGGGGAATCGTCAGGTTCACCGGAGCCGTCTTCCCGGGGAACGCCGTCTCCTTCGCGGGCGTGTGCTTTTCCGGAGGCACCGTCGACTTCAGTGGAGCGAGGGTCTGCGGCGGCACGCTCGCCTTCACGGACTCGAGTTTCTCCGGCGGCGCGGCTGATTTCTCCAGGAGCGCGTTCTCCAGCGGTACGGTGGACTTCAGCGGGTCGGTGTTCTCCGGCTGCGCCGTTGCTTTCAGTGGCTCGGGGTTCTCCGGAGGCACGGTCGACTTCAGCGGCGCCGCCTTTTGCGGTGCAGCAGCCGACTTCAGTAGCGCGACGTTCTCCGCCGGAAGGGTCAGCTTCGACGGCGCGATCTTCTCGCAGGGAACGGTCGGCTTCGAGGCCGCGGAATTCTCCGGCAGCCGCATCGGCTTCAACGGAGCTCAGTTCTCAGGAGGCATGGTCAGGTTCGACGATGTCACCTTCTCCGGCGGCAGGGTCATGTTCACGGACACTCTGTTCTCCGCCGGGCTGGTCGGTTTCGAGGGTGCCGCCTTCATCGGTGCCACAGTCCACTTCGATCACAGGACTTTCTCTGGCGGTCGGGCCGACTTCACGAACGCCCGGGGCACGGCGCCGACGGGATTGCTACCGACAAGCGGCCCCAATGTGCCACCGCCGGGACTCACTGTGCCCCCGGGCTGGTGACCGATCGTGGCGCGGCCACATAAGAGGGCCGGAACTCGGCATCGGGTGTTTCACCTCCGGCAGGCCGACGCATTATCACTCTGACAGGCGGGTCACGCTTCGCACGGACGGCACACGGGGGGACCCGCGACGTGGGGGCACACAACGGACCTTCAAAGGGAGGCCCCGCGTCTCCTCCTCACCAGCTGCCCCGAACAACCACTCACTTCACCGACCGCACGACGGAGATCGCGCGATTGAACGCGGCGGCCCGCGAGGACAGCGGCCTGATCGTGGTGTCGGGACAGGCCGGTGTGGGGAAGAGCGCGCTGGCGGTGTGGTGGGCCCACCAGGCGATCGCTTGCTTCCCTGACGGGCAGCTCTACACCGACCTGCGCGGCTACCACGCACTGCCACCGCGACGGCCCGAAGAGGCCCTGCACGCCTTCCTGCTGGCCCTGGACGCTCCTATGGAAAATCTTCAGGGCCACCTCGACGCCATGTCCGCACAGTTCCGTTCCATGGTGCACGGCAAGCGTCTGCTCATCATCGCCGACAACGCACGCCACGCCGACCAGGTGCTGCCGCTTCTGCCGGGGACCCCTGGATGCAGTGTGGTCGTCACCAGTCGGAGCGATCTGGCTGCCTTGGAGGTGACCCAGGGAGCCGACCGTGTGCCCTTGCGGCCACTTCCCCGACGCGACGCCGTCGAACTGTTCTCCCGTGTGTCCGGACAAGCCGAGACCCAACAGATCAGGGCCTTGATCAGCCGGTGCGGCACCCTGCCCCTGACCGTGCGGATCGCCGCGCAGCAGGCTCACGCACCCGGTGACATCGCCGATCTGATCAGGGACCTGTCCGACGCAGGAAACCGGCTGACAACCCTGACCAGCCCGGACGAGGAGATGGGAATGCGCATGGTGCTCTCGTGGTCGTACAACAGTCTCACCCCTGCGAAGGCACGTGCTTTCCGGCTGCTCAGCCTGCATGCGGGCCCCGACTTCTCATCCGGCTCAGCCTCCGCACTGATCAACGAAACGCCGACCGCGGCACTGCGCATGCTCCGGGCCCTGAAGTCGGACAACCTGCTGGAGGAGATGTCGAACAGAAGGTTCCGATTCCATGACCTGGTCCGCGACTATGCCGAGGAACGGGTCCTCGCCGAGGAGCCGACGGCCGAACGCGACGCGGCGGTGCGGCGCGAGCTTCTGCACTACCTCCGACTCTGTGATCGCGTCGACCGGGTGCTGGCTCCGCAACGCCAGCACGTGCCCTTGGACGAAGACGAGGACGAAGAGACATCGCCGCCGGAGCCCGGCTTCACCGACTCTGCCGCAGCCCTCGCCTGGTGTGACACGGAGATCCTCAACATCGTCGCCGCAGTCGACCAGGCCATGAAGCGGGGTATGCACGACATGGCGTGGAAGATCCCGATAGCCCTCATCTACTACTTCGTGGTCCGCCATCACCACACCTACCGCCACGACCTGTCGGCGACGGCACTTCAAGCCGCCCGCCTGAACCGGAACACGTGGGCGGAGATCTGGGCCCATATCTGCATGGGCGGGGCGCTGGGTGAGGTCGGACAGCACGCCCAGGCGGCCGAGAACTTCAGTGCCGCACTCGCCCTCAGCCGCAGGACCGACGACCGGAAGTGGGAGAGCATCGCCACCTACAACCTCGCCTGGACGCTGCGGATCGCCGGCCGCTACGAAGAAGCCTACGTGCAGCAGAAGCGCGCCCTGGAGCACCACCATGCCGAGCAGAACCAGCGCAGCCAGGCGATCAGCCTGAACGAACTCGGCACCATCAGCATGCTCCTGAACGATCCCGGCAGGGCGCGTGAGCACCTCCTGGGTGCACTGGACATGTCCCGTGCAGCGAAGGACACGCTGACCGAGGCAGCGGTGCTCCACCAGTTGGGTGAGGCCTGCACGCGACTGCAGGACGAGGAAGCCGCGGCTGAGTGGTACGAGCAGGCCGTCACGCTTCGGCGCCTCGCGGATGACCGACCCGGCCTCGCCCACTCCCTCGTAGAACTGGGCCGACTGCGGATCGAGTCGCGCCGGACCGAGGCCCGCACCCATCTGGGCGAGGCGCTGCGTCTCCTGGACCTGCTGGAAAGCCCCTTGGCGGGGGAGGTACGCGACCTTCTGGATCGCCTCCAGTGAGGTCGGGCCACGAGAAAGACCCCCGGACACGCGAGGGACCTACGAGACGGGTTCCCTTCGCCGGCATGGTCCGGATCAGGTGATGGGGGTCGCCTTCCGGTCGCCCGGCCTTGCGGCCCTGCGCCCTTCCGGCCTCTCAGCCCTACCGTCGCAGTCGGCACCAGCGGAAGCCTGACTTCACTTCCCGCCGACGTCGGCTACTCCGGTCGGACTCCCTCACTCGCCTCGTAGGCCGACTTCCAGAATAGAACGCCCAGAGTGGAATAAAACCCCCTCAACCATGATTTTCCGGTCAGCTCCCGGCACTCCCCGGCTCCGTACGGGCCCTACTCCTCCGGCGGGAACACCGCCTCCCCACTGTCCCTCAGCGTGATCACGATCGCCTCCGCCGGGCAGCACTCCGCCGCCTCCAGCACTCGCTCGCTGGCGTCCATGTCCGGGGCCGCCGGACGGGACTGACGGGCGGCGTCCAGGCGGAAGCCGTCCGGCGCGTGATGGAGGCACTGCGCGGAGCCGATGCACAGGGAGCGGTCGACCTCGACGTGCCAGCGGTCGCCCATCGCTACGCCTGCGCCGGGAGGTGGATCATCTTGTGCTCCAGGTACTCGCCGTAGCCCTCGGGCCCGAACTCCCGCCCCAGCCCCGAGTTCTTGTAGCCGCCGAAGGGCCCCAGCATGTCCAGGCTGAAGGTGTTGACGGAGTAGGTGCCCGTGCGGACCCGGCGGGCGATGTCGACGCCGTGCTCGACGTCCGCCGTCCAGACGCTGCCGCTCAGGCCGTAGTCGGAGTCGTTCGCGATCTTCACGGCGTCGGACTCGTCGTCGTAGGGCAGCAGGCAGATCACCGGGCCGAAGATCTCCTCGCGGGCGATGCGCATGGAGTTGTCGACGTCACCGAAGAGGGTCGGCTCGACGTACCAGCCCCGGTCCAGGCCGGCCGGGCGTCCGCCGCCGGTGAGGATCTTGGCGCCCTCCTCCTGCCCGATGCGGATGTAGTCGAGGTTGCGCTGCTGCTGGCGCCGGGCCACCAGCGGGCCCACCTGGGTGGCCGGGTCGAGCGGGTCGCCGACGGTCAGTGCGCCCGCCGCGGCGGCGAGAGCGTCGGCGAACTCGTCGTAGCGCGAGCGCGGCAGGAGGATGCGGGTCTGGGCGACGCAGGCCTGTCCGTTGTTCATCCAGGCCGCGGGGGCGATGCCCGCCACGGCCGTCTCGAGGTCCGCGTCGGGCAGCACGACGGCCGCGGACTTGCCGCCGAGTTCGAGCGTCACGCGGGTGAGGTTGCGGGCGGCCACCTCCATCACACGCTTGCCGGCCGCGACCGACCCGGTGAAGGAGACCTTGTCGATCCCGGGGTGCCCGACCAGGTACTCGCTGACCTCCCGGTCGGCGGGCAGGATCGACAGCACGCCCTCCGGCAGCCCGGCCTCGCGGGCGATCTCGCCGAGCAGGTACGCGTCGAGCGGCGACTCGGGCGAGGGTTTGAGGACGACCGTGCAGCCGGCGAGCAGGGCCGGGGCGAGTTTGGCGGCGGCGACGAACTGCGGGACGTTCCAGGGGACCACGGCGGCCACCACCCCGACGGGCTCGCGCCGTACGAGGATCCTGCCCAGGACGCCGTCGCGCGGCTCCTCGTGGGTGAAGTTCCGGGCGACGGTGATCGCCGAGTCCCAGACCATGACCGCGCCGAGGGCCTGGGCGAGGACGCTCCAGGAGTACGGCGAGCCGTTCTGGGCGGAGATCACGCGGGCGATCTCGTCGTGCCGGGCGGTGACGGCGTCCTTGATCCGGCCGACGACCTCGATGCGCTCGTCGAGGCTCAAGCGCGGCCAGGGCCCCTCGTCGAACGCCCGCCGCGCCGCCGCCACCGCCCGGTCCACATCCGCCGGCGAGGCGTGCGGAACCCGCCCGATGACTTCCTCGGTGTGCGGTGAGACCACCTCGATGACGTCCTGGCCCAGGGGGTCGGTCAACTCCCCGCCGATGAACAGCTGTCCGTGTTCCACGAGCTCGGTCATGGCCGACTGCCTCCCCGGGAGCCTTCTCTGACGGTTCATCAGATACGCCCACTGATACCAGCCCCGTCCCGAGGAGTCCACGGACCGCGCACCACGGGAGACTCCTCGCTGGAACCCGTTCTAGTTATAGTGACGAGGAGCCGGCGACAGGGGAGCCCATGACACAGGTGACCGACCACGGCGGAGGCGTCCGGTCGCTCCGGGTCCCGATCCCGGACAACCCGCTCGGTTACACCCTGGTGTACGTCGTCGACACCGACCGGGGCCCGGTGCTGATCGACACCGGCTGGGACGACCCGGAGTCCTGGGACACCCTCACGCAGGGCCTCACGGCCTGCGGCACCCCGGTCGCCGAGATCCACGGTGTGGTCATCACCCACCACCACCCCGACCACCACGGTCTGTCCGGCCGGGTCCGGGAGGCGTCGGGCGCCTGGATCGCGATGCACGCGGCGGACACCGCGGTCGTACGGAGGACCCGCGAGGCCCGTCCCGAGCACTGGTACGCGTACATGGCCGACAAGCTCGCCGCGGCCGGTGCGCCCGAGGAGCACATCGCGCCGCTGCGCCGGCCCCGGGACCGCGCCCTGCCCGGCTTCTCCCCGGCCCTGCCCGACCGCGACATCGTCCCCGGCGACCTCCTCAAACTGCCCGGCCGCCGGCTGCGCGCGATCTGGACCCCGGGACACACACCGGGCCACGTCTGCCTGCACCTGGAGGAGACGCACCCGGCGCAACTACCCGGGCACGGCCGCCTGTTCAGCGGCGACCACCTGCTGCCCGGGATCACCCCGCACATCGGCCTCTACGAGGACCCGGACGACGCCACGGTGACCGACCCCCTCGGCGACTACCTGGACTCCCTCGAACGCGTCGGCCGTCTGGCCCCGGCCGAGGTGCTCCCGGCCCACCAGCACCCGTTCTTCGACACCGCCGCCCGCGTCGGCGTGCTGCTCACCCACCACGAGTCCCGCCTGAACGACCTGCTGGCCCTGCTCGCCGTCCCCCTCACCCCCTGGCAGCTCGCCGAGCGCATGGAGTGGAACCGTCCCTGGGACCGGATCCCGTACGGCTCCCGCACCATCGCCGTCTCCGAGGCCGAGGCGCATCTGCGGCGCCTGGTGAAGCTGGGGCGCGCGGAGGCGGTCCCGGGGAGCGAGCCGGTGACGTACGTGGCGGTCTGACGTACGGGTCCGACGTACGTAGGGCGGGGCGACGCGCACGTCGTGACAGGGCAGGTGTGCGCACGGCGCCGCACGCCCCTGAAGCACCAAAACGCGCCCATCGCACGCCCCTGACCACCGGCCAACCGTCCGGATAGCGTGCCCGGCGGGGTGGTGAGGGCGCCGAAGGGACGGCATGGGGACTGCCGGCGTTCCTCATCACGCAATCACCGGAAAGCGAAATGGGGGACCTGCCGTGGGGGAAAGCATGTCCGCGGAGATATTCGTCTCCGCGTTCAATCGGCTCGGCTGGGACACGTCGATGGCGCAGCGGGGAGCCGCAGGATACTCATCGGTGCGGAGCTGGCGGAATTCGCAGACCGGGCAGGTGGCCGCGGCGGGTGCGGCCGCGATGGCGGTGCCGGGGGCGCACGCCGTGGCCATGGTCGGCGATGTGGCGTTCCTGCTGCACAAGATGTCCGTCTGCGCCTGGGGAATCGGCTTCAAGATGGGCGCGACGGTGGACGGCGAGGACGATCTCGCGGTCATCCTCGCGCTCTGGGCCGACGCCCTGGAGCCGGACGCGTTGAGCGTGACCTCGGCGGGGGCCGCGGCATCGGCGGGCTTCATCGCGTTCAACGTGGCCTATCCGACGTACGGAACCGCCGTGATGGCCAAGGCGCTCGCCCTGGGCGCGGGCAGCGGCGTGTCCGTGGTCGGAGGGAAGATCGTCGGGAAGAAGGGTGCCAAGGCCGCCGCGAAACTCAGCAAGCCGTTCATCAACAAGATCGCACAGAAGGCTGCGGTGAAATTCTCCGCGGTCCTGGGATCGAAAGCTGTGACCGGCTTCGTTCCGGTCCTGGGCGCCCTCGCCGGAGCGGGGATCAACGCTTTCTTCGTCTCGAAATTCGCTGACGCGGCGGAGAGTTACTACAGCCACAAGCTGGCCGCCGGCGGCTGACTACCGGCCACCGCGGCCCTCCGTCGGCGCGCCACCCGTCCTCGCGCGCCCCCACCCGGGCGTGAAAGCGCCTTCGGCATACGTCGGATGGTGCCTGGGCATCGCCCCTAGGATGGTCGTGCCGCGACGCTTCAGCGCGTGCGGAGTTGCGTTCCACCGCAAGGAGACATGCCCATGGGCACCGAAGAGGCCGCCGGCACCTCGCCCTTCGACGGAGTCCTGGACGAGAGACCGGCCGGGCCCATGGTGCCGCGGCTGGCCCTGGGGGCCCGCCTGCGCGGGCTGCGCCAGGAGCGGGGCATCGGCCGGGAGGAGGCGGGGTACGTCATCCGCGCCTCCCCCTCCAAGATCAGCCGCATGGAGGCGGGCCGCCACGGCTTCAAACTGCGCGACGTGGCCGATCTGCTGACGCTCTACGGCGTTACCGACGAGGCGGAGCGGGCCACCTTGCTGGCGCTGGCCGAGCAGGCCAACACCCCCGCGTGGTGGCGGTCCTACAGCGATGTCGTGCCCGCCTGGATGCAGACCTACCTCGGGGCCGAACAGGCGGCGAGCCTGATCCGCTCGTATCGGGTCCAGCGCGTGCCCGGCCTGCTGCAGACCGCCGACTACGCGCGGGCCGCCGTACGGCTCGCGCACCCCGAAGCCGGGGCGGCGGAGACCGACCGCCGGGTGGCGCTGCGGATGGCCCGCCCGCGGATTCTGCACCGGCGGCCGGCGACCCGGCTGTGGGCCGTGATCGACGAGACGGCGCTGCGGCGCCCTGTGGGCGGCAGTCGCGTGATGCGGGACCAGCTCAGGCATCTCATCGAGAGTTGCGCGCTGCCGCACGTCACGGTGCAGATCCTGCCGTTCGCCGCCGGCGCCCACGCCGGGGAGAGCGGGCCGGTGACCATTCTGCGGCTGCCCGGCGGGCAGCTGCCCGACGTGGTCTACCTGGAGCAGCTCACCGGCGCCCTCTATCCCGACCGGCCGGCCGAGATCGAGCGCTACTGGGACGCCATGAACCGGCTGGTGGTCGAAGCCGAGTCCCCCGACGAGACTCCGACCATCCTGCACCGCATCCTTCAGGAGACGTGAGGGCTCAGACGTGAGAGCTCAGACCTGCGGGCTTCAGGCCTCGCGGACGCAGGTCCCGCGGGCTCAGGCCTCGCGAGCGCGCGTCCCACGGGCTCAGGCCTCGCGAGCGCGCGTCCCACGGGCTCAGGCCTTGCGGACGCAGGTCCCGCGGGCTCAGGCCTTGCGGGCGACGCCGCCGTACTGGTGCACCTCGGCCGGGAGGCCCAGGGCCGCCGCGTCGGGACGCCAGCGCGAGCAGGACGCCACACCCGGTTCGAGCAGTTCGAGACCGTCGAAGTAGCGCGCGATCTGCTCGGGGCTGCGCAGGATGTAGGGAATCGAACCGCCGTCGTTGTACGTCTGGATGGCCCGGACGTAGTCCTCGCTGGTGTCGGTGGAGTCGTACTGCACGAGGTAGCTGCCCGGTGGAAGCGCTGCCACCAGCCGGCGCACGATCGAGCGGGCCTCGTCGTGGTCCTCGATGTGGCCCAGGATGCCCATCAGCATGAGGGCGACGGGCTGGTCGAAGTCGAGTGTCTTCCCGGCCTCCCGGACGATGGTGTCCGGATCGCGCAGGTCGGCGTCCACGTAGTTGGTGACGCCCTCCGCCGTGCTGGTGAGCAGGGCGCGGGCGTGGGCCAGCACCAGCGGGTCGTTGTCGACGTAGACGATCCGGCTCTCGGGCGCCACCCGCTGGGCGATCTGGTGGGTGTTGTCCACGTTGGGCAGGCCGGTGCCGATGTCCAGGAACTGGCGGATGCCCTCTTCGGCGGCCAGGTGGCGGACGGCGCGGGCGAGGAAGTAGCGGGCGGCGCGGGCTCCGGTCTCGATGCCGGGGAAGACCTCGCGGAAGGCGTCACCGGCCAGTCGGTCGACTTCGTAGTTGTCCTTGCCGCCCAGCCAGTAGTTCCAGATCCGGGCCGAGTGCGGCACCGAGGTGTCGATCTTGGGGAACGGCTCCTGCTCGGAGTTCTCCACGTGGTCGGTCATGGACGCTCCTGCGTGTGTGGTCGAGGAAGCCCCACGTTATCCGCTCGGGGCCCTGGAGAGGATCAACTCCATTGCGGAGCCCGCGAGTTCCCCGTCATTGCGCACCACAGCGCCGGCCTCGGCGCCGCACTCACGGCGCGGCACCCCCGCCTCGCCGATCTCATGGACGTCGGCACGGCGCCCCGGCCGTGGGTTTTCGCGGTGGAGTGGGCGGCACGGGGCGGCTCCGTCCGCCCACCCGGGACCCCCTCGGCCCGATTGCTACGTGCGGGTACAGTAAGCGGGTCGTCATCACATCGTACGGGGGGAAGCCGGTGCAATTCCGGCGCTGGCCCGCAACCGTGAACCGCCCACCAGGGCGGTGAGCCGGATCGCCTCGTACGGGTCGTGACCGGCTCGCGTGCCCGGCGGAGTGCCGGTGCACGGCACCGTCGAGGTACACGGAGCCGAGCCGCCGGGGTGTCCCGTGCTGTCCGGCTCCCCCACAGGGAGAGGCACCCGCCGATCATGAACGTTCGCCGCAGCGCCGCGGTCCTGGCCGCCGTCGCCGTGATCGGCGCCGCCACCCCGGCCGTCGCCGACCCGTCCCCGTCGTCGTCCCGGGCGTTCCCCTCCGCCCTGTACGGCTCGACCGACCCGAAGTACGACGGGGTGTGGCGGCAGTCGCTCGCGCTGCTCGCGCAGGACACGGTGGGTGTGAAGCCCGCGGCGAAGGCCGTCCGCTGGCTGGAGCGTCAGCAGTGCGCGGACGGTTCCTTCGCCTCGTACCGCCCCGACCCCACGGCCGCGTGCGACGCGAAGACCCTGCGGGACACCAACGCCACCTCCGCCGCCGTACAGGCCCTGGCCGCACTCGGCGGGCACGACGACGTCACCGGCAAGGCCGTCGGCTGGCTGAAGTCCGTGCAGAACGAGGACGGCGGCTGGGGTTACTCCCCCGGCGGGGCCAGCGACACCAACTCGACGTCGGTCGTGACGGGCGCTCTCGCCGCCACGGGCGAGAAGCCGGGCCGGGTCGAGAAGGACGGCAAGTCCCCCTACGACGCCCTGCTGAAGCTCGCCCTGCCCTGCGGCGGGGACGGCGACGGCGCCTTCGCCTTCCAGCCGGACAAGAAGGGCGAACTGGCCGCCAACGCGGACGCCACGGCCGCCGGCGTGCTGGGCGCCCTGGGCAAGGGCATGGTCGTCGAGCCCGGCGAGAAGCCCACCGGGCCGTCCGGTGCCGCCTGCGCGAAGGCCGGGACCCCGGAGCAGGCCGCGGCCAACGGAGCCGTCTACCTCACCGCCGCACTGGCCAAGGACGACGGGCACCTGATGTCCGCCCTGGCCGGTGCCGAGCCCCAGCCCGACTACGGCAACACCGCCGACGCCGTCGTCGCGCTCGCCGCGCGGGGTGAGATGGCACCGGCGGAGAAGTCCGTGCGGTGGCTGGCGAAGAACTCCGCGTCCTGGGCCGCGCAGAGCGGTCCTGCCGCCTACGCCCAGCTGATCCTCGCCGCCCACGCGACGGGCACGAACCCGCGTGACTTCGGCGGCGCGGACCTCGTCAAGCAGCTGAACGAGACGGGCCCGGCTCCGCAGGCCGCCGGGAAGACCAAGGCCTCGGCCGCGAAGGAGGACTCCGGCTCGGACTTCTTCGGGGTCTGGTGGTACGTCGGTGTCTGCCTCGTCGCCGGGATCGGCATCGGCTTCCTGTTCACCGGCCGCAAGAAGCAGCAGCACCTGTGATCCGCCGCGCCCTTCTCCTGCTCCTGGTCCCGCTCCTGGTGTGCGCGGGTGCGGGCCAGGCCCAGGCCACCGGTTACCGGTACTGGTCGTTCTGGGAGCGCGACGCCGGGCGGTGGGTCTACGCCACGCAGGGCCCGTCCCTGGCCCGCCCCTCGGACGGCGACGTCCAGGGGTTCCGCTTCGCCGTGAGCGAGGACTCCGCGGACGCGGCACAGCCGCGTGGCAAGGCCGGCTTCGCGGCGATCTGCGCGAAGACGCCCGCGCGGGACGGCAGCAAGCGGGTGGCCCTGGTCCTCGACTTCGGCACATCCTCGGACGCCCCCGGCGGCGAGACCCCGCCGACCGCGCGGACGGCCTGCGCCCGGGTCTCCCCCGACGCGACGACGGCCGACGCCCTGGCAGCGGTGGCCAAGCCCCTGCGCTACGACACGAACGCCCTGCTGTGCGCGATCTCCGGCTATCCGGAGCAGGGCTGCGGCGAACAGGTGACGCGGAAGCAGACCCCGGAGCAGGGGAAGCCCACGGCGGAGGAGAAGACCTCGTCGGACGACGGCCCGTCCCTGGGCCTGGTCGCGGGCATCGCCGTGGTGGCGGTCCTGGGCGGCGCGGCGATCTGGCAGGTACGACGGCGTGGGTGACCGTCCCACTCGGCCTGCGGACAATCGGGCCGCCGAGGAGTACGACGGCGCGGGTGACCGTCCCGCCCGGCCTGCGGACAAACGGGCCGCCGAGGAGTACGACAGCGCGGGTGACCGCCCCGCCGCGCCTGCGGATCGTGCCGCCGAGGATCACGACGGCGCGGGCAGCCGTGTTCCCCGGACGGCGGGCAGGCGGGCCGCCGATCCACCCCGGCCCCGCTCCCGGCGCCCGGGCCAACTGCACCCCGGCGCCTGGTGGCTGTGGGCGCTCGGTCTCGGGACCGCGGCCACCCGCACCACCAACCCCCTCCTCCTCGGACTCCTCATCGTGGTCTCCGCCTACGTCGTGGCCACCCGCCGCCCCGACACCCCCTGGTCCCGCTCCTACGGCGCCTTCGTCAAACTCGCCCTCGCCGTGATCCTCATCCGCCTCCTCTTCGCGACCGTCCTAGGCTCGCCCATCCCCGGCACCCACACCCTCCTCACCCTCCCCGAGCTCCCCCTCCCCGCCTGGGCCCAGGGCATCCGCCTCGGCGGCGAGGTGACCGCGGAGGCCCTCGCCTTCGCCCTGTACGACGGTCTGAGGCTGGCCGCCCTGCTCATCTGCGTCGGCGCCGCCAACGCCCTCGCCAACCCCTCCCGCCTCCTGAAGTCCCTCCCGGGCGCCCTGTACGAGCTGGGCGTCGCGGTCGTCGTCGCCCTCACCTTCGCCCCGAACCTCATCGCCGACGTCCGGCGTCTGCGCGCCGCCCGCCGGCTGCGCGGCCGTCCGGACCGGGGCGTCAGGGGCCTGCTGCAGGTGGGACTGCCGGTCCTGGAGGGCGCGCTGGAGCGCTCCGTCTCCCTCGCCGCCGCGATGGACGCCCGCGGCTACGGCCGTACCGCCCGGGTCCCGGCCGCCGTACGCCGTACCACCGCCGCCCTCACCCTCGGCGGCCTGCTGGGCGTCTGCGCGGGAACGTACGGCCTGCTCACGGCCGAGGGTGGCGCGTACGGCCTGCCCGTGCTCCTCGCGGGTCTCACCGCCGCCCTCGCGGGTCTCAAGCTCGGCGGCCGCCGGTCCCTGCGCACCCGTTACCGCCCGGACCGCTGGGACGTGCGCGCCTGGCTGGTCGCCGTCTCCGGCGTCGCGGTCGCGGCCCTGCTCGCCCTCTCCGCGGCACACGACCCCGCGGCCCTGCACCCGGGCGTGGTCCCCCTGGTCGCGCCCGCCCTCCCCCTCTGGCCGGCCGCGGCCGTACTCCTCGGCCTGCTGCCCGCGTTCGTCGCCCCCGACCCCAAGGAGCCGTCGTGATCCGCTTCGAGGATGTCTCCGTGACCTACGACGGGGCCGACGCACCCACCGTCCAGGGGATCGACTTCGAGGTGCCGGAAGGCGAACTCGTGCTGCTGGCGGGCCCGTCCGGCGTGGGCAAGTCCACCGTCCTGGGCGCGGTCGGCGGGCTCGTCCCGCACTTCACCGGCGGTACCCTGCGCGGCCGGGTCACGGTCGCGGGCCGCGACACCCGGCTCCACAAGCCGCGCGAACTGGCCGACGTGGTGGGCACGGTGGGTCAGGACCCGCTGTCGCACTTCGTCACCGACACCGTCGAGGACGAACTCGCCTACGGCATGGAGTCGCTGGGCCTCGCCCCGGACGTGATGCGCCGCCGCGTCGAGGAGACGCTCGACCTGCTCGGCCTCGCCGGCCTGCGGGACCGCCCGATCGCCACCCTCTCCGGTGGCCAGCAGCAGCGCGTCGCGATCGGCTCGGTCCTCACTCCGCACCCGGACGTCCTCGTCCTGGACGAGCCGACCTCCGCGCTCGACCCGGCGGCCGCCGAGGAGGTGCTGGCCGTCCTCCAGCGGCTCGTCCACGACCTCGGCACGACCGTCCTCATGGCCGAGCACCGGCTGGAACGCGTCATCCAGTACGCCGACCGGGTCGTCCTGCTCCCGTCCCCCGGCGCCCGCCCGGTCCTGGGCCCCCCGGCCGAGGTGATGGCCGTGTCCCCGGTGTACCCGCCGGTGGTGGCCCTGGGCCGCCTGGCGGGCTGGACCCCCCTCCCCCTGACGGTCCGCGACGCCCGCCGCAGGGCAGGACATCTGAAGCAGCAGCTGAAGAGCGCCCCTCTTGAGGGGCGCGGGGAACCGCGCGACAAGCCACGGACGACCCGCATCCGCGAGCGATCCGCGCAACCCACCCCCATAGGCGAAGTACGGAGCCTCTCGGTAACCCGCGGCCGCATTCAGGCCCTCAGCCACATCGACCTCAGCATCACCCCCGGTGAGACCATCGCCCTCATGGGCCGCAACGGCGCCGGAAAGTCCACCCTGCTCAATGCCCTGGTCGGCCTGGTCAAACCCACGTCCGGAGCGGTCCGACTCGGCGGAGCGACACCCCACCGCACCGCCCCGAAGGACCTCGTCCGCAAGGTCGGCCTGGTCCCGCAGGAGCCCCGCGACCTGCTCTACGCCGACACCGTCGCCGCCGAGTGCGCGGCGGCCGACCGGGACGCCGGCGCGACCCCCGGCACCTGCCGGGCCCTCGTCTCGGAGCTGTTGCCCGACGTCATCGACGGCACGCACCCGCGCGACCTCTCGGAGGGGCAGCGGCTCGCGCTCGCCCTGGCCGTGGTGCTGACCGCCCGGCCCCCGCTGCTCCTGCTGGACGAGCCGACCCGGGGCCTGGACTACGCGGCTAAGGCGCGGCTGGTGGCGGTGCTGCGCGCACTGGCCGACGACGGGCACGCCATCGTCCTGGCCACGCACGACGTGGAGCTCGCGGCCGAGCTCGCGCACCGGGTGGTGCTGCTGGCCGAGGGCGAGGTGATCGCCGACGGCCCGACGGCCGACGTCGTGGTGTCCTCGCCGTCGTTCGCCCCGCAGGTCACGAAGATCCTGGCGCCGCAGCACTGGCTCACGGTCACCGAGGTCCGCGCGGCCCTGCACCCCGAGGCCGGCTGATGGGCGCCCCCACGGCCCGTGTGCGGCAGGCCCGGGCCGTCCGCCTCGGCCCGCGCTCCGTCATCGCCCTGGCCCTGGTCAGCGCGGTGGGCGTGGCCGGTTTCACCTGGCCCTTCCTCACCCCGCCGACCTCGCGGCTCAGCGCGCACGCGCAGGACGCGCCCTGGCTCTTCGCGGGCCTGCTGGTGCTGCTCGTGGCGGTGGCGGGTGCGGCCGTGGCGGAGGCCGGTCTCGGCCCGAAGGCGGTCGCGATGCTCGGTGTGCTGGCCGCCACGGGAGCGGCCCTGCGGCCGATCGGTGCCGGTACCGCCGGTATCGAGCCGATGTTCTTCCTGATGCTGCTGAGCGGCCGGGTGCTCGGCCCGGGCTTCGGGTTCGTCCTCGGCTCGGTGACGATGTTCGCGTCGGCGTTGCTCACGGGCGGGGTCGGGCCGTGGCTGCCGTTCCAGATGCTGGCGATGGGCTGGTTCGCGATGGGGGCCGGCCTGCTGCCGGGCGCGGACCGGCTGCGTGGCCGGGCCGAACTCGTGATGCTCGCCGGCTACGGCTTCCTCGCCGCGTTCGCCTACGGCACGGTGATGAACATGGCGGGCTGGCCTTTCATGGGTGCTCTCGCCTCGAACGTGGCCTTCGACCCGCACGCGCAGGTCGCCGTGAACCTGGCCCGTTTCGTCGCGTACTGCGTCGCCACCTCGCTCGGCTGGGACCTGGGCCGGGCCGTCGTCACGGTCGTGCTGAGCCTCACCGTGGGGCCCGCGGTCCTCAGGGCGTTGCGCAGGGCCACGCGCCGGGCGGCCTTCGAGACGCCGGTCACGTTCGAGGCGTCCCGGCAGTGAGGCCCCCCACATGACCCGCGTCACGTACGAAGCAGGGCCGTAGCAACAAGTCCCCGGTCACCCCCATGGGGCGGTGCGGACATGCGGCCCGGCCTAGTAATGGCGGGCTTTGCGGGCACGGCCGGGGCCCTGCTTCCCTGGACGACCAGGCGGCGGCCCCCTGATCCCCGGGGCCGTCGCCTGCGCCATGTCCGGAGCGGATACGTCAGCCCGTGCTCACCGGCAGCTCCTTCACCCCGTTGATCCACGCCGACCGCAGCCGCCGCGGATCCCCGACGAGCCTCAGCCCGGGCATGGCGTCGGCGATCGCGTTGAAGATGAGGTTGATCTCCAGGACGGCGAGGGACTTGCCCAGGCAGTAGTGCGGACCACCGCCACCGAAGCCGAGGTGCGGGTTGGGATCGCGGGTGACGTCGAAGGTGTCCGGGTCGTCGAAGACCTCGGGGTCGTGGTTGGCCGAGGCGTAGAACAACCCGAGCCGGTCGCCCTTGCGGATGCGCTTGCCACCGAGCCCGGTGTCCTGCGTGGCGGTGCGCTGGAAGGCGGCGACGGGGGTCGCCCAGCGCACGATCTCCTCCGCCGCCGTGTCCGGGCGGTCGCTCTTGTACAGCTCCCACTGTTCCGGGTGGGTGAGGAAGGCGTGCATGCCGTGGGTGATGGCGTTGCGGGTGGTCTCGTTGCCCGCGACGGCCAGCATCAGCACGAAGAAGCCGAACTCGTCGGAGCTGAGATTGCCCTCGTCCTCCGCCGCGACGAGCTGGGTGACGATGTCGTGGGCCGGGCACTGCTTGCGGTCGGCGGCCATGTTCATCGCGTAGGCGATGATCTCCGTGGCCGACTCGGCACCGACCTCCTCGGTGATGGCGTACTCGGGATCGTCATAGGCGATCATCTTGTTGGACCAGTCGAAGATCTTGTCCCGGTCCTCCTGGGGGACGCCCATCAGCTCGGCGATCGCCTGGAGGGGCAGTTCGCAGGCGACCTGGGTGACGAAGTCGAACGGCCCGGTGTGGGCGCGGGCGGCTTCGACGATGGAGTGGGCCCGCGCCCGCAGCCTGCCCTCCAGCGCCCGGATCGCCCGGGGCGTGAAGCCGCGCTGCACGATCTGCCGCACGCGGGTGTGTTCCGGCGGGTCCATGTTCAGCAGGATCAGCCGCTGCGCGTCGATGGCGTCGCGCTCGATGTGCTCGTTGAAGCGGATGATCGCGGTGTTGAGGGACGACGAGAACAACTCCGGATGCGTGGAGACGTACTTGACGTCGGCGTGCCGGGTGACCGCCCAGTAGCCCTCGTCCTGGAAGCCTGCGAGACCGGCCGGCTGCGGCACCCAGCAGACGGGTTCGGCGCGGCGCAGCTCGGCGAACTCCGGCAGGGGCACCCGCTGGTGCAGCAGGTCGGGGTCGGTGAAGTCGAACCCGTCGGGCAGCGCGGGACAGGGCATGGGCGGCTCCCACCACTCGTACCGACTCATCGGCCTGACGGCCCATCAGCTGTGCGGAGTTGCGGTGACGGTAGTAACGGGTTCTACAAGTAGCAAGAGGCACGGGCCCGCCAATTGCCCGCACGACTATTGCGGTCACCGAGCAGCCCTCAGCACACTGCTTGCAGAACTAGAACGCGTACTAGTTCCGCTGAGCCTCCCGGAGAGGACCCGCACCCATGGCTGCCGAACCCGTGATCGTCGAAGCCGTACGCACCCCGATCGGCAAGCGCGGCGGCGCGCTCGCCAACCTCCACCCCGGCTACCTCCTGGGCGAGACCTACCGCGAACTCCTGGGCCGCACCGGCATCCCCGCGGACTGCGTCGAGCAGATCGTCGGCGGCACTGTCACCCACGCGGGCGAGCAGTCCATGAACCCCGCGCGCACGGCCTGGCTGGCCATGGGGCTCCCGTACGAGACGGCCGCGACGACCGTGGACGCGCAGTGCGGGTCCTCCCAGCAGGCCTCGCACATGGTGGCCAACATGGTCGCGGCGGGCGTGATCGACGTCGGCATCTCCTGCGGGGTGGAGTCGATGTCCCGGGTGCCGCTGGGGTCGGGCTCCAAGCACGGGCCCGGCAAGCCGTTCCCCGACGAGTGGAACGTGGATCTGCCGAACCAGTTCGAGGCGGCCGAGCGGATCGCCCGGCACCGTGGACTGACCCGCGACGACGTCGACGCGCTGGGCCTCGCCTCGCAGGAACGGGCCGCGCACGCCTGGGCGGAGGAGCGCTTCAAACGGGAGACGTTCGCGGTGCAGGTCCCCACGACCGAGGAGGAGCAGCACGCCGGGCAGGGCATGTGGCGGCTGGTCGACAAGGACGAGGGGCTGCGCGACACGACGGCGGAGGCGCTGGCCGCGTTGAAGCCGATCATGCCGACGGCGGTGCACACCGCCGGGAACTCGTCGCAGATCTCCGACGGGGCGGCGGCGATCATGTGGGCGTCGAAGCGGATGACCCGGGCGCTGAAGCTGCGGCCCCGGGCCCGGATCGTGGCCCAGGCGCTGGTGGGATCCGACCCGCACTTCCACCTCGACGGCCCGATCGACGCGACGAACGCGGTGCTGGGCAAGGCCGGGATGTCGTTGAAGGACATCGACCTCGTGGAGATCAACGAGGCGTTCGCGTCCGTGGTGCTGAGCTGGGCGCGGGTCTTCGACCAGGACCTGTCGAAGGTCAACGTCAACGGCGGCGCGATCGCGCTCGGGCACCCGGTGGGAGCGACCGGGGCCCGGCTCATCACGACGGCGCTTCACGAACTGGAGCGCGCGGACAAGGAGTTCGCTCTGATCACCATGTGCGCGGGCGGCGGTTTGGCCACCGGCACGATCATTCAGCGGTTGTAGACGCCCAGTCGACGAAGGTGGTGAACGCGGCGGGATCGAGAGTGAGGACCGGTCCCGCCGGGGCCTTGCTGTCGCGTATGGCGACGGTGGCGGGGGCTTCGGCGACCTCGACGCAATCGCCGCCCTGGTCACCGCTGTAGCTGGACTTACGCCAGGCCAGGTTGCCGATCGGCGCGCATTCGACGCATTCCCCGCCTTGATCGCCGCTGTAGCTGGACTTACGCCACTGCGTCCCCGCCGGAAGCGCGTTGCTCGCCATAGCGTTCCTCCATCAATCGCCGGATCAACTCCGCCGAATCCCTGAGGGAGAGCGCGGCGGCCTGCAGATGATCGTAACGGAGCGAACAGTCCCTGACGGTGTCCGGATTCGCGGTCGGATGCCCGCTGCCGTAGCCCTCTGTGTAGACGATGGCCGCGTCGCTCGCGAACCGGAAGACGGTGAACGAGCCTTGCATTCCTGCATGCGCCCCAGCAGAGAACGGCAAGATCTGAATGTTGACCGCGGGGGTGCGCTCGAAGGCCAACAGATGGGCCAGTTGCCCCCGCATGGTCTCCCGACCGCCCACCTCCTGGTACAGGACGGATTCACTGATGACCATCCAGAGGACCGCGGCCTGCCCCTTCTCGAGGATGCGCTGTCGTGCCAACCGGACGGCAGTGCGGTCTTCCAGGTCGGTGTCGTCCAGCACCCCGAGCACGCCACGTGCGTACTGGGGGGTCTGCAGAAGGCCGTGAATGGCGTTGGCCTGGAAGGTACTGACCTCCGTCGCCCGCCCCTCCAACTCAGCCACCTGCTGGAACCACGCCGGAAGCCGACTCCGCAACACCAACTCGACGAGGCGGGAGAACATGCCGTCCGTCCCCAGCGCCGCATCCGCCCGTTCACTGAACTCGGGCGTCGGAAGCTTTCGGGCCGTCTCGATCTGGCCCACCAGGGAGCCGGTGTAGTTGAGGATGTCCCCCAACTGCCGCTGGGTCAGCCCGGCGGCCTCCCTGCGCCGCCGCAGCTCGAAACCGTAGTAGTCGAGCGGCGACGCACCCGGGTCGAGGGAGTTGATGTGAGTCACGACGAAAGCCCCTCTCGCGCAACGCGGTCCACAACGGAACCGGTTGTATCCGTTCCGTAGCCGAGGGTAGTCATCGCACGTCAGCCTCGTCTCGTGAACGAATACATTCCGGCCCAGTACGCGATGCGTCTCACTGTCGGCGCGCACGCCCCCCGGCACGTCCGCCGTATCGTCCGCTCCTTCCTCGAGGAGTGGCGCATGCCCGAGCTGTCGGACGCCGTGGAGCTGGGCGTGACGGAGCTGCTCGCCAACGTCGTACGGCACGTCCCGGACCGCCGCTGCGCGCTGCTGTTGCTGCGGCAGCGCACCGGCGTACGGGTGGAGGTCACGGACGGCAGCGATGAACTGCCGCGCATCCCGCAGGTGCCGGACACGGAGGCCGAGAACGGCCGGGGCCTGCTCCTGCTGGACGCGATGGCCGACAAGTGGGGCGTGTCGCTGTGGTCGGGGGGCGGGAAGACCGTGTGGTTCGAGTGCGCGGGCCGGCCCCACGGGGAACAGGAGCCGCCCCCGGCGACAGCCCGTCAGCAGAATGGCGCGTCAGGTGCGTTGGCCCAGAAAGAGAGGAACGACCAGGTCTGGGCTCCGATGCGGCCGTCGACGACGATGCCGGCGCACTGCTGGAAATCCCTGGTCGCGGATTGCGTGATGCGGCCGAAGTCGCCGTCCTCGTCCAGGCCGGCGCCGATCGCCTGGTTCAGATAGCACTGCGCCTGCTGGACCACCGCCCCGGAGGACCCCAGGTGCAGGGTCGGCCGATTGTCGGTGAAGTCGCATACGTCGTCGGGCCCTTGAGCCACGAGAGCTGCTGGATGCTTCAACTGGTCGACTGCCGTGGCGTGTTTCACGGCGGCGGTCGCATGGGTTGAATGTGACGCTGCCACAGCCGGTGTTCCCGCCAGGGAAATCGGAAGAGCCAGCGCCGCCAGGACGGTGAGCACACGTCGCATGCCGATCACCTCCAGGGAGGGATGCCCTTCCTCTCATCGTGCGCGGCCCTCAACCTGGTTGCATCTCGGGGAGGAGCCATGGCCGGGCGGCCGGACGGTGGAAGGACGGGGACGCGGGCCCTGAAGCAGATAGGTCAGGCCGAAGCCGGCCGCCACCACCACCGCTCCCCCGGCCGCGTCCAGCACCCAGTGATTGCCGGTCGCCACGATCGAGAGGCCGGTGAGCAGCGGATGCAGCACACCCAGCGCCTTGACCCACCACCGGCGCGCCAGGACCGCGATGACGAGCCCGCACCACAGCGACCAGCCGAAGTGCAGGGACGGCATGGCCGCGTACTGGTTGGTGAGGGCGGTGAGCGTGCCGTAGTCGGGCCGGGAGAAGTCCTGGGTGCCGTGCACGGTGTCGATGAAGCCGAGCGTCGGCATCAGACGGGGCGGGGCGAGGGGGTAGAGCCAGAAGCCGACCAGGGCGAGCAGGGTGGCGAAGCCGAGGGCGGAGCGGGCCCAGCGGTAGTCGCCGGGGCGGCGCCAGTAGAGCACCGCGAGGACGGCCAGTGGGACCACGAAGTGGAATGACGTGTAGTAGAAGTCGAGGAAGTCCCGCAGCCGGTCGATCGTGACGACGGTGTGGTTGAGCCAGTGCTCGACGTCGATACGGAGGGCCCGTTCGACGTCGTAGACCTGCATGCCGTGCTCCTCGGCCTCGGCGCGCCCGGCCGAGTTGCTGCCTCCGGTGGCCGCGAGCCGGACCTGGGAGTAGGCGGCGTAGGTGACACGCAGGAGGAGCAGTTCGAGCAGGAGGTTGGGCCGGCTGAGGATCCGTCGCAGGAACGGCACCAGCGGCACGTGCCGGAAGCGGGTCGGCGCGGTGGGCGCGGGGGCGGGCGGTGCCGGTGACCGGTAGGCGGGCGAGGAGCGGGACAGGAACGGCACCGCGGTGGCGGCGGCGAGCGCGGCCAGCAGGACGACGTTGTCGCGCAGCGGCCGGAGGAACGCCATGTCCGGCAGCAGCATCCGGGCCGGCAGGGTCATGATCAGGACGACGGCGACCGGCCAGACGTAGCGGTCCGAGGCGCGGGTGCCGGCCCGGCCGACGATCGCGAGCAGCACCCACAGCAGCTGGTGCTCCCAGGCGGTGGGCGAGACGACGATCGCCGCACAGCCGGTGATCGCGACGGCGAGCAGCAGCTGGCCGTCACCGAAGTACCGCACGGCCCGGCGCAGGGCCGTGACGACGACGGCCGCGCCGAGCGCCAGGAAGAGCGCGATCTCCACGGGACCGTCCAGGCCGAGCCGGAGCAGCGCGCCGTGCAGGGACTGGTTGGCGAGGTCGTCGGCCCGCCCGCCCAGGCCGGCGCCCGCGAGATGGTGGACCCAGTACTGGGAGGAGTCGTGCGGCATCGCGGCCCAGGCGAGCCCGGTGCCGGCGGCGAAGGTGACGCCCGTGGCGAGCGCGGCGCGTCTGCGGCCGGTGCACCACAGCAGCGGCGCGAACAGAAGCAGGGTGGGCTGGAGCGCCGCCGCGACGCCGATGAGCAGGCCGCTGGTCCGCTGGCCGCGGGCGGTGAAACAGCCGAGCAGGACCAGCAGGACCGGGATGATGCTGGTCTGGCCGAGCGACAGCGTGCTGCGGACGGGCAGGGACAGCATCAGCAGACTGACGGCGGCCGGCGCGGCCAGCAGGGCCGTGCGGCGGCTGACCGGCGGGGGCAGGGCGCGAGCGGCGATCAGGCCGAGGGCGACGACGAGCAGCAGCGTGCCGAAGGTCCATCCCCAGCCGAGCGCCTGTTCGGCCGAACGGGTGAGGGGTTTGAGGACGAGGCCTCCGAAGGGCGTGCCCGTGAAGCGCGTGGAGTCGTAGAGCGAGCCGTTCACATGCAGCACGCCGTTCGGGCCGACCCAGGTCTCCAGGTCCGTCAGCCGCTCACCGCGCGGGGTGGCGAGGACGACGGCCACCTGCCGGGCGGCGAGGAGGGCGGCGATCAGCCACAGTCCGAGCCGGGCGGCGCGCAGGCGTGTGCGGGCCCCGTCGGCGGCCGTCGTTCCGAAGCCCTCCGCCGGTCGTCCGCCGTGGTCCGCGTTCGCCACGCCTCATCGACCTTCCGCAGCAGTTCATCCCACATGTCCAGAATGTGGTGATTTACCCAATGAACCCTATGGGGAGCGGGCGGCCCCGGGGAAGAAGGCGCGGCAACCACGGAGCGGAAGGCGCGACAGCCGCGGAACGACTGGCGGCCACCTCACGGCGGAAGCGACAAGGATCACATGAAGATCACGTGACAACCGTCGACGAGGGGGCAGAAGCGCCAGCACAGCGACGGTTTACATGCAGCGTGCAACGACTTCCGTACCGCCCGTAAGCGGAGCAAATCCGCCTATCGTCGCTTTTTCGGCCCGTACGACAGCGCCGCCGCGCGGGACCGCGTCCCTGTCCCCGTCGAAAGGTAGGCGAGTCAGCCTTGTCGACTGCCTCAGTCGTCGCCCCCGCTTCCCTCGTGAAGTCCCGCCCGGCGAAGACCCCCGACCCCACCGTCACCGACCCCGCGCTCGTCAAGCGCGCCGTGAAGGCGGCCGCGCTGGGCAACGCGATGGAATGGTTCGACTTCGGCGTCTACAGCTACATCGCCGTCACCCTGGGCAAGGTCTTCTTCCCCTCGGGCAACCCCACCGCCCAGCTGCTGTCCACGTTCGGCGCCTTCGCCGCGGCCTTCCTGGTCCGCCCCCTCGGCGGCATGGTCTTCGGCCCGCTCGGCGACCGCGTGGGCCGCCAGAAGGTCCTCGCCCTCACCATGATCATGATGGCCGCGGGCACCTTCGCGATCGGTCTGATCCCGTCGTACGCGACGATCGGTGTCGGCGCGCCGATCCTGCTCCTGGCCGCCCGGCTCGTGCAGGGCTTCTCCACCGGCGGCGAGTACGCGGGCGCCTCCACCTTCATCGCCGAGTACGCCCCCGACAAGCGGCGCGGCTTCCTCGGCAGCTGGCTGGAGTTCGGCACGCTGGCCGGCTACATCGGCGGCGCGGGCCTGGTCACGATCATGACCGCCCTGCTCTCCACCGACGACCTGACCTCCTGGGGCTGGCGCATCCCGTTCCTGATCGCGGGCCCGATGGGCATCATCGGCCTCTACCTGCGGATGCGCCTGGAGGAGACCCCGGCGTTCGCGGCCGAGGCGGAGAAGGCGGAGAACAACCGCCCGAAGACGCCGCTGCGCGAGATGGTCGCGGGCCAGTGGCGGGCGCTGCTGCTCTGCGTCGGCCTGGTGCTGGTCTTCAACGTCACCGACTACATGCTGCTGTCGTACATGCCCAGCTACCTGACCGGCCAGCTCCACTACGACGAGACGCACGGCCTGCTGGTCGTCCTCGGCGTGATGGCCGCGATGATGATCGCCCAGCCGTTCGTCGGCGCGCTGACCGACCGCGTCGGCCGCCGCCCGGTGATCGCCACCGGCTGCGCGGGCTTCCTGCTGCTGTCCGTCCCGGCCCTGCTGCTGATCCGCGAGGGCAGCCTGCTCGCCGTCGCGCTCGGCATGGGCGCCCTCGGCATGCTGCTGGTCTGCTTCACCGCGTCGATGCCGTCCGCGCTGCCGGCGCTGTTCCCGACGAAGGTCCGCTACGGCTCGCTGTCGATCGGCTTCAACGTCTCGGTGTCCCTCTTCGGCGGCACGACCCCGCTGGTGGTCACGGCCCTGATCGGCGCGACCGGGAACATGATGATGCCCGCCTACTACATGATGGCGGCGGCCGTCGTCGGCGGGTTCGCGGTGTGGCGCATGGCGGAGTCGGCGGGGCGTCCGCTGCCCGGTTCGGCGCCCTCGGTGGCGGGTCGACACGCCGAGTGAAAACCCGCTGACAGCGCCGCGCGCACCAACTATCTTCGTCAGCGCCAGTAGTTAGGGATGCTAACTATGCTGACGAAAGGTAGAGGTGCATGAGCGAGTCGCACGTCTGGGACGAGGTCGACGCCTACTTCACCGCCCACCTCGCCCCGGACGACGAAGCACTGGCGGCCGCCCTGCGGGACAGCGACGCCGCCGGGCTTCCGCACATCAACGTCGCCGGGAACCAGGGCAAGCTCCTCCAGCTCCTGGCCCAGATCCAGGGCGCCCGGCACATCCTGGAGATCGGCACGCTCGGCGGCTACAGCACCATCTGGCTGGGCCGGGCCCTGCCCGCCGACGGACGGCTGGTCTCCCTGGAGTACGACCCCCGGCACGCCGAGGTCGCCGTCCGCAACATCGCCCGCGCCGGTCTGGACAAGCTCGTCGAGGTGCGGGTGGGCCCGGCCCTCGAGTCGCTGCCCAAGCTGGCCGACGAGAACCCGCCCCCGTTCGACCTGGTCTTCATCGACGCCGACAAGGCCAACAACCCGCACTACGTGGAGTGGGCGGTCAAGCTCACCAGCACGGGCAGCCTGATCGTCCTCGACAACGTCGTACGGGGTGGGCGGGTCGTCGACGCGGACAGCACCGCCCCGGACGTGACGGGCACCCGCACGGCGATCGAGCTGATCGCCGGCCATCCGAGGCTGAGCGGCACCGCGATCCAGACGGTGGGGATGAAGGGCTACGACGGGTTCGCACTGGCGCGCGTGCTGGCGTGAGGCCCTGCCGCGAGCCGGGACGGTGGGGACGAAGGGCTACGACGGATGCGCGCCGGCGGGCAGGCCGGCGCGCGGCCCTGCGGTCAGACCTCGTGGTAGAAGCCCACGTTGACGCTGCGCGGGGCGGTGCGGTCCTGGATGATGATCTCGCCGCTGCCGCCCCTGGGCAGCGGGACGGTGCCGCCGTAGGCGAGCGGCTGGACGTACTCCCCCATGGTCAGCCGCACCTCGGAGGACGGGTCGGGCTGGGAGCCGCGCAGCCAGGTGAGCTGCCAGGTGCCGTCCGGCCCGCACAGGAACTCCAGGTGGACGCGGGAGACGAACAGCCAGTCGTCCGGCGTGCTCAGCCGGCACACGGACTTGTCGCGGCCCACCCGCAGCACCGCGCCCGGCTCGCTTGGCGCTTCGGCCATGAGCATGCCGGCCGTGGCGCCCGCCTCCGCCTCCGCGACGGTGGCCATGGTGAGTTCGAGCACGTGCGCTCCTTCGATGAGGTCCCGGGCCGTCCCCGGGGGCCAGACAGGTTCCTGGCCCGCCGCATGATAAAACGCCCGGCTGCGCGGTGTCCGGCACAATGGCCTCATGACCGAGCGAAAGCCACCGGGCGTCGACTTCGAGTCCTGGGTCGACAAGCAGATCCGTGACGCGGAGACGCGCGGGGAGTTCGACCGGCTGCCGGGCGCGGGCGAACCGCTCCCCCCTGACATCGAGAGCACCTACGACGAACTGTGGTGGGTCAAGCGGAAGATGGCCCGCGAGGGCTTCTCCGTCCTCCCGCCGGCCCTGGCCCTGCGCAAGGAGGCGGAGGACGCGCTGGACGCCGCGCTCGCGGCCCCCTCGGAGCGCATCGTCCGGAAGATCATCGACGAGGTCAACGTCAAGATCCGCGACATGATGTTCAAGCCGCCGCCCGGCCCCCCGCTGGGAAAGAAGCCGTACGACGTCGAGGACGTCGTACGGCGGTGGCGGGAGCGCCGGGCGGATCGCTGACCGGGGGGATCACCCCGGGTCACACGTGCAGCAGCCGTTCGGCCAGCTCGCGGTAGTCCTTCAGGGCCAGCCGGAGCTGCTCGGTGTCGGCCGACGACACGGACCTGCTCTCGCCGCCCTCGACGGACTGCCAGGAGTGGCGCAGGGTGCGGCGGCGCTGCGTCACGGCCTCGGCGAAGCGGGCCGCGATCTCCTCCAGGACGTGGTCGGCCTCCTCGACGGCGGCCCGGGGCCCGTCGACGAACCCGGCGACGGCGTGCTGCAACTGCCCGCCGAGCTTGTCGCACTCCTCGTGGGCGAGGAGGTGGGCCCGGTGCTCGGCGGAGCCCGCTTTGTCGGAGCCGGTGCCGTGGTCGCCGCGGGGCCCCCCGGATTCCAGCCGGTCCGTGTCATGCCGGTCCGGGCCGTGCCGGCCGGTGTCATGCCGGTCCGTGTCGTATCCGTCCGTGTCGTATCGGCCCGTGTCGTATCGGCCCGTGTCCTGCCGGTCCGCGCGCCGGTCGGTGCCGGGCACTTCGGTGCCGTGCGCCGCGGCGCGGTCCGCGTCGGTGCCGAGTGGGACGTGGCGGCCGGTGTCGGTGCCGGGTGCGGCGCCGCGGTCCGTTCCGGTTGCGAGGCCGTGACCGGCTTCGCGGGGCGGTTCCGGACTCCGGGCGGTCTCATGACGGCCCGTCTCCGGTGCGCTCGTGCGGCGGCCGGTGCCCAGCGCGCTCTCGCCACGGGCGTCCGGGGCATCCGTCGTCTGGTCGCCGGGCGGTCGGGACATGTCGGTCATTGCCTCAACTCTCCTTCGCCTGACGTCGGTTCATCGCCCACGGCAGGTGACCGCCGCGGGCCGGGGCCTTGCGGCCGCCGTTCAGGGCGGCGCGCTCGCGGCCACCGTCGTGCCGTCCGCCGGTGTGGCCGCCGCCGTCGTGGCGGGCGGGCTTCACCAGCTCCTCGAACAGGGCGCGGGCCGCCACGAAGGCCTCACGCATGTCTTCCGTGCCCTGGCCGCCGTCACGGGCGTCCTCCGCGCGCAGATGCGCCGCGCGGTGCACGCGCCGGTAGCCGTCGACGTGGTGGGCGTGGTGCACGGACAGCGCGGACAGCTGTTCCTCGTACTGCCCGCCGTCCGGGAAGCCGCGGGCACCGGCGACCTCGGCGAGCAGCCGGTCCGCCTCGGCGACGGCCTCGCGCGGCGAGTCGACGAACCGCTCCTGTGCGGCCGTCCAGCGCGTCTCGAACTGCTCGCGCTGCGCCGGATCCAGCGGCCGCTCGCGCAGGTCGCCGTGGCGCTGCACGCGCTCGGTCAGCTCGCGCTCGGCCGCTTTGGCGTCACCGTCGTGCCGGGCGACGGCCCGCTCGTACTCGGGTCCGAAGCGCCGCTTCAGGCTCGGGCCCCGCCGAGGGCCGCGGGCACGCAGGGTCATGACGGCCGCGATGACAACGACCGCCGCGATCACGATCAGAGCAATGATCAGGCCAGTGGACATGAATGCCTTCCGGGTTCTCGGCCCAACCGGCCCTCCTCGCGGACCGGTTCACTCATCGGGTAGCCCCGAAGCCCGTCTCCAAACGGTGTTCGGCCGTATCCGCGGCGCACACGGTGGCCGGAACTATTCGGTTGCATGTCCGATGGGGTGCCTGCGGAGAATGCGTTTCGTGATGTGGACCGTGACGCCGGAACCATTCGACTCCCCCGTCGCCACCGCTCTGTGGCGGGCGTACTACACCGAGGTCAGCGACCGCTGGTACCTGCTGCACGAGGGGCGCCGGACCGACCCGGCCGAGCTGGAGCGGGAGATCGCCGCCCCGACCGGTGCCGATCTCGCCCCGCCGCGCGGGCTGCTGCTCGTCGCCCGGTACGACGGTGAGCCGGCCGGCAGCGCGGGCGTACGCATGCTGGACGGCACGACCGCCGAGCTGACGCGGGTGTTCCTGTACGAGCCGATGCGCGGCCGGGGCGGCGCCCCGCTCCTGGTGCGCGCCGCCGAAGGCGCCGCTCGCGCACTCGGCGCCACCCGGTTGATCCTCGACACCCGCGGCGACCTCGTCGAGGCCCGCGCCCTCTACGCCCGTCTCGGCTACACGGAGACCGAACCGCACAACGACGACCGTTACGCGGAGCACTG
The DNA here is from genome assembly GCF_044759525.1 of Streptomyces sp. NPDC101110. Taxonomy (NCBI): domain Bacteria; kingdom Bacillati; phylum Actinomycetota; class Actinomycetes; order Kitasatosporales; family Streptomycetaceae; genus Streptomyces; species Streptomyces sp. NPDC101110. The sequence continues at coordinate 74,157 of NZ_JBIVZM010000013.1, read as the reverse complement.
GTTCTGCAAGGAACTGACCTGACCTCAGGGCCGCTCCTGCGCGGGGCGCGCCCGGTAGGGGCGTTCGCGGCGTGACCCGCACAGTTCGCCGGTCAGCTCCCGTACGAGATGTTCCAGGTCGGCCGGCCGGTCCGGTCCCCACCAGTCGCCGAGCAGGGCGGCGAGGGACTCCTCGCGGGCCGCGGCCAGCCGGTCGGCGACCTCGCGCCCTTCGCCGGTCAGGACCATGTCCACGCCCCGGCGTACGGCCAGGCGTCGCCCCTCGGCCTGCCGGACGGCCTCCATGATCACGGCCAGCGGCACGGGCATGGTGTCGGCGAGCACGCCCGGCTCCACCGAGCCGTGGCGCCGCATCCGCAGCAGCAGCCAGCTCGTCGCGGGCAGCAGGTCGTAGCCCGCCCGGGCGGTGATCCGCCGGTAGACCTCGCGCCGCCCCGCGCGGGTGCCGAGCACCGACAGCGCGCGGCACACCTCGTCGTACGAGGACCGCTGCACCGGGTTGCTGGCGAGGGTCTCGGTGGCGTCGGGGGCGGTGACCGAGCCGCGCAGCCGGTCCTCCCTCAGGAACCAGGCCAGCACGAAGCCGAGGAGCGCGACGGGGGCGGCGTACAGGAAGACGTCCGTGATGGACACGGCGTAGGCGTGCAGGGCCGGCGGGCGCAGACCGGGCGGCAGGGCGGCGATGCCACGCGGGTCGGCTTCCAGTGTGTCCACGGAGGTGCCGGGCGGCAGCGTGCTGCCCCGGAAGGCGTCGGTGAGCTGGTCGCCGAGCCGGCCCGCGAAGACCGTGCCGAAGACGGAGACGCCGAACGCGGCGCCGATGGAGCGGAAGAAGGTCGCGCCGGAGGTGGCCACGCCCAGGTCCGCGTAGGGGACGGCGTTCTGCACGATGAGCACGAGGACCTGCATGACGAGGCCGAGTCCGAGGCCGAAGACGAAGAAGAAGCCGCTCAACTCGGCGGTGGAGCTGTGCTCGTCGAGTTGGTGGAGCAGGAGCAGCCCGAGCGTGGTGATGCCGGTTCCGGCGATCGGGAACACCTTCCAGCGGCCGGTCCGGCTGACGATCTGGCCGGAAGCCGTCGACGCCAGCAGCAGGCCCAGCACCATCGGCAGCATGTGCACACCCGACATGGTCGGGCTGATGCCCTGCACGACCTGGAGGAAGGTCGGCAGGTAGGTCATGGCGCCGAACATGGCGAACCCGACGACGAAACTGATCACGGCGGCGAGGGTGAAGGTCCGCACGCGGAACAGCCTGAGCGGCAGAACGGGTTCGGCGGCCCGCCGCTCGACGGCGACGAAGGCGACGGCGAGGACGGCGCCCAAGACCGCGAGTCCGACGATCTGCCAGGACCCCCACGCCCAGGTCGTGCCGCCCAGCGAGGCGACCAGCACCAGGCAGGTGGCGACGGCGGCGATGAGAAGGGTGCCGAGGTAGTCGATGACGTGCCGCTGCGACGTGCGCGGGAGGTGCAGGACCGTCGCGATCACGGCGAGCGCGACGACGCCGACGGGCAGGTTGACGTAGAACACCCAGCGCCAGCTCAGATGCTGTGTGAACAGGCCGCCGAGCAGCGGTCCGAGCACACTGGTCGCGCCGAAGACGGCGCCGAACAGCCCCTGGTAGCGGCCGCGTTCACGAGGGGGCACCAGGTCGCCGACGATCGCCATCGACAGCACGATCAGCCCGCCGCCGCCGAGCCCCTGCAGGGCCCGGAACGCGATCAGCTGGGCCATGTCCTGCGCGGCCCCGCACAGCGCGGATCCGACCAGGAAGATCACGATCGCCGTCTGGAAGAGCCGCTTGCGCCCGTACTGGTCGCCGAGTTTGCCCCACAGGGGGGTGGCGGCGGTCGCGGCCAGCAGGTAGGCGGTGACGACCCAGGAAAGGTGGTCCAGCCCGCCGAGATCGCTGACGATCGTGGGCAGCGCGGTGGACACGATGGTCTGGTCGAGGGCCGCGAGCAGCATGCCGAGGAGCAGGGCGCCGATGGAGACCAGGACGTTTCCGGGCACCTGCTCCCGGGGGGCCGCGCCCTGGGGCGTCAGCGTGGCGGCTTTCCCGTCCTCGGCCATCCGACCTCCCGCGTCTGCTGTGACATTTTCCATCGTGACCGCTGTGACCTGTTATGGCCTGCCGGGCCCTTTTGGAAGCAGTGGTTCCGGGGGCTCGTTCATCACGCTGTGGAGAAGATCTGGATAATCTCTGGAGTTCGCGAGGGGAGGGAGGAACGCGTGGAACCGCCGAACGGTCACCCGTGCCCGGAGTGCGGCGCGCCCAGACAGCGGGACAACACCCCCAGTTGCGCCTGCACGCACCGCGCCGCCGAGGCCCTGCTCGACGCCCGCACGACCCAGGCGGCGGCAGCGGAGGACTTCGACCCGCTGCGGATACGCCCGTACGTGGAGATCGACACCGGGGATGCCTCCGGGGGGCGGGCCGGCGAGCAGCCCTCCGACGGACGGACCCCCGGCGAGCAGGCTGCCGGCGAGCAGGCCTCCCGCGAGCAGGCCTCCGTCCCGTACGCCGAGGCCGCGCACCCCGGGGGCGCCGCCCCGCCCGTGTCCCCCGCCGACGTCACCGCGCCGCTGCCGGTCGTCGACCCGGGCGCGACCGCCGCACTGCCCGCCGCTTCCGGCATCTCCGCCGCCCCCGCCACCTCGGCGGTCCCGGCTCCCCTGACCTCCGCCACCACCGAGCCGAGCGTCACGGACCTGCGGGTGTTCGACGGCAGCAGGGGGACGGACCGCGGCGCACCGGAGCCCGGCGAGAGCTCACAGCGTCGGCCTCGTCGGCGCAGCACCCTTCTGGTCGTCGCCGCAGGAGCCTGTGTCGCCGTCGTCGCGGCGGCCGGGTACGCGACCGGGCTGTTCTCCTACGAGAGCCCGTCCCGCGACACCGCCCTGCCGGACGACATCCGGGCGAGTGTGCCGGACGCCCCGTCGAGCAGCGCGGCGCCCTCGGCTGCGGAGGGCAGCGCCACGGCGGTCGAGCCGGCCCCGGCGGCACCGCGCCCGTCGCCCTCCCGCAGCGCCGGCCCGTCCGCCTCGCCCTCGCCGTCCGTGCCGAGCGCCTCGGCGAGCCCGTCGCAGTCGCCCTCTCCGTCGGCGCCGCAGACATCGCCGCCGGCGACCGGCGCCGGCCAGGCTCCCCCGGAGAACTCCCGGCAGAAGGGCGGCCCCACCGTCCTGCGCATCGGCGACCGTGGCCCGGAGGTCACCGAACTCCAGCTGCGCCTGCGCCAGTTGAACCTGTACATCGACGACGCCGACGGCGACTTCGACGACCGCCTCCAGGATGCGGTCCGCACGTACCAGTGGTCACGCGGCATCCAGACCGACGACCTCGGCGCCTACGACGCGGAGACCCGGACCAAGCTGGAGTCGGAAACCAAGCAGCCGTGACGGCCGGGGCCGTCGTGCTCCGAAGCAGTGACCGCCGACGACAGCGGTTCGGTTCGCGCCCACGTGACGCGCACGCGCCGCCCGGCCGACAACAGCGGTCCGCACGCGTGACGCCCACCCGCAGCCAGGACGAGCCGGGTGCCCGGATGAGCCGGGCTGCCTGGACGAGCCGGGCAGTCTGGACGAGCCGGGCGGTCTCGACGAGCCGGGCAGTCTGGACGAGCCGGCGGTCTCGACGAGCCGGCGGTCTCGACGAGCCGGGCAGTCTGGACGAGCCGGGCTGCCTGGACGAGCCGGGCTGCCTGGACGAGCCGGGCAGTCTGGACGAGCCGGCGGTCTCGACGAGCCGGGTGCCCGAACGAGTCGGGCCGTCCGGACGAGCCGGGCCTCCCGCCTCAGCCGATGTGGAGGCGGACCGTCCCGTCGCCCACGGTTTCCACCCGCACCTTCGTGAGGTCCTCGACCACCACGTCCGGCCCGTGGGCCGCGGCCCGGGACCCGATCCCGACCACTGTCATCCCGGCGGCGCGACCGGCCGCTATCCCCGCTCCGGAGTCCTCGAACACCACGCAGTCCGCGGGGGCGATCCCCAGCTCCGCGGCGCCCTTCAGGAACCCCTCGGGGTCGGGCTTGCTCGCCCCGACGGACTCCGCCGTCACCCGCACCCCGGGCAGTTCCAGACCGGCCGCCGCCATCCGCGCCGTGGAGAGCGGCACGTCCGCGGAGGTCACCAGCGCGTGCGGCACCCCGCGCAGCGCGGCCAGGAACTCCGGCGCCCCGGGGATCGCGACGACACCCTCGGTGTCGGCCGTCTCCTCGGCGAGCATCCGGGCGTTGTCGGCGTGGTTCTGCTCCATCGGCCGGTCGGGCAGCAGCAGCGCCATGGAGGCGTAGCCCTGCCGTCCGTGGACGACCGTCATGACCTCGTCCCCGTCCAGCCCGTGGCGCTCGGCCCAGCGCCGCCAGACGCGCTCGACCGAGGCGTCGGAGTTGACGAGGGTGCCGTCCATGTCCAGCAGGAGGGCGCGGGCGGTGAGCACGGCGGTGGCCGTCATCGGCAGCTCCAAGGCTCGGGGCGCGTTCCAGCGCGGCGAGGGGCTGACGGCGGATCGCGACCGGCACGCCCCGGGGGGGGACAAGGCGGCCCCGCCCGCCGGTCAGGGAAAACGGGCGGAGGCCACTTTGTTCCTCCACGGTACAAAACAATCCCGGTTCTGCGCCAGGGGGCCCCACCGGACGTTCACCCGCGGTTCGGCGCCGGGGTCATCCGGCCACGGCCTCCCACAGGCTCCACAGCCCGAGCGCCAGCATCACCAGCGCCGCGATCTGCGTGATCAGCCGCAGGGGCACCTTCTTCATCAGCGCCTTCCCGCCGACGATGCCGAGTCCGGCCACCGTCCACAGGGCGAGCACCGCACCCAGGCCGACGGAGAGCGGGTCGTCGTAGCGGGCGGCCAGGTTCGCGGTCATGATCTGGGTCAGGTCACCGAACTCGGCGACCAGGATGAGCATGAAGCCGGCGCCCGAGACCTTCCAGAAGGACTGGTTCTCCGGCTTGCGGATCTCCTCCTCGTCCTCGCCCTTCTTGAGCAGCAGCACCGCGGCCCCGCCCAGGAAGAGCACACCCGTGAGGGCCTGCACGATCTGCTGCGGCAGCAGCGTCAGCACACTGCCGGCCGCCACGGCGAGCGCGACGTGCAGCGCGAAGGCGGCGGCGACACCGGCGAAGACGTAGGAGGCGCGGTAGCGGGTGCCCAGGACGAGGCCGGCGAGAGCGGTCTTGTCCGGCAGTTCCGCGAGGAAGACGACGCCGAAGACGACGGCCGTCACGGTCAGGCTGATCAAGGGTTCCTCAATCGGTCGGGGCTGCCCCACCGAGAGTGCTGGACTTCGCACGCGACACCTCGGCACGGCAGCACACTCGGAATCCCGTGCCGGGAGGCACGGGTGTGCACTGCTCTGCCGAAGGTCTCGCTGGCAGGTCCGGGAAAGGACCTGCCTCCGGGCGCCGGCTCAGGCGGGCTGAGCAGTATGTCGACGGTCCGGCGAAGAGCTACTCCCCTTCTGCGCCGTCCATGGTACGGGACGCGCCTGGACTGAAAAGTTCCGCCTGAAATCTTGTCATGTCATGGCCGCGTCACTAACTTCTCACCGGGCGCACATCTGTGCGTCACACGGCAGCGCGAGCATTCCCTCGCTCGCCGGCCAACACCCCCCTCTCCCCAGGGAGTTCGCATGCCCAGGTTCTACGCGCGTCGACGACTGAGCGTCGCCGCGGCGGCCACCGCACTCATATCCTCCGTGGCCCTCTTCAACGCCCCCACGGCCTCCGCCGCCCTCCCCACCCCCGTGAGCGCCGCCACCGCCCGCACCTACCTCGCCTCGCTCACCGTCGCGACCGAGGACCGTACCGGCTACGACCGCGACCTCTTCCCGCACTGGATCACCCAGTCCGGCGCCTGCAACACGCGCGAGGTCGTCCTCAAGCGCGACGGCACGAACGTCCAGCAGGACTCCTCCTGCGCCGCCACCAGCGGCAGCTGGTACTCCGTCTACGACGGTGCGACCTGGACCGCCGCCTCCGACCTGGACATCGACCACCTGGTCCCGCTGGCCGAGGCCTGGGACTCCGGCGCCGACTCCTGGACGACGTCCCGCCGCCAGTCGTTCGCCAACGACCTCACCCGCCCGCAGCTCATCGCGGTCACCGACAACGTCAACCAGGCCAAGGGCGACCAGGACCCGGCCACGTGGATGCCGTCCCGGACGGCGTACCGCTGCACCTACGTCCGCGCGTGGGTGCAGGTGAAGTACTACTACGGCCTCTCCGTCGACTCGGCCGAGAAGTCCGCGCTGACGAACTACCTCGCGAGCTGCTGACACGCTGATTCGTGCCGGGACCTCCCCGCTGACCTCCGTCGCTGCGTACCGTACGGGGCGACGGAGAGGGGAACGACATGAGCGCACTGCGCCTCGGACCGCTGCTGAGGTACACCGACGGCTCGTCCGCCACCGTGTGGGTCGAGACGAGCCGTCCGTGCACCGCCGAGGTGCGCTGCGCCGACGGCGCCGGCGGCACGGCCCACAGCTTCCAGATCGCGGGCCACCACTACGCCCTGGTCCCGGTGACGGGCCTGACGGCCGGTACGACCACGACCTACGAGGTGCTCCTCGACGGCACCCGGGTGTGGCCGCTGCCCGGCTCCCCCTTCCCGCCCTCGGCGATCCACGCACCGGGCCCGGAGGGCGATTTCAACGTCGCCTTCGGCTCCTGCCGCTGGGCCTCACCGCCGGGCGGCGGCCACGACCCCGTCGGCCCGGACGCCCTGGACGCCCTCGCCACCCGCCTCGCCGCCGACCCCGAGGGCGAGCGGCCGCACGCGCTGCTGCTGCTCGGCGACCAGGTGTACGCCGACGAGACCTCCGACTCCACCCAGCGCTGGCTGGCGGGCCGCCGCGACCTGAAGGAAGGGCCGGGCACCGGGGTCGCGGACTACGAGGAGTACACCCACCTCTACTACGAGTCGTGGCTCGACCCGCGCATCCGGTGGCTGCTGTCCACCGTGCCCAGTTTCATGATCTTCGACGACCACGACGTGATCGACGACTGGAACACCTCCGCCTCCTGGCTCGAGGACATGCGCGCCACCGGCTGGTGGCAGGAGCGGCTGCTGAGCGGCCTGATGTCCTACTGGGTCCACCAGCACCTGGGCAACCTCTCCTTGGAGGAGCTGGCGGCCGACCCGGTGTACGAGGCGGTGTGCAAGGCTCCCGACGGCACCGAGGCACTGCGCGACTTCGCCGCCCGGGCCGACGCCGACGCGGCCACGGCCCGCTGGAGCTACCGGCGCGACTTCGGGCGGGTCCGTCTCGTGATGGTGGACAGCAGGGCCGCCCGGGTCCTCGCCGAGGACGAGCGCGCGATGCTCGACCCGGGCGAGGAGGCCTGGCTGCGCGAGCAGGTGCGGGACAGGTCCGCCTACGACCACCTCCTGATCGGCACCTCGCTGCCCTGGCTGCTGCCGCACCTGGTGCACGACGCCGAGGGGTGGAACGCGGCACTGTGCGGCGGCGAACGCGGCGAGCGCTGGGCGCGGTTCGGGGAGAAGGTCCGGCGCGCCGCCGACCTGGAGCACTGGTCGGCGTTCCCAGAGTCCTTCGCGGGGCTCGCGGAGCTGATCGCCGAGGCGGGCTCGGGCCGGGACGCCCCGGCGACGGTGTGCGTGCTGTCCGGGGACGTGCACCACGCCTACATCGCCGAACCCTCGTGGCCCGGCCGGGGCCCGGACGCCCGGGTGGTGCAACTCGTCTGCTCCCCCGTCCACAACTCGGTCCCCCTGTCGATGCGGCTGGCCTTCCGCATCGGCTGGAGCGCGCCGGCGCGGGGTGTCGGCCGCGGCCTCGCCCGGCACGGCCGTCTCCCGCAGCCACCGGTCGGCTGGCGCAAGACGGGCGGCCCGTGGTTCGGCAACCAGCTCATGACCCTGACCATGCGCGGCCGCTCCGCCCGCCTGCGACTGGAGCAGGCCAAGCCCCGCGAGGGGGCGGGCCCCCTCCTGACGACGCTGCTGGACTCGGAACTGGCGCCGTAACCCGGCGGCTCCGCCTGCCGGTTGTGCCGCAAACGGTGCCCACACCACCTGATGGCTCATCAATTAGTTGCACACACAAGGCAGTTAACGATCGACATGCCGACAGAAGGCACGCGCAGGACGGCCGCCGCGGGAGGCAGGCCGGGAGTGGATTCGGTCACTCTTTCGGGCGGGAACGCGGCGCCGAAATCCGCCCCACGTGCGGCTGCGCCAGGGATTGCGCCGCATCGGGAGGCAAAGCCGTGGCCAAATGTTGAACTTGCAAGCATCAATTAGGCGCACCTAACGTGGGCCACTCCGCGGTATCCGTCCCCGACCGGCCTCCCCAGGGCCGGCCAACCGAAGGAGAGACCCCCCACATGACCGCTCGCCTCAACGGCGCTCAGCCGTACGCGCTCGGACTGTTCCGGATCGTGGTCGGCCTGCTGTTCGCCTGCCACGGCGCCGTCGCACTCTTCGGCGTCCTCGGCGGCGCGGACGGCAAGGGCGGCACCGCCCCGACCGGCGCCTGGCCCAATTGGTACGCGGCCGTGATCGAACTCGTCGGCGGCGTCCTGGTGCTGCTGGGTCTCGGCACCCGCATCGCGGCGTTCATCTCCTCCGGCGCGATGGCGTACGCCTACTTCAAGGTGCACCAGCCCCAGGGGCTGTGGCCGATCGAGAACAGCGGCGAGGGCGCGGCCATGTACTGCTGGGCCATGTTCCTGCTGATCTTCACCGGTTCCGGCGCGTTCGGCCTGGACCGGCTGCTGTCCAAGCGCACCTCGGCGCAGGAGCGCTCCGCCGACCAGACCCCGGTGGCCGCCTGAACCGCCCGGCCCGTCGGACACCGCAGCGGCGCCTTCCTCCAGGGGAGGGCGCCGTTCTGTCCGCGGCCGTGACCGGTGCGCGAGGAACGCCACTCTCGCGGCACATCTCGGGAATTCGGGACAAGTCGCCGCGAGGTGAACAGTCCGCACCGAACGTATGAGCCCCCCGTGAACCGCCCGTCACACCCCCGGCGTACGCTGTATGGCTGTCATGGCCACTCCTGCCGTCCCCCGCGCCATCGCGGCACGGTCTGGCCCACGGGGGAGTCACGGGGAGTCGCGGTGCTGGAGCAAGTGGGGTTGCCGATCGGCAGTCCGTGGATCTACGCGGTGGTGGCCTTGTCCGTCCTGCTCGACGTGTTCCTGCCGGTGCTGCCCAGCGGCGTCCTGGTGATCACGGCGGCCACGGCGGCGGCAGCGGGCACCGCGACCGACGTACCCGACATCCTCGCCCTGACCCTCTGCGCGGCCACCGCCTCCGTCCTCGGGGACCTGGCCGCCTACCGCCTCGCCTGGCGCGGCGGCGCCCGGCTGGACCGGGCGATCTCCCGCTCCCGGCGGCTGACCACCGCACAGCAGCGTCTCGGCGCGGCGCTCGCCCGGGGCGGCGGCGCCCTCGTGGTCGTGGCCCGATTCGCTCCCGCCGGCCGCTCGGTGGTCTCCCTCGGCGCGGGCGCCGCCCACCACCGTGCCCGCGACTTCCTGCCCTGGTCGGCCCTGGCCGGGTTCACCTGGGCCGTGTACAGCGTCGCCCTCGGCTACTTCGGCGCCCACTGGCTGGGGGCGACCTGGCTGGCGACGGCGGTGTCGGTGGCGGCGCTGTTCGGCGCCGGGGCGGGGGCGGCGTACCTGATGCGGCGAGAGCCGCGGACCTCGTAGACCGGCTCCGGCTCACCACCACGACCACCACGACCGGGAAGCGGCTGAGACATTGACGACGACGGCGTCGCGGGAAGCCTCTCGCACAGGACGGATCGCCTCCGCCGCGAGGCGGCATCCACGGGCCGTGCTGTGGGCCGCGGCCGGCGCGCTCACCCTCGGCTTCCTCGTCGCGCTCCAGATCGCCGCGTACCGGCTCGGCATACCCGGGCCGATCACCACGCAGGCCCGCGAGGTGATCCACGCCCCCAAGTCCGGTTTCCTGCTGTACGCCAGCCTCGCCCTGACGATGGTGGTGCTCACCTGGCGGCAACGGCTCATCGCCCTCGGCACCGCGGTCGGCATCGACCTCGTGTTCCTGCTGGGGCGCTGGGCGACCGGCACCTACCCCGACGAAGGTCACCCGTTCGGCAACGGCGCGCTGTGGGTGATCCTGGGCTGCGGGATCATCGCCCTCACCCGCCGCACCGGCCCGGAACGCCTCCTGATGCTGAAGGGCGTGGGGCTCGGCCTGCTGCTGGTGACCGGCCGCAAGACCGGGGACACCTGGCTGCTGATCACGTCGAAGACCCGCCCGGTCGTACTCGACCCGTACGTCGCCATGGCCGATCACGCGCTGGGCAACCCGTCGTGGCTGGCGGGCCGGCTCCTCAGGGCGAGCGGCCCGGTCGGCGAGCACGCCCTCGACTACGTCTACGCCCAGCTCGCGGTGGCCGCGGTCTGCGTGGCGCTGTACCAGCTGCGCAACGTGGCGGCCGAGCAGCGCTTTCCGCGCCACCACCTGGTGCGGACCTTCCTGCTGATCGGCGTACTCGGACCGGCCGTCTACATGATCTACCCGGTGGTCGGGCCGATGTTCGCCTACGGCCCCGAGGGCGGGCACTGGGCGGTGGCCGACCTGTGGCCCGACACGCTGCCGCCGGTCACCACCCCGTACGCGGTGCCGTTCGACGGGATCACGCCGCGCAACTGCATGCCCAGCCTGCACACGGCGTGGGCCACGACGATCTTCATCCACTCCCGCCGGGGTCCGCGCGCCCTGCGTCTCGCCGGCACGTTCTGGCTGATCGCCACCCTGGCCGCGACGCTGGGGTTCGGCTGGCACTACGGGGTGGACCTCATCGCCGGCGTGGTGTTCGCGTACACGGTCGAGGCGGCGTTGCGCACGTACGACCGCGGCTGGGACCGGGCCGGTCTGCGGCTGGTCGGCCACGGGACGGTCGTCTTCGCTGTGCTGCTGGCGTCCTACCGCTTCCTGCCGATGGAGATGGCCGCGTACCCGTGGCTCTTCGCGCCCCTGCTCCTGCTGGCGATGGCCTCGGTGGTCCACGGCTACCAGCGGACGACGCGGCTGTGGGAGGCACAGGCCATCCCCGCGCCCCGCGCTGAGCCCCAGCCGGAACCGGCGGTCTGAGGCCCGGAGCCGGGGCCGGCCCGCACCGGGTCCAGCCGCGTCACCTTCCACGCCTCGGGTCCGGCGGGGCGCCTTCCGCCCCGGGCGTCGGCGCTAGCTCGCCTTCCGGGCGGCGCCCCGGACCTCGAGGCCGTCCAGCAACTCGGCCGTGGCCCGTGCGACGGCCTCCACGGCGCGGTCGAACACCTCCTGGTTGTGAGCGGCCGGGGCGCGGAACCCCGACACCTTCCGCACGTACTGCAGGGCGGCAGCGCGCACATCCTCCTCGGTCGCCTCCTCGGGCATCGCGGGCGGGCGCAGCGTCTTGATACTCCGGCACATGTCCTCCAGTCTCACCCCTTCGCCCCTCGTACGACAGCGATCCCTGTCATGATCGCTGCGAGGCGGCCACCGTCCCGGGGCCGACCGACGAGAGGAACTCCTCGTGGCGAACGAACTCACCGTGGCCGTCCTGGGCCCCGGCGGCGTGGGCGGCCTGCTCGCCGCCCTGCTCTCCCGCACCGGCCACCGCGTGATCTGCCTGTCCGGCGAGAAGACCGCCGAGATCCTGCGCACCGACGGCATCCGGGTCCGCAGCGCCGCGTTCGGCGACTTCACGGCCCGTGTGCAGGCGGACACCGAACTGCGGGAGCAGGTCGACGCGTGCCTGGTCACCGTCAAGCACACGGCCCTCGACGCCGCACTGGCGCGGATCCCCGCGCCGGTGCTGTCCGACGGCCTCCTCGTACCGTTCCTGAACGGTGTCGAACATCCGGCGGCCCTGCGCGCCCGGTACCGGCCCGACCGCGTGGCCCCGGCCGTGATCCGCGTCGAGTCGACCCGCGTCGCGCCGGGCGTGATCGAGCACGGCAGCCCCTTCGCCGAGATCGACCTGACCGGTGCGGACGTGCCCCGGGCCCGTCTCGAGGCCCTCGCCGGGGCCTTCGCCGAGGCCGGTCCGGCCACCCGCGTCCTGGAGGACGAGACGGCGGCCCTGTGGGCCAAGATGTCGTTCCTGGCGCCCTTCGCCCTGCTCACCACGCGTTACGGCCTCCCCCTCGGCGAGGTCCGTAGCCGCCACCGTGCGGAGCTGACCGCCCTGGTGGAGGAGACGGCCGCGATCAGCCGCGCGTGCGGCGGCCCGGCGGACCCGGCCCGGGCCCTCGCCCGCTACGACGCCTTCCCGCCCGCGACGAAGTCCTCGATGCAGCGCGACGCCGAGGCGGGCCATCCCCTCGAACTGGACGCCATCGGCGGTGCGTTGCTCCGCGCGGCCGAGCGGCACGGGATTCCGGCTCCGGTGACGGCACGGGTGGTGAGCGAGGTGCGCCCGTTCGCATGAACCCCAGGAAGGAACTCGCCGCCAAATTCGAACATGCGTATCATTGAGGCGTGGCTGCGACCTACGACTTTCCGAGTGACCTCCTGGCCGGTCAGGAGGAACTCCATCAGGTCCGGGCCGAGCTGTCGGCCCTGCTGAAGCGGCTCCCGTGGTCGGTGGAGCCACTGGACGGCTTCAGTGACGACAACGGCTGGCGCAAGGTGGAACGGCCCGCCTCCCCCGGCTGGAGCGCCGACGAACAGGCCGAGGTGGAGAAGCTCCGGCAGCGGGAGCACGAGCTCGCGGTGTTCGTCAGCACCCACCGCTACTGGTCCGAACTCGCCGGTCCCGAGCGGGTGGCGGCCCGCTCGGATCTGAAGCACGCGCACGAGGCACCGCCGGAGGAGACCGGCGGAGCCTCGTGACAAGCCCCGGCTGCCGGATCAGCCCTGGGTCCCGCTCCTGCTCCCGCTCTTGCCGAGGAGCTTGTTCATCTCGGCGATCTCGGCGTTCTGGGCGGTGACGATGTCCTCGGCCATGCGCTTGGCCTGGCCGTAGCGGCCCTGGCCCTGCTCGGTCCGGGCCATCTCCACGGCCCCTTCGTGGTGCTCGACCATCAGCGTCAGGAACTGCACGTCGAACGCCTTGCCCGTCAGCTTCGCCAGGGCGTCCATGTCCTCGGCGCCCATCATGCCGGGCATGCCGGAGTGGCCCGACGCGGAGTGGTCCATGCCGCCGCCGGAGGAGGCGGGGACGTCCTCGCCCCAGCTCTTCAGCCAGCCGGTCATGGTCCGGATCTCCGGATCCTGCGCCTTCTCGATCCGCCCGGCGAGGTCCTTGACCGTGTCCGAGGAGGCCCGGTCACCGGCCAGCCGCGCCATCTCCAGCGCCTGCCGGTGATGCGGGATCATGCCCTGCGCGAAGGCGACGTCCTGGGCGTTGTGGGTGCCGGCGGGCGAGGGGGTCGTGGCGGGGCTGTGGCTTCCGGCGTCACCGTGACCGGCACCACCGGCGGCGCTGTCGGCACCGTCGCCGCCACAGGCCGCGAGCACGACGGCCGCGGTTCCCGTCGCCACCACGAGGGCGGCGCGGCGCGCCAGGGTACGAATGCTGATGCTCATGCGTGAACTCCTGCTTCTGCAAGGAACTGAGGGTTGCGGACACGACGGAGGCATCACGCCGCCACCGGTCGGCACCGGCCGGCGTGACGCGCCGTCTCTAGATCCGCAGAAGCTGAAGCTCGGAGAGCGAAGGCGGGGCCCGGGCACCCTCCGTATCCACGACGGCATACGCCCGAACGGCGCTCTCCCGCACGGCGCCGGGAACCGGGTCCGGGAGGAGCGGAGGCAGCACCGGTCCGCCGCTGACGGCACCCGACGCACAGGTCGCGTCGGCGTGCTGGACGTGCCCGCCACCGCAGTGCGCGTAGGGCACGGCCTGCGTCCGCACCATGAGGGCGTCCATGTGCTGCCCATGCGCGGCCCCGGGCAGCCCCCCGCCGGGCGCCAGCCCGTGCATGCCCAGCAACCCCGCCAACAGCCCCAGCACGCCCAGCACATGCCACGGCCTCAGAACGAGTCGCGGAGCACGCTGACGGGGGCTGTTCACAGGCTCATCGTAGGGACGGCCCCGGCCCGGCACCGAACCGGGGTGGACGTGCGTACGGCTCTCCTGCGTCCGTGTGGGAGGCAGTACCCCCATCAGGTGAACCCGTTGAGCCTTCTACAACCGCGCGGCTCCGCCGGTGGGTCCTACCCACGACACGAATGATCCCGAGGGGGACCCATGAGCCAGCAGTACCCGCAGCCGCCCCACCCGCAGCAGCCCCACTACGGCGCCCCCGCGCCCCAGCCGCCGAAGAAACACGGCATCGGCAGGATCGCGGGCCTGGGCTGCGCGGGCGTCCTCGCCCTCTTCATCATCGCCGCGGTCGTCGCGGGCGGAGGGGGCGACAGCGGCGACACCTCGAACAAGGACAGGGCCGTCGCCGCCGACGGCGAGCCGGGCGACGACAGCCCCAAGAAGGCCGGGACGGCCGAAGACAAGTCCCAGGCCGAGCAGTTCCGCAGCTGCGTCGCCGAGGACGGCACGGACACGGAGAAGGCCGCGGTCGAACACGTCACGAAGGTGACCGGCGCGGACAAGCGCAACGACATCCTCGACGCGGCGGAGGTCTTCACCGACTTCAGCGGCGGACTGATGGGCCCCCACCAGGGCGAGGGCAAACTCATCGCCTCCGCGTTCACCTCCTGCTACGAGTCGAAGAACGGCCTCGTCACGGTGTACGACAAGGACGGCGAACTCCTCGCCAACGCGAACTACTGACCCCGGGCGCGGGCACGGAGTCGGCCAAGGCCCCCCGGGAACATTCCTGGGGGGCCTTGGCCGTGGAACTCGGTGTGGTGGGCGCGGACGGTTTCGAACCGCCGACATCCTGCTTGTAAGGCAGGCGCTCTACCCCTGAGCTACGCACCCGGATCCCGGGCCACGCCCAGGACGAGTCGACAGCCTACATGGCCCAGGGCACAGTCCCGCAAACCCGTATCGCGGGGCCGCGAGCCGTTGTCATGTCCGTGCACCGCAGTGGGAGCAGCGCTCATGTGGTGTCCGTCCGGACCGGCGGCGGCAAAGTGACGGTCCGCACGGCGAACTGAACGGCCCGTGTGTTCGTCTTCAACCGGTGGGAGAATGACACCGGGCAGGGCGGACCACAGCACGGGAGAGGGATGTGACGGCGACACCAGGACAGCCGGACTCGCCGTCGGTGCCGCGTGCACACCGCCCGCGCCGCCCCGCCGCCTCCCGCACCCCGGGCCGTCCGCTCCGGGACGCGCTCACCCTGATGGCGTTGCCGCTGGTGGCCGCGCTGGCGCTGCCGGCCGCCTTCGCGGGCGGGGGCACCCGGCGCTGGTTCGGCGGCCGGGCCGAGAACCAGCGGGCCGAGGCCCAGGCGGCGAAAGACGCCGCCGCGGCCGCGTTCTACGAGCTCGACACCGCCCAGCGCGACCTGCGCATCTCGATCGAGACGATCACCGCCGTCGACGACTCGCCCGCCGCGCGTCGTGCCGTCGCCGACTTCGACGCCCTCGGCCACCGCATCGACGAGGTCAGCCACCGCTACATCAACGCCGTCGACGCCCACGACCTCGACCGCGACGACCTGGAGGCGTCCGCCGCCTCCCGCGCCCGCGCCGAGCTGACCGCCGCCAAGGAGGAACTCGGCCGGGTCAAGCAGGAGCTGGACCGCTTCACCGACGGCCTCGGTCCCCTGCTCGGCAAGGCCGAGACGCAGCTGGCCCGCCTCGCCCCCGCGGTCGAGCGCGCCCGCCAGGCCCTGCTCGCCGCCTCCAACGCCCTCGACTCCGTCCGGGCGTCCGGCCTGAAGGCGGACGACCTCGCCGCCCGGCTCGCCGCTCTCTCCCCGGAGCTGACCAGGCTGAACCAGGGCGCCGGACAGCACGGCGTCCCGCAGACCCTGGAGCGGGCCGAGCGGGTCAGCCGTGAGGCGGAGGCGGTCCGTGTGGAGGCCGAGCGGCTGCCGGACCGCGCCGCGGAGATCGACCACCGCCTGGTCTCCCTGCGCACCCGCGCCCAGGCCCTCACCACCCGCTCCGAGCAGGTCGAACCGACCCTGAGCGAGCTGCGCCGCCGCTTCACCGCGGCCTGCTGGCAGGACCTGCAGCACGTCCCCGACGCCGCCGCCGAGAACGTCCGCCGGGCCGAGGCCAAGCTGGCCGAGGCCCACACCGCCCGCGGTGAACAGCGCTGGGCCGACGCGACGGCCCTGCTGTCGACGGTGCGAGCTCTCCTGAACAGCACCGACGAGGCGGTCTCGGCCGCCGGCGACCGGCTGCACCGCCTGAACACCGTGCAGAAGGACCCCCAGCAGGAGATCGACCGCACGCGCTTCGCCATCCGTGACGCCCAGCGCCTCGCCATGGCCGGGCGCAACACCCCCGACCCGCGGCACGCCCGCCCCCTGGACGACGCCGTGGCCCGCCTGGACCGTGCCGTCGCCGGCCTGGAGGGCCGCCACCCCGACTACTGGCACTTCCTCACGGAGACGGAAGCGGTCCGCCGGGCCGTGGCCCACGTGGTCTCCACGATCCGCGAGGAGCGAGGGGCCGGACACTGAGCCCGGCCCCGCCCGTTCTCAGGTGCGGTAGGCGTAGTAGTACGCGTTCGGGTACGACGCGACGAGGCTCGCCACCGACCTGCGCAGGGTGTTGTTGGAGTGGTAGGTCACGTACGGCACACCGCCGCTCTTGTACGTGACGATCATCGTGTGGTCCTTGGACCCGTCGCGGTCGAAGTCCATCTGGAGGACGTCCCCGACCTCGAGCTGGAAGACGTTGGCGAGCGGCGTGGTCCGCTTGGAGTTCTGGGCGAACCAGGACCATTCATTGACGCCGACGAAGGAGTCGGACTGGATGTCTGCGTTGCCGAACCACTTGGTGTAGTCGTACACGTAGCCGGGGGCGTGCTTCCAGCCGCCCGCCTTCAGGGACTGGCTGACGAAGTTGGTGCAGTCGCCGCCGGCGCCGTGGCCGCTGAAGTCCGGGTAGTCCTTGTTGTAGACGTTCCAGTACTTCTCGGCGTAGGCCGCCATGGCCTTGTAGTCGTACGTCGTGGCGGTCTTGGGGGCGGGGGCCGGGTTGCGGGTGATCGCCGCGCGCGGTGCGTTCGGCGTGGTGTTGTCCGCGGCGGTGGCCGGCTTGACGGGGGCCGGCTTGGACAGCGTGTTCACCGCGAGACCGCCCTGGTCGGTGTCGCGGATGCGGGTCAGCCGCCAGTCGCCCTGCCGGTCGGCCTTGAAGGTCAGCTCGTGCCGGGCCTGGAATCCGGTGGTCCTGGGGGCGTTCCCACGGGCTCCGGCGTAGGTCAGGGTCGTGGTCTCGGTGACCTCCGCCTTGGCCGTGCGGCCCGTCACCCGCGTCGCGTCCAGCGTGACCGTGGTGCTGGCCTTGCCGTACGTCTCGCCGGCCTTCGCCAGCTTCTGCCGTCGCTGCCCGAGCTCGGACAGGGTGGCGTCCTCGGTGCGGGCCGTGCCGGTGGACAGGGCGACATCGCCGGAGAAGCCGTCGGTCAGCGGCTTGCCGGTGTCGGCCCGTCCGCCGGCGACCAGGGCGTTGGTGCGGTCGGTGAAGACGGCGTCCGCCAGTCGCTGGAAGGTGGCCTTGGTCCGCGCGTCCACCGTCGGGTCGTCGACGACCGTCGCGCCCGCGCTCCAGTTGGGCAGCAGGGCGACTCCGGCGACGACCGAGGTCGCCGCGGCCCCGACTATCGTGACGCGGCGTCGCGTTCCGCTCAATTTCCGTGATTTCACTGGTGTTTCCCCTCTAGCCCCGGCCAAAGGGTTGCCGGGGTACGAGATCTTCGCATGGAGTGTGTGGCTGCTGTGAAGGGTGTTGCGGCCGTTACTTTGGCGTGATCACTTCACGACCGTCGACCATTCGGGCGACTGCGCCGGGTCCAGGCCGCGCAGCCGTTGCAGGGTCGCGGGCTTCTGTGCGTCGAGCCAGTCGGCCAGTTCCCGGAAGGACACGCACTTGACGTCCTTCTTGGTGCACATCTCCTTGATGACCCGGTCGACGGCCCGCATGTATATGCCGCCGTTCCAGTCCTCGAAGTGGTTGCCGATGAACAGCGGGGCCCGGCTGCCGTAGTACACGCGGTTGAAGCCGGACATGTAGGAGGCGACGGTCTGTTCCTCCCACTCGGGGTACTTCGCCGGGTCGCCCTCGGTCTCCCCCTCGGACTGGTTGTAGAGGAAGTTGAAGTCCATCGAGAGGCCCTGGTACTTGCCGCCCTCGTACGGGAGCATCTGCAGCGGGAAGTCCCAGATGCCGTTCTTCTTGACGGGCCATATCTGGAAGTCGCCCGCGGAGCTGGCGTCGTAGCGCCACTTGTAGTGCTCGGCGGCCGTCAGCAGGTTCTTCTGGCCCTCCAGGCAGGGCGCGCGGCCGCCCGTGACCTCCTTCCTGACGTCGAACGGCAGGGGTTCGAGGTCGCGGAAGCCGGTGTTGGTCTTCCACTTCTCGGTGAAGGCGTAGAACTGGTCGATCTCGCTCTTCCACTCCTCGACGCTCCAGTCGCCGCCGCCCTTCTTGCCGCAGAAGTGGCCGTTGAAGTGGGTGCCTATCTCGTTCCCGCCCTGCCACGCCTTGCCGAGCTGCTCCAGCGTGGTGCGTATGTGCTCGTCGGTGGCGAAGCTGATGGCCGCGGATCCCTTGGCGTGCCGGGGCGGGGAGTAGAGCTCCTTCTTGGCCTTGGGCAGCAGATAGATGCCGGTGAGGAAGAAGGTCATGTGGGCGTCGTACTCGTCGGCCAGCTCCCGGTAGTGCGAGAAGAGCCCGTCGTCGCCCTGCAGCGCGCCGTCCCAGGAGAAGACCACGAACTGGGGAGGCTTCTCACCCGGCTTGAGCGGTACCGGCTTCAACTGCCCCTTCTGCGGACCGGTGTAGGAGGTCGAGCCGTCCCCGAGGACCTTCGTCCTGCCGTCCCACCGGGGCTCCTTGTCCCGCTTCGGAGGGCTGTCCTTGCGGGCGCCGGAGGAGGCGGTCGGGGTGGTGGAGTCCGAGCGGGTCAGCACCAGATAGCCGCCGATCAGGGACGCCACGACGAGGAGGGCCGCCAGGGTCAGCACCCCCGGGCGCGTGGCGCGGCGGGGTGCGCGGGGTCGGCGGCGGCGACCGGACGGCTGCTGTTTCATGCGCGGCTCATTCTGCGAGGGGGGACGGGGAGGTCGGAAGGTGCCCGGGCTCGGGTCAGCCGATGCCTCGGGCACCGGACCAGATGCGGTACGGGACGCTGTCGCCGGGGGTGCCCGCGATCCCGTCCAGGGGCAGGGGTTCGAGGCTCTTGGTGAGGTCGATGCGGTAGGCCACCACGGCCGTCGACACGGAGTTGGCCGTGCCGACGTACCAGGCGGCGGTGTCGTCCTGCGTGGTGCCCGCCTTGCCGGCGACCACGGCGGTCGTGGCCGCCCCCGGGCGGGCGGTGCGGAAGGCGTCCCGCAGCGCGGACTGGACCGCCTCGGCGACGGACGCCTTCACCGCACGGCGGGACGGGGGCTTCGTCAGCGCCACCTCGGAGCCGTTGCGGGTGATCCGGGCCACCGAGTACGGCTCGACGTGCTTGCCTGCGGCGGCGAACGTGGCGTAGCCGCTGGCCATGCGGATCGCGCTGGGCGTGGCACTGCCCAGGGACATCGCGGGGACCTGCGGGCCGAAGCTGGAGGGGAGCAGGCCCGCCCGCTGGGCGGTCGCCCGCACCGTGTCCAGGCCGGTGTCCATGCCGAGCTGCATGAACGGTGTGTTCACCGACAGCGCGAGCGCCCGGCCGAGGGCGATCTGCCCATAGGACTTCCCGCCGTCGTTGCGGGAGGTGACCTGCTTGCCGCCGCGGTCCCAGTAGGGGCCCTCGGGTGTCCGCACGGCGATGCCGTCGTCCCCGTCGTAGAGCGTCTGCGGGGTGACCTCGGTCGCGGCGCCGTCGCGGGTCTTGTGCACGCCGTTCTCCAGGGCGGCGGCGTAGACGAACGGCTGGAAGGCCGAACCGGCGGGGACGGTGGTCGCGTTCGACTCGTTGTAGCCCTGCTCACGGTGGTCCGGGCCGCCGTGGACGGCGAGTATGCGTCCGTCGGCGGCCACCGACGAGGCGCCGAAGTGCAGGGCCTTCGCCTTGCCCGGGTGGTCCTTGCGCGCCCGCTTGCGGGCCTCGTCCACGGCGTCGGTGAGCGCGGTCTCCTGCTTGCGGTCGAAGGTCGTGTAGATCTGGTAGCCGCCGAGGTCGAACTCCCTGGCCGTCAGGTGCGCCGCCTTCTTGGCGTACTGGGCGGCCAGTTCCACCAGGTAGTCGCTCTGCTTGCCGGTGTCGTAGCCGGGCGTCCGCTTCAGCGGCTCGGGGAACTCCTTGTACCGGGCGCGCTCGGCCTTCGACAGCGCGCCGGTGTCGACCATGCGGTCGAGGATCCAGGACCAGCGCTCCACCGCCCGGTCGTGGTTGGCCTGGCTCACGGACGGGTCGTAGAGCGAGGCGCCCTTGAGGAGCGAGGCGAGGAAGGCGGCCTCGCCTGCGTCGAGTTCGCCGACGTCCTTGCCGTAGTAGGCCTGGGCGGCGCGCTGGATGCCGTAGGTGCCGCGGCCGAACCAGCTGGTGTTGAGGTAGCCCTCGAGGATGTCGTCCTTGCTCATCTCGTTGTCGAGCTTGAGGGCGAGCATCGCCTCGGTGAACTTGCGGCCGACCGAGCGGTCCTGGTTGAGGTAGACGTTCTTGACGTACTGCTGGGTGATGGTGGAGCCGCCCTGGGTCTCCCCCTGGCCGAGGGTGCGCCACAGGGCGCGGGTGAGGCCGCTGAAGGATATGCCGGGGTCGCTGTAGAAGCTCGCGTTCTCCGCCGCCAGCACCGCGCCGCGCACGTCCTCGGGTATGTCCTTCAGCGGCATCGCCTGCCGCCGCACCCAGCCGGTGCGGGCCATGGGCGTCCCGTCGGACCAGAAGTAGACGTTGTCCTGCTGGGTGGCGTAGGTGTTGAGGTTGTCCGGTATGTCGGTGGCGGCGTAGGCGGAGCCCAGGAGGACGACGGTCAGGCCGGTGAGTGTCGCCGCGGCACCGAGCCATTGCCGCCAGGAGGGCGCCCAGCGCCGCCAGCCGGTGCGGTCGGCGTGCGGGTAGCGCGGCCGGAGGCGGCGGGCCTCTGCCGCGAGGCGGGCGGCGAGCCGGGTCAGCCCCGGGGCCGTGGCGGTGAGCCGGGACAGGGGGGAGGGCCGGGGGGCTCTGCGCCGTCGGCGCGATCTGTCCGGTGCGCTCCCGTCCTTCGCCGCGTCGGACGCCGTGTCCGCCTTGCCGGTCGCAGCCTCCCCGACGACCCGCAACGCCATGGTCTCGTCCACGTGCACGGAGTCGGGGACCTTCAACTGCATGGTCTCGTCCGGTTCCCGCCCAGCCTTCGACACGGCTGCGTCTCCCTCCCCGCTTACGGTGGTGCTCGCGCGGAAGGGCTTGGCTGCAGTGGTCGACGGCAGCGATCCCTCGTCATCCCCCGCCTGTACGGCTCTTCGCGCGTTCGAAAGTTATCAGCGGCCTTTACATGTCCTCCACACCGGTACGGCAACAATGGCCGGATGGATTTGCGAAAGGCGGCATTTACCTCGGCGCGGATTAATCTGTCCTCATGCCTCGCTACGAGTACCGCTGCCGCACCTGCGGCGACACCTTCGAACTGAGCCGCCCCATGGCCGAGTCCTCCGAGCCGGCGGCCTGCCCGTCGGGTCACGACGACACCGTCAAGCTGCTCTCCACCGTCGCGGTCGGCGGCTCCGCCGCGGCCCCGGCGCCCCGCTCGGGCGGCGGCTGCTGCGGAGGCGGCTGCTGCGGCTGACGCGGCTGCCCGTTTTCCTCAGGATCTCTTCAGCTTCGGTTCCCTAGCGTGGCGGCATGAGAGCCATCGCAGCGGACGCCGGGCCGCAGTGGGTCAACGACCTGATGGACGCGCTGGGCGCGCCGGGTGCCGGTCTCGCCATCGCCCTGGAGAACCTGTTCCCGCCGCTGCCCAGCGAGGTGATCCTGCCGCTCGCCGGGTTCGCGGCGAGCAGCGGCCGGATGAGCCTGCTCGCCGTGCTGCTCTGGACGACGGCCGGCTCGGTGATCGGCGCGCTCGCGCTGTACGGCGTCGGCGCGCTGCTCGGCCGTGACCGGACCGTGGCGATCGCGGCCCGGCTGCCGCTGGTGAAGGTCTCCGACATCGAGAAGACCGAGGCCTGGTTCCTGAAGCACGGCACCAAGGCCGTGTTCTTCGGCCGGATGATCCCGATCTTCCGCAGCCTGATCTCCGTGCCCGCGGGCGTCGAACGCATGCGCCTGCCGGTGTTCCTGGGCCTGACGACCCTGGGCAGCGCGATCTGGAACACGGCGTTCGTCCTCGCGGGCTACTTCCTCGGCGCGAACTGGCACCAGGTCTCGGACATCGTGTCCGCCTACTCGAAGGTGGTCCTGGCCGTGGTGGCCGTGGCGCTGGCGGTGTTCATCGGCATACGGCTCCTACGACGCCCCAAGCAAACACGCCCTCAAGGGGCGCGGGGAACTGCGCGACAAGCCACCACGCAGCCGCACCCGCACCACGACCAGGACACCCGAACGCTCAGGCGCCCGCAACTGCCCCCAGAAACTCCCGCAGGATCCGCTCCCCGGCGAGAACGCCCCGCTCGGGAAGCACCTTGATCGACGGAGCCGTGAACCCGCTGTCGGCCAGCTCCCCGTGCCCCGGCCGCCAGCCCCGGTCCGCCGCGAGGAGCAGGTCGGTGTCGAGCAGGGAGTCACCCGCGGCGAGAGTGAGATCGGCCCCGGTCCGCCGGGCGACCTCCCGCATCGCCGCACTCTTGGTGAGCGGCTTCGGCACGGCGTAGATCTTGCGGCCCTGGAGGGACACGGTCCAGCCGAGGTTCTCCGCCCACACCGCGAGTTCCTTCACCCAGTCCTCGTGCAGCAGTTCCCGCTCGACGACGAGGTAGGCGAAGAGGTCGTCCGCGACCCGGTGCTTGCGCACCCAGACCGGGTCGGCGGTCCGCAGCAGATGCTCCTGGACCTCGGCCAGGGGTGCGCACTGGTCGGCCAGCCGTGCGGTGACCTGCGCGTGCCAGTCGGGGTCGGAGACGCCGTCCACCAGGAGGTGGCCGCCGTTCGCGCAGATCGCGTACGTGGGCGCGGGGCCCGGCAGGTTGATGCGCAGGTACTGCTTGCGCGTGCGCGTGGTCGTCGGCACGAACACGGCCGCGTCACCCAGGTCGGTGAGGAGCCGGGCCGCCGTCTCCGTCATGTACGACAGCGGCTTGCTCTCGTGCACCTCGACGCACAGCAGCCGGGGCGCCCGCGCGTCCGGCATGGTCAGCGCCAGGGCAGCGGCGGAGTAGATGAGGGTGCGGTCGAGGTCGCTGGCGACGAGCGCGGGCATCAGAGGGTCACCGCCTTGCCGTCGGCGCCGGTCGCGCCCCGGGTGTACTTGGGGTGGATCAACCCGACGCAGGTGTAGGGCAGCCGGTCGACCTCCTCGACGGGCACCCCGCGCTGCTCGGCCAGCAGGCGCACGTGGTCGAGGTCGCTGCCCGCCCCGGCCCGGGCCAGGACCTTCCAGGGCACGCGGCGCAGCAGGACCCGGGTGGTCTCGCCGACGCCGGGCTTGACGAGGTTCACGTCGTGGATGCCGTACTCCTCGCTGATGCGCTCGACGGCGGCCCAGCCCTCCCAGGTGGGCGAGCGGTCGGTCGCGAGCAGTTCCTTGGCCTGGGCGCAGGCCGCGTCGGCGACCTCCGGGAAGCGGGCGCAGACGGCGTCCAGGAAGGCCACCGAGACGTCATCGGCGGCGAGTTCGCGGTAGAACTTCGCACCGTGGAAGTCGTGCGGGCCGACCAGGTCCGCGCGCAGCACGGTCCGCGAGATCAGGCCGGAGACGGTGGAGTTGAGGCAGGCGGAGGGGATGAGGAAGTCCTCGCGGGTGCCGTAGGTGCGGACGCAGGAGCCCGGGTCGGCCAGGACCGCGATCTCGGAACTGAAGCCGCCGATGCCGTCGGACTTCTCGAACTCCTCCAGGGCCTCGGCGAGTTCACGGGTGATGGCGCCCTTGCCGGTCCAGCCGTCCACGAAGACGACGTCCCGGGGGTCGTGGTGCTCGGCGAGCCAGCGCAGGGCGTTGGCGTCGATGCCCCGGCCGCGGACGATCGACACGGCGTAGTGCGGCAGGTCGAGGCCGTGCCGGTGCTGCGCCCAGCGGCGCATGAGGATGCCGACGGGCGTGCCGGCACGCGCCAGGGAGACCAGGACGGGACGCGGGGACCGTTCCGCGAGGACCGTCTCGGTGACGACACCGACCGCCCGTGCGATCCGGGCCGCCGAGTCGTCCAGGGCGGCGTGGAACAGCGCCTGGTACTGCTCGCTCGGCTGGTACTCCACGGGCAGCGACTCCGCGTAGTGCGCGCCGCCGCTCTGGATCGCCTCCTCGCGCTCCTCGGTCGGCGCCTCCAGCGTCACGTCCGAGAGGTCCTGGAGCAGCCAGCCGACCTCCTCGGGCGCGTACGAGGAGAAGTCGGGGCCGCGCAGGGGCTCGGGCAGCATGGAGGGCCTTTCGGGGGCGTACGACGGTATGACGGCGAGGAGGACGCGCGGCGTGTGCGCGGCCAGGCGGGCCAGCAGACCGTCGGGCGCGTGCAGTGCGGGCGTGTCCGCGGCCGAGTCGACGACGGCGACCACGGCGTCGAAACCGGCGCCCGCGACGTTGTAGGCGTACCGCTCGCCGGGGCCGTCGGCGGGGTCGTCGTGGGCGGGGAAGGCGAGGCGGGTGCGTATCGCGTAGCCGGGGTCGTCGACGGCTAGGACGGGTGAGCGGGTGGTGGTGGAGTAGCGGACCTCCAGGCCGGTGTCGCGCTCCAGCTCGCGGGCGAGCCTCAGCGGCGCGTACATCAGCTCCTCGAAGCCGAGGATGTGTACGCGGCGGGCGTTGTGAGGCAGAGCGTGCGCCAGGCGGCGGGCCATCGACGGGAGGGCGGCCTCCAGACGCTGCCGATGCGCGGGGGTGAAGCCGTGGCGCCCGCCGTCCGGCAGGTCGTGGGGCCAGTGCAGGTTGATGCGGGTGGCGTGGGGGCTGGTGCGGTCGTCGTCCGAGTGCGGGCCGGTGGGGGCTGTTCTCGCAGTTCCCCGCGCCCCTGGAAGGGACGTCTCGGCCCCGCCCTCAAGGGGCGCGGGGAACTGCGCGACCGGCCACGACGCACCCGCAGACGACGACTCACCGGTCGCCGCACTCTCCGCCTCGTACCGCGCCACCAGCTCCTGCCCCTTCTCCAGCACCCCCTCGGGCAGCCTCACGGTCCCCGAAGCCGCCGTGACCAGGTCGACCCGGGCTCCGATCTCCTCGGCGAACTCCGCGAGGCGCCCCGCATCCGCGGGTGACCGCATGTCCACCAGCGCCACCACGACGTACCGCCGCCGCGGATACCGCCCATGAAGATCACGGACGGTGTTCAGCACCGTGTTGCCCGTGGAGAACTCGTCGTCGACCAGCACCAGCGGCCCGTCACCGGCCAGCAGGGCGGGGTCCTCGGGCAGGAGCAGGTGCGAGGTCGCGTGGGAGTGGGACTCCTCGAACCCGCCGGCCGGGTCGAGACCGGCGACCGGTCGGCGGGTGGAGTGCAGGTAGCGGGCCACGCCCAGCCCGTCGGCGACGCAGTGGCCGAGGCCGGTCGCGGTCTCCGCGTAGCCGAGGACGACGGCTCTGCGGGCCTCGTCGTCCCCCAGCAGCTCACGCACCCGGCGCCCGAGCTCCCACCCGTAGCCGTACACGACGGACGGCGACTGCGGCACGTGCTTGCCCAGCACGTTCGACACCAGCAGGTGGGCCCGCTTGGGGTTGCGGCGCAGGGCCAGCCCCAGCAGGCCGGTCAGCCCGTCGTCGCCGACGAGCTTGACGCCGAGCCGCTCGGCGACCCAGTCGCCGGACCAGACGCCGTCGGCCACGCCGGCCGGCCCGGTCGCCGCATCGGCGCGCACCTCGGGGTGCTCACCCTCGTTCACTGCCTTCTCCGCCTTCTCCGCCTTCTCCATGAACCCTTCGAATTCCTCGGCAGCCGTACGGTCAGCCTGGCAGGCCGGCGGCCAGCAGTTCCACGAAGCCGATGTCCTGGTTCGCGACGCCGAAAACCTCGGCCCGCAGCAGGGTCCGCTCGGCCCAGGCCCGATGCGGCTTCACCTCGTTCATCTTGTTCGTGTACGCCGATCTCAGCACACCCCCGCCCCCGCGCTCGGGGCGCAGGATGTCCTGGGCGTCCGAGAACTCCTCGTGGCTGACGACCGACAGGGCGTGCACCGGCAGCACGTGCGAGGGGTGGATGCAGGTCTTGCCCACGAGGCCGTTGGCCTGGTCCAGGGAGATCTCCCTCAGCAGGCCGTCCATGGCGTGCTCGATCAGCTTCTCGCGCAGTTCCGCGGCCTGCACCTCCAGGAAGGGGCTCTGCCGCAGCAGCGGTTTGAACATGCGCTCCTGGACCCTGAAGTACTCCCACACCGGCCCCGTCACGGTGAATCCGGTGCCGTCGGCGCGGCCCAGCATGTTCACCACGTCGGCGATCACGGAGGCGACGATCTGCACGTCGTAGGCCGTCATGTCGGGGCCTCTGCGCAGCCCGTAGGAGGAGCAGAAGTCCGTCACGCCGAGGCGCAGGGCGAGGACGCGGTCGCGGTACTTGTCGACCGCTCGGGAGATGCCCTCCAGGGTCTCCACCCGCGACTCACGGTAGAGCAGCTCCGGGGACTCCAGCACAGGCATGGCGAAAAGGCGACGGCCGCTTTCGGCCTCGGCGGTCGAGAGGGCTTCGAGGAAGGGGATGCCGCGTTCCTCGGTGAACTTGGGCAGGACGAATCCGGACAGCTGGCGGACGGCGGGGCCGAGCCGTCGGACCAGGTCGGGTATCTGCTCGGGGGCGCGGACCCGGATGAACAGCAGCGGCAGGTCGGCGTCGGGGAGGTCGTCGAGGGCCGTGAGCTGGCGGACGAGGTTCTCCTCGCCGGGGCCGACGTCCGCGTCGCCGATCGAGTCCTCCAGGCACAGCACCATCGAGACCACACCGCGCCCGGCCTGCTTGAGGACGTCGTCGGCGAGGCGCGGCCGGGTGGCCGGGCTGTACAGCGTGGCGCCCAGGGCGGCCGCGAGCAGGCGAGCCGGGGAGTCCGGGGTGAACGCGCAGGGCTCGCGGAAGAAGAGACGCCTCCGCACCTCAGGGGCGATATGCCCGAAATGACGCATGGAACTCCCCCGTGGTGTTGGTGCGACCTGTGAATCGACGAAAGGTGGCCGGTAATAGTACGTAGAAGTCCATGTCGGAGGTTCCCATCAGGCATGAATTTCAGGTAACGCGGGCAATCACAGCCAGGCCGGGCCAAGACGACGGTAGTCCGCCGTGGCCGTCGGCGCCGCTCGTGACAGCGGCCCCCCGCGTTGTCGTGAGCAGGACCGAGAAGGCAGGATGACCGCATGACGCACGCGATGCTGAAGGGGTCGAACGTCCCGCTGGAAGCCACCACGGTGCGCGCCGTGCTGCGCTGGACACCCGGGCAGGGGGTTCCGGACGTCGACGCCTCCGCGCTGCTCCTCGGCCCCGACGGTCGTGTGCGCTCCGACGAGGACTTCGTCTTCTACAACCAGCCCCGGCACCCGGCCGGAAAGGTGTGGCGGCTCGGCAAGAAGCGCGCCGCCGAGGGCCTGACCGACACGATCCAGACGGAACTGACCGGTGTCGAGTCCGAGGTCAGCCGGATCCTGCTGGTCGCATCGGCGGACGGCATGACGTTCGACCGCGTACAGGCACTGCGCATCCTGCTGTACGACGCGGCGGGCACCGACACCGAGGCGCTGGCGTACTTCGACGTCAAGCCGGAGACGGGCGAGGAGACCGCGCTGATCTGCGGCGAGCTGTACCGGCGCGGCGAGGGCTGGAAGTTCCGGGCACTGGGCGAGGGCTACTCGAACGGGCTGAAGGGCCTCGCGACCGACTTCGGCATCTCGGTGGACGAGTCGGAGGCGGCGGAGGAGCCGACCACGACGGTCCCCGCGCCGCCCACCACGAACACGCCCGCACAGCCGACGGCCGGCGGCCCGGCGCAGCAGGCCCCCGAGGTCTCTCTGCCGCTGCCCCCGGAGCAGCCGAACGCGGTGCCCACGCAGCCCGGCTACGGCTATCCGCAGCAGCCGCCGACGACACAGCCGGCCTACGGCTACCCCCAGCCCACGAGCCGCCCCGCGTACGGGTACCCCCCGGCGCCGGCCACGGCGGGCGCGGCGGGGGCGCAGAGCGGCTACGGCTACCCGCCGCCGGCCACCGCGACTCCCGACCCGGACTTCCGGCTGCCCCCACAGGGCCCGCAGTTCATCGGACGCTAGCCGGAGCCCGCCCCGGCGTCCGCCGGGGCGGGGTGGTCAGCGGTCGACCTTCGTCTTGTAGCCCCGCCCCCACTGCAGTCCCCACCCGTACAGCCGGTCCAGCTCGGCCTGGAAGCCGTAGACGAACTTGGCCTCGCGGCGCACGACGATCTCGTTCTTCACCTTCTCGATCATGACGACGGCGCAGGAGCGGGCCTGCGGCTGGCGTTCGTCGAGGTGGATCTCGATCCGCGGGCCACTGCTCGGATAGAGCGTGACGCTGGCGTGCGTGCGGTCGAAGGCGGGTGTCTGGTCGTAGATGTAGACGAAGACCAGGAGCCGCTTGATGTTGTCGCGGTGGTCCAGGTTGATGTACATCGTCTCGCCGGAGCCGGAGCCGAACCGGTCGTCGCCGCTGAGCTTGACGTACGGCGGGGCGTTGACCTCGCCGTAGTAGCCGCCGAGGGGCTGGACGACGCCCTTGGTGCCGTCCTGGAGTTCGTAGAGGCAACCGAGGTCGAGGTCGACGTTGACCATGCTCTGGCTGTGGCCGACGACCTCGGGGGGCTTGAGGGCCCGGAAGGGGTGGCGCAGCAGGCTCTCGCGCTGGGAGCCGCCGATGTCGGACGTGCGCATCCGCCAGCTGAGGTTGACCCGCAGGTGACCGTTGGCCGCGCCCTGCTTGGTGAGTGATATCTGCGCCCGCCGCCTGGTCAGCTCGATCGCGTTGGTCGACGCGTCGCCCGAGTCGAACTGCACCTCGCCGCGCCGGAGTCCGTCGAACAGGCCCATTCCGCCCCCCACGTTTCACTCGGAGACCGCAGGTCACCGCCGTACCCACGGCCCATGAAGACCGACGGGGCGGCCGCCGAGGAGTCCTCGGTGGCCGCCCCGCACAGAGCGTTCCTCACCCGCAGGGGTGTCACACCCCGGACGAGACCTCAGTCTTCTCGTCCGAGCCTGCCTTTCCCTCGGCCGCCGCCAGCGCCTTGTTGCGGCGGACGGAGGACCAGAAGGAGGCGGCGATCAGGACGACGCCGATGAGGCCGGTGATGATCTCGTTGATCTGGTACTGGATGGTGACCAGCAGGAGCACGGCGAGGGCGCCGATGGCGTAGTGCGCGCCGTGCTCCAGGTAGACGTAGTCGTCGAGGGTGCCCTGGCGGACCAGGTAGACCGTCAGCGACCGGACGTACATGGCGCCGATACCGAGGCCGAGGGCCATCAGGACGATGTCGTTGGTGATGGCGAAGGCGCCGATCACGCCGTCGAAGGAGAAGGACGCGTCCAGGACCTCGAGGTAGAGGAACATGAAGAAGGCGGCCTTGCCGGCCAGCTGGACCGCCGAGCGGGGCTTGCCGGTGCGCTCGGCCTCCTCCTCGGCCTCGTGCTCGCGCTCCTCCTCCTCTTCGAGCTTGTCCTCGAAGTAGCCGGAGAGACCGCCGACGATCATGTACGTGATCAGACCGGCGATACCGGCGAGCAGGACGGTCTCCGCCTTGTCGACGTGGGTGCCGCCGTGCTGGTGGGCGTGGGTGGCGACGGTCATCGACGCGATCAGCAGGACGATCAGCGCGATGCAGACCGACAGCATGTCGACCTTGCCGAGCTTGGCCAGCGGGCGCTCCAGCCAGCCGAGCCACTTGATGTCCCGGTCCTCGAAGATGAAGTCCAGGAAGATCATCAGCAGGAACATGCCACCGAAGGCTGCGATCGACGGGTGGGCGTCGGTCACCAGCTGCTGGTAGCGGTCCTTGTCGTTGAGGGCGAGCTCGACGGCCTTGATCGGGCCCAGCTGGGCGCTGATGGCGACGATCACGACGGGGAAGACCAGTCGCATGCCGAAGACGGCGATCAGGATGCCGATGGTGAGGAAGATCTTCTGCCAGAAGGCATTCATCTTCTTCAGGATCCCGGCGTTGACCACCGCGTTGTCGAAGGACAGCGAGATCTCGAGGACGGAGAGGATCGCGACGATGCCGAGCGCGGTCCACCCGCCGAACAGGACCGCCGCGACCAGGCCGAGCGCGGTGACCGCGAACGACCACCCGAAGGTTTTCAGAACCACTGGCTACCCAATCGTGTGTGTACGGGGCTCCCCCGCGCCGTACCCGGCTTTACGAACTTTTGAAGCCGAAGTCTAGTCGGACCCCCTCCGCGCCCCTATGGGGCCCGGATTTTGCTCATAACGCGTTATGAGACGTTGACCCCGAAGTCCAGCGCGATGCCGCGCAGGCCCGACGCGTACCCCTGCCCGACGGCCCTGAACTTCCACTCGCCCTGGTAGCGATAGAGCTCCCCGAAGATCATCGCGGTCTCGGTGGAGGCGTCCTCGCTGAGGTCGTAGCGGGCGAGCTCCTGACCGTCGGCCTGGTTGACCACACGGATGAAGGCGTTGCTGACCTGGCCGAAGGTCTGGCCCCGCTCGTCGGCCATGTGGATGGAGACCGGGAACACGATCTTGTCGCACTGCGGCGGCACCTTGGGGAGGTCGATCAGGAGCGACTCGTCGTCGCCGTCGCCCTCGCCGGTGAGGTTGTCACCGGTGTGCTCGACCGAGCCGTCCGGGCTCTTGAGCTGGTTGTAGAAGACGAACCACTCGTCCCCGAGCACGCGCCCGCTGCTGCACATCAGCGCGCTGGCGTCGAGGTCGAAGGGCGCTCCGGTGGTGGAGCGCGCGTCCCAGCCGAGCCCGACCATCACCTGGGTGAGATTGGGTGCGGCCTTGGACAGGGAGACATTGCCCCCCTTGGCGAGTGTGACGCCCATGTTGCTGTCCCTCCCCTTGGGGCCACAGGCCCGATGGTGTTACTGAGGTGGTCCTGCACGTCCGGCGCCGCACGTAAACCGTGCGGCGCCGGACGAGAGGCCTGGCGGGCCCCGGCGTCGGGGCCCGTCGGGTGGTTCAGACGTTCACGCCGAAGTCCTGCGCGATGCCGCGCAGGCCCGAGGCGTAGCCCTGGCCGATGGCGCGGAACTTCCACTCCGCGCCGTGCCGGTAGAGCTCACCGAAGACCATGGCGGTCTCGGTGGAGGCGTCCTCGCTCAGGTCGTAACGGGCGATCTCCGCCTCGCCGGCCTGGTTCACCACGCGGATGAACGCGTTGCGGACCTGGCCGAAGGACTGCTGGCGGGTCTCGGCGTCGTAGATGGAGACGGGGAAGACGATCTTCTCGATCTCCGGCGGGACGGCCGCGAGATTGACCTTGATCTGCTCGTCGTCGCCCTCGCCCTCACCGGTGATGTTGTCACCGGTGTGCTCGACGGAGCCGTCCGGGCTCTTGAGGTTGTTGAAGAAGATGAAGTGCTGGTCGTTGCCGACCTTGCCGGAGTTGTTCAGCAGCAGCGCGCTGGCGTCCAGGTCGAAGTCCGTGCCGGTCGTGGTGCGGACGTCCCACCCCAGACCGATGATGACCGCGGTCAGGCCCGGCGCCTCCTTGGTCAGCGATACGTTGCCGCCCTTGCTGAGGCTGACTCCCACGAGTCCTCCATTGGTGTCCAGGGGCGGGGTGCCCCGTTGTGCTCGGATGTCGGATCAACGAGTCGATCCTAGTGACGGGTTCCCGCCCCACCCAGGCCCTGAAGCCCGGATTCGAGCGGGTGTCGGGCGCATGCCGCCCGACCGGGCGTCACAGGGAGTCGAGCGCCTTCACGTAGTCGTTCAGGTCGCGCGCGTCCGGCAGGCCGTTGACGACGGTCCACCGCACGACGCCCTCCTTGTCGATGACGAAGGTGCCGCGCACCGCGCAGCCCTTGTCCTCGTCGAAGACGCCGTAGGCACGCGAGACGTTGCCGTGCGGCCAGAAGTCCGACAGCAGCGGGTACTCCAGGTTCTCCTGCTCGGCGAAGACGCGCAGGGTGTGGATGGAGTCGTTGGAGACGGCGAGCAGCTGGGTGTCGCGGTCGGAGAACTGCGGCAGGTTGTCGCGCAGCTCGCACAGCTCGCCGGTGCACACGCCGGTGAAGGCGAAGGGGTAGAAGAGCAGCACGACGTTCTTCCGGCCACGGAAGTCGGACAGCCGGACGGGCGCGCCGTGGTTGTCCTTGAGCTCGAAGTCGGGGGCCTTCTCGCCGACCTGGATCGCCATCGCTGTGGGTGTCCCTTCGTGGGGCTTTTCGGGTGGGACCACCCTACGCAGGCACCGGTACAGGCCGGTGGGCGGGCCGACAGCGCCGGCCCGCCGCACGGCCGTACGGCTAACGCTTGGACTTGGCGGCCTTGGGCGTCGCCAGCCGGCTGCCGCTCCAGTCCTTGCCGACGCTGACGCTCTTGGACGCCGTCAGACCCGCCGTGGTGGCGGCTTCCGAGATGTCGCTCGGCTCCACGTACCCCGAACGGCCGGTCTTCGGCGTCAGGAGCAGGATCGCGCCGCCCTCTTCGATGTACGTGGTGGCATCCACCAGCGCATCCGTCAGGTCGCCGTCGTCGTCACGGAACCACAGCACAACGGCATCGGCCACGTCGTCGTAGTCCTCGTCAACCAGGTCGGCCTCGATGATGCCCTCGATGGCCTTGCGGAGCTCCTGGTCCACGTCGTCGTCGTAGCCGATCTCCTGGACCACCTGCCCGGGCTGGAACCCCAGCCTGGCGGCAGGGTTCGTCCGCTCCTCCGCGTGGTCCGCGGTCGCGCTCACGGGTTGCCTCCTGATCATGTCTTGGGAATAACTCAGCCACGCGCGTGCGCGAAGCATTGGCCGTAGTCCACACGGGCGGGGCGGATCGCGCAAGTACCCGGCCGTTCAGACCGCCGAAACGGTGACGATCCTGGCCGTGTCACCGCAACTCCAGGCACACCATCATGGCCCGAGGTGATGCACACCACACCTTTCTGCCCTGTTTGGGCGTTTGGGAATCGTCTGTGGGTACGAGACTCGAAGGTATTCGCCCCATACGTCACGGACTCGATCTCACGTCTGGGTTACCGGTCGGTAGAGATGACGTTTCCCGGCCCCGAGGTGGACCATGGACAGCGGCGCGCCCCCCAGCGACGACGCCCCGGCGACGACAGCGAAACAGCGGCCCTCGCAGGCCCTCTGACAGGTAAGGAACAGCGTGGCTTCCGCATCCGATCGCAACCCGATCATCATTGGCGGCCTTCCGAGTCAGGTTCCTGACTTCGATCCCGAAGAGACCCAGGAGTGGCTCGACTCCCTCGACGCAGCGGTCGACGAGCGCGGCCGGGAGCGGGCCCGCTATCTGATGCTGCGGCTGATCGAGCGGGCCCGCGAGAAGCGCGTGGCCGTGCCCGAGATGCGCAGCACTGACTACGTGAACACCATCCCGACCAAGAGCGAGCCGTTCTTCCCGGGCAACGAGGACATCGAGCGCAAGGTCCTCAACGCCACCCGCTGGAACGCCGCGGTGATGGTCTCCCGGGCCCAGCGCCCGGGTATCGGTGTCGGCGGCCACATCGCCACGTTCGCGTCCTCCGCGTCCCTCTACGACGTCGGCTTCAACCACTTCTTCCGCGGCAAGGACGACGGCCTCGGCGGCGACCAGGTGTTCTTCCAGGGCCACGCCTCGCCGGGCATCTACGCCCGCGCGTTCCTGCTGGACCGGCTCAGCGAGGAGAACCTCGACGGCTTCCGCCAGGAGAAGTCGAAGGCGCCGCACGGCCTGTCCTCGTACCCGCACCCGCGGCTGATGCCGGACTTCTGGGAGTTCCCGACGGTGTCGATGGGCCTCGGCCCGATCGGCGCGATCTACCAGGCGCGGATGAACCGCTACATGCACGCGCGCGGGATCGCCGACACCTCGAAGTCGCAGGTGTGGGCCTTCCTCGGCGACGGCGAGATGGACGAGCCGGAGTC
The DNA here is from genome assembly GCF_044759525.1 of Streptomyces sp. NPDC101110. Lineage (NCBI taxonomy): Bacteria > Bacillati > Actinomycetota > Actinomycetes > Kitasatosporales > Streptomycetaceae > Streptomyces > Streptomyces sp. NPDC101110. The sequence continues at coordinate 40,046 of NZ_JBIVZM010000013.1, read as the reverse complement.
GCTCGGCCAGCTCACCCTCGCCGCCCGCGAGGGCCTGGACAACCTGACCTTCGTCGTGAACTGCAACCTGCAGCGCCTCGACGGCCCGGTGCGCGGCAACGGCAAGGTCATCCAGGAGCTGGAGTCGGTCTTCCGCGGCGCCGGCTGGAACGTGATCAAGCTGGTCTGGGACCGCAGCTGGGACCCGCTGCTCGCCCAGGACCGCGACGGCGTGCTCGTCAACAAGATGAACACCACGCCGGACGGGCAGTTCCAGACGTACGCCACGGAGACCGGCGCGTACATCCGCGACCACTTCTTCGGTGACGACCACCGGCTGCGCGCGATGGTCGAGGGCATGTCCGACGACCAGATCCTGCACCTGGGCCGCGGCGGTCACGACCACCGGAAGATCTTCGCGGCCTACAAGGCGGCCGTGGAGCACAAGGGCCAGCCGACGGTGATCCTCGCCAAGACGATCAAGGGCTGGACGCTGGGCCCGAACTTCGAGGGCCGCAACGCCACGCACCAGATGAAGAAGCTGACGGTCGACGACCTCAAGCGCTTCCGCGACCGTCTGCACCTGCCGATCCCGGACAAGGAGCTGGAGTCCGGCGTGCCGCCGTACTACCACCCGGGCCGGGACTCGGAGGAGATCCAGTACATGCACGACCGCCGCAAGGGCCTCGGCGGTTACGTCCCCACGCGCGTGGTCCGCTCCAAGCCGCTGGCCCTGCCCGAGGACAAGACGTACGCGACCGTGAAGAAGGGCTCGGGTCACCAGTCCATCGCGACGACGATGGCGTTCGTCCGGCTCCTCAAGGACCTCATGCGGGACAAGGAGATCGGCAAGCGGTTCGTGCTGATCGCGCCGGACGAGTACCGCACGTTCGGCATGGACTCGTTCTTCCCGAGCGCGAAGATCTACAACCCGCTCGGCCAGCAGTACGAGTCTGTCGACCGCGACCTGCTGCTCGCCTACAAGGAGTCGCCGAACGGCCAGATGCTGCACGACGGCATCTCGGAGGCGGGCTGCACGGCCTCGCTGATCGCGGCCGGCTCGGCCTACGCCACGCACGGCGAGCCGCTCATCCCGGTCTACGTCTTCTACTCGATGTTCGGTTTCCAGCGCACCGGCGACCAGTTCTGGCAGATGTCCGACCAGCTGGCGCGCGGTTTCGTCCTGGGCGCGACCGCCGGTCGTACGACGCTGACCGGTGAGGGCCTCCAGCACGCGGACGGCCACTCGCAGCTGCTGGCCTCGACGAACCCGGGCTGCGTCTCCTACGACCCGGCGTTCGGCTTCGAGATCGCCCACATCGTGAAGGACGGCCTGCGCCGGATGTACGGCGGCTCCGAGGAGCACCCGCACGGCGAGGACGTCTTCTACTACCTGACCGTCTACAACGAGCCCATCCAGCACCCGGCCGAGCCCGAGAACGTCGACGTCGACGGCATCCTCAAGGGCCTCTACCGGTTCAGCGAGGGCACGGCCGGCTCGATCCCCGCGCAGATCCTGGCGTCCGGTGTCGCGCTCCCCTGGGCGATCGAGGCGCAGCAGATCCTGGCCGAGGACTGGAACGTCAAGGCGGACGTCTGGTCGGCGACCTCGTGGAACGAGCTGCGGCGCGAGGCCGTGGCCTGTGAGGAGCACAACCTGCTGCACCCCGAGGAGGAGCAGCGGGTGCCGTACGTGACGCGCAAGCTCGCGGACGCGCAGGGGCCGGTCGTGGCCGTGTCCGACTGGATGCGGGCGGTTCCGGACCAGATCGCGCGCTGGGTGCCGCAGACGTACCAGTCGCTCGGCGCGGACGGTTTCGGCTTCGCCGACACCCGGGGCGCGGCCCGGCGGTTCTTCCACATCGACGCGCAGTCGATCGTGGTCGGCGTGCTGACCGAGCTGGCCCGTGAGGGCAAGGTCGACCGCTCCGTGCTCAAGCAGGCCATCGACCGCTACCAGCTGCTCGACGTGTCGGCGGCCGACCCGGGAGCCGCGGGCGGCGACGCGTAGGGACATCGAGGGCCCGATCCGTGGGGCGGCACCCTGGGGTGCCGCCCCTCGCGTTTCCTACCATGCATCCATGACGCTCCCGATGACCGCCTCGACCACTCTGGCCCGTTGGGAACGGCGCACCCAGGGTCCGCTGCTGGCGCTGGCCGTGCTCTTCGCGATCGCCTACGCGATACCGATCGTGGCCCCCAGGGCTCCACAGGACCTGCTCACCGCATGCCATGTCACCAACTGGGTGGTGTGGGCCGCTTTCGCCGCCGACTACCTGGTCCGTCTGTGGCTGGCCGAGGACCGGCTGCGGTTCGTGCGCGGCAATCCCCTGGCGCTGCTGGCCGTGGTGCTGCCCCTGGCGCAGCCGCTGCGGCTGCTGAAGCTGGTGTCGATGCTGTTCCTCGCCGGGCAGCGGGCGCGGATGGCGTCGCAGGTGCGGGTCACCACATACGTCGCGGGGTCGTGCCTGGGACTGCTCGTCTTCGGTGCGCTGGCCGTGCTGGAGGTGGAGCGGGACGAGCCCGGTGCCTCCATTCACACCCTGGGGGACGCGGTCTGGTGGGCGTTCACCACGATGACCACCGTGGGGTACGGCGACATGGCACCGACCACCGGGCTGGGCCGGATGCTGGCGGTCGGGCTGATGCTGTCTGGGATCGCCCTGCTGGGTGTGGTGACGGCGAACATCGCCGCCTGGTTCATCGCCCGGTTCGAGAAGGACGACATCGAGGAGCGGCGGCAGACCGAGGCGATCCGGGAGCTGACGGAGGAGGTCCGGGCGCTGCGGGGCGAGTTGGCGGCGCTGAAGGGGACCTCGGTGGAGTCATGAGAGGGCCCCCGGTCGAACGGCCGGGGGCTCTTCCCACATGCTTCACCCGGGTCAGAACATGCCCACGCCCGGTGTGGCCGCTCCGGACAGCCAGATGACGGCCAGGAGCGTGTCGATGGCGCCCAGGACCAGGGCGATCACGGCCGTAGTGGGGCGGGACCCCGACCAGGTGCGGCCCATGGCGAGCCAGCCGCAGACCATCGCGGCGGGACCGAGGACGATCCCCAGCACGAAGAAGCCTGCTACGGCGCAGATGACTCCGATGAGTCCGAGCGTCGCGCGATCCGTCCCGGCCCGTGACCACGTCCGGCCACGTGAGCGGGGGTGCCTGCGCGTACCGTGTCCGAAGCTCGCCATCATCAACTCCCGTAAACCCTCGATCGGTTGGGGTTCTCTTCGGGTATGACATGGCGGGTACCCCGTCGGCGCGCGTTCATCCCGCTGCCTGCGCGCCACCCCCCTCCGGCAGCGCGCCGCAGCGTCCGTCCTCCATGCCCTGCGGAGGACTTGACCCACTGTGACCTGCGGTGCGGGCCGGAGGGGAGAGTTCAACGGTTTTGTTCACTCCGATGAGCGAACGAGCCGCCGGAGAGCGTCAGATGTGCGCCGCGCCCGCACCGGCTTCGGCGTTCTCGCCTCGCTTGGTGAGGAACGCGACGAACACGGCCACGGCCGCAACACCCGCGGCGGTCAGGGAGGCGAGGCTCATACCGTCGATGAACGTGGTGTGCGCCACTTCGGTGATCTTCGCGGCGATCTGCTCGGGCGTGCCCGGGGGGACCGGGGCGGCGCCCTGCTGGACGGCCAGCGTGGCCTGTTCGGACTGGGCCGGAGTGAGCGGCGGCAGCCCGGCATCGGCCCAGTTGCCGGCGAACTCGCTGTCGACCTTGGACGCCATGACCGCGCCCAGCACGGCCGTACCGAGACTGCCGCCGACCTGCATGGCGGCCTGCTGGAGACCACCCGCGACGCCCGAGAGCTCCATCGGGGCGTTGCCGACGATGACTTCGGTGGCGCCGACCATGACCGGTGCGAGGCCGAGGCCGAGCAGGGCGAACCAGACGGACATGACGCCACTGCCCGTGTGCGCGTCCAGGGTGGACATGCCGTACATGGCGATCGCGGTGAACGCCATGCCGCCCGCCAGCGGGATCCGCGGGCCGAGCTTGGTGATCATCACACCGGCGAGCGGGGAGCCGACGATCATCATGCCGGTGAGCGGCAGCAGGTGCAGACCGGCGTCGATCGGGCTCATCCCGTGCACGTTCTGGAGGTAGAACGTCACGAAGAACAGGCCGCCCATGAAGGCGATGGCCATCAGGACCATGAGGACGACTCCCGCCGACAGCGGCACGGAGCGGAACAGCGCCAGCGGGATCAGCGGCTCCTTCACCTTCGTCTCCCAGACGGCGAAGAGCCCGAAGCCGACGAGTGAAGCGATGATGAACGCCCAGGTCTTGAGGTCGCCCCAGCCCCACTCGGGTGCCTTGATCAATGCCCAGACGAGGCAGAACATCGCGCCGGACAGCAGGGCGATGCCCAGCAGGTCGAAGGAGCGCGGGGCGTTCTCGGCGCGGTGGTCGAGCAGGATCAGCACGCCGAGGACGACGGCGAGGACACCGACCGGCACGTTGATGAAGAACACCGACTGCCAGTTGACGTGCTCGACGAGCACACCGCCGAGGATCGGACCGCCCGCGGTGGACGCGCCGATGACCATGCCCCAGATGCCGATGGCCATGTTCAGCTTCTCGGCCGGGAACGTGGCCCGCAGCAGTCCGAGCGCGGCCGGCATCAGCAGCGCCCCGAACAGGCCCTGGAAGACACGGAAGACGATGACCGCCGTGATGCCCTGGGACAGCCCGATGGCGCACGAGGAAGCGGCGAAGCCCGCCACACCGATGAGGAAGGTCTGCCGGTGGCCGAAACGGTCACCCAGCTTGCCGGCGGTGATGAGGGAGACGGCGAGGGCGAGGAAGTAGGCGTTGGTGATCCACTGGAGATCCGACCAGGAGGCGCCGAGGTCCTTGCCTATCGCCGGGTTGGCGATGGCCACGATGGTGCCGTCGAGGGCCACCATCATGACCCCCACAGCGACGGTGATGAGGGTGAGCCAGGGGTGCCCTCGCAGCCCCTTGCCCGGCGTCGCGTCCGACGGGCCCGCCGGTCCCGCGCCCCCCGACCCCGTCTTGTCGATGGTGGTCTGACTAGTCATACCGCGAGGCTAATGACAGCCACTGACAATTGACAAACCAATTCACTAGTCGGTAACTGACACGACATCCCCGTATAGCCTGAACTGCGGGAACACTTCGAAAGAGAGGCATGACGTGAACCTGCGCGAGCGCAAGAAACGGCGCACCCGGGACGCACTGCTGCGGGCCGCGCTGGAGCTCTTCGCCACGCGCGGGTACGAGGAGACGACCGTCGACGACATCGCCGCCGCCGTGGACGTCTCGCAGCGCACCTTCTTCCGCTACTTCGCCGGCAAGGAGGAGACCGCGTTCTTCGTGCCGCGCCTCGCGGAGACGCTCGTCGTCGAGGCCCTGCGCACCCGCCCTCCGGGCGAGGCGCCGCTGGAGGCGCTGCGCCGGGCCGTGCTGGAGAGCTGGGACGCGATCAACGAGGCCGTGGCCGAGCTCGTGCCGATCGAGCTCCACATGCGCGTCTACCGGGTGATCGAGTCCACGCCCGCGCTGCTCGCCGCCCATCTGCGGCGCTCGGCGGAGCTGGAGGAGCAGCTCGCGTGCATCATCGCCGAGCGCGAGGGACTCGACGTGGACCTGGACCCCCGGCCGAGGATCGTCGTCGCCCTCTTCGGCGGGGTGATTCGCGTCACCGAACGCTTGTGGTCCGCGGGGGACGACGTCACCCTCGACGGAATGCGTGAACTCACCACCGCATACCTGGATCAGGTGGGCCCCGCACTGGCCGGGAACTGGCGTGCGGAGCAGTCCCCTTAACAGATCCACCGAAACGTGATCCCGGTCACTTGGTTAACGCGAGACCCTCTCGTTCTCCTAGTGTGTCCTTTCAGTGACTTCCTTCGACACCTCCCCGCAACCGAACGTCTGGCGCGCACTGCTCGCTCTGGCCGTCGTGTTCGTGATGCTGGCGACCACCGGCTGGACGGCCCTGCGCAACCAGCGGGGCGCCACGCCGCTCCAAGCCTCGCTCTCCGCCTGGGAGCACGGCCGGATCGGCGGGCACCGGCTGCCGGACCCGCAGTCCGAGCCGACGAAGCTGGCCCGCTTCTTCTCCTCGCTCACCGAGCAGGACCGTTCGACCCTGGTCCGCAAGTACCCGCTCGCGGTGGGCAACATGAACGGCGCGCCGGTCGAGCTGCGCTACCGCGCCAACCACCTCGCCCTCGCCAAGGCGCGCAAGGTCGAGCGGGAGCGCATGCACGACGAGCGCCTCACCCCGGCCGGGCAGCACGAGGCGGGCCGCAGGATGCACCGCTTCGAGGACCTCATGGAGCCGGGCCGGCACATCCTGGCCTTCGACCCGGAGGGCTCGGGCCGGGTGGCGGAGGTCTTCGGCAACCTGCGCAGAGCGGAGCGGGTCTCGGTCGTCGTCCCCGGTGTCGACACCGACCTGCTCACCTTCCAGCGCACCCAGCGCAAGTACTCCGCGCCCGTCGGCATGGCCGAGTCGCTGTACGCGGCCGAGCGGCAGGTGAGCCCCTCGACCCGCACGGCCGTCATCGCCTGGGCCGATTACACGGCGCCCAGCGGACTCGGCATCGACTCGGCCACGGCGATGCGTGCCGAGGAGGGCGCCGTGCGGCTCGACGCGCTGGTGCGCGCCTTGCCGGGCGGCTCGCCCGTCTCGCTGTTCTGCCACAGCTACGGTTCCGTGGTGTGCGGGGTCGCCGCACACGCGCTGCCGGGCCGGGTGTCCGACATCGCGGTCGCGGGCAGCCCCGGCATGCGGGTCGAGAAGGCGGCCCAGCTGCAGACGGGCGCCCGGGTGTGGGCGATGCGGGACTCCGACGACTGGATCCAGGACGTGCCCTACCTGGAGGTCGGCGGACTGGGCCACGGAGCGGATCCGGTGTCCGCCGGGTTCGGGGCGCGAGTGCTGTCGGCAGCGGGCGCGAAGGGTCACGCGGGCTACTTCGAGCCCGGAACGGCAAGTCTGTTCAATTTCGCAGAGATCGGCGTCGGCGCATACCGCTCGGTGCACTGCGCGCACGAAGACGGCGTCTGCCGTACCGGTTTGTCCGGCACGGCGGCGGCCTGACGCGCGTAGAGACCGAAGAAATCGCGGTCTGCTCGGAAGGGGGACGGAGGGGCGCGTGCCGCATACGATGAGCCGCATGGGTGACGTACTGGCCGGATTGCATGCCGTATGGGAGTTCGAGTCCGACTCCGTGCTCATCCGTTACGAACGGGGGATTCGAACACCCAAGCTCTTCCAGGCCCTCGGGGAACGTCGTGTGCCCCTGGAGGCGATGGCCGGGGTGACACTGACCCGCGGGAAACGCGGCACGGTCGTGCTGCGCATCGAGCCACGCCCCGGAGCGGACCCGTTGATGGAGGCGGCCGCCGGACAGCTGAAGGAGAGCGGCGACCCCTACCGGCTGGTGCTGCCCGCCGACCGCGAGGTCCTCGCGGAGTACTACGCCGACGAACTGCGGACGCTGCTGACGGAGTCCGGGCCGGTGGACCGGTTCCTGGTGAAGCCGCCCGAGGGGCCGCTGTCGTTCAAGGCGTACGACGGGAAGGCGACGTTCGACGGACGCACCGTGAACTTCCGGTGGTTCTGGACGGGGGCGTCGTCGGCGAAGTGGAAGGCGGGCGACCAGAGCTTCTCCGTCGGCGAGCTGAACGGGGTGGAGTGGCGGTCGCCCGAGGTCTTCGAGGGGCATTTGCGGCTTTTGCACAGAGATGCGGGGGTGGCGACGGCCCAGGCCGATCAGGATCCCGCAGCGGTGGTGTTCGGGCTGGGGTACGGCCCCGTGCACGAGTCGCTGCCGTTCGCGGCGGCGGTGCTGGCGGCGGTGCGCACGTCCAGTCCGGTGCCGGCCGTACCGGCCGGCGGTCCGCGCCGGGATCCCGCGGACATCGCCGACCGGATTCGTCACCTGGGCGAGTTGCATCAGGCCGGGTTGGTGACGGATGAGGAGTTTTCGGTCAAAAAGGCCGAGTTGCTCTCTGAGCTTTAGCGTCTGCCGGGTTCGGCGAGTGGACGGGCGCGGGTCGTGCGTGGCTGTTCGCCAGTTCCCCGCGCCCCTGAGGCACTCCCCTACTCCCTGCCTGCCGACGTGAACGCCATGTCCGCGTACCGTGTGCCCGCCACCTGGGCCGCTATGCCGTCCAGGAGGTCCAGTTCCTCGTCGGTCAGGACGATCCCGGTCGCCGCCGTGTTCTCCTCCACCCTGGTGGGCTTGCGGGTGCCGGGGATCGGGATGACCGGGAGGTCGTGGACCGTCGCCTGCTGCTGGGCCCAGGCCAGGGCGATCTGACCCAGGGTCGCGCCGTGCGCCTCGGCCACCGCGCGGATCAGCTCCAGCAGGTTCGCGTTCGCCGTGGCGTTGTCGCCCGTGAAGCGGGGCTGCTGGCGGCGGAAGTCACCGGCGGTCAGGTCCTGGTCGGCATCGGTGAAGGAGCCGGTGAGGAAGCCCCGGCCGAGCGGCGAGTACGCGACGAGGGCCACGCCCAGCTCACGGGCCGCCGGAACGACGTGCGCCTCGATGTCCCGGCTGAACAACGACCACTCCGACTGCACGGCGGCGATGGGGTGGACGGCGTGGGCGGCCCGCAGTTCCCCGGCCGTGACCTCGCTCAGGCCGAGGTGCTTGACCTTGCCCTCGCGGACCAGGTCGGCCATGGTGCCGACGCTCTCCTCGATCGGCACGTTCACATCGCGCCGGTGCATGTAGTAGAGGTCGATGGCATCGACGTCCAGACGCTTCAGGCTCGCCTCGACGGCCTGGCGGATGTAGGGCGGGTCGTTGCGGACGATCCTGCGTGTGGGGTCGTCCGGGGGGATCGACAGGGCGAACTTGGTGGCGATGACGATCTCGTCGCGGTGGGCCTTGAAGAAGGGCGAAAGGAACCGCTCGTTCTCGCCGGCGCCGTACGCGTCGGCCGTGTCGTAGAGGGTGACGCCCAGTTCGAGCGCCCGCTCCAGGGTGGCCCGGGACGCGTCCGCGTCCGCGGGGCCGTAGCCGAAGCTCATGCCCATGCAGCCCAGGCCCTGGACGCTCACCTCGGGACCGTGGTCGCCGAGCTTCGCCGTCGTGATCCTGCCGTCCGTCATCGGGACCTCTCCGACGCCAGGGCACGCCCGGCGTCCGCGTAGAAACTGATCTTCCGGTCGAGCACGGCGAGCGTGCCGCGGAGTTCGTCGATCCGGGCCAGGACGTCCTCGCGGGTCGTCTTCAGCAGCTCGAAGCGCTCGACATAGGTGTGGTCGCCCTCGCGCACCAGTTCCGCGTACCGGACCATGTCCGCGACCGGCATGCCCGTCAGGCGGAGTTTGCCGACCAGGTCGAGCCAGTCGAGGTCGCGGTTGGTGTAGCGGCGCTGACCGGTGTGGGAGCGGTCGATGTGCGGCATCAGGCCGATGCGCTCGTACCAGCGCAGGGTATGAGCCGTCAGGCCGGTCAGGGCGACGACCTCGCTGATCGTGTAGCGGTCCTGGCCGTCCGGGCGCCGGTTCTGCTGCGGCGTGCCGGCACAGGTGTCGGTCCCGGTCGCCGTGGTCTCCATCACCGTCATGGCCCCCACGCTAGAACCTTGGAGTGCACTCCAAGCAAGCGACGACGGTAAGAAATCGGCAGGACGTCTCCTGATCCGGCTGGTTAGCGTACGGACCCATGAGTGCTGTACGTCGCGCCCTGCCCGAGGACGCCGAGGAAGTTCTGCGGCTGCGCCAGGTCATGATCGACTCACTGTTCGCCTCCGACTCCTCCCTCGCCTGGCACGGGGAGTCGCTGCCCGCGCTGAGGGCCAAACTGGGCCAGACGGACGGGGACTTCACGGCGTTCGTCGTCGACCACCCGGAGCGGCCGGGGGCGTTGGCCTGCCTGGTGGCCGGGACGATCGACTACCGCATCGGCAGGGCGTCCGACCCGCAGGGCATGGTGGGTTTCGTGTTCAGCGTCGCCACCGACCCGGACGCCCGGCGCCGGGGGTACGCCCGGGCCTGCATGACCACGCTGCTGGGGTGGTTCCGCGAGCGCGGCGCCCGGCGCGTGCAGCTCACCGCCTCGCCGGAGGCCGAGCCGCTGTACATCTCCCTCGGTTTCCGCCCCAAGCCCGACCCTTTGCTGGAGCTCGCGCTCTGAGCGCATAGGCTCGAACGCATGTCGCTGAAGAGCCTCGCCTTGATCGAGAACTGGCCGGTTCCCACCGCCGCCGCGGGAGTCGTACGAGCCGACGGCACCGTCCTCGGCCGCCACGGACCGGCCGGGCAGCGCTTCCCGCTCGCGTCGGTGACCAAGCCGCTGGCCGCCTACGCGGTGCTGGTCGCGTACGAGGAGGGGGCGATCGAGTTCGACGAGCCGGCGGGTCCCGCCGGGTCGACGGTCCGGCACCTGCTCGCGCACACCTCGGGCCTCGCCTTCGACGAGCACAGGGTGACGGCCCCGCCCGGGGAGCGGCGGCTGTACTCCAACGCCGGCTTCGAGCAGCTCGGCGACCATGTCGCGAAGGTCACCGACATCCCGTTCGCCGAGTACCTGCGGCAGGCCGTGCTGGAGCCGCTGGGCATGACCTCGACGGCCCTGGAGGGCTCGCCGGCCAAGGACGGCGTGTCGACGGTGGAGGACCTGCTGCGGTTCGCGGCCGAGGTGCAGGCGCCGCGGCTGCTGGATCCGCGTACGGTCGCCGAGGCGATGAGTGTGCACTACCCGGGCACCAAGGGCGTCCTGCCGGGGTACGGGCGCCAGAACCCGAACGACTGGGGGCTGGGTTTCGAGATCCGCGACTCCAAGTCGCCGCACTGGACGGGTTCCTCGTCCTCACCCCGCACCTTCGGGCATTTCGGTCAGTCGGGTACGTTCCTGTGGATCGACCCGGACGCGGGAGCGGCCTGCGTGGCGCTGACGGACCGGGCGTTCGGGCCGTGGGCGATCGAGGCGTGGCCTACGTTCACGGACGCGGTCCTGGCAGAACTGTAGAACGCCTGCCACCCAGGTCGTGTCCGCGAAGTCCCACCCCGCGCGACACCCGGCACGACCTAGCCCATCTCCCAGATGAGCAGCTCCGCCTCCGTCACGCCCTCGGCCTCCAGGCCCTTGGCGTCCGTGATCCGGGCCGCGTCACCGGGGCGGAGTTCCTCGCCGTCCAGCCGGACCTCGCCGCGGACGAGATGGACGTACGCGTACGCCCCGTCGGGCACCGCCGTCCGTTCCCCGGGCCCCAGGCGGCGCACGTGCAGTATCGCTCCGGCCTCGGGGACGGCGTAGGGCGTGGCGTCGGCGATGCCGTGGACGACCTCGTAGGACGGGTCGCCGCCGGGGTCGAGCGGGGCCAGCCACATCTGGACGAAGGTCAGGGGCCCGGGGCCGTCGTTGCGTTCCACGTGCCGCACCCCGCCCGCCGAGCTGAGCCGCTGCACGTCGCCGTGGCGTACGACCGACTCGTGCCCCGCGGAGTCCCGGTGGGTCAGCTCGCCCTCCACCACCCAGGTCACGATCTCGGTGTGGCTGTGCGGATGCTCGTCGAAGCCGGCCCCGGGCGCCAGCCGCTCCTCATTGCACGCGAGCACGGCACCGAAGCGGAGGTTGTCCGGGTCGTAGTGGGACCCGAAGGAGAAGGCGTGCCACGACTCGATTCCGGCCGAAGGGTCGCCGCCCCGGTAGCGCTCGCCCGCGCGCCGAATGTCCATCACGCGCTCCACCGTAGACCCGGCGACCCACCCGCCCGTCCGGATAAGGCAGTCTTGTCCCGTGCCCGAACCCGAAACCAGCAAGAACGAAGCCGCAGCCCACGACGTCCATCAGCATGCCGCGACGCTGAAGCGACTGGAGAAGTCGTCCGGATCGCTCGCCGCGCAGGCCATCGCGCGGATGGACGAGACGCTGCCCTGGTACCGGGCCATGCCCCCGGAGAACCGTTCCTGGATCGGTCTGGTCGCACAGGCGGGTATCGCCGCGTTCACCGAGTGGTTCCGGCATCCGGACGCCCCGCAGGCCATCTCCACCGACGTGTTCGGCACCGCGCCGCGCGAACTGACCCGGGCGATCACCCTGCGCCAGACCGTGGAGATGGTGCGCACCACCATCGAGGTCATGGAGAGCGCGATCGACGAGGTCGCGGCCCCCGGCGACGAGCGGGTGCTGCGCGAGGCACTGCTCGTCTACGCCCGGGAGATCGCCTTCGCCACGGCCCAGGTGTACGCGCAGGCCGCCGAGGCACGCGGCGCCTGGGACGCCCGGCTGGAGTCCCTGGTGGTGAACGCCGTGCTCAGCGGCGAGGCCGACGAGGGTGCCGTCTCCCGGGCCGCCGCGCTCGGCTGGAACTCGCCCGAGCACGTGTGCGTGGTCCTCGGCACGGCGCCCGACGGCGACTCGGAACTGACCGTGGAGGCGATCCGCAGGGCCGCCCGGCACGCCAAGCTCCAGGTGCTCACCGGGGTGCTCGGCGACCGCCTGGTGGTCATCGCCGGCGGCAGCGACAACCCGCTGGCCGTGGCCAAGTCGCTCATCGGCCCGTTCGCCGCCGGGCCGGTCGTCGCGGGCCCGGTGGTGCCGGACCTGCTGGCCGCGACCCGGTCGGCGCAGGCCGCCGCGGCCGGGCTGAAGGCGTGTTCCGCCTGGCAGGACGCCCCGCGTCCGGTCCTGGCCGACGATCTGCTCCCGGAGCGGGCCATGGCCGGCGACCCCTCGGCCCGAGAGCAGTTGGTGGAGGAGATCTACAGACCGCTGGAGGAGGCCGGGGCCGCGCTCCTGGAGACCCTGAGCGTCTACCTCGAACAGGCGAGCAGCCTCGAGGGGGCCGCCCGGATGCTGTTCGTTCACCCCAACACCGTCCGCTACCGGCTTCGACGTGTGACTGACGTCACCGGATGGTCACCCTCCGATGTACGCTCTGCGTTCACCCTGCGGATCGCGCTGATCCTGGGGCGTCTGGTCGATGGAGATCCTCAGCCCTAGGGTTTTGTCGAAGCTCGACAAAACCCCTCCGTGTTCTTCGTCCCTGTCCCCACGGGCGGTTGTGCCCGTCCCCAAGAGAGAGTGTGAGAGTGCTCGTACTCGTCGCTCCCGGCCAGGGCGCTCAGACGCCCGGCTTCCTGACTGAATGGCTCGACCTCCCCGGTGTTCGCGGTGCCCTCGAGGCCTGGTCCGACGCCGCGGGGATCGACCTGATCCGTTACGGCACCGAGGCCGACGCGGAGGAGATCCGCGACACCGCGGTGGCGCAGCCGCTGCTGGTGGCGGCCGGACTCGCGTCCGCGAACCTGCTGTTCGGCGACCAGGCCGAACTGCCGCAGAAGGTCGGCGCGATCGCCGGTCACAGCGTCGGTGAGATCACCGCCGCGTCGCTCGCCGGGGTGCTCCCGCACGAGGAGGCCCTCCGCCTGGTCCGCACCCGCGGGCTCGCCATGGCCGAGGCCGCCGCGGTCACGGAGACGGGCATGGCGGCGCTGCTGGGCGGCGACCCCGCCGTCACCGTCCCACACCTGGAGAAGCTGGGCCTGACCCCGGCGAACATCAACGGCGCGGGCCAGATCGTCGCGGCCGGCACCAAGGAGCAGCTGGCCGCGCTGGAGGCGGACAAGCCCGAGGGCGTGCGCAAGGTCGTCGCGCTGAAGGTCGCGGGCGCGTTCCACACGCACCACATGGCACCGGCCGTCGACACGCTGGCCGAGGCCGCCATGGCCCTGGCGCCCGGCGACCCGAAGGTCCGCTACGTTTCGAACAAGGACGGCGGGACCGTCGCCGGCGGCGCCGAGGTGCTGGAGCGCCTGGTCGGCCAGGTCGCCAACCCGGTCCGCTGGGACCTGTGCATGGAGACCTTCAAGGAGCTCGGTGTCACGGCCCTGATCGAGCTGTGCCCCGGCGGTACCCTCACCGGTCTCGCCAAGCGGGCCCTGCCCGGGGTGAAGACGCTGGCCCTGAAGTCCCCCGCCGACCTCGACGCGGCTCGCGAGCTCATCGCCGAGCACGCCTGACCGCCGCCCCCAAGGAGCCGACCGCATGGCGAAGATCAAGCCCAGCAAGGGCGCCCCGTACGCACGCATCCTCGGCGTCGGCGGCTACCGCCCGACCCGGGTCGTGCCGAACGAGGTGATCCTCGAGACGATCGACTCGTCCGACGAGTGGATCCGTTCGCGCTCCGGCATCGAGACCCGGCACTGGGCGAACGACGACGAGACGGTCGCCGCGATGTCGATCGAGGCGTCCGGCAAGGCGATCGCCGACGCCGGGATCTCCGCCGAGCAGATCGGCGGCGTGATCGTCTCGACCGTCTCGCACTTCAAGCAGACCCCGGCCGTCGCCACCGAGATCGCCGACAAGCTCGGCACCGCCAAGGCCGCCGCCTTCGACATCTCGGCCGGCTGCGCGGGCTTCGGCTACGGCCTGACCCTCGCCAAGGGCATGATCGTCGAGGGCTCGGCGCAGTACGTCCTGGTGATCGGCGTGGAGCGGCTGAGCGACCTGACCGACCTGGAGGACCGTGCGACGGCCTTCCTGTTCGGCGACGGCGCCGGCGCGGTCGTCGTGGGCCCGGCCGACGAGCCCGCCATCGGCCCCACCGTCTGGGGCTCCGAGGGCGACAAGTCCGAGACGATCAAGCAGACCGTGCCGTGGACGGACTACCGTTCCGGCGAGGTCGCCAAGTTCCCCGCCATCACGCAGGAGGGCCAGGCGGTGTTCCGCTGGGCCGTGTTCGAGATGGCGAAGGTCGCCAAGGAGGCGCTGGACGCCGCCGGCATCACCGCGGACGACCTGGACGTCTTCATTCCGCACCAGGCCAACGAGCGGATCATCGACTCGATGGTGAAGACACTCAAGCTGCCGGAGTCCGTCACGGTCGCACGTGACGTACGCACCACCGGCAACACCTCGGCCGCCTCGATCCCGCTCGCCATGGAGCGGCTCCTGGCGACCGGCGAGGCGAAGAGCGGCGACACCGCGCTCGTCATCGGCTTCGGGGCGGGTCTCGTCTACGCCGCGACTGTCGTTACCCTCCCCTAGGCACTCCGTGCCGGATCATGCGATCCGGTGCGCGAGGAAATACCCGCCACACCCTCTGGATATCTACGAAGGAGCGCCAACATGGCCGCCACTCAGGAAGAGATCGTCGCCGGTCTCGCCGAGATCGTGAACGAGATCGCCGGCATCCCGGTTGAGGACGTCCAGCTGGACAAGTCCTTCACCGACGACCTGGACGTCGACTCGCTGTCCATGGTCGAGGTCGTCGTCGCCGCCGAAGAGCGCTTCGACGTCAAGATCCCCGACGAGGACGTCAAGAACCTCAAGACCGTCGGTGACGCGACCGACTACATCCTCAAGCACCAGGGCTGAGCAGCCGATCCGGCCCTCCGGGCTGACTGCCCCGCCACCCGGCGGTGGCGCCGCTTAATCCTCGATTCCGTTGGAGAAAGAATTCCCGTGAACTCGACCAATCGCACCGTGGTCGTCACCGGTATCGGCGCAACCACACCGCTGGGTGGCGACGCAGCCTCTACCTGGGAGGGCCTGATCGCCGGCAAGTCCGGTGTCAAGCCCCTGGAGCAGGACTGGGCGGCCGACCAGGCCGTCAAGATCGCGGCCCCGGTCGCCGTGGAGCCGGCCGAGGTCATCCCGCGGCCGCAGGCCCGCCGACTGGACCGCTCGGCGCAGTTCGCGCTGATCGCGGCCAAGGAGGCCTGGGCGGACGCCGGTTTCGAAGCGAAGGCCGGCGAGGACCCGAACATCGACCCCGACCGGCTGGGCGCGGTCATCGCCTCCGGCATCGGCGGCGTGACGACGCTGCTCGACCAGTACGACGTGCTGAAGGAGAAGGGCGTCCGCCGCGTCTCCCCGCACACCGTGCCCATGCTGATGCCCAACAGCCCCTCGGCCAACGTGGGTCTGGCCGTGGGCGCCCGGGCGGGCGTGCACACGCCGGTCTCAGCCTGCGCCTCCGGCGCCGAGGCCATCGGCTACGCCATCGAGATGATCCGCACCGGCCGCGCCGACGTCGTCGTCGCGGGTGGCACGGAGGCGGCGATCCACCCGCTGCCCATCGCCGCGTTCGGCAACATGATGGCGATGTCCAAGAACAACGACGACCCGCAGGGCGCGTCGCGTCCCTACGACACCGCCCGGGACGGCTTCGTCCTCGGTGAGGGCGCCGGTGTCGTCGTCCTGGAGTCCGCCGAGCACGCCGCGAGGCGCGGGGCCCGGGTGTACGCCGAGGCGGTCGGGCAGGGTGTCTCCGCCGACGCGCACGACATCGTGCAGCCGGAGCCGGAGGGGCGGGGCATCTCGCACGCCCTGCAGAACCTGCTGGACCGCAACGACCTGGACCCGGCGGAGATCGTGCACGTCAACGCGCACGCGACGTCGACGCCGGCCGGGGACATCGCCGAGCTGAAGGCGCTGCGGAAGGTGTTCGGCGACGACGCCGACCACTTCGCGGTGTCCGCGACGAAGTCGATGACCGGGCATCTGCTGGGTGGTGCGGGTGGTGTGGAGACGGTGGCGACCGTGCTCGCGCTGTACCACCGGGTGGCGCCGCCGACGATCAACGTGGAGAACCTCGACCCGGAGGCCGAGGCGAATGCCGACGTCGTCCGGGGGGAGGCTCGGAAGCTGCCCGTCGAGGGGCGTATCGCCGCGCTGAACGACTCGTTCGGGTTCGGTGGGCACAACGTGGTGCTGGCGTTCCGGACGGTTTGATCCTGAGCGTTGTACGGCCCGAACTCCCTGATGGGGTTCGGGCCATCGCCGTTTCTGTGACGTTGTGTGCCGCGTGCGGGTCCGTGCGGGTTGATCGTGCAGTTCCCCGCGCCCCTGAAAGAAGGGCGTTGCCGCCCTGGTCTCTCTAGACCACCTGGTGCAACCAGCGGACCGGGGCGCCTTCGCCGGCGTAGCGGAAGGGTTCCAGTTCGTCGTCCCAGGGCTTGCCGAGCAGCTTGTCGAGGTCGGCTTCCAGGTCCGTCTCCCCCTGGCGGCTGCGCTGGAGGGCCGCCCTGAGCCGGTCCTCGGGGATGAGGATGTCGCCGTGGATGCCGGTGACGGCGTGGTAGATGCCGAGGTCGGGGGTGCAGCTGTAGCGCTCGCCCTCGGCGGTGGGGCAGGGTTCCGCGGTGACCTCGAAGCGCAGCAGGTGCCAGCCGCGCAGCGCCGAGGCCAGTTTGGACGCCGTACCCGCCTGGGCCTGCCAGGAGAATTCCGAGCGCCAGGTGCCCGGGGCGGCCGGCTGGCGGATCCAGTCCAGGCTGACGCGTGTGCCGAGCACCCCGGCGACGGCCCACTCGACGTGCGGGCACAGCGCGCGCGGCGCGGAGTGCACGTACAGAACTCCACGTGTCGTCACCGGAACCTCCGGGCAGAGTGGGACATGGTGCAAACGGGCGGAACGGCTGTGACCGGGCGGGTCACGTTGATGGCGAGGCTACCGTGCGGTGGCGCAAGGAGTGTGACGTACGGTCGGTCCAGGTGCCGGGAAACGCCCGCCATTCACCCAGGGGGACGCTTGTACGGGTGTGAGCCGTTGCACCTGATCGGTCGGGAACCCTCGTGCGTTGTTATGGGTTGGGGAGACAGGCACGGCGTGGCGAGGGGATGGACCAGGGATGCGGAAGCGGGGCCGGCGCACACGGGGCGTTCTGGCCGTGGTCGCGGCGGCCGTGCTGGGTGTCGCCGGGTGTGATGCCGTGGGGGGCGATTCCGCCGCGCCGTCGCAGAGCGCGAAGCCGTCGCCGAAGCCCACTCCCCTGTGGGACCGCAGCCCCGCGTCCGTCGCGGCCGTCGGTGACTCGATCACGCGCGGGTTCGACGCCTGTGACGTGCTGTCGGACTGCCCGGAGGCGTCCTGGGCGACCGGCGCCAGCCCCGAGGTCGACTCGCTCGCGGTGCGGCTGCTGGGCAGGACCGGGGCCGCCGAGCGGAGCTGGAACTACGCCGTGACCGGGGCGCGGATGGCCGACCTGCCCGGGCAGGTGGCCCGGGCGGTGCGGCGCGAGCCCCAGTTGGTGACGGTGATGGTGGGGGCCAACGACGCCTGCCGGTCCACGCCCTCGGCGATGACTCCGGTCTCCGCCTTCCGCGCCGATTTCGAGGACTCCCTGCGTTCCCTGCGCAAGGCCCTGCCGAAGGCGCAGGTGTTCGTGGCGAGCGTGCCGAACCTGAAGCGGCTGTGGTCGCAGGGCCGCACCAGCCCCTTGGGCAAGCAGGTGTGGAAGCTGGGCATCTGCCCGTCGATGCTCGGTGACGCGGACGCCCTGGACTCGGCGGCGACCCTGCGGCGGGACACGGTGCAGGAGCGGGTGGAGGCCTACAACACGGTCCTCAAAGAGGTCTGCGCCGAAGACGAGCGCTGCCGCTACGACGGGGGCGCGGTGTACGACTACCGCTTCGGCACCGCCCAGTTGAGCCGCTGGGACTACTTCCACCCCAGTGTGAACGGGCAGGCCCGCTTGGCGGAGATCGCGTACCGCACCGTCACCGCGAAAGGCCCCCTGACCTAGAGTTCCGCACATGAACGAACTCTTCGGAACACTTTCCGACGGGACCCCGGTGCGCCGCTGGACCCTGGAGCGGGCGGGCGTGCGGGTGCGGGTCCTGTCGTACGGCGGGATCGTGCAGTCCGTGGAGGTGCCGGACCGGGAGGGCCGGTCCGGTGACGTCGTGCTGGGGTTCCCGGATCTCGACGGGTACCTGGCCCACCCGGAGCCGTACCTGGGTGCCCTGGTCGGGAGGTACGCCAACCGGATCGCCGGTGCCCGGTTCACCCTGGACGGGCGGACGTACGCGCTGGAACCGAACAACGGGGCGAACTCGTTGCACGGTGGCCCGCGGGGCTTCGACAAGCGGGCGTGGGAGGCGGAGCCCGTGGAGCACGGGGTCCGGCTGACCCGGATCAGTCCCCACGGCGAGGAGGGATTCCCCGGGCGCCTGGAGGTCACGGCGACGTACACGCTCGACGTGAGCGGGTCGCTGCGCATCGCGTACGAGGCGGTGACGGACGCGCCGACCGTGGTGAACCTGACGAACCACAGCTACTTCAACCTGGCCGGTTCCGGTGACGCGGGCGGCCACGAGCTGCGGCTGGCCGCCTCCCGGTACACACCGGTCGACGCGGATCTGATTCCCACCGGCGGCCCCGAAGGGGTGAGCGGTACGCGGTTCGACTTCCGCGAGGCACGCAAGACCGGCTCCGGATACGACCACAACTTCGTGCTCGACAAGGGGGTGACGGACACCGCGGTCGAGGTCGCCGAGCTGCACGACCCGGCGTCCGGGCGGGTGCTGACGGTGGCGACCACCGAGCCCGGACTCCAGCTGTACACCGCCGACCACCTGGGCGAGCCCTTCGCGCCCGGTGACGGCATCGCGCTGGAGACCCAGCACTTCCCCGACTCGCCGAACCGGCCGGACTTCCCGACGACCGTGCTGCGGCCGGGTGAGGTGTTCCGCTCGGAGACGGTGTACGGGTTCGGCACCCGCTGAGCCGCCCGTGGCAGACCACGAGCCCCGGTCCGGAGGTCAGGTCCCGGACCGGGGCTGCCTGGTGGGGAACGTGTCCCGGATCAGACGTTAATCGCCGCCGTGGCCCCGCGGTCCGTGATCGAGCGTCCGGCCTGGATCTCGTACGAACCCTTCACAAACGGTCTGACGCGGTGCGGGAGAGGCGGCGGCGGTCCTCGGCTGAGACCCACCCATGGCGTGGCCTCCACCCGTCACGCGATACTGCGGCCGTCCGGCACCGACCCCGCCACGACGGAAGGCCTGAACCCCCTTGACACGCATACGCGTTCGCCTCGGCATGCTCGGTCTCGCCCTGCTGACCGGCTTCGCCACCCCCACGGCCGCGAGCGCCGCCCCGGCCGCCCCCTCCCCCACCGTCGAGGAGCAGCGGCTCGACCGGGCCGCGCCCCAGGAGATCCTGCGCCGCTCCGGATTCGACGCCCTGGCACCCCGGTTGGCCCGGTCCCTCGACTCGGCCCGCTCCTACGGGGAGGCTCGCCGGGCGGTGGCAGGGGAGGGTTCGGGGCTGTGGCGGCTCGCGGTCGACCGGGCGCAGGGGCGCGGCCCGGCCGGCGGCGACCTGAGCCGGGACGACGACCGGCCGCTGTACTGGGCGCGGCTCGGCATGACACGCGAAGTGCGCACCTGGGAGCCGCGTTTCGGCCTGACGGACCGGCAGCGGGCCGCGCTGCTGGACGAGCTGGAGCGCACCTCGCGCGGTCAGGACTCACTCCGGTATCCGCACGGCACGGGCCTGAAGCGGATCCTGCTCACCGGCTTCGACCCGTTCACCCTGGACCGGGACATCCGTATCTCCAACCCGTCCGGCGCCACCGCGCTGGCCCTCGACGGCACGGTGCTCGACACGGCGGACGGCCCGGCCCGGGTCGAGACGGTGGTGTTCCCGGTGCGCTGGGGGGACTTCACTGGGGGCACGGTGGAGCGGACCCTGCGGCCGCACCTGCCGCAGACCGACCTGTTCACGACGGTGAGCCAGGGCCGGGTCGGACGGTTCGACATCGAGCGGACCAACGGGGCCTGGCGGGGCGGCTTCGGGGACAACGACAACATCGGCCGCACCGAGACCGTGCCGGTCTCCGACCCGGCGTCACAGCCGCAGTGGACGACGACCACGCTGCCCCACGCGGCGATCGTCGCCGCGGGCACCGGCCGCTTCCCGGTGTACGACAACACCGCGGTCACCGAGATCCCGGCCGGCGGTTCCCAGCCCGTCGTCCGCCCCGACGGGCCGACGCCCGGTTCCACCGCACGCGCGGGCGGCGGCGGGGACTACCTCTCCAACGAGATCGCCTACCGGGCGACGCTGCTGCGCGACCGGCTGGGGCTGCACGACACGCTGCCCGGCGGGCATGTGCACACGCCGGTGCTGCAGTTCGGCGCCGGGAACACCGGCGAGGTCACCGACCCGGAGTTCGTGCGCAACCGGCTGGACATCATCGCCCAGGTGAGGGCCATTCTGCGGGTGGCGGCGGAAGCGTCGTAGCGGCCTGGTCGTCGCCCTCGCCGCCTTCGCGGATGTCCTCGCCCAGCAGGTCACGTGCCATGAGGGTGGCGCCCGCCACCGCGCCCGGCATCAGGAACACCGCGACGAACGGCACCAGGAACGCCACGGCGAGCGGCGTGCCGAAGCCCCAGACGAGGGTCTTGCGGGAGCGCAGCAGGGTGAGGCGGGTGCGCAGTTCGACCCTGCGGCGCTGGAGGGCGACGGCGGTCAGTTCCTCGGTGAGGAAGAACCCGGTGACGAAGAACCCGATCACCGGGACGGCCGTCTGCCCGACCACCGGGATGAAGCCGCACGCGAACAGCAGCACGCCCCACAGGGCGGCCCGCACCACGATCCGGAGGCTGTCCCGGGCGGAGATCCACAGTTCGCGCCAGAGCGGCAGCCCCGACTCGGGGGCGTGGCCGTCCGGGGAGACGTCCCGGTCGACCCGCTCCGAGAGGTTCTCGTAGAAGGGCTGCCCGATCAGCAGGGTCACCGCGGTGAAGGTCACCACGGCGAGGAGCAGGGCGAGGGCGAACAGCACGGCGGTCAGGAAGCCGCGGAAGAGGGCGAGCCACGGGCTGGACCAGTCGTCGGCGAAGGGCGTGGCCCAGGTGACGGCGTCCTCGCCCCACAGCGCCAGCGAGACGAGCGCCGCCGCGTACAGGACGAGGGTGATCAGCCCCGGGAGCAGCCCGAAGCCGAAGCTCCTGCCGTGCCCGGCCACCCACCGCTGGCCCTTCAGGAGGTACCGGAAACCCGTCCCTAGATCGCGCATGGGGAAACCCTATCCGGGCCCGTGTCGCGTGCTTGACGCGCTCCGGTCACGCCGCTGTCACAGGTCGCGCAGGTCAGGCCGGACGCGCCGGGGCGGGGCGTCCGGGACACGGGGGCGGCCGAGCGCTCTTGTCGCCGTTGAGTCGAACCGGTACACCTCGCCGTACCGATCTCAGGAAGCCCCAGGAGGAGGTAGGCGTGCGCACCACGAGAACCGTTCCTGCGAGACCGTTGCCGATCGCCGCCCTCCCCGGCACCGGCGCTCTCGCCGATGCGGCGTCGGACCGCTCCTGCGGCACCGTCCCGAGGGGGAATCGCCGCAGGTGGCAAGGGAAATGATCACAGTGGCACACAGCGCTTCAGGCAAGGAGAGCGGATGACGCAGGAGATCCACGGCAGTGTGGCGGACGGCTTCGAGGCGGTTCGCGAGGAGTTCACCGCGTTCGTCGCCGGGGAGCGGGCCGACTACGAGGGGCAGCTGTGCGCCCATGTCCGCGGCCGGAAGGTCGTCGACCTGTGGGCGGGGACCGACGCCGACGCCCTCTACGGTGTGTTCTCGTCCACGAAGGGCGCCGCCTACCTGGTCGTGGCTCTGCTCGTCCAGGACGGCACGCTCGAACTGGACCGCAAGGTGACGTACTACTGGCCGGAGTTCGCGGCCGAGGGCAAGGGCGCCCTGACGCTGCGGGACCTGCTGGCGCACCGGGCGGGGGTGGTCGGTACGGACACCGGCTTCACCCTCGCGGAGCTGGCCGACGACCGCCAGCTCGCCGAGCGTCTCGCCGACCAGCGGCCGTTCTGGCGCCCCGGCACGGCCTTCGGATACCACGCGCTGGTCGCCGGCGCCCTGGTCGGAGAGGTCGTGCGCCGGGCGACCGGCCGTCCGCTCCAGGAGGTCTACCAGGAGCGGATCAGGACCCCGTACGGGCTGGACTTCCATCTGGGCCTGCCCGCGGCCGAGGAGCCGCGCTTTCGCAGCACCCGGCCGATGGACCCGACCCCCGAGCAGCGGGCCGTCCTCGACGCGGCACCCACGGGTCCCCATTCGCTGGCCTCGATCGCGTTCAACGGCAACGCGGCGGAGCCGACCGACCTCGCCGCCCTCCCCAACATGCCGCTGATCCGGGCGAAGGGCCCGGCGTCGGTGGGCGGGGTGGCGTCCGCGCGGGGCCTGGCGGGGATGTACGCGGCGGCGATCAGCGGGATGGGCGAACAGCCCGCGCTGCTGAAGCCGGACACCGTGGCGGAGTTCGGGCAGTTCCACTCGGCGGGCTACGACCTGGTGGCCCGGACCCACAAGTCGTTCGGGCTCGGCTTCCAGACGACGGCTGACACGTGGCACCCGTTCCTCGGCGCCGGGACGATCGGGCACAGCGGCGCGGGCGGCTCCCAGGCCTTCGCGGACCCGTGGAGCGGCCTCGCCTACGGCTACACACGCCGCCGGTTCGCGTTCCCGGGCGGTGCGGCCCCGGAGAACGACCGGCTGGCCCGGTCGGTGCACGCGGCGGTGCTGGCTCTGTAGGCGGCAGCACGGGGCAGCGGCCGCTGGGCCCGGGCGGAGGCCGCACCCCACGTCCAAGGGTGCGGCCTCCGCGTACGCAACGAGCGTGGTCAGACCAGCGTCACGGTGATGTCGCCACGGGTCGCCTTCGAGTACGGGCAGACCTCGTGGGCCTTTTCGACCAGGGTCCGGGCGGTCCCCCGGTCCACCTTCGGGATGTCCGCCGAGATCTCGACGATGATCCCGAAGCCGTCCCCGTTCTTGCCGAGGCCGACCTTCGCGGTGACGGTCGATCCGGAGAGGTCGGCCCCCTCCTGACGGGCCACTACGCCGAGAGCCCCCTGGAAGCAGGCGCTGTACCCGGCGGCGAACAGCTGCTCGGGGTTGGTGCCGGCGCCGCTCCCGCCCATCTCCTTCGGCGGGTTGACGACGACGTCGAGCCTGCCGTCGTCGGTGGCGACCCGGCCGTCGCGCCCGTTCTCGGCGGTGGCGACGGCGGTGTACAGGACGTCGGACTGCTGGATCGGCATGCGGTTGTGTTCCTCAGGTAGTCCGCCGCGGCTCGCGCCCGGGCCGGGACGGATTCGGAAACAAGTTACCGCATGTCGGAATCTCGCCGGAAGGTGTCAAAGCTTGACGATCATCTTTCCGGTGTTGTCGCCGCGCAGAACGCCCAGGAACGCCTCCAGGTTGTTCTCGATGCCCTCGACGACGGTCTCGCGGTACTTCAGCTCGCCGGAGGCGACCCAGGGGGCGACTTCCTGCACGAACTGCGGCTGCAGGTCGTAGTGGTCGCCGACCAGGAAACCCTCGATGCGGCCGCGCGTCGCGATCAGGCGGGCCAGGTTCTTCGGGCCGGGGGCGGGCTCGGTGTTGTTGTAGACCGAGATCATGCCGCAGACGGCGATCCGGCCGCCCTGGTTGAGCGAGCCGATGGCCGCCTCCAGGTGGTCACCGCCGACGTTGTCGAAGTAGACGTCGATGCCGTCGGGGGCGGCGGCGCGCAGCTGCTCGGCGACGGGCCCGTGCTTGTAGTTGAAGGCGGCGTCGAAGCCGTACTCCTCCTTGAGGAGCTTCACCTTCTCGTCCGAACCGGCGGAGCCGATGACCCGCGAGGCGCCCTTCAGCCGGGCGATCTGCCCGACCTGGCCGCCCACGGCACCGGCGGCGCCGGACACGAAGACCGTGTCGCCCTCCTTGAAGGCGGCGGTGCGCAGCAGACCCGCGTAGGCGGTGAGGCCGGTCATGCCCAGCACACCGAGGTACGTCGACAGCGGCGCGGCGTCCGGGTCCACCTTGACGGCGTTCTTCGCGCCGACGACCGCGTACTCGCGCCATCCGAGGAAGTGCAGCACATGGTCCCCGACGGACAGCCCCTCGGCGTTCGACGCCACGACCTCGCCGACGGCGCCGCCCTGCATGACCTTGCCGATCTCGAAGGGGGCGACGTAGGACTTCGCGTCGCTCATGCGGCCGCGCATGTAGGGGTCCACGGAGAGGTACTTGTTCCGGACGAGGACCTGTCCCTCACCCGGCTGCGGTACGTCCACCTCGACGAAGGCGAAGTCCTCGGGCTTCGGCCAGCCGACGGGACGGCTCGCCAGGTGCCACTCGCGGCTGACGGCGGGGAGGGCGGTGGTGTCGGTCATGGTGCGCCTTACCTCACTGACTCGATGTTTCAGTACCTGAAACAACCATGCTCCTGAAAATTTCAGGTTGTCAAATAACCGGGTACCCTCGAAGGCATGGCCTCCACCACATCGGCACCCCAGGACATGACCGGACGACCGGATCCGCTGACCCTCGAGGTCGTCGAGCTGATCGGGGAGGTCGTGGCGCGGTTCCACGAGGACTACGAGTCGGCGGCGGCTGAGCACTCCCTCACCGGCGCGCAGGCGCGGCTGCTCAGCCTGCTGTGCCTCGAACCGCTGCCGATGCGGAGGCTGGCCCAGCAGTTGAAGTGCGAGCCGTCGAACGTCACGGGGATCGTGGACCGGCTGGAGGCCCGGGGCCTGGTCGAGCGGCAGCCGGCTCCGGCCGACCGCCGGGTGAAGGTGGCGGCCGCGACGGCGGAGGGGCGCGAGGTGGCCCGGAGCCTGCGGGAGACGCTGCGGTTCGCCCGGGAGCCCCTGGCCGGGCTCTCCGAGGAGGAGCGAGTGGCGTTGCGGGACACCCTGCGGCGCATGCTGGGCTGAGACGGAACGCCGCCGGGGAACACGTCAGAGCCCCTTAGGGCCCTGTCGTTCGGATCATGCCGGCGCCGCGGGGCTCGGGTCTGCCGAGCGGCGCAGTCACTCTCGGCCGAGCCGACCCGAACGACAGACCCCAGGTGCACCACCACCCTAGGCGCACCACCACAGGAAGCGCTTGCACGCTTCGGAAGCGGAAGGCTCCGGTTCCGGGGCGCGGGTGGTCGGGTCCGAGGTCGGCTCGGGGCCCGGGCCGGAGGTCGGCGGGGCGGCCGTGGGAGAGGGCGCCGGGCCGGTGGGGGCGCCTCCCACCGCCGCCCCGGGGTCCTTCGACGGTTCGCCGCCGTCCGGGGACGCCGACTTCTCGCCCTTCGGGGATGTGGAAGCGGACGGCGAGTCAGACGCCGTCGGTGAAGCGGAGCCTGACGGGCCCTCGGACCCGGTTCCCTTCCCGTCCGCGCCGCGACCCGGCTCACCGGCCTCCGGTGCGGCGTCCCCGTCGGCCGACTCACCCCCGGCCGCCGCCGGCCCGGGCGTCGAACTGGGGGCGTCCATGCCGAGTTCCGCGAGGCTCAGACCCCCGGCCGCCAGCACGAACCCGGCGGCCACGAACAGGGTCCGGCGCCGACGGCGCCGGTGGGCCGCGGCCTTGCGGTCCCGTCGGCTCGATCCGCCCGGGCCGTCGGCGGACGGACCGGGCCCGCGCCCGCGCCGCCGGGCCGCACGCCCCACGCGCTCGCCGTCGCCCTGGCCGTCGTCATCGCCGTACGCGTCGCCCTCATCGCTGTCGCTACGCGCGTCACGGTCTTCGCCGTACGCGTAGTCGCCGTACGCGTAGTCGTCGTACGCGTAGTCGCCCTCGCCGAGCGCGTCGTCGTGGGCGTGTCCGGTGCCGGGGGTGTGCGACTCGTACGAGCCCGGCGGCCTCGCCGGTTCCCCGGCGATGTGCCCCGGCGCGCCGGCGTCGTACCCGGCGTACACCGGAGCGCTCCGGTGCAGCGACGGGGCGGGGGTGCCGCACCCCGGGCAGGCGAGGGCGCCGTTGAGGTGCCGTCGGCACGGGTCGCAGTAGTCCATGACGCCGGAAGATTAAGTTCCGCGCCGGTCACGTTCCTAGAGCCCGCTGTGAAGGTTCTGTAGGGACACGGCCCTCGGGTGGTTTCGAAACTGTCGAAACCGTTATGCGCGCGACCCATTGACACTCCCCACGCCCGATCCTTACTGTCACGCCAGCATTTCGAACGTGTGCCGAAATCTCGAACAAGCCGAGGCGCCGGAACGCGGGCGGGACGCTGACGGAACAGACTGAAAAGAACCGAGCCGACGAAGCTGCGAGGGACAACCGCCGTGCGCATCACCGGAATCAGCACACACGTGGTCGGGACGCCGTGGCGCAACCTGACGTACGTCCAGGTGCACACCGACGAGGGGATCACCGGAGTCGGCGAGACCCGGATGCTGGGACACACCGATGCCCTTCTCGGTTACCTGAGGGAGGCCGAGGCCAACCACATCCTCGGCTCCGACCCCTTCGCCGTCGAGGACCTCGTCAAGCGCATGAAGTACGGCGACTACGGCCGTGCGGGCGAGATCGTCATGTCCGGCATCGCCGTGATCGAGATGGCCTGCTGGGACATCAAGGGCAAGGCGCTGGGGGTCCCCGTCTGGCAGCTGCTGGGCGGCAAGGTCACCGACAAGGTCAAGGCGTACGCCAATGGCTGGTACACGACCGAGCGGACCCCGGAGGCCTACCACAAGGCCGCCCAGGGCGTGATGGAGCGCGGCTACCGGGCGCTGAAGATCGACCCCTTCGGCACCGGTCACTTCGAGCTGGACCACGAGCAGACCCTGTACGCGGTCTCCCTGATCGAGGCCGTTCGCGACGCCATCGGCCCCGAGGCCGAGCTGATGCTGGAGATGCACGGCCGCTTCTCCCCCGCCACGGCCGTGCGCCTGGCCAAGGAGCTGGCGCCGTTCAAGCCGGCGTGGCTGGAGGAGCCGGTCCCGCCGGAGAACCTGAAGGCGCTGGAGAAGGTCGCCGCCAAGGTCGACATGCCGGTCGCCACCGGTGAGCGCATCCACGACCGGATCGAGTTCCGGGAGCTGTTCGAGAGCCAGGCCGTCGACATCATCCAGCCGGACGTCGGCCACATCGGCGGCATCTGGGAGACCAGGAAGCTCGCGGCGACGGCCGAGACGCACTACATGCTGGTGGCTCCGCACAACGTGGGCGGTTCGGTGCTGACCGCCGCGTCCCTCCAGGTCGGCTTCACCTCCCCGAACTTCAAGATCCTCGAACACTTCAACGACTTCGCGGACGCGGAGATCAAGAAGGTGGTCAAGGGCGCCCCGCAGGTGAACCCGGAGGACGGCTGCTTCCACCTCTCCGACGCCCCCGGCCTCGGTGTGGAGCTGGACGTCGACGCCGCCGCCGAATTCCCCCAGCAGCAGGCCCGGTTCGACCTCTGGGCGGAGGGCTGGGAACAGCGCAAGCCGAAGGGCTCGCAGTGAGCACCGCAGTCGTCGTCGACGCCCCGGGCGAGCACCGTCTGGTGCCGCACGAGCCCCGTCGGCCCGAGGCCGGCGAGGCCCTGGTCCGGGTGCACGCCGCCGGGATCTGCGGCAGCGACCGCGAGGTCTATCAGGGCAACCGGCCCGAGGGCTACGTGCGCTACCCGCTGACCCCGGGCCACGAGTGGTCCGGGACGGTCGAGGCCGTGGGCGCCGGTGTCCCGCAGTCCCTCGTGGGCCGCAAGGTCGTCGGTGAGGGCTTTCGAAACTGCCAGGTCTGCGACCGCTGCCACGCGGGCGACACGACCCTGTGCACGGCCGGCTACGAGGAGACCGGGTTCACCCAGCCGGGCGCGATGGCGGCGACGCTGACCCTCCCGGCCCGTCTCCTGCACGCCCTCCCTGACGACTGCGACCTCACGGCCGCGGCCCTCCTGGAGCCCGCGGCCTGCATCGCGGCGGCCGCGCTGAAGGGCAACGCGCAGCCCGGTGAGCGCGTCGCCGTGGTGGGCACCGGCACGCTCGGCATGTTCGCCGTGCAGTTCCTGAAGGCCAACTCGCCGGCGGAGCTGCTGGTCGTCGACACCCGCCGGGACCGCGAGGCGCTGTCGCGGAGTTACGGCGCGACGGATTTCCGGACGAAGGACCAGGAACTCCCGGACGACTTCGACGTGGTGATCGAGACGGCCGGGTCCGCGGACGCCGCCCGGACCTCCGCCGGTCTGCTCCGGCGCGGCGGACGGCTGGTCCTGACCGGCATCCCGGCGCCGGACGCCGACGGTCTCGACCCGACCGACCTCGTCGTACGGCAACTGGAGGTGCACACCGTCTTCGGTGCGCCGCCGGACGCCTGGGCGCACACGGTGCGGGTGTTCGCCGCCGGGCTGCTCGACCCGCTGCCGCTGGTGACGCACGAGCTGCCCCTCACCGAGTTCTCGCAGGCCATCGAGCTGGTCGGGGCCGGCGATCCCAAGGTGGGCAAGGTTTTGCTCCGCCCCTAGGCCGTACGCCGGTACGGGGGCAACCTGACGGCTCCCGTACCGGCGTACACCCAGCCTCGCCCTACCCAGAGCCGCGAACCTCGTCCGAAATATCGAACTGAAGGACATTCCTGTGACCGACGCTTCCGCCACGGCAGCCCGCCGGCCCGGTGAGCCGGCCCTCGCCGCGCTGGGCCTGAGCGCACCCGACCCCGATCCCGCCGACACCTCCGCGCACTCCTTCCCCGGCGGTGGCCGCTGGCGCACCGAGATCCCCTCCTGCGAGGGCCCCGAGGCGCTCGCGGTGGTGCTGAAGGAGGCCTCGCGACTGGACGTGCCGATCCACCGGATCAGCCAGGGCAGCGGCGTGTGGATGCTGACCGACGCCGAGATCACCGAGATGGTCGAGTCGACCGGTGAACGCGACATCGAGCTCTGCCTGTTCACGGGTCCGCGCGGCACCTGGGACATCGGCGGGTCCACGCGCACCGACTCGCGGGGGGCCGGACTGCGCGCACGCGGCCACGACGCCGTCGCCGGCTGTGTCGAAGACGCGGTCAGGGCAACGGAGTTGGGCGTCAAGTGCCTGCTCGTCGCGGACGAGGGCGTGTTGTGGACGCTGCACCGGGCACGGGCGGCCGGCGTCATCCCGGCCGACACGACGCTCAAGGTCTCCGCGCTCATCGGGCCGGTCAACCCGGCCGCGTACGCGGTCTACGAGCGTCTCGGCGCCGACTCGGTCAACGTGCCCAGTGACCTGACGCTCGATCACCTCACCGAGATCCGCCGGGTGTCGGGTGCCCCGATGGACATGTACATCGAGGCACCCGACGACCTCGGCGGCTACATCCGCATGTACGAGGTGGCCGAACTCATCAGACGCGGGGCCCCGTTGTATCTGAAGTTCGGCCTGTCCAAAGCCCCCGGCATCTACCCGTACGGGCACCACATGCGGGAGTTGACCCTGGCCACCGCCAAGGAGCGGGTGCGCCGCGGCCGGCTCGCCCTGGACCTCCTGGCGCGCCACGGAGCGGACGGCGACATGGCGCCGCTCGGGTCCCGGCTGCCGGGCGATCTGCAACGGTTCGAAATCTCGTCATAACGTTCCGGCTACTCGGCTTCACAAAAGAAGACACAGCCGACCACAATCCACCACATCTCTTCTCGGTCTTTCCGGCACGACCACCCGGAGCGACTTCGCGCCTCAGACCGAGCCCTGCCACAGATCAAGGATGATGATCATGCGTATCCGCAGAGCCGCAGTCACCGCCATAGCCGGAGCCGCCTCCCTCGCCCTGACCCTGTCCGCCTGCGGCCAGAGCGGTGAGGGCGGCAGCAAGGAGAGCGGGGGCGACACGAAGGGCGCCACCATCGGCATCGCGATGCCGACCAAGTCCTCCGAGCGCTGGATCGCCGACGGCAAGAACGTCGTCACCGACCTCGAGTCCAAGGGCTACAAGACCAAGCTCGTCTACGGCGAGGACGACCCGGACCAGCAGGTCTCGCAGGTCGAGAACCTGATCACGCAGGGCGTCAAGGCGCTGATCATCGCCGCGATCGACAACAAGTCGATGAACAACGTGCTCCAGCAGGCCAAGGACGCCAACATCCCGGTCATCTCCTACGACCGTCTGATCCTCGGCACGCAGAACGTCGACTACTACGCCTCCTTCGACAACGAGAAGGTCGGCGAGCTCCAGGGCAACTACATCGTCGAGAAGCTCGGCCTGAAGGACGGCTCTGGTTCGTCGAAGAAGGGCCCCTTCAACATCGAGCTGTTCGCCGGCTCCAACGACGACAACAACACCCGCTACTTCTTCCAGGGCGCGATGAACGTCCTGCAGCCCTACATCGACAAGAAGCAGCTCGTCGTCCGCTCCAAGCAGACCAAGCTCAACCAGGTCACCACCCTGCGCTGGGACGGCGGCACCGCCCAGAAGCGCATGGACGACATCCTGACCTCGGCCTACAAGAGCGAGCGCGTCGACGCCGTCCTCTCCCCCTACGACGGCATCTCCATCGGCATCCTGTCGGCGCTGAAGTCCGACGACTACGGCTCCAAGAGCAAGCCGCTGCCGGTCGTCACGGGCCAGGACGCCGAGGTCGCCTCGGTGAAGTCGATCATCGCCGGCCAGCAGTCGATGACCGTCTACAAGGACACCCGCCAGCTCGCCAAGGTGTCCTCGAACATGGTCGACGCGCTGCTCAACAAGAAGAAGCCCGAGGTCAACGACACCAAGACCTACGACAACGGCGCGAAGGTCGTCCCGGCCTACCTGCTGGAGCCGGTCGCGGTGGACAAGTCGAACTACCAGAAGGAGGTCGTCGACTCCGGCTACATCAAGGAGAGCGACCTCAAGTAGTCCCTGCCACCGACCGACGATTCACCACTGATTGGAAGGCACGACCATGGCGGGACCCGTCCTGGAAATGCGCTCGATCGTCAAGACCTTTCCCGGCGTCAAGGCGCTGTCGAACGTCACACTCACCGTTCACCAGGGCGAGGTCCACGCCATCTGCGGGGAGAACGGCGCCGGCAAGTCGACCCTGATGAAGGTCCTCTCCGGCGTCCACCCGCACGGCACCTACGAGGGCGACATCCTCTTCGAGGGAGAGGTCTGCCAGTTCAAGGACATCCGGGCCAGCGAAGAGCGCGGCATCGTGATCATCCACCAGGAACTGGCCCTGGTGCCCTACCTCTCCCTCGCGGAGAACATCTTCCTCGGCAACGAGCACGCCACCCGGGGGATCATCAGCTGGACCGAGACCCTTCGGCACGCCACCGAACTGCTGCGCCGGGTCGGCCTCTCCGACCACCCGGACACCCGCGTCGCCGACATCGGCGTGGGCAAGCAGCAGCTCGTGGAGATCGCGAAGGCCCTGTCGAAGAGGGTGAAGCTGCTCATCCTGGATGAGCCGACCGCCGCCCTGAACGACGAGGACAGCGGCAAACTCCTGGATCTGATCCTGGAGTTGAAGAAGCAGGGCATCACCTCGATCATCATCTCCCACAAGCTCAACGAGATTCGCAAGGTCGCCGACTCGGTGACGATCCTGCGCGACGGCCAGACCATCGAGACCCTGGACGTGAAGGCCCCGGAGACCACCGAGGACCGGATCATCAGCGGCATGGTCGGCCGCGACCTGGAGAACCGCTTCCCGGAGCGCTCCCCGCACGAGCCCGAGGAGGGCGCGGCCCCGGCCCTGGAGATCCGGGGCTGGACCGTGCACCACCCGATCGACCAGCAGCGCAAGGTGTGCGACGACGTCTCGCTGCACGTGCGCCGCGGGGAGATCGTCGGCATCGCGGGCCTGATGGGCGCCGGCCGCACCGAACTCGCGATGAGCGTCTTCGGACGGACCTACGGCCGGTACGCCGAGGGCACCGTCCTCAAGGACGGCAAGGAGATCCGCACCAAGACCGTCCCCGAGGCGGTCAAGCACGGCATCGCGTACGTCACCGAGGACCGCAAGCACTACGGCCTCAACCTCATCGACACCATCAACCGGAACATCTCGCTCAGCGCCCTGGGCAAGGTCGCCAAGCGCGGTGTGGTCGACGAGCACGAGGAGCGGCAGGTCGCCGAGGGCTTCCGCAAGTCCATGAACATCAAGGCGCCGACGGTGTTCGAACCGGTGGGCAAGCTCTCCGGCGGCAACCAGCAGAAGGTCGTCCTCAGCAAGTGGATCTTCTCAGGTCCGGACGTGCTGATCCTGGACGAGCCGACGCGCGGTATCGACGTCGGCGCGAAGTACGAGATCTACACGGTCATCGACCAGCTGGCCGCCCAGGGCAAGGCGGTCGTCTTCATCTCCTCCGAGCTGCCCGAGCTGCTCGGCATGTGCGACCGCATCTACACGATGGCCGCGGGGCGGCTGACGGGTGAGTTCTCGCGGGCCGAGGCCTCCCAGGAATCGCTGATGCGTCAGATGACGAAGGACAAAGAGGTAACCCGATGAGCACGGACGTGACCGCCAAGAGCCCGGCCCCCGCGCCGCCGGGCAAGAGCGCAGCGGCCGCGGGCGACGGCCTGTTGCAGCTGGTGATGGACGGCATGCGCCGCAACATGCGGCAGTACGGCATGCTGATCGCGCTGGGCCTGATCGTGGTCCTGTTCGCCGTCTGGACCGACGGCGACCTGCTGCTCCCGCGCAACGTCTCCAACCTGGTGCTGCAGAACAGCTACATCCTGATCCTCGCGATCGGCATGATGCTGGTCATCATCGCCGGCCACATCGACCTCTCGGTCGGCTCGCTGACGGCGTTCGTCGGGTCGATGGCCGCGGTGTTCATGGTCAAACAAGACCTTCCCTGGCCGCTCGCCGTAGTGCTGTGCCTGGCCGTGGGCGCGGTCGCCGGTGCCGTACAGGGGTTCTTCATCGCGTACGGCGGGATACCGTCGTTCATCGTGACCCTGGCGGGCATGCTGATCTTCCGCGGTCTGACGGAGATCTTCCTGGAGGGCCAGACCCTCGGCCCCTTCCCGGACGGGCTGCAGAAGGTCGCCAACGGATTCCTGCCCGAGGTCGGCCCCAACACGAACTACCACAACCTCACACTGCTGCTCGGCTTCGCGATGATCGCCTTCGTGATCTTCCAGGAGGTCCGTGACCGCAAGCGGCAGCAGGAGTTCGACCTGGACGTCCCGCCCGCCAAGCTGTTCCTGCTGAAGCTGATCGCGATCGGCGCCGCGGTGCTGACGCTCACCCTGCTGCTGGCCAGCTACAAGGGCGCCCCGATCGTGCTGCTCATCCTGGGCGTGCTGCTCGTGGGCTTCGGCTACGTCATGCGCAACGCGATCATCGGCCGCCACATCTACGCCATCGGCGGCAACCTCCCGGCGGCCAAGCTGTCGGGTGTGAAGGACAAGAAGGTCACCTTCCTGGTCTTCCTGAACATGGGCATGCTCGCGGCCCTGGCGGGTCTGGTCTTCGCCGCCCGCTTCAACGCGGCCTCTCCCAAGGCCGGCCTCAACTTCGAGCTGGAGGCGATCGCGGCCTCGTTCATCGGCGGTGCGTCGATGAGCGGCGGTGTCGGCACCGTCCTCGGCGCGATCATCGGTGGCCTGGTCCTGGGCGTGCTGAACAACGGTATGAACCTCGTCGGAATCGGCACCGACTGGCAGCAGGTCATCAAGGGCCTGGTGCTGCTGGCGGCGGTCGGGTTCGACGTGTGGAACAAGCGCAAGGTCGGTTCGTAAGTCAGATCGGGGCCCCGCCGGGAAGGCGGGGCCCTCTCCTTATACGGGAGCCGCACACATGGAACTGAACAGACGCACGGTCATCGCGGGAGCGGCGGCAGCGGGCATGGCCGCCACCACGCTCGGCGGCACGGCGCACGCCACGGGAGGCAGGAAGCCGGTGAAGACGCTCTTCGGCAAGCTCGCCGACGGCACCAAGGTCTACAGCTGGTCGCTGGAGAACGGCGGCACCCGCCTGAAGGTCCTCTCCTACGGCGGCATCGTCCAGTCCCTGGAGATACCCGACCGCCGGGGACGCCACGCCAACGTCTCCGCCGGCTTCGACAACCTCGAGGACTACGTCGCCAAGAGCCCGTACTTCGGCGCCCTGATCGGCCGCTACGGCAACCGCATCGGCAAGGGCAGGTTCACCCTCGACGGCAAGGACTACCAGCTGTCCGTCAACGACGGTGAGCAGAGCCTGCACGGCGGCGCCAAGGGCTTCGACAAGCACGTGTGGGACGTCGAGCCGTTCGTGAAGGGCTCCGACGTCGGCCTGCACCTGTACTACACCTCCGTCGACGGCGAGATGGGGTACCCGGGCACGCTCCGGACGAAGGTGACGTACACGCTCACCCGGCACGGCGACTGGCGCATCGACTACGAGGCCACCACGGACAAGGCCACCGTCGTCAACCTGACCAGCCATGTGTACTGGAATCTGGCCGGTGAGGGCAGCGGCACGATCGAGGACCACGAGCTGCAGATCGCCGCCTCCCGCTACACGCCCACCGACGCGGGCCTCATCCCGACGGGTGAGCTGGCCAGGGTCGCGGGCACGCCCTTCGACTTCGGCCGCGCCAAGCCGATCGGCCGGGACATCCGCACCTCGCACCCGCAGCTGGTCACCGCCAAGGGCTTCGACCACAACTGGGTGCTCGACAAGGGCATCACCGCCCGGCCCGAGCACGTCGCGACCCTGCGCGACCCGGCCTCCGGCCGCACCCTGAAGATCGCCACGAACGAGCCGGGCCTGCAGTTCTACTCCGGCAACTTCCTCGACGGCACCCTGACCGGCCCGTCCGGCCGCACCTACCGGCAGGGCGACGCGCTGTGCCTGGAGACGCAGCACTTCCCGGACTCGCCGAACAAGCCGAAGTTCCCGTCGACGGTGCTGCGACCGGGGCAGACGTACCGGACGACGACGATCCACTCGTTCGGCTGCTGACAATTCTTCACAGGTACGGCACATGTTCTGACCGGTTTGCCGACGGTTGAACGGTGTCACCTCGGCCGCCGTATGTAAGGGCGGCCCGCGCTCCCCCGCGCGGGCCGCCCTTAAACGTCGGGCCCGTCCGTCCCCAACGGGCCCGCCCCATACGGAGGTTCCATGGCCGACAACGTCACGTCGCTGTTCCGCAGTACCGCGGCACACAGCCCGTCGATGGCGGCTCTGACACGTGAGGGCGGAGAGGGAGCCGGCCCCGTGGACTTCTGTATCCCCTGCAACCCGTACTTCCCGACCCCGGCCATGTTCGAGGACATGGCGGGCCGGCTGCGCGACATCATCACGTACTACCCGAGCAGCGCCGACACCATCACGGCCGAGCTGTGCAGCCTGCTCCAGCTCCCGCCGCAGTGCGTGGCCATGGGCAACGGCTCGACCGAGCTCATCACCTGGATCGACCACCTGCTGGTCCGCGAGTCCCTCGCCGTCCCCGTCCCCACCTTCGGCCGCTGGACCGACCAGCCCATGGAGACCGGCAAGCGGGTCGACATGTTCCCGCTCCAGGAATCCAGCGGTTTCGCCCTCGACCTCGCCCAGTACGCCGAGTTCATCCGGGCCCGCGGCACCCGCGTCGCCGTGATCTGCAACCCCAACAACCCCGACGGCGGCTTCCTGCACAAGCACGCCGTCGTGCAGTTCATGGACGCCATGGCCGACCTCGACCTGGTCGTCATCGACGAGTCGTTCCTGGAGTTCGCGGACGCCGAGGCCGAGCCGTCCGTCGTCCAGGAGGCCATGCTGCGGCCCAACGTGGTCGTGCTGCGCAGCCTCGGCAAGAACTTCGGTCTGCACGGCATACGCTTCGGCTACCTCGTCGCCAACCCGGCGCTCGCGGGCCGCATCCGCTCGATGCTCCCGAAGTGGAACCTCAACTCCTTCGCCGAGCACGTCGTCTTCATGCTGAAGGAGCACGGCGCCGAGTACGCGCAGAGCCTCCAGCAGGTGCGCCGCGACCGGCTCGACATGGCCGGCCAGCTGTCCTCGCTGCCCGGTCTGACGGTCTACCCGTCGCAGGGCAACTTCCTCTTCGTGCGCCTCCCCGTGGGCGCCGAGGGCACCGTGGTCCGGGACCGGATGCTCACCGAGCACCGGATCCTGGTCCGCGAGTGCGGCAACAAGATCGGTTCGTCCAGCCGCTTCCTGCGTCTCGTGGTGCGCCCCCAGGTGGACGTGCGTCGCCTGGTGTCCGGCCTGGAACAGGTGCTCTACGGGACGTCCAGGAGGGGAGCCGCCGTACCCGAGCTGGGCAATGGGACCAGCTACAGCTCGGGTACGGCGGCCGTGGACCGGCTGGTGAGCGAGACGAACGGGGCGGGCGTGCGGGGGCTCGCGGCGCAGGCGATGGGGGCGGCCCCGGCCCCGGCCGCCGCCGCGGCGACGGGGGGCCCGGGGCTCGCGCCCGCCCCGGCGGCCGCGAGTACGGGCGGGCCGGGACTCGCCCCGGCTGCGGCCCCCACTCCGGCCACCGGCATCGGCATGCCGCTCCCCGCCGCCGCGTCCGCCGTACCGGCGGGTGCGGGCGGCGGGATGCCGATGCCGGCCGCGGCACAGCTGCCGCAGCCGCAGATCCCCCAGCAGATGCCGCAGCCCGCGCCCCAGCCGATGGCCGCCCCGGTGCCGCCGCCGGCCCCCGCGACCCAGGCCCCCGTCCCGCCGCTGGCTCCCGCTGCCCAGGCCCCGGCGCCGGTCCCTGCTCCGGCGCCGGCTCCCGCACCGTCGCCCATGGCGGCCCCCTTCACCGGGCCCACGCCGCCCGGCGTCCCGGCCCGCGGCGGCCTGACGGCCGCCCAGGTCCGCGGCACGAACGGCCTGTCCCCGGCCCCGGCGACGGGCTGGCCCGCCGCCCAGAGCTGGCCGAACGCGGCGGGAATGGGTCAGGCCGGGTAGTCCGGCGCAGGGTCGGTTTGCAGCTGAACTCGCCTCTGCTCGGCACCGGTTCACCCGTATCCGGCCTTGCCCGACCGAACCTGCCGAACCTGCGCGATCCGGCCACGGCGGGAGCACCCGCCATGGCACAGTACGGACGTGGACATCACCATCACCGTCACCTCCGGCCAGGTCGAGGCAGACCTGCGTTCCTTACAGCAATGGCTCCTCAGGGAGCCCGATCTGCGGCAGGTCCGTTTCACTCGCCCCGCACCCGTGATCCGACCGGATGACATGGGCGGGGTCGGTGAAATCCTCCTCGCGTCGTTCGGGGCGGGGGGTGCCGGGGCGGTGCTGGCCGAGACCGTCTCGGTGTGGCTGCAGAGCCGGGTGACGCCGGTGAGGATACGGGTCGAGGGCCCGAGGGGCAGCGTGGAGGTGGAGGCGAGCGTCAAGGATCCGGCCGCCCTGATCAACCGGGTGCTGGAGGAACACGCCGGCCCCGAGGACGAGGCACCCGCCGACGAGGCGTCGTGACCGACACCGCCGATCCGCTCCAGTCCATGGCGGTGCTGATCGGCAACGACGTGTACGAGGATCTGGATCGGCTGCCCTCCGTCGGCAACAACCTCACCGATCTGGCCGCGGCCCTCTGTGACACGGCGACGTGGGGGCTGCCCCGTGAACGCTGCGTCGTCCTGCCCGACAAGAGGGAAGCGGCCGATGTCAGTACCGTCCTGGCCGAAGCAGCGGGCGAGCCCCTGGACACCCTGCTCGTCTATTACGCCGGGCATGGACTGATCCACGAGGGCACCGGCGAACTGGTTCTGGCCACCGGCCGCACGAACCCCGAGCTGCCGCTGCTCACCGGCTTGAGATACTCCGACGTCCGGGACATCCTCGCGGTCCGTCGTGCCCGAAGACTCGTGGTCGTCCTCGACTGCTGCTACAGCGGACGAGCGGTCGGCGTCATGGCGGACGCGTCCTCGCTCGTCATGGGGCAACTGGGCATCGAGGGGACGTACGTCCTGTCGTCGACGGTCTCCACTCTGCCGAGCAAGGCCCCCGTGGGCCACCGGCACACCGCGTTCACGGGCGGGTTGCTGGAGGTCATCGGCAACGGCGTCCCCAGCGGACGGCCGTATCTCACCCCCGAAGACCTCTTCGTCTACACCCGGAAAATCATGATCGACCGTGGCTGGCCACGACCGGCGCAGTGCCACGAGGACACGATTCGAGGGCTCCAGCTCATGCGCAACCCATGGTCCGGCGCGCTGCGATGGCTTTCACAGCGGCGCGTCACCACGGGGCGGGACGTGGCCCCCGAGAAGAGGACGGATGCCTCGGATCTCGTCGTGGGGATCCACGTCGGTGTGAGCGCGGTGCGGCCCGAACTCGGCCCCGTCGGTGGGGACTCCCTCGCCGCACTCGAAGCGGTCGTCGACAAGACCGTCCCGCGGTGGTTGCCGGGCATCGAACTGGTCCGTGACGTGATGACGGACATGCGCCGGGACTACGGCGACGGGGCGGCGACCGCAGCGGTGGTCGCCGATGAGCTGCTCTTCGCCGTCCATACGGCGGTGCGCGCGGGTGCCCGCTGGCAGGAGGTCACCGACCGCGTCGAGGAGGAAGCCGCTGCCGTCCTGCGCCGACTGGACCGGCAGCAACTCGACGGCCCGCGACCGCCCTGTCCGGAGGAACTGGACCGGGCCGTGTCGACGGCTATGGGGGACCTGGAGGGAGGGAAGCTGGTGATGTCGGCGATCGCCCGCGTGGGAGTCGACCAGGTCGAGATCGCCGCCGGCACCCGGGCCACCGCCCTCCCCGAACCGGGGCTCTCCGTCGTCAGCAGGCTCGCCCTGGACGCGTCGGTCCTGGTGCCGAACTCCGCCAGCCGTCCTCTGACCCTCCACGAGCCGTATGTCCTCGTCGCACCGGAAGGAAAGTTGCCGGTCGAGGAACTGCTGGCGCTCGGCTGGCTGGAAAGGAAACCGCTCCTGGTCATCGCACCGCGGGTCGACGTCTTCGCCATGGGCTGCCTGCACGGTCTCTTCGTGCCGACGGTGGTGGTGCGCCCCACGGACGCCGTTGTCGACTGGGACGCGCTCTGCACCCGGACGGGCCACGCCCTGCTGACCGGGCACCCGCTCGGTCTGGCCGCGCGGGCGCTGGTCGCGCCGTCCTCCACCGTCGTCACCGGGCTTCCCGGAACCGCGCCGCCCGAGGGCGGACGGCTCCGTGTGTATGCGGGCCCGGCCGGGAGTGCGGCACGCACCGCGGCGGTCCGGGCGCTCGCCGTCGCCCGCTCGGCGGCCCGCTCCGGCGTACTGCCCGGGGGCGGTACCGGGCTGTATCGCGCGGGGCAGGCCCTCGGCGCGGACGCCGGACTCTTCCGTGCCGCGCTCGCTGCCCCGTTGCGGCAGATCGTGCGCAACGCCGGTCAGGATCAAAGCCGTTTGACGGCACTGCTCGACACCGGCCCGGCCGGCGTGCCGACCTGGTCCGATGGGGACGGTGGCGCGACGGCCGATCTGCTCGACGCGGGCATACTGGATGTGTCTGCCACGGTACGAGGCGTGGTGGAGAACGCGGCCGCCGCGGTCTCCCGCTACGTGGCGACCCTGTGACCGGCCCCTGGGTCGTGTCCGCACAGTCCCGTCGTCCGCCCGGAGGGCGGGCCGCACGGCGGGCGGGACTTTGCGGACACGACCTAGGTGTGCTGTCCCGGGACGTTGGTGACACGCGTGCTGGGTGCTTGAACAGGTGAGGGCCTTCTGGGTTCGGTGTGGATTGCGACATCTACA